>CANIZL010000120.1 GCA_947471985.1 Verrucomicrobiota bacterium | reverse complement strand
GTGAACCTGCCACCCTATCTGGCGCGCGGGGGGAATAGGGAGCGTGGCACCACTTACCTGCGGCAGTAAACCTGGCACGGTGTTGGTGGGGCGACTTTGAACCTGGTACGCAGGGGTGGTGGTGCCGTTTTGGCACCGGCTCGCCAGCCATGCTGATACCCCTCCCGCTCTCCGACCCCGGCGACGGCTGGAGGATTTTTGTCCCACACTCGGGGCGCGCTGGCCGCACTTCGACTTTTGCTTTGGTGAAGGCGACCGCGCAGTTTGTCGCCCGTAAATTCCATGATGACTTCCTCCTCGGCCGGGTACTCGCGCCGGCAATTTCTCGGGCAAACCGGACTCGCTGCGGCGGCCTTGGCGACGGGGCCTTGGTCGTCTCCCACGGCTTGGGCCGCGGGACCGCGACGGCTGCGGGTGGCCGCGGTGGTGACGGAGTTTTCCTATCGCAGCCACGCCCACGTCATCCTGGAGAATTTCCTCGAGCCGTACTTGTTCAACGGCCGCATGACGTCCTCCGACATGGACGTCGTGAGCCTCTACGTCGATCAGGCGCCGGCGGGCGAGTTGTCCGCGGCCATTTCGGCGAAGTATCACATCCCCGTTCATTCCACCATCGCCGGAGCCTTGAACTGCGGCGGAGATCGACTGGCCGTCGACGCCGTGTTGTCGATTGGGGAGCACGGGAAATATCCGGTCAATGTGAAGGCGCAGATCGAATACCCGCGGAAACGGTTCTTCGACGAAATTGTGGCGGCCTTCCAGCACAGCGGTCGGGTGGTGCCGGTGTTCAGCGATAAACATCTGTCGTATCGCTGGGATTGGGCGCAGGAGATGTACGCGACGGCGCAGCGCATGAAGATACCGCTGATGGCGGGGAGTTCCGTGCCGTTGGCGGAACGGACGCCGGTCCTGGAACTTCCGCCCGGTGCCCGCATCGAGGAAGCGGTGTCGATACACGGCGGCGGCGTGGAGTCGTATGACATACACGGATTGGAAGTGCTGCAATCCATGGTGGAAGCGCGGCGCGGCGGGGAGACGGGCGTGGCGGAGGTGCAATTCCTGGAAGGGGAGGCGTTGTGGGAAGCGGCGCGGCAAGGACGGTGGTCGCCGGAGCTGGCCGCCGCGGCCCTGGCCGCAAAACCGATTCCCGGTCTGCCCGCGGCCACGGAACTGTTGCGGCCGGGCGCCTCGGTGACAGGCGGTGCGCCGTTTGTGACGCACGGCATTTTGATCCGTTATCAGGACGGCACCCGGGGCACGATGCTGGGCGCGGGCATCACGGGCATTCGCTGGTACTTCGCCGCCCGCCTCGCCGGGGACGCGCGGCCGCGGGCGACGAGTTTCTACGTGGGCCCGTGGCAGAATCGCAATCTGTTCAAGGCCCTCTCGCACGCCATCCAGGCGCATTTTCGTCAGGGACGCGCGCCGTATCCGGTGGAACGGACCTTGATGACCACGGGAATTCTCGATGCCGCCATGGAATCACGGATCGCCGGAGGCACCGCGCGGAAAACGCCGGACTTGGCCATCCATTACCAACCGCGCGATTATCGGGCGATGCGTGAGATGGGCGCGAGTTGGAAGATCATCACGGAAGATCGACCGGAGCCGAAGGGCATCGAGTTCGCGGGGAAATGATCCCGTGGAGGCGGGCGGGCGGCGGGGGCGGCGGATTCAACTGAGGATTTCGTGGACCACGCGGCAGGGTTTGCCGTCGGTGAGGTGCTGCTGTTGCCCGTTGTATTGGTAGGCCAATTCGGCGTGATCGAAGCCGAACAAATGCAGCAGGGTCGCGTGATAATCGGCGGGGCTGACCGGGTTTTCCACCGCCCGATGGCCAAACTCATCCGTCGCCCCGTAAATCGTGCCGCCCCGCACGCCGCCGCCGGCCAGCCACGTGCTGAAGCCCTGGCCATTGTGATCGCGCCCGGCTTTTTCAGCGGCGCCGTGATTTTCGGTGACCGGCAGTCGCCCGATCTCCCCGCCCCAATGGACGAGCGTGGTGTCGAGGAGCCCGCGCGCTTTGAGATCCAGTACCAGCGCGGCGGAAGGGCGGTCCGTCTTGCGACAGCAATCGGCGAGACCGCCACGGATGTTTTCGTGGTTGTCCCAGATCTGCCCGTTCACGAACAATTGCACAAAGCGGACGCCGCGTTCGATGAGGCGACGGGCGATCAGACAGCGCGTGCCGTATTCCTGGGTCACCGGATCATCGAGACCGTAGAGCTTCTTCGTTGCCGGCGACTCACCGGAAAGGTCCAACGCTTCCTTGGCGGCGAGCTGCATGCGGGCGGCGAGTTCGTAACTGGCGATGCGCGCTTCGAGATCCGCTTCACCGGGGTGGCGCGCGAGGTGGGCGCGATTCAGTTGCGCCAGGAAGCTGAGATTCTCCTGCTGTCGGGCGCCACGGAGCGCGGGGGGTGCGTCGAGGTTGAGAATTCTGGGTTCGCGGGCGCGGGCGACGGTGCCTTGAAACAGGGGCGGCATCCAGCCGTTGGACCAATTGCGCGCGCCGTCGACGGGGTGACCGCCGGGATCCGTCAACACCACGTAGGCCGGCAGATCCTGACTTTCGTTGCCCAGGGCATAGGTGAGCCACGATCCCAATGCCGGCCGGCCCGGTTGCGCGCGGCCGGTGTTCATCGACCAGATCGACGGCTCATGGCCATTGATGTCGGTGTGCATCGATCGGATGAGGCAGACGTCGTCGACGATCCGGGAAAAATGCGGCAGCAGTTCGGACGCCGCCATGCCGCTCTCGCCGTGTTGGCGGAATTGCCACGGACTGCCGAACAGTTTTTTACTCGCCCGATCGACAAAGCTGAAGGTCACCTCACCGGCGTAATCCTCGCCGCTGCGCCGGGTGAGTTCGGGCTTGGGATCGAAGAGATCGATGTGGCTCGGTCCCCCGTGCATGAAGAGGGAGATCATGGCGCGGGCGCGTCCGCCCCGGGGGGTGACCTTGGGTTTCAGGTCGAAGGACTGCGGATCGCGGGGCTTGGCCGCCGGCGTGCCCAATAGCCGTTGCTCGCGCAGGATCCACGCCAACGCCAAGGACCCGACCCCGCTGGCGTTTCGCTGCAGGAAGTGGCGTCGGGACAATGGCGCGAGCGGAGTCACGGGGTGGGAGGACCCAGGCGGGTCAGGACCAGACCGGCCACACCGGCGAAGCTCAGCAAAGCCACGGACGACGGCTTGGGTGCGACGGTGACCTGCAGTCGGTTTTCGGCGCCGCGCAGGGTGCCGTCGAGATTGAGGAACCCCGGGGCGGCGAGATATGTTCCGGGAGCGATGCTGCTGCCAATGGGTGTCAGCAGGCCGAAGTTAAATTGAAAGCTTTCGCCAGGGGCGAGATTCAGCCCCAGAAACTCGGTGCCGAACGGCACGCCGGGTGTGCCGAACTTGAAGGCATAGATTTTCTGGAAGTCGCCCGTGAAGCTGGCGCTGACACCCGGCGGACGCAGATGGCCCGTGGAAGCGGCGGCGTTGTAAACGGTCGCCTGAACCAGAATGGAGTCGTGGGGGCCTACGGTGTAGGCGGATTGGTTGAACGACCACGACCACTGCGCCGTGGGAGCGGCCGCCCGGGACGAAAGTGCGGGGCCGAACAAGCAGACGACGCCCAAGAGGATTCTTTGGTGCGTGCGCATGCTGGTATTTTGGGGGTGAGCGACCGCCTGGCAATTCCCGGTTCAGGTAAAAGGCGGCTGTGGTGTCAGGCACCTTTCGGGTTACCGCCCGGCATGCCATTCCGGGCGACCGTAGCGCTGGGCGAGGAAAGGGTTGA
Source organism: Verrucomicrobiota bacterium (assembly GCA_947471985.1). Classification (GTDB taxonomy): domain Bacteria; phylum Verrucomicrobiota; class Verrucomicrobiia; order Limisphaerales; family UBA9464; genus CANIZL01. The sequence continues at coordinate 14,205 of CANIZL010000120.1, read as the reverse complement.
TTAATTTGGGATCCAGGACCTGCGGGGATTTCGTGGCGCCCCAGGCTTGCGCGAGGGCGGCTTCGACGGCGGCCCGCTGCAAACCGGTGTTGGTGACGAACTCGGCGTGGGTCCGACCCGCCCGGTATTCCGGCGCCCAGGACGGCGGGTGCAACCAGCGGGAGATTCGCGCCAGATCGAAATTGAGCAGAATGGTTCCGTGAAACAGGAGGGTCCGGCGCTTTCGCCGTTGGGCGTTACCCGAAAACTTGAGCTCCCGCCCCCCACGCTCCACCGCCAGATCCGTGTGGCCCCGGACTTTGACCGTCTCCCCCAGGAGCGCCGCCAGCGCCTGACGCTGCTGTTCCATTACGGTGGCGTTCGTGCCGGTGATGGTGGAACACGGGCCGTCCTCTGTGATTTCCAGGATCAATCCGTAGTTCAAACACCCGGGTCCCTGGACCACGGTGCCCCCGCCACTGCACCGCCGCAGGATGGGAACTGAATCGGAGGCGCAATCGTTAATATTGACCTCCAGAGCGATCTTTTGGCCGTATCCGACCACAATAAAAGGTTCCGCGGACTCCCAGAACCACAGCATTTCCGGTCGCGGATGCCCGTCCGGAGCGGCCTCCGCGGCTTCCAGGAGAGCCTCATCCCACGCCAGCCATTCGGCGGGCGCGTGGGCGGCGGGCAGTTGGATCCAATCCACGGACGGACCATGGAGGTCGGTCGGCGGTCTGTCCCAACGAAGTTCATCCCACTCTTGGCACCCCGGCGGTCTCGCCTAGGTTGATGTCCTGTGTTGAATACGTCTTCCACCCCCGGCAACGGGAATGGTACTGGGACTGAGCCGGGAAACTCCCCGGGATCGCAATTCCTAAACGCATTGCCCGGCGCGCGTCACGGGGCCGGTCGTCCGGCCGCGGACCTCACCCGTTGGTCGGATTCGCTGGCTGACATGGCCCGGTTGGCGTTGGCCGGAAAGACTCCGGAACAGCAGAAGCTCTTGATCAGTGAGTTCATCCGGGAACTCCGCACCCAGAGCGGGGCGGTGCCGGACGTCACCACCACGCCGTATCTGAATACCATTCCGGCGGACGAACAGCCCGAGTACCCGGGCGATCTGGAAATGGAACGACTCATCCGCGCCCACGTGCGCTGGAACGCCATGGCCATGGTCGTGAAGGCCAACAAGACCACCAACGTCGGCGGTCATATCGCCACGTTCGCGTCGCTGGCGATGTTGTACGAAGTCGGATTCAATCACTTCTTCCGCGGCGGCGCCGACGGCACGCCGGCCGACATGATTTATTTCCAGGGCCACGCCTCGCCCGGCAACTACGCCCGCGCCTATCTCGAATACCGGCTCAACGATCAGCACCTTTACAACTTCCGCCAGGAACTGCGGCCGCATCCCGGTCTCAGCTCGTATCCGCATCCGTACCTGATGCCGGAGTTCTGGCTGTTCCCCACCGTCTCGATGGGGCTTGGACCGATTCATTCCATCTACCAGGCCCGGTTCAGTCGCTATTTGCAGGCCCGCAGTCTGACGAAGCACGATCCCTTCGTCTGGTCCTTCATCGGTGACGGCGAATCCGACGAGCCCGAAACTCATGGCGCCATCGGCGTCGCCGGCCGCGAAGGTCTCGACAACCTGGTCTGGGTCATCAACTGCAACCTCCAACGCCTCGACGGACCGGTGCGGGGCAACGGCAAGGTCATTCAGGATCTGGAAGGCCAGTTCCGCGGCGCGGGCTGGAATGTCATCAAGGTGATCTGGGGCAGCGACTGGGATGCGCTGCTGGCCAAGGACACGACCGGTCTCCTGATCAAGCGCATGGATGAGGTGGTCGATGGCGAGTACCAGAAGTACATCGTCGAGACCGGCGCTTACATCCGGAAGAATTTCTTCGGCAAGTATCCCGAGCTGCTCAAGCTGGTGGATCACCTCAGCGACGATCAGCTCAAGAAGCTGACGCGCGGTGGTCACGATGCGCGCAAGGTGTACGCCGCTTATGCTCGGGCGACCGCCCGCAATGGCCGGCCCACGGTCATCCTCGCCAAGACCGTCAAAGGCTACGGCATGGGCGATGCCGGTGAGGGACGCAACCCGACGCATCAGCAAAAGAAACTCGAAGAACGCAATCTGCGGGAGTTTCGCCAGCGTTTCTCCATTCCGCTGGACGACGACGTCATTGCGGACCTGCCGTTCTATCGGCCGGAGAAGGACAGTGAAGAGATCAAGTATCTCCTCGCCCGGCGCACGGCGTTGAATGGCTTCAACCCGGTGCGGCACGATCCCAAGATCCGCCTGGAGACGCCCGCGCATACGGACTTCCGCATGCTCATGCAGGGCATGTCCGGCGGGTCCACCACCAAGGCCTACACGCTCATCCTCAGCCAGGTCCTACGCGATCCGAAGATCGGCAAATACATCGTGCCCATCGTGCCGGATGAGGCCCGTACGTTCGGCATGGAAGGCTTGTTCAAGCAGGTCGGCATTTACAGCTCCAAGGGACAGAAGTATGACCCCGTGGATGAGAGCGAGCTGATGCCTTACATTGAAAAGAAGGACGGCCAGTTGCTCGAGGAGGGCATCAATGAAGCCGGCGCCATGGCGGACTTCGTCGCGGCCGGGACGGCGCACGTGACCTACGGCGTGCCCACGATCCCGTTCTACATCTACTACTCGATGTTCGGTTTCCAGCGGGTGGGCGATCAGATCTGGCTGGCGGGCGACAGTCGTTGCAAGGGATTCATGTTCGGGGCGACGTCGGGACGCACCACGCTGAACGGCGAAGGCCTGCAACATCAGGACGCCCACAGTCATCTGGCCGCCACGGGCGTTCCCAACCTGATGAGCTACGAGCCCGCGTACGCGTATGAGCTGGCGGTCATCGTGTGCGATGGCCTCAAGCGCATGTACGCCGAGGGCGAGGACATTTTCTACTACATCAGCGTCCACAACGAGGACTACGATCATCCGCCGATGCCGGCGGATCCGGCGGTGGTCCCGGGCATTCTGAACGGCATGTACAAGTGCAAGCCGGGCAAGCCCGGGCTGAAGCACCGCGTGCAGTTGATCGGCTCCGGCGCCATCCTGTTGCAGGCCTTGAAGGCTCAGGAACTCCTGGAAGCGTACGGCGTCAGTGCCGACGTCTGGAGCGCCACGAGCTTCAAACGGCTGCGTTCGGATGCCCAGGCGGCCCAGCGCTGGAACCGGCTGCATCCGCTGGAGACGCCCCGGAAGAGCTACCTGGAGGAAGTGGTCGCCGGAGAAACCGGCCCGTGGATCGCGGTCAGCGACAACCTGAAGCTGGTGGCCGATCAAATCGCGCCGTGGATTCCGGGTGGTTTGACGACCTTGGGGTGCGACGGCTTTGGGCGGAGTGAGATCCGCGCCAATTTGCGGCGCTTCTTCGAGATCGATGGCGAGTGCACCACCATCGCCACGCTGCACACGCTGGCGGAGCGCGGAGTGTTGCCCAAGACCGTGGTGGCCCAGGCCATTCAGGATCTCGGCGTGGACCCGGAGAAAACGTACGGGCTCTGCGTGTGAAGCGGCCGGCCGATAAAGGCTTGCTGGTGGTGCTCGAAGGCGTCGATGGCGCCGGCAAGAGCACCCAAATCCGTGGGTTGGCGGAACGATTGGCGACGGCAGGGATGCCGCATGTCATCAGTCGCGAGCCCACGGATGGTCCGCATGGCCGGCGTCTGCGGGAATCCGCGACGCGCGGCCGGCTGCCTCCCGCGGAGGAACTCGAGACCTTCCTTGCGGATCGTCGCCAGCATGTCGCCGAGCTGATCCTGCCGTCGCTGGCCGACGGCAAGGTGGTGGTGCTGGATCGCTATTACTTTTCCACGGCGGCTTATCAGGGCGCCCGCGGGTTCGACTGGGAGGATATCCTGCGTCGCAACGAGGCCTTCGCTCCGGAGCCGGATGTGGTCTTCTGGCTGGAATTGCCGCCGACGGTCAGTCAGGAGCGGATCGGTATTCGTGGTGAGGCGGTGAATGATTTCGAGCGGCTCGACGCGTTGCGGGCAGTGGCGGATATTTACGCGCAATTGGCCGGACGGTATTCCTTTTTTCACCGGCTCGATGCCCGCAGAACGGCGGAGGAATTGCTGGAGGAAATGTGGCAATCCATCCAGAGCCGTCGGGCGTTTTGCGGAGTGAATTGAGCGGCGGGTGGACGATTCGGCAACGGCTGATCCGCCTGGGCCGGCGGCGGGCGCCCGTTGGGCGCGAGTATCAGAAAAACGTCCGACCTAAAAATGAGTGACCCTGCGGCCAAGGTAACTCAGCCGCAGGGCTAGTTCGATAAGCTGGCGACTGTCACGGCAGTTTAACGCGACACCCGCTTGTTTACCGAACGCTTCCTCAGTGAAGCCTCAAATGGTGATGCAGAGAACTGCGCACCGGCTGCACTGAGAAAATAAATGGTTTGCACCTGCCCCCAGATCCCGAACCAGATATGGCTCAAACGCTGGAGGTCCGGGAAAACTATCGAATAACGATAGGGATGTCATCCTGAAAATTGCGACGTACAGGTGCCGGGCCCATCGTGAATGCGACGGCTGACGGGTGGGAATATTCCCAAGTCCACCCGGGGAGCTCTTGAGCGCACCGAAGAGGGGCGGGACATGCCGCATGACGCAAACGATAACGGCGATGGGTTGGCGGCGAGGAGTGCGCGCTCAGGCGGTCTTTCGACCGGAAATGAAGCCCACCAATAGCATGATCACCGCAATCACCAGCAGGATGTGAATGAAGCCGCCCAAGGTGTAACTGCTGACCAGGCCCAGCGCCCACAGGACCAACAAAATCACTGCAATTGTCCACAACATAAAATGCCTTTGGTTTATCGAAATGTGGATTCGGGCGAACGGTCCGGCCAACGCCGGGGATGCCTGGATCCATTGTTTGAGTGTCTTTTGCCACCCGTGTGCAGGTTACGATTCCTGCCGTGGATCGCCATGGGGTCTAACCCTACCGCGTCCTATTTTGAGCTCGTGGCGTCCGCCAATTTAATCCCGCGCCGATGCCATTTCGGTTTGGAGCAGCCCGCTGGCAGGCCGTTCAGACACGTTTCCGGAACGAGCCCGCCCCGCTCACTTGGTGCCGTCCTGAATGCCTTCGCCGGCCTTCTGGACGTCCTTGCCAAAGCCGTGAGCGGTGTTGCAGCCGGATCCGAGCGCGGCCAGGAACGCGGCGAGAGCCACAGCAATCGCGAGACGGTGGGAAAATGTTTTCATGATTTGGATGAATTATTGGCGGGATTTTCAACGGATCTGCGGCACGCGAATGTCCCCGGCGCGACCGAGCACGCCGAAGGCGGACAGCAGCCAAAGCACGACGGCGATCACCACCACGACGTTGATGATCTGCTTAATCTTCCCGTCCATCGGAATGTAGGTGTTCAGCAGCCACAACAGCACGCCGACGACGATGAGGGTGACGATCAGGGAGATTAGCGACACAGGGGACCTCCGGGGGTGATGTTAGGGTGCATAGGTAACCCCGGAGAAGTCGCTGGCTGGGGCGGGCCGGGACATGGGGTGTTCACCCCAAACGGCCTGGGAGGCACTCCAGGAAGCGTTCGGTGAGGCCGCCGGGCCCAGTTCTCCGGGGCTCTGACGAAGGGTCCGCGACGGCCACCCCGCCGCGGGAGCGGTGGCCTCGGAGGGCCAGGCTCAGCGCTTGGCGAAGGCGGCGCGACTGGAGCGGTAGAGAAACCAGAGCGTGGAAACAAAACGGGCGCCCGTCGCCAAACGATGGAACCAACCGCCGCCGACCGTCGCGGCCTGGCGCCGGCCCGCGGTCAATTCGGAAAAGCCGGAGACCACGGAAATGAACGACGCCGCGAGTGAATTCAAGGAGCGTGCGCGCTCCGCGACCTGCCGGACTTCTTCCGCGAAAACGTCCCACTCCTGGAGGGCTTGGTGCCGGTTCAGTTCGCTTTCGGCAATCAGCAGTTGTCGCCGGGATTCCAGGGCCTTTAGGTGAGCTTGGTGGCCAAACATGTGCAGTCCTTTCGGAGTTGATCGAGCGTCGCGTTGAAGGGGGTCCATTCCCGCAGTTGGCGGGTGAGTCGCCAGTAGAAGGCGGCCGCACCGAAGGCATGCAGGGCGCCCAAAAGCAGCAGGACCTCCACGGGGGCGACGTTCCAAAACAGGACGACGATGGCGACGTTCAGGGCCAGGGCCGCGAAGGCGGCGCAGGCGATCATGCCCGCTCCCAGCAGGATCGCCTGCAGGAGGCTTCCGCGCGCCTCCTGCATTTCCACTTTCCACAGTTCGAGACGGTTCTCGCCCATGGTGAAGAGTCTCCAAGCGAGATGCTTGGAGGCATCCGCCAGGTGACCGGTGTTGGGAGCGGCCGGTTCCATGGGAGGTATTAGTCGGATTTGGAACAACCGCGGCGGGAGGCGAGATACCCGATGATCGCCCCCACTCCGGCGGCGATGGCGATGGCTTGATACGGATTCTGGCGGACGACCTGGTCCGTGAGTTTGGCGCCCTCGATGGCGCGCTCTTCGGCCCGCACCAGCAGATGCTTGCCGTGCTCGAGCGCGGCGGCGAGGCGTTTGCGCGCTTCGCAGACCTTGTCACCGGCGATGTCGGCGGTGGCGGAGATCAGGGCTTCGGCATCGGCGGCGAAGGTGCTCAAATGGCTGGCTTCGGTGGGAGTATATTTATCCATAATAGTTCAGGGTTTGGGTTTCAGGGTGTTCTTCGAAGAGGAAGTCGGGGCGGCCGGCGCAGCGGGCGTGAGGCACGCGGCGTGGACCTTGAGCAGGGAGTTGTGCCCGCCAAAGGGATTGGGAACCGTCTCCGCGGCGTTGGGATCGGGCAGGAAACGGCCGTCGACCACCAGGCAGTATTCGTAGGTGCCCGGGGCGAGTGTGGTGTCCTTGGACCACTCACCATTGCCGCGGGGATGCAGCGCCTTGGCGTGCGGATGCCAATCATTGAAGGATCCCGCGACACATACGGTGGTGGCCTCGGGGTTGTGATATTCGAAATGAACCGGCAATTGGCCTTCGTTCGTTTCGTGCGAGTGGTGCGCGGCCGCCTGGGGCGGGCTGCTGTGACGGTGGCTGGGATTCATGGTTTCGGAGGAAAGGGATGGGCCTACTTGGACGCCTGGGAGTGGGCTTCGACAAACCAGAGCCACTTGTCGATGCCCCGGGAGACTTCCGTGCAGAGGTCCGCCGTGTCGGCATCGTCCAGTTCGCCGGCTTGAAGAATGGTGGCCCGGGCTTCGCGTCCGAAGGTGGAGAGTGCGCGGGCCACGGCTTCCACGTGAGCCAGGCCGTCACCGATGGCGAGCGGATACTCTTCCAAACGGGTGCGGCCGGCCGCCATTCGAATGGTGCCTTCGGCAACGCCGCCCAGTTGCACGATGCGCTCGGCAATCATATCCACGTAGGATTCCACCGCCTCGGCCACCTGATCGAAGAGTTCGTGGAGGGCGATGAAGCTGGGGCCTTTGACGTTCCAATGCGCCTGCTTCAATTGCATCTGCAGGTCCACCGCGTCGGCGAGCCGCTGGTTCAACAGCAGGTTCAGTTCCGCCCGGCGCTTTTCCGAGAGGTCGTTCTCGGTGGCGTACATCCGGGGCGCACTGTCGGCCTTGCTGGCCACGTGCTTCGCGGCGGGGGTAGCCTTGGCGGACTTGCTGTCACGCAAAGGTGCTTCAACGGGTGTTGCCGGGCTGGTTCGCGGGGAGGGCGTGGCAGTGCGGACGGGCAGCGGAGAGGGAGTGATCATAATATTCGGGGAAAACCAAGTTTGGGTGAGACGTGCGGCGCGGAATTAAAGCCGTCCGCTGAGAAGCAGAATTACCAGGATGACCACGACGAGCCCAATCCCGCCGCTCGGATAATACCCCCAGCCACGGCTGTGCGGCCAGGCGGGGACGGTACCGATCAGCATCAGGATGAGGAACACCTTTGGAACCGGTGGCCGGATCTGCTATCGGGCTTTTTGGAGGGTGTTTTGGTCGCTGATCCATACCCACTAAATAGTCCCGGTGGAGGATGGACGGCCATGGGGTGAAACCCTACCAGACCGGATTTTTGACCTTGTTTCCGGGCTCAAAGTGCGGCCTGCAAGGCGGCCCGGGCGCACCGATGGAAGCCGGGGGCAGAAGCCCGCCGGCGCAGATCAAATTACGAATTCCACGGCCAGCAGAGGCGCACCGTGGGCGTGCCGTCGAGGCGTTTGGTGAGGTCGATGGGATCACCCACCGCCACCTTCTGTGGATCCACCTGATAGGCCCAGACTTCGAAATGGGTGGGCTTGGCTTCACCATAAATGGTGGCGAAGGCGCCATCCACGGCATCGGCGCCATGAGCCACCTTCACCCGGCCGATGCGGGGCACGTTGAATCGTGGATCAAAGGTGAGCCAGTCCCGGCCCAAATAGACCTCGCAATACGCGTGGAAATCCATGGGTGTGCCGGGGTCGGTATAGCCGATGTCGGGCAGGTGTCCGGTTACGTAGCGGGCCGGGAGATTGAACGCGCGACAGAGGGCAATGGCCGAATGGGCGAAATCACGACAGACACCGTACCGTCGATGGATGATCTCCGAGGCGGAGAGATCCGGCCGGCCGGAGGCGAAGCGGTATTGGATGTTGTTGTGGACCCAATCGCAGATGGCTTGAACCCGGGGCAGACCGTGGGGGATATGGCCGAAATGTTTCCACGCGAAATCCATGAGTTTATCGGAATCGCAATAGCGGCTGGGCAGGGTGTAGCGCAGCAGTTCGGAAGGGAGTTGACCCACGGGTATGACGGGGCCCTGGATTTCCCGGCTGTCCGGCCGAGAGGAGACCGCCACCAGGGCGTCGTGCCGGATCTCGTTGCGGCCGGGCATGAGATAGCAGCGATAGGTGATATTGCCGTGCGAGTCCTGAAACTCGTACCCCGGCTGGCCGATGCCGAAGGAGAGCTTCTCCTGCATGACGAGAATCTGTCCTTCCAGGCGGGGCTTGAGCACAAAGAGCACCGGGGTGGCCACCGGGGTTTCGTAGGCCAGATGGCAGCCGACGCGGACGGTGATATTGAGCGGGGGAGTTTCCATGGCGGGTAATGGACTATAGCCGGAGGGCGATCCGATCAGGTGATCAACAATTGAACGCCGCTCTCAATGATCCCGGCGCCGATGGCGTACCGGGTAAGGCTGGCGGTGTCGTGGATGTTGAGTTTCTTCATCAACGATTGCCGGTGTTTCTCCACCGTCTTGGTACCGATGCCGAGTTCGGCGGCCGTTTGTTTGTTGGCCTTGCCTTCGGCGATCAGTTGCAGGACTTCGGTTTCCCGGGAGGTCAGGTGGACCCGCGCCGGATTGGAGGCTCCGGCGCGCGGTTTGGCCTTCGATTCCCGCAGGTGTTTGGTGATGGTGGAGCTGAAGGCGGTGCGGCCTTCGTGAAGTTCGCGGATCGCGTGGGACAGGGTGCTGCTGGACGATTGCTTGAAGAGAAAGCCCGAGGCTCCGCACTCCATGGCCTGCTCAATATAGGCATCGTCCGAGTGGGCCGAGAGGATCAGTACTTTGCACTCCGGCACGAGCTTGCGGATCTGGCGGGTCGCTTCCAGTCCGTTGAGGATGGGCATGGCAACGTCCATGACGATTACCTGGGGATGGAGTTTCACGGCCAGCTCGACGGTCTGGCGGCCGGTCTGTGCTTCGCCCACGACGACCAGGTCGGTTTCGGATTCCAAGAGGCGACGAAAGCCTTCGCGGACGACCGTATGATCGTCAGCCAAGAGTACGGTGATGGGTGTCATGGCGGGGATGTTTCGTTTTTGGAGTGAGGACGGTTGGGGAAGACTTGGGATGGAGGGGAATTTGCACGCGGACGGTGGTACCGGTGGAGGTGGATTCGATGCTGAATTCACCGCCCAGCGCGGCCGCCCGCTCGCGCATGCTGAGCAGTCCGAAGCCCGAGCGGCTGGGCAGGCGGGGCAGCGGTCGATTGATCTGGAATCCGACCCCGTCGTCGCTAATGCGCAATTGTACCGTGGTACTGCGCCGGAGGAGTCGAACGGTGACCAAGCGGGCGTGCGCGTGCTGGTGCACGTTTTCCAGGGCCTCCTGAAAAATCCGGTACAGGGCGAGTTTGGTCGCGACGGGGAGGGGGGTGCTAAAGCGACCGCAGGTGACGGTGACGGAAATTCCGGCGCGCCGGGCGAAGGCCGCGCCATCGCTGCGCAGCATGACCACCAAGCCAAGTTGGACCAGCACACTGGGCTTGAGGCGGCGGGAAATGTTTTCGACTTCCGTCGCCGCCTGCCCCAATAGGTCGCAGAGGGCGAGCGTTTCGGTCCGGACGAACCCTTCCTGTGCCGGCAGGTGTAGCGCCAGCGTTTGGCTGCGGACCAGCGCCGCACAGAGCAACTGGGTGACTCGATCATGAAGTTCCAGGGCCAGACTGCCGCGATCATCCTCCTGCGCCTGCACCAGACGATGGGTGAAACTTCGCAGCAAATCCTCGGCCCGATTCGCCTCGGTCAGGTCGGTGATCACCATGCCGACCGCGGTCTGTGAGGAACCCTTTCGGGCCAGCGGTCGAATGGAAATTTGCGCGGGGCGCGGGGCTCCGGTGGCCGGGTTGAGATGAACTTGCAGCTTGGTTCCGGTCTGGTCCGTGCTTTTTAAACCGGCCCGCAGGCGGCGTTGGTCCGCGGGCGAAAGAAAGGCGAGGAACGAGGTGCCGATGACCTGCTCCAGCGGTTTTTGGACCAGGAGGGCAAAACAACGATTGGCGTAAAGGATGATCGCCCGCGCCCCCAAAGTGACTGCACCTTCATTCATCGATTCAATGAGAATGCGGTAAGCCTGATCGGTGTCCTCCAACGTATAGACCCGGGGCACCTTCTGGTCCGTATTCACCACGGCGTCGACCTCCCCGTTTCGGATGGCGCGCAGGGTGTCCTGCGCTTCGGTGAGTTGGGCGCGCAAACCGGTGCTACTGCCGCTCAGGGCGGGCGGAGTCGGGCTTGTCGGACCGTTTTTTTTCACTGGGCGCTTTTGGTCGGCGTGTTGAGGTCGAGGCCGGTGAAGAAGCCGTCGATGTCGGCGAGGTTGCCGATCAACCGTCGCACGGGTTCCGGGAAGCGGCGGACCAAGGTGGGCGTCGCCAGAATTTGACCTTCCCGGGCAAGATTTGGACGCTGATAGATGTCAATGACCTCGAGTTCATAGTTCCCTTTCAACTCGGACTCGCAGAGTTGCCGGGCGCGGATGATCGCCCGTTGCGAACGGGCGGTGGCCCCGGCGACGTAGAGTCGCAACAGGTGCTTTTCGGGGCCCGGTCCGGCCTTGCGGGGGCGGCGTTGGTTTGAGGGCGGGCGGGTCTTCATACCTTCCGGCCTGGGGTGACGGTGTGAAGGGACGGTTTGGCGTGAGTCGGGCGCTGGGGGGGCGAATGGGCTTTCATCTTTCCGCCCAACGCTGAGGGTTGGCTCCGTCGGTGGATAGTAGGTGAAATATCCGCCTGGCGTCGACGTCCCGAGGCTTCCCGCTCGGTCGTCAGCAGTTGGGTTTGAATGCCCACCTGTTCATCGATGCGTCGGAGTTCGACGGATTCCGCCTCATAATCCGAGCGCAAGCCACTGATCTGACGCTCCAAGCCGAGGCGTTTACGCTCCAGTTCCCGTTTCCGCCGGGCCGCCTCCTGTTGTCCGGCCAGCGCAGCGGCCCGCTCCAAGTCCTCCTGGGCCGCCCGGGCGGAACCGGTCAGGACGCCGCTGGCACCGACATACGCGTCCACCAGATCAATGCCGCGATCAGAAATGAGGAATTCGCGGACCTGATTGGAATGGGCCATGCCGCGCGCCTTGAGCACATATAAGACCCGATTCCGTTCGCCGTTGCCTTCGAAATCCTGGAGCAGCAGCCAGGAATCCATGAGCGATGACATCGCCGCTTCACTTTGTTGCAGCGCATGGCCGCCCTGGGTGAGGCTGGTGAAGAGCGAGGTGATCTGTCCGGCCTTCAAATAGTCGATCAAGCGGGTGACCATGCCTTTGCTTTCGGAGGCGGTGCCGGAATCCATCAGGCTGGTGATGGGGTCGATGATCACCACGTCGGGTTTGAAGGTGGCGATCTCCTTGAACATCGTGGCGAGATGCATTTCCAGGCCGTAGAGCGAGGGGCGCGCGGAATGAAAACGCAGCAGGCCGCGACGGACTTCGGGTTCCAATTGCAGACCGATGGAATGCAGATTGCGGATGATCTGGTTGGGGGATTCCTCGAAGGAAAAATAGAGTGCCCGTTCCCCGCGTTGGGTGGCGGCGTGCGCGAAATTCGCGGCGACGATGGTCTTGCCCGTGCCGGGAGTGCCGGTGAGGAGAATGCTGCTGCCGCGGAAGAATCCCCGACCGCCCAGCATGGCATCGAGTCGGGGAATGCCGGTGGCGATGCGCTGATTGGAGACCTTGTGGTTCAGTCCCAGCGAAGTGATCGGCAGCACGCTGAGTCCCTCGTTGCCGATGAGGAACGGAAACTCGTTGGTGCCGTGCAGGGCGCCGCGGTATTTGACGATCCGCAGATGCCGTGTGGCGATCTGTTCGTTGACCCGGTGATCGAGCAGGATGACGCAGTCGGAAACGTATTCCTCCAGGCCGTGGCGGGTCAGTTGCTCCCGACCGCGTTCGGCGGTGATGACCGCGGTAACGCCCTTGTCCTTGAGCCAGCGGAACAGCCGGCGGAGTTCGGCGCGCAGGACCGCCTCGTTGGGCAGACTGGCGAACAGGGCCTCCAGCGTGTCCAGCACCACGCGCCGCGCGCCGATGGAATCGATCGCATGATTGAGCCGGACGAAGAGTCCTTCGAGATCATAGTCACCGGTTTCATGGATCTCGCTGCGTTCGAGATGGACATGATCGACCACAATTTTTCGGTGACGCACCAGATCGTCCAGGTGAAAGCCGAGCGAGGCGACATTGGCAGCCAACTCGGGGGCGGTTTCTTCAAAGGTTAGAAATACGCCGGGCTCGTGGAAGCGGACGGCGCCGCGGACGAGGAATTCGGTGGCGAGCAACGTCTTGCCGCAGCCCGCTCCGCCGCACACCAGACTGATGCGCCCGCGCGGCAGTCCACCGCCGGTGATTTCATCGAGTCCTTGAATGCCGGTGGGGCATTTGGGCAGGAGCGGGGCGCGATTGGAGGCCGGCTTGGGGTTCTTTTTCATTCAGCGGAGTGGAAAATCAAGGGGCTGGATCGTGGAGTCGGTGGGAGCGGAGTCGGGGGAGTTCAAGCGGGGATTCCTGTTGATTTCGGGGCCCGGACGTTTCGTGCCGAAGGAACGCGTTTCCGCGCCGGAGCCCGGACGCGGGTGTTGGGGAAGGGAATATCCGCGTGAATGAGGGTGCCGCTCCCCACCGTGGATTCGACGCGGAAACTGCCTCCCACCATCTCGATGCGTTCGCGCATACCCAGCAAGCCCAGCCGCTTGTTCCTCAGTGGATCGAGGGTTTTTTTGACGTTGAAGGCACGACCGTTGTCCTGGACCTCCAGTATCACGTGCCCCGGCCGCTGCCGGAGGCTCACCGTTACGCGACTGGCCCGGGCGTGCTGGGCGACGTTGTTAAGGGCGGACTGGGCGACGCGATACAGCACGGTCCGCTTGGGGTTGCTCAGTTTTTCCACCCCGGCAAACCCGGTGAACTGGACGGGGATGCTGGTGCGCGCGGTGAACTCCTTCAGATAGGAATGCAGGGCCGGGATGAGTCCCAGGTCATCCAGAACGGCCGGACGCAGTTCGCGGGCAAAACGATGCACCGTCTCGACGGAATTCTCCACGAGGCGCTTGGTGCTGGCGATGGTCTTCCGCAGGTCCTCGGTATTTATCTGGGCTTCGCGGCTCAAGGTTTCGAGGTGCAGGTTGATGCCGGCGAGAGTCTGGGCGATTTGATCGTGCAATTCGCGGCTGATGACCTTTCGTTCGGCCTCCTGGGCCTGGAGGATGTGGCGCGATAGGCGCCGCAACTGCTCCTGCATTTGCAGGGATCGGGCCAGCAGCTGGCTTTCGTGTTCCTTGCTTTTTACCAGCGCCGTTTCCACGGATTGCCGGTGAATAATCTCCTTTTCCAGTTTTTGGTTGGAGGCCGACAGCACTTCCAGGCGGCGCTGATTGCCCTCGGCGAGCCTGCGTTCGGTGACGTCGTTAAAGAAGCAGACCACGCCGTGTTGACCGTTGGGCAGCGTAATT
>CANIZL010000119.1 GCA_947471985.1 Verrucomicrobiota bacterium | reverse complement strand
TTGCCTTTCTCCATGGAAGAAATCGTCGCCAGCTCCGATAAAAGTTGAGAATGAGATTTCACTCAAAGTATCTACTGTTGTAGATACGTCGGCGCAATTAAAAGGCGCATTTCGCAGCGCTGAAGAATTTTGTCTCACACCCGGGAACCGAGTCTCAACGCCCGCCGCGACAATGCGGACACGCCACGCCGTGGCCCATTTTGGCCCGCATCAAAGCCTCCCGCGCTTCCTCCGCGTTCTTCGGGGCGTGGGCTTCGATGGAGGCGTTCATCTCTTCCAGCAAGCCGCTGAAGGGTTTCGGGTTCCAACCGTGCCCGACGCTGGGTTCAAAATGGAAGCTGGCCGCCATGGTGGGCTGACGCTTCGCGATCAGGTCGGCCAGTCGGTGCAGGCCACCATCCAGAAAATAATCGTCGGCCGTCCCCACCCACGCGTGGATCTTGCCGTCGAGCCGGGGCGCCAGATTCGTCCAGTAGCGGTCGAGTAACCGGGTCAGATCGTAATTCTGCCAGGCCTGCACCACGGACGGATCAATGGTTCCCGTGCGCGGATCCCAAGGGGGCGGGGGCGTGCCATCGTGATTCGTGGGCCCGTAAACCGCCGCCCAGGAGCCCCATTGGCCGCCGCTGGTGGTGAAGCGATCGCCCGTGCCCAGGGCGTTCTCCAGTTGAACTTCATGCCGCATGGTGAAACCGACGTCGCCGTTCAATTGGCGTTTGGATGGGCGTTCGAAGCCGGCCGGGTTTACGTACGCATTGGTTTCGGCGTACAGGTTCACCAATTGGAAAGCGTGGAAATCCGGAGAATCGGGAAACCCCGACCAGCAGCCGCCGAAGAAGTCGGGATAAAAAATCTGCAGCGCGAGGGAGACCCAGCCACCGGTGGAACCGCCGGTCAGGAGGCGCGCGTGCGGCTGCCCGGAACCGCGGAAAACCTGTTCGACGTAGGGGATCAATTCCTGCACCAGGGCATCGCCGTAGGGCCCGTTGTTGGCCGAGTTGATCTGGTACGGATCGCCCCAGGGACCGGCGCCATCGAGTTGCAGCAGGAGAAATTCCGGGCCCGAGCGGAGTCCCGGGGCCAGACGACCGCCCGGGGCGAGTTCGTTGGTCACGCTGGTGTAGCGCTGACCGAAGCCACCGATCATCACGAGCAGGGGATAGCGGCGGGACGAATCCGTATCGAAGGAGCGGGGCAGCACGACCGCCGCGCGGAGAAACATGGGGCGCCCGTGGAATTCAGAGAGCAGACGCGAGCGAATTTTTAGATACCGAATGGAATCGGTATCGGCCGGGACGGTCTCCGGCGGCAGTTGGCGATCGAGAGTCAACCGGACGGGCGGGCCGGGGTTCGTGCCCAGGGTCACGCTCAGCGGCGTGGAAACAAAACCGCCCGGAGCATTCGGCAGGCGCAAATCGCGATTGGTGGTCAGCAGCGCCTGCACTTGATAGGTGCCCGGTGGCAGGTGATCGAGCGAGGCGAGGGGAAAGCAGGCGTGTTCGCGGTGCAGGTCGACCGCGTCCCCGGAGGAAAAGGACTGCACATCGCGGGCAACGAAGGGCAGGGCATCCAAGCCGGTCTCGCCCATCAGGAGCCGGGGCTCGGTGGCCTCAAGGCGGGGATTGAGGATGACGAACAGGCGGCCCGAAGTGTTGCTCGCGGCCAATTGCGCGGACCAGGTCACTTCGAACTTCCGGGTGGTCGCGGGCGGAGCGGGGTGCGGGGACGCGGTGGCCGGATTGGCGTGCGATGCCGTCGGGCACACACCCATGGAGATCAACCACACCCACCCGAAACCGGTACGGAGCAATCCTGAAGCGGGCCGGCGGAATCGACGGAGCAGGTTCATGGGGAGGCCCGGCTGAGGGGTAGGGAACGGACTGGCTGGAGGTGCGGGGACGCGAAAGGGCAACAAAAAAGGCGTCCCGCGGGCGGGACGCCGATGGAGAACGGTCGGATTACTTGATTCCGAGGATGGCGACCTTGGCCGCCTTCGCCACGCGGAACTTCACGACCTTCTTGGCCGGAATCTTGATCTCGGCGCCCGTCGCGGGATTGCGACCGATGCGCGCCTTGCGATGAACGAGGACCAGTTTGCCGACGCCGGGGAAGGTGAACGTGTTCTTGGCGTTCTTGTACGCCAAAGTGGCCAGTTCTTCCAGAGCCGCGACGGCCTGCTTCTTGGTGATTTCGATCTTCTCCGCGAGGTGCGCGGCGACTTGGGACTTGGTGAGTGCTTTAGCCATGATGTGTTATGGTGTTAGACGTGAGTGAATTTTTACGTGCTTTGCGTGTGATTCAAAATGGCGGACTTGCGCCAACGGGCGGGAGTTCACTCGCTGGGCGGCCCTTTCGCAAGGGAAAACTGCGAAATTCTCAGCAAAACCTACGAAATTCTTTTAGCTGTATTGGGATCTTGACGCCGCTTGACGGGGTGCGGGGCGGGCACGGACGGTATGCGGATCGTGTCGGATATCTCCTGGCTCCTCAGCGAACATCGGTATGAAGTCGTGCGTCAAATCCACGAGGGCGGCATGGGTATCGTTTACGAGGCGCGCCAGCTCGGCAGCCGCGGCTTCGTCAAGCGCGTCGCCATCAAGGTCGTCCGGGAGCGCTACGCCCAGAACGCGGAGTTCATCGAAAACTTTGTGGGCGAGGCCAAATTGGTGGCGGATCTGATCCACACCAACATCGTTCAGACCTACCACCTCGGGGATTCGCGGGGCTCCTATTTCATCGCCATGGAGCTGATCCGCGGCGTGAATCTGGAGCAGTTTCTGCAACAGTTGGTAAAACAACAGCAGACCCTGCCGCGGGAACTCGCGGTTTTCGTGGTCAGCCGGGTCGTTCGCGGGCTGGCCTACGCGCATTCCAAGATGGATCCGGACGGGAATCCGTTGGGGATTGTCCATCGGGACGTTAACCCGAAGAACATCATGATCGCGCTGGAAGGCGACGTGAAGCTGACGGATTTCGGCGTGGCCAAGGCGCGCGGATTCCTGACCGACAAGGAGGGCGAGGAAGTGGCGGGCAAGCCCGAGTATATGAGCCCCGAGCAGGCGGACTTTCAGATCACCGACAAACGTTCGGACATATTTTCCGCCGGGGTGGTGCTGCTCCAACTGTTGAGCGGGCAGAATATATTCAAAGGGCCCACCCCGGAGGATTCCCGGCAGCGCGTGCTGGCCTGCCAGTTACCGGAGCTGGCACCGTTGTGTCCGGATCTTCCGGTCAAGCTGGAGGAAATCATCCGCCGCACGCTGGCCCGCGATCCCGCGGCGCGTTACCAGACCGCGGACGAGTTCCTCTATGAACTCGAGTACTTCATCTATCACAAGGGTTACGGCCCCACGAATGAGACCCTGGGCAAGTTCATCCGGGAACTGTTCAAGGTCGAAATCGCCGCGCAAAAGGCCGACCGCCACGGAAAATCCGGGGAGACCATGAAACTGGCGGGCGCCACCACGAGTCGGCTGCCGCGGACGGACGAAGCCCCGGGCCGGGCCGGGGGGACGCGGGTGACGCCCAAAAAGGCGACGAAACCCGGATTATTTCAGCAGTTGAAAGCCAAGCTGAAGTAGGTCTTCAGCGGTCGGTGCGGAGTTCGCCGCGATCTATCTTTGCCCCACCAATGATTGCTTGGTAAGTGTCTCGCCAAGCATGAACGGGGGTGAACAGCACCAGGAACCGCGCGAGGAGTCGCGGCGACGCGAGCGTCGTCGATCCGGACATACGCCGCGGGTGGCGGATGTGCGTCGCAAGCCCCGCAAGCAGGGCGCTTTCGGCTGGCTTCGCAAGGCGGTTTACAGCCAGAAAAGCCCGCTGCTGACCTTGGTGGTCGTGCTGCTCGGCATCGCGCTGACCGCGTTCATCCTGACGATGATGACCAAGACCACACCGTCGCTGCCCCCGGGATTCACCAATCCGACCCGCTCGCATTAAGGGCCGGAAAGGGGCCGAATTTTAAGGGGCCCGATTTGGCGTGGATCCAAAGAGGTCGCGCCGGACGGAAGAACGAACGAACGGCGGCGCACCCATTTGAGTGCGCCGCGGGTGTTGGGGGATGCGGAGGAGGCCTTACTTGGTCAGCGCATCGAAGCGGGCGTTGACGAACTTCCAATTGATCACGTTGTGGTGGGCTTTGACGTAGTCCGCGCGACGATTCTGGTACTGGAGGTAATACGCGTGCTCCCAGACATCGAGGCCGATGAGTGGGGCTTTGTTGGGGCCGAACGGCACGTCCTGATTTGCCGTGGCCTCAAACTTGACCTGACCGGCCTTGGTGACGGTGACCCAGGCCCAGCCGCTGCCGAAGACCCCGGTGGCCAGCTTGAAAAATGTCTCCTGCAATTCCTCGGCGGACGCGCCGAGTTCCTGGAAGGCCGACTTGATCTGTTCCGACGGCTCGCCGCCGGAGCCGGCCGGAGCGAGGCTCTGCCAGAACAGCGAGTGGTTGAAGTGCCCGCCGCCATGATTGCGCACGGCGCCCCGGATCTTTTCCGGGACGCTATCCAGACCGCGGAGCAGCTCTTCGAGGGATTTTTTCTGCAGTTCCGGATAATCCTTCAAGGCCTCGTTGAGCTTGTCGACGTAGGTCTTGTGATGCTTGCCGTGATGGATCTCCATTGTCCGGCCATCGATGTGCGGCTCCAGCGCATCCTTCGCGTAGGGCAGGGCCGGCAGTTGATGGGGATAATTGCCGGCGACATTGGGATCGGCGAAGAGGCGGACCGGGGAAATGGCAGTGATCGCGGTGGCAGCGGCGGTGAGTTTGAGGGCGGTACGACGGGAAATCATGGGTGGGGAAAGAGAGGTTAAGGGACCAAGCAGGGACGCCAGGAATCGGTCATTAGTAGGTGCAGAATTGTCTGAAATCGGAACCGGTGCAAGTGGGATTCGGTAGGGCTGGCGGGCGCGGTATCGCAAATTTGGCCGCGCAACTGGAGAGTGGTTTAACCGCGGATAACGCGGATAGCGCGGATGGGGGAAGGAGATTCGGGCCTCTGCTTCTTATCCGCGTCATCCGCGCTATCCGCAGTTCAACGTCTTTGATCTGGGAGATTGGCAGCTGGGGCGTGGTGCAGCGTTGGGCTCAGTCCCGCGGTTTTGGGCAAAACGCGGGGAGGGGTTTAACCGCGGATAACGCGGATAACGCGGATGGGGGAAGGAGATTCGGGCCTCTGCTTCTTATCCGCGTCATCCGCGCTATCCGCGGTTCTATGTCTTTGCTCTGGGAGATTGGTAGCTGGGGCGTGGTGCAGCGTTGGGCTCAGTCCCGCGGTTTTGGGCAAAACGCGGGGAGGGGTTTAACCGCGGATAACGCGGATGGCGCGGATAGGGGAAAAGAGTCCAAATCTCACTTCAAATTCACGTCGATCGTTTTATCCGCGGTTCCTCTTCTTCGCTCGTTCACGACGCGCTTCCAATCGAGTTTCACGTCCTTGAAGTTGAGGAGCAAGGCCACTTGCAGACCGGTGATGTTGAGGTAACCGAGCATTTGCGCCACGTGCGAGTCATTGAAGCCGTTGGCGACCTTCGCGGCGGTGATGACCTGGTGGTCGACGATGAGGTCGGGGACCAGTTTGCCGATGCATTGGCCGCGGTAGTGGACCGGGTACTCCCGCTGCTGGTCGACCGTGTGTCCCCGCGCTCGCAATTCGATGACCAGTGCCCGCTCATAGAGCTTTTCGTCGAGACCCGGCCGGAGTTCGTTCAGGACCGCCATCGCTGCACCGATGATGTCTTTGGTGATGACTTCGTGGAGCATGGGAGTTAGCCGCGGAGGTTGAATGTCGTTGGTGTTCGGATGGCCATCGTTGCCCTGCCGCTGGTCCGAATCCAGTGCTTTTATTGGGAAAATTGACCGCGGATAACGCGGATAGCGCGGATGGGGAAGGGGATTCGAACCACTACTTCTTATCCGCGTCATCCGCGCTATCCGCGGTTCAATGTCTTGGTTTTCGGGTCGTGGGGTAACTTTGGACTCAGTCCTGCTGACTTGGTCGAAATGCGGGGAAGTGGTTTAACCGCGGATAACGCGGATAGCGCGGATGGGGGAAGGAGATTCGGATCTTTGCTACTTATCCGCGTCATCCGCGCTATCCGCGGTTAAATTCCTTGGTTTTGGGAGTGGGGACGGTGGTCAAGCGACGGGGAAATGGAGGGGTGGCGCGTGCAGGGCGGTTGGTAGTTTTTTTGTTCCAAGGTTGTGGAGTGCGCGGGTCCGGCTAAGCTGCCCTCCATTCACATGAAGCTCCGCCCGCTCCCGTATTGGGTCATTGTCGCCGCCGCCACTGCCGCCTTGCTGGAAAGTCCGAGTGCCCACGCCCAGCGGGGTGCGAACGCCCCTACCACCAGTGGCTCAGCCCGGTCCGCCGCGGCCGTCAATCGGGGTTGGTTCACGCCGCCACCCGCCGCGGCCACCCCGGCGCCAGTGCCGCAGACGCCCGCTCCCTTGGTGCCGCCTCCGACCTACGCCGGCAAGAATGCCAAAGGGACCTTCGGCAGCATTGAGCGCATGGATCCCGGGCTCGACGCACTCATCGCCCCCGGCACACAGCTCGAACTTCTTGCCAATGGTTTTCAATGGTCCGAAGGCCCCACGTGGTTGTGGCGGGAAAAAGCGGTGGTGTTCTCCGATGTGCCGCAGAACACGGCGTACAAGTGGACCGCCAAGGACGGCATCCGCGTCTTCCTCAAACCCAGCGGATACACCGGCAGTCAGCTCGAATTCAAGGAGCCGGGTTCCAACGGTCTCACCGTCGGCCCCGACGGCAGCCTCGTGCTGTGCCAGCACGGCGACCGGCGGATTTCCAAACTTACCGCCCACGGCTTTGAACCGATCGTTCAGTACTACGAATACAAGAAGTTCAATTCGCCGAATGACCTGACGTATGATCGTCAGGGCAATCTGTATTTCACCGATCCGCCCTACGGGTTGACCGGCTTGAACCAGAGTCCGCTCAAGGAAATTCCCTGGAACGGCGTGTATCTGCGTCGCACCTCCGGCGAAGTCGTCCTCCTGACGAAAGCCATGACGTTCCCCAACGGCTTGGCGCTCTCGCCGGACGAAAAGACACTCTACGTCGGGCAATCGGACGAAAATCAGCCGGTCATCATGGCGTTTCCAGTGAAGGCGGATGGCACGCTCGCCGATGGTCGGGTCTTTTTTGACGCCGCACCTTATCGGGCGGGCCGCAATGGCGTCCCGGATGGCATGAAGGTGGATGCCCGGGGCAACCTCTTCGCGACCGGTCCCAGCGGTGTCATGGTGATCAATCCCGAGGGCAAATTGCTCGGTATCCTCAACACGGGCGGGCCGACCGGCAATCTGTGCTGGGGTGATGATGGCTCCACGTTGTACATCACGGCCGACAAAAACTTTGGTCGGATCCACACGCGGACCCGCGGTGCGGGCTTCCGCTGAGGCGAGCGGTTGCCGGCGTTGACGCTGGCAGCGTTTACTTCGGGGCGGGGGACACCGTGCCGGCGTCCACCCGCCAGCGATGCAATTCCGCGCCCAGTTCCGCCGGCCAATTCTCCTCGGTGCAGGTCATGAAGACCTGGCCGCCCGCGCGGCGGGAGTGCTGGAGCAGCGGCAGAAATCCGGCCCGCCGGCGGGCATCGAGTTCTCCCATGACATCGTCGATGAGCAGAATAGGCGGCGAGCCGTGGATGCCGGACAGGTATTCGGCCTGGGCGAGTTTCAGGGCAAGGGCGAGGGTGCGTTTCTGCCCTTCGCTGGTGTAGAGCGTCGCCGATTGCTCGTTTACCAGCAGAGTCAATTCATCGCGGTGGGGCCCGATCAAGGTGGTGCGGACAGCCCGTTCCCGCGCTCGGGCATTCCCCAGCGCCACCGCAAAGTCGCCCTTCACACTGGGCGCATATTCCAATTTCAGCTCGTCGGTCTCGTGGGCGATGCGACGGAAGGCGAGTCGTACCAGCGGGGAAATGCGGGGAACAATCATTTGGCGCGCCGCCATCAGGGCGTCGCCCACGGTCACCAGTTCCTGGGAAAATCCGTCCAACTGGGCTTCATCCACCCGGGGCGATTTGAGCAGGGCATTGCGTGATTTCAGGGCTTGGGTGTAGCGCAGCAGCAGGGTGAGATACCCCGGCTGGGTCTGGGCCAGCAGCAAATCGAGAAAACGGCGACGTCCACGGGCGGCTCCCTTGATCAGCAGCAAATCCTCGGTGCAGAAAACGACCGCCCGGAGCACTCCAAAATAATCCGCCAGCTTGCGGATGGCCCGGCCATCCAACTGCAGCCGGCGTTCGCGCGGGGCCCAGTAGGCCTTGATCTCATGCGTGGAGGGCCCCATCACGGTGCCGCCAACGAAATAGCCCTTGGCCTCGTGCCGGATCATCTGCGCCCCACCGACGCCGCGGAACGAGCGCAGGGTGGCGAGCAGGTAGATGGCTTCGAGCAGGTTGGTCTTGCCCTGGGCATTGTGCCCGAGGAAGACATGCGCCCCGGGCACGAAGGCGAGATCGGCCTGCCGGTAGTTCCGGAAGTCCCGCAATCGCAATTGAGCCAGATGCACCCACCTACAGTGGCGGACCTTTGCTCGGACGGAACTTTTCCCTGACGCCGCCGTTTTACGAGCCGGCGCTTCGAAAACGGCGGACAGAAAAAATATCCGTCTATTTTCTACTTTCCCCGGGCCCGCTTGCACGGGCATTCTGGCGGCAGCATAAACCTCCGGACTATCCCGATATGAATTGGTATTACGCAGATGCTGGTCAGCAGCGCGGTCCCGTCACCGACGAGGAAATGAGCCAACTGGTGGCCCGCGGGATTGTGCGTCCCGAGACGCTGGTGTGGAATTCCACGCTCACCAACTGGCAGGCGTGGTCCACGGTCGCTCCGTCCGCACCGCTACCACCTCCCGTTACGGGGCCGACGGCTGATGGCCGGTACGCTTGCAACCGCTGCCAACAGCTGTTTTCCGTGGAGGACACCGTGGAGATCGCGGGACGCCGGTACTGCGGTGCTTGCAAGCCACTGGCGCTGCAGCAACTGAGCGAAGGGGGCGCACCCCTGCCGGGTGCCTCGGCGCTCCTCGGTGGGGAGGCGGGAACGCTGTCCGAAGCGGAATTCCTGGCCCGCGGTTACTCGATGGATGCCACGAGCGCCCTGACGGAGGCGTGGGAGCTGATGTTCCGTCGGCCCGCCGTGGTCTGGCTGGGCTGCGTGCTGCTATGGGCGGCCTTCCTCGGGGCCTCCATGGTGTTGGGAATGCTGCAATTGATTCCGTTCGCCGGGATCTTGTTCGGAGCGATGGGCACGTTGCTCTCCGCGGCGATCGAAGCCGGACAGGCCAACCTGTTCCTCCGCGAGCGCCGGGGCTGGCCCAACGATGTGGCGAGCGGCTTTGCTTTTATTAGACCCCGGTTCTGGGACATCTTGCTGACCTACCTGCCGCATTCCCTGATGACCCTGGCCATGCTCGGCGGGATGGCCGTCGTCGGGATTAGCACCGCGATGGCGGGCATCGGAACGCCTGCCAATCAGCTTGCCACCCTGGGGCCAATGCTGGCGGCTCCGATGATTCTTTTCGGCTTGGTGATCATGCTGGGATTTCTATATCTCCACACCTGCCTCCGTTTTGCGCCCATTCTGGTTTTGGACAAGGGGTATCGCTGGACCGCGGCGCTCAGTCTGAGCTGGCGCTTTGTGAACCAGCATTTCTGGCAGAATTTCTGGCTGCTGTTCCTGGGCGGATTGGTGATGATGGCGGGGGCGTGTGTGTGCTTGATTGGGGCCATCGTCAGCTACCCACTGGCCTACGGCATGGCCGGGGTGGTGTATGATCGCCATTTCCGTGATCTGGCCCCGGCGTCCCGCTGACCGGCCACCGTCCGGCCTCCTGCATGTCTGCCAGCGCCCTTACCTGTCCGCGCTGCCATGAGTCGCTCGCGCCACTCACGGCGGCAGAGCTGGCCGCGCTCACAAACTGCCCCCGGTGCCGGCAGGTGTTGGAAATCACGCTCCTGCCCGCGTACGGCCGCGCTCCCACCGTGGGGCAGGTGGGGTCAAATCGGACGGCCGACGACGATCCGGCCTGTTTTTTTCATGCGAGCAAACGGGCCGAGGTCCCCTGCGACCAATGCGGTCGCTTCCTGTGCGCGTTGTGCCAGTTGGTTGTGGCCGGGCAAAACCTGTGCCCCACCTGCCTCGCCAGCGGGGCAGGCGGCCCGAGGGGCGCCTGGGAGAAGGAGCGTTTTCGCTGGGATCTGTTGGCCTGGTTCCTGGTACTCGGGCCACCGCTTTCGTTGTGCCTTTGGTTTCTGAGTCCCCTTACCAGCCTCGTCGCTCTCGGAATCGGGGTTTGGAAACTCAACTCGCCGCCCAGTCGCATCCACCGGAGCCGTCGTCGCCTGGTAGTGGCCGTGCTGGCGGCCGTGGTGCTCTTGCTGGCCGCCGGCGGATTGATCACCTTCCTGGCGACAAACCGCTCCTGACGCATGCGACTGGCTGAAGACCCTGCTTACACCCGGCTCCCGGGAAGTCGACGCGCCCTGATGGGCGACGTCCAATACTGGTTGGCCCGTGATCATCTGCTCCTGGTTGAAGTGGTGGGGATGGTGGAAAAGTATCGGCGGTTTGATTTGCAGGAATTGGTGGCTCTGACGGTGAGACCGACCCGGCAGCGACTTTGGCAGATGCTGGTTTTAGGTTTGCTGGCGGGTGCAATTCTGGCCTTTGGAGTGTTTTTGATCTTCCTGAGTCCGACCGACGAAACGCGACTGATCGGAGAGGTCTGCCTCGGCTTACCGGTGATTCTGCTGGGGGCGATGGGGGGAGTGCTTTGGGTCGGACCGTCCTGTGAACTGCGTTTGACGACCTCCGTGCAAACCCTGGTGTTGCCGGGGCTGAACCGGCGGAAAGGGGCGGAGAAGTTTCGGGCGGCCTTGCTGCGGGCGGTCCAGCCCATGGTGGCCGCGTCGTCCCCCGCGGCACCCACAAGGGTTGAAGTGCCTGGCGACCCACCGACAGCGGCTTAATCCCACCCTTCCATGCCCGCCTTGGTCGCCTCCCGCTGTTTGCTGCATCCCCAACGGGAGTCGGTGGCCCGTTGTCCGGAATGTCGGCAGGCGTACTGTCGGGAATGCATCACCGAACACGCGGGCCGGGTGATCTGCGCTGCGTGCCTGCGGAAACGCACCCAGGCCCCGACGCGACCCCGTGCCCGTTTTGGCGGAGTGCTCCGGCCGGTGCCGGCGGTTGTCGGGTTGTTGGTGGGTTGGTTTCTTTTTTACACGCTGGGTCGGGTTTTGCTGCAGATTCCCAGTGAATGGCACGAGAGCGATCAAGTGATTAAACTGCTCTCCCGTTAACCCCCGCGGACTCAAAAGCGCCATGTCCACCCACGCCACGCACGGAACCCCGCCGCTGCAGTTGATGGAGGATGCGGTACATGGCTTGCGTCGATTGCCCCTGTCGGCGCACCTCGCATTCCTGGTGGGGACGGTCCCATTTCTGTTGGGGGCTTTGTGGTATTGGGCGGACATGAGCCGGGGTGCTTTTGCGGATCGCCGTTGTGCCAGCGGAGCCCTTTTGCTCGCGGTGTTGTATCTCTGGATGAAGACCTGGCACGCGGTTTATAGCGCGGCGTTGCGGGTGGGACTGGCTGCCACGGCAGCGGAGCCGTGGACCTTTCGCCGCTGGCGCCGCTGCCTGATCGTGCAGGCGGCACTGCAACCTTGGGGGCTGCTCCTGGTACCACTATCCCTTCTGCCCCTGATGCTGCCGTTCCCTTGGGTGTTCGCCTTCTTTCAGCACGTGGATGTGGTGGCGGCCAGCGCGGACGGCCGGACCGGCACGGCCTTCCGGCAGGCCGCCGGTGCGGCCCGACGTTGGCCCGGGCAAAACCATGGATTATTCGGACTCTTTCTAATTCTCACGGTCGTCGTGATCGTGAATGTCACCATTGTCCTCTCCCAATTGCCCAGCCTGATCAAGATGTTCACGGGCTGGGAATCCGACTTCACGCTGTCGACGGCCGCGCTGATCCTCAATTCCACGTTTTTGCTCGCGGTGCTTTCCCTTTCGTACCTCGTGCTGATGCCACTGCTGCTGGCGGTTTATGCCCGACGGAGTTTTGAGGGCGACGCCCTGCTGGATGGCGCCGATCTGCGGGCGGGATTGACCCAACTCCGCCGGACGTCGCCCCCCTTGGCTGTGTCGGTCCTGCTCTTGCTGATCCCCTGGCTGGGTGATCCCACGTCATCGGCGAGGGCCGAAGGTCCGGCGCCCGTACCGGTGTCCGACCGCGTCGCCGGACCCGATGCCACCGCGTTAAATCAATCCATTGATCGGGTGCTGGATCGACCGGATTTTTCGTGGCGCACTCGCCGCGAGTTGGGGGCACCGGAGGAAGAGGGGGCCGACGCCCGACTCGGCACCTGGGAAAGGTTTGTCCGCCGGGTGACCCGCCGCATCGAGGCCATCGGTGCCGCGTTGAAGCGGCCCTTCGAAGCGGTCGGACGTGCGGTGGGCAGTTTTCTGGAGTGGATCCTGGGGAAGCGCGCCACGCCGCCGTCGCTGGAGCGCGGGACGGTCGAGGCTGATTGGATGACCGGTTTGAAGCTGTTGCTCTATGCGGGACTCGGGGCGGCGATCTTGGGGCTGGGCTGGTACGGCCACCGGATTTGGCGCCGGCGGCGTCCGCGTCCGACGGCGGAGACCGCCCCCACGGTGGCGACCACCCCCGATTTGACCGCCGAGCACGTTTCGGCGGCGGCCCTGCCGGAGACGGGCTGGCTGCAATTGGCCCGTGAACTGGCCCAGCGCGGCGAGTATCGGCTGGCGATCCGGGCCGTTTACCTGGCGCAACTAGCGCATCTGGCCGCGTGCGAACTGGTCCGCCTGGCCGATGCCAAGTCGAATCGCGATTACCAGCGGGAATTGGATCGGCGCGCCCGCGCGCTGCCGGTAGTCCGCGAAACCTTTGCCGCGACGGTGCTGGCGTTTGATCGGGTCTGGTACGGCTGCCATGAAGCCACGGCGGAGGTCTGGGCCGAAACCGAAGCCCGCTTTGGGGCTTTGCGGGCGGCGCATTCTCTCCCGGCAAGGCCCCTCACATGATCCGACGTAACCTTGCGCTCGGGGGACTGTTGGCGATCACCCTCCTTTTTCTGGCGGGATTGACCCGGCTATTTTCGCTGCGCTTTGCGGACGGTGACGCGTATCCCCCGGGTTCCAGTCGCCGGGCCGATCCACGGGGCATGCGGGCCTTGCATGACGGTCTCGCGGCGCTTCCGGGATACACGGTCCGACGCAACCCGGACGATTTGTCCCGGGCGTTCCCGGATCCCTCCGGACACACCCTGTTCCTGCTCGGTTATGCGGCGGAGGCCTTGCGCGAACCGATTCCGCAGGCGCGCGCGGACGCGTACGACGCGTTTGCCCGGGGCGGCGGGCGCGTCGTCTTGGCGCTCGCTTACGCCAGTGTTTCCGAGCACACCAACGCGTGGTTCCGCGTGGGACGCCGGCTGCGACAGGGGGCCCCCAGTGAGGAGACCGCGGCCGCGCGGACCTTGACCGAACTCTGGGGCTTTAAACTGGAAGCCGACACGGGAGCGGCTGTGGAGGCGCTGCATGACGGGACGGTACCGGCACTGGCCGCCCGCATTCCCTGGGTGGGTACACGGATATTCGCGGAATTAAAGGATCCCTGGCGGGTGATTTATGCCCGGGACGGCGGGGCGGTGGTGATGCAGCGGACGCTGGGACGCGGATCGGTGGTTCTGCTGGCCGATGACTTTTTGGCCAGCAACGAGGCCCTTCGTCATCATCGCGAAACCGCGCTGCTCACCTGGTTGGTGGGCAGCAACCGGCAAATTGTGTTCGACGAAACACATCTGGGCCTGACGCAGGATCCCGGATTGGCCAGCCTGGTGCACCGATATCATTTGGGAGGCGCCGTACTGGGGCTGCTGGTGCTCGCCGGTCTGTATCTTTGGCAGCAATCCCTTCCCTTCATCCCCCGGATTTCCGGGGCGGAGGCGACGGATCGGATCGACGGTCCCGCACCGGTGCTTGGGCGTGAAGCGGCGGCGGGATTTCGCAATTTGGTCCGGCGGGCGGTGCCGCCGACGGAACTGGCCCCAACTCTCTTTGAGCGGTGGTGCGACACCACCGGACGCCGCGGGGCGGCAGACCGTCGGCAAGACGCACAGGATATCCTCAATCTCGAAAATGCCCGCCCGCCGAAGCAACGGGATCCGCTGCGGACCTATCACCAATTGGCGGACGTGCTGAATCCGAAATCCCCTTGAACGACGCGGCCTCATTTTAAACCGTCCCTGACACCTGTTTCTTTTGTCCCATGTCACCTCTTCACGAAACCCTGACCCGCGCCCGGGCGGAGATTAGCAAAGTCATCATTGGTCAACCGACGGTCATCGATCTGGCGCTGACCGCCATCTTCACCAATCAACATGCCTTGATCGAAGGCGTGCCCGGCGTGGCGAAGACGCTTTTGGTGCGGACCCTGGCACGGGTACTCGGCACGGACTTTGGGCGCATCCAATTCACCCCGGACCTCATGCCGGCCGACATCACCGGCACGAGTATCTTCAATTTTCAGCGCAACGAATTCGCCCTCGTGAAGGGGCCTGTGTTCACGACGTTTTTGCTGGCGGATGAAATTAACCGGGCGCCCGCCAAAACGCAGTCGGCGTTGTTGCAGGCGATGCAGGAGCGCGTGGTGAGCATCGACCGCGGCACCCACGAATTGCCGCCGGATTTTACGGTGTTCGCCACCCAGAACCCGATCGAGAGCGAAGGCACGTATCCGTTGCCGGAAGCGCAGAAGGATCGGTTCTTGCTCAAGATTGTCATGGAAGCCCCGGATCGACCGGGGGAACTTGAACTCGCCCGGCGTTCCCTCGGCAATGCCGCCCCGGAAGCGGTTCTTCGTTCCGCCGCAGTGCACCCCGTCATTTCCGGCGCGGATCTGGTCCAATTGCGGGCGGAACTTCAGCAGGTCACCGTCCGCGATGAGTTGCTCGTGTACGGCGTGGATCTGGTCCGGGCCACGCGGTCACACGAGAGTGTGTTGGTCGGTGCCGGTCCCCGGGCCACGCAGGGTCTGCTGCTCGCAGCCCGGGCGTGGGCGAGTCTTGCGGGCCGTGATTTTGTCACCCCCGATGATTTAAAGACGCTCGCGGGACCGGTCCTGGGGCATCGCCTCGTGCTGCGCCCGGAGTTTGAATTGGAAGGGGCGAGTGTGAACGAAGTGCTCGAACGAATCCTGACCACGGTTCCCGTTCCCCGCTGACGAGCGCATGACTGCCCAGTCCCTCCTCGTTCCGCGGTCCCGTCTGCTGGTGCTCACCGCCGTGGCCTTGGTGCCATTGCTGACCCTGGCGGGCACGGGCGGCGTGGGGGCAGCTTTGGCCGGGGCGGGGGCGGGACTCCTGGTCGCCGCCATGATTTTTGATGCCCTGCGGGCCTGGCCGCGGTTGGACGGGCTCACGGTAAAGGTCCCGGAAGTCATCCGACTGGTAAAGAACCGGGCCGCGGAAATAACCGTTCAATGGGCGCACGAAGGTGCGGCCGGACGTCCCCTGTGTTTTGGCCTGGCTCTCCCTCCCGGAGTGGAGAGTGAGCAAACGAACTACCGGGTTACAGTCCCGGAGTCGCTGACCGGCGTGTTCGCCTGGCCGGTGACGCCGACGCAGCGGGGAAGTTTTCGCCTGCCGTGTGTTGCCGTGGAGACCGAATCGCCGTGGGGCTGGTGGGCCCTGCGCCGGCGGATCGCCAGCCGCTGCGAACTGCGGGTGCATCCCGATCTGGCGAGTGGGCTTCGTGCGAATGCCCGCTTCCTGGCGCAGGGCGGCGCGGGTGGCTTTGCTCAACGCCAGGTGGGAAAGGGGCGGGAGTTCGACAAACTCCGCGATTACCTCCCCGGCGACGCCTCGGATGAGATTCACTGGAAGGTTACCGCCAAACGCCGTCAGCCCGTCACCAAGGTTTATCAAATCGAACGTACGCAGGAAGTGTACGTGATTGTGGATGCCTCCCGGCTCTCAAGCCGCCTCTTTCCGGGGGCGGGGCCAGCGTCCCGCCCGGAACCGCTGCTGGAACACGCCTTGAATGCGGCCTTGGTCCTGGGCGCGGTGGCGGAGCGGCAAGGCGATCACTTCGGCTTGGTCACGTTTTCCGACCAAGTGCATGGCTTTGTTCGGGCCCGGACGGGCAGCGCGCACTATCAGGCGAGTCGCGAAATTATCGTGCGGCTGCAGCCTCGCCTGGTGTCGCCGGATTACGAGGAGCTGGGCACGTTTTTGCGGCTGCGGCTGCGGCGACGCGCGTTGCTCTTGTTTTTAACCAGCCTCGAGGATCCGGTGGCGGCCGAGGGATTTTTGCGGGGGGTGGATCTCCTGCGGCACCAGCACTTATGCGTGGTGGTTCAGCCTCGGGCGCCGGATGTGGAACCCGCCTTTGCGCGCGGACAGGCCGCCCGGATTCGGCGGGTGGACGATCTCACCGGCGTCCTGGCCGGCCATCTTCAGTGGCAATCCGCGCGAACTCTGGAGCTGACGCTGAGGCATCGGGGCGTCACCAGCGTGACGGCGCCCGCGGGTGAACTCGCCGGGGCGTTGATTCAACGCTATCTGGATGTGAAACGACGGCAGGTGCTTTAAGGGGCTACTGGGGCAAAAAGAGGGCGCATGATTCTCGATCTCGACCGATTTCTCACCACGGAACGACCGCATTGGGATTCCCTGGAGCGAGGTCTGGCCATCCTGGAAAAAGGGGGCTCGTTGGACCTGGCGGCGACGCAGCAGTTTTGGGCGGACTACGAGCGGGCCGCAGCCGCGCTGATAAAATTATCGACCTTTACCGCCGAGCCGAAGACTCGGGAGCATCTGGAGCGGCTCGTTGCCCGGGCGTACGCCGAACTCCACGAAGACCGGGCTGGAGGACGGAGTGCCTCGCCGTGGACCGCGTTAGGCACCTGGTTGGCCAAGGGATTTCCCCGCACCTTCCGGCGCCACTGGACTGCCTTTCAGATCAGCTTCGCCGTGACGCTGTTGGGTGCGTTGTTTGGCATTTTCGCCCTGGTTCTGGATCCCGGATCGCGATCGGTGACGATGGCCTTCGGTCACGAACAACAGACCCCTTCGCAGCGCGTGGCGCAGGAGGAGGCGAGCGGTGGCGTCCGCGGAGGAGCGTCCGGGGCGACGTTTGCGGCGTTTCTCATGCAGAACAACCTCAAGGTGTCGATCCTGGCGCTGGCGCTGGGCATGACCTGCGGGGTGGGTACGTTGATCGTTCTATTCCACAACGGCGTGATCCTGGGCGCGGTGGCCATGGATTATATCCAGGATGGGCAAAGTGCGTTTCTGGCCGGCTGGATCCTCCCGCACGGGAGCATTGAACTGCCGGCGATCCTGATTGCCGGCCAGGCGGGACTTCTGCTCGGCCATGCCCTTCTGGGGCGAGCCAGTCGGGAGCCCCTGGCGGATCGGTTGCGGACCCTGACGCCGGACCTGATTTCGCTGCTCAGCGGTGTGGCGCTGATGCTGGTCTGGGCGGGCATCGTGGAAGGCACCTTTTCGCAATGGCACGAGCCCGCGCTGCCCTATGCGGTGAAGATCGCCTTTGGTGTCGTCGAACTGGCGGCGTTGATCACCTACCTGAGCCTGGCCGGCCGGCGGAAGGATGCCGATTCCTGATGGGGATGATCGGCCAACACCGGAGGGATGGGTCCGTGCCTTTTACCGACGGGAATTGACGGATCCTCCGGCAATTCCTTACACCGTGGCGATGCATCCCGTAGCGGCTCTGCTGTAACTTGGCCGACTCGGTCATCGCTAGACACTGGTTTTGGCGCGGCAAAGGGTAGGAAAATATTGTCACCCCACTGGCTGAAATTGGGCTGCCAATTGGATTGCCTGGGCCGCGCCCAAGGCGGACTTTGGTAGTGTACCCGTCGCTGATCCGGCTTGATGCCAAGCCCGCACTGACTTTTGACCTTTGGTCCATTTATCCTAAAAACGTGAGTTCAAATAGCTACGGCGAGTCCGTGGCGGGCGATTTCCGACCACCTCCGGCTCCGTTTTTTCAGATCAAGCGCTCCCGTCGCCGGATTTTCATCCGCTGAGAACCGGCAGGGC
>CANIZL010000118.1 GCA_947471985.1 Verrucomicrobiota bacterium | reverse complement strand
GCCTCAGGGCAGCGTTGCCTCGGCCACAAGGCAGCCGTCTCTCTCACGAGTACGGTGAACAGACCCGGAGCAGGCTCCGTTTCAAACTCCGCAGTTTGTACTTCCCAGCACTCATTCAACTGCAACAACTGTCCAAACGCCGCCTCGGTCATCATCGATCCGCTCCTTTAAACTAGCTCCCCGATACTGGAAACAGCGAAGAACCTCTAAATTTAGGTAGATATGGGGTGTTTACCCCATACCGATCCGATTTATTTCACCGGAAATTATCAGGTTTGATTGAAATAGCGGTCAGTTCCGCCTCACTTCGGTACGGGGCTACTCAGAGGGGCGCCAGTTTGAGCGGCTTCTGAGCAACGGATGGTCCGGACGATGGATCGGCCCGACGGGAAAGGTAATTCGCCGGGCACCGCCGGGCATCAATCCGCTCCAGCGTGGATGCTCTGATCACCATTGCCGGAGTCAGCGTCGGGGTGTTCGTGAGCCGAAGGGGATTTTCCGACGGGCGGTATTCGCCGGGGAAGGAATAATACCAGCACCAATATCAACAAGAGACCAAACGGTCCGCCGGGATAGACACTCCATCCCCGGCGCGGCCAGCCATTCATGAGGGTCGCCAGTAATAGTAGCCCACCCAGAAGCAGGAGTGTCGTGGTGATCATGTTATATTGGGAAAAACGACGGGGTTTCGGGCGAACGTGGCGAACCGGCGCAGCAAGTCCGGGTATGCTGTTTGAATTGGGCCGCTGCGCTGGAACACCGCGTTAGGTTGGGCGGCGAAGCGCACCGGGAGCTATGGGGTGTTTCCCCCATGGCCGTGTTCGCGCGATGTAGGAGGTCCTTTCGGTGGCGGATTGTTCCGACGGATTCACATGTCGTGGATAACCCGGGGTGGAAACGCCGCCCGCAGGGCATTGAGCACCGCCAGGACGTCGATGATTTCCTGGGCGATGGCGCCGCTGACGGGGGTCAGATGCCCACTGGCGGCGAACCCCATGCCCAGGACGCTGAGCGCCATGCCGCCCACGGCACTTTGCAGGGCAATGACGCGCATGCGTCGGCTGATGTGCATGAACTCATCCACTTTTTCGAGGGAATTGTCCATGATCACGACCCCCGCGGCTTCGGCGGTGACATCGCTGTTCTGTCCAATGGCCATGCCCACGGTGGCGGCCATCATGGCGGGGGCGTCATTGATGCCATCGCCGACGTAGAGGGTTTTGGCGGTGGCCGTTTCGCGGCGGACGATGGCGAGTTTTTCCTCCGGATTTTTCTCCGCATGGATTTCCGTGATGCCCACCTGTTCCGCCAGATAGCGCACTTCGGATTCGCGATCGCCCGAGAGGATCATCACCCGGGTGAATTGATGTTTGGGTCCCAGATGCCGGACAAAGGAGCGGCTTTCCTGGCGGGGCGCGTCCCGGAAGCGCAGGACCGCGGCGTAGCGCTGATCGATGGCCACCACGCATTCGAGCCCGCCCGAGGTGGGTGGGAGGTTTTCGGTGCCGGGCACTTTCTGGGCCGTGAGTTTGTTGCGGCTCGTGATTTGCACCTCGTGACCGGCGACGGTGCCCCGCAAGCCCAAACCCGGTTGCTCATTGACTTCGGTGGCTTCCGGGACGGTGAGTTTATCGGCGGCTGCGGCGGCGAGGATGGCGCGGGCCAGGGGATGTTTGGAATACCGCTCCAGACTGGCGGCCAGGGTCAGCATTTCCCCCGGGTTCACGCCCGGGGCGACGAGGCGCTCGGTCAACTTTGGTTCGCCGTAGGTCAGGGTTCCGGTTTTATCGAAGATCGCCGTCCGGCAGCCGGCGATCTGCTCCAGCACGACCGGGCTTTTGACAATGATGGCGCGGCGGGCGCAGAGGGAGATGGACCCGATAATGGCGATGGGAATCGCCAGCAGCAGCGGGCAGGGCGTGGCGATGACCAATACCGAGAGGAAACGATGGGAGTCCCCGCTGAGGACCCAGGCCAGCACCGCGACCCCCAGCGCCACTGGAGTATAAATGGCTCCCAATTGATCCCCCAATCGGCGCAATTGGGGGCGTTGAGATTCCGATTCCCGCATGACGCCCATGATCTTGGCGTAGCGCGAGTCCGCAGCGCGTTGGGTGGTGCGGACGGTGAGAACCGCCTCGCCATTAACGGCGCCGGAGATGACCGGGGAGCCGCGGGTTTTGGTAATCTGGAAGGGCTCGCCGGTGAGATAGGATTCGTCCATTGCACCGTGGCCTTCGGTCACCACGCCGTCGGCCGGGCAGATTTCGTGCGGATGAATGATGAGGATATCCCCGATGGCGATTTCGGCCAAAGGGACATCGGTCGTGGTCGTGCCGTTCTGGCGATGGGCGAGCGTCGGCATGCGTTTGGCCAGTGCGGCCAGAACGGATGAGGCACTGCGCAGCGCGTAACTTTCCAGCGCTTCGCCACCCGCCAGCATCAGCACAATGATCGCACCGGCCAGGTACTCGCCGAGTACGAGGGAGGTGATGATGGAGATACCGCCCAGCAGGTCGGAGCCGAATTCCCGCTTCCATAATTTCAGCAGCAATTCGTAAAGCATGGGTATCCCGCCGAGGGCGAGGGTGGCCAGGAGCGGAATCCGGTAAGCCCCGGAACTCGTGTGGATCCCGAAGCGCATCACCAGATGCACGGCAATGGCCAGGAGTGTGAAGATCGCAATGATCAGGGTTTTGCGCTGCCACAGGCTGGCGGCGGCATACCACGAACGGGTGGGCGGCGGGACTTCGACCGGCCCGGCCAATTCAGCAGAGGGGTTCATGGGGGAGGATTTCGCGCAAACGATTCGGGAAGCGGGGCGGTTGGGCCGCCACCAGGAGGTAAACTGGAAGGGAGAGGTTCATGACGCCCGGGTGGGTGTTGCGGCGAAACCTGTTCCGGTGCAGACCGGAGGGCCATGGGGTACAACCCTACCCGGCGATCCATTCGGGACACGAAGTAGCCGTCACCGATGCTGTTGCCGAGGGGCCACTCTCATCGATGACGGCGCAAAATCGAAACTGTTTGGGAAGGGATCCTCAGCCGAAACTGGCCGCTGCCATCCATCCACCATTGACTTTGCCACCCATGAATAGGTTGGGCCGTCTGGCCCGGCCATGGGGTGTTTTCCTACGTTGAAAAGGGAGCGCGGAAAAGCGGGTGTGCGAACGGCGGTTTTGCGCCGGACGGCGCTCTTCATGGGGCGAGACGCAGCACCTCCACGACCGAGCGGGCGATGATGAGTTCCTCATCCGTAGGCACGACGCGCACCGTCACGCGGCTGGCGGCGGTGGAAATCACGGCGGCCGCGGCCTGGTTGTGCGTTTCCGAAAGTTCCAATCCCAGGTAGTCCAATCCGGCGCAGATCCGGGCGCGGACGGGCGCGGCATTTTCTCCAATGCCACCGGCGAAGACGAGGGTGTCCAATCCACCCAGCACCGCGGCATAGGCGCCCAGCCACTTCCGGGTCTGATAGCAGTAGTACGACACGGCTTCGGCGGCCCGAATATCGCTGCTTTCGCGATCCAACAGGTCCCGCATATCCGAACTGGTTTCGGAGATTCCCAGAAGTCCCGATTCGTGGTTCACCAGATGCTGAAATTGTTCCGCGGTCAGGGATTCGGTACGGGCCAGATAGCTGAACAATCCCG
The DNA here is from genome assembly GCA_947471985.1 of Verrucomicrobiota bacterium. Lineage (GTDB taxonomy): Bacteria > Verrucomicrobiota > Verrucomicrobiia > Limisphaerales > UBA9464 > CANIZL01. The sequence goes on along the minus strand of CANIZL010000118.1, from coordinate 15,161 downwards.
GGTCCAGATCGCCGGTGCGGGTGCTCATCGGCAGGCCGGCGGTGGGCGTGAATCCCATGGTGGTATCGATGCTGACGCCATCCCGCACGGCCGCGAGGCTGGAGCCGCTGCCTAAATGGGCCAGGATCACGCGTCCCTGGGTCGCCGCCGGATCGCCCAGTCGGCTGAGCTCCTGCAGGAGGAACGCGTAGGAAAGTCCGTGGAATCCGAAGCGCCGAATTCCCAGCGCCTCGTACCTTCGGGGCAGGGGCAGGAGGCGCGCCATCCGGGGCAGTGTGCGGTGAAAGGCGGTGTCAAAGCAGGCGACTTGCGGAAGCTGTGGATGACGCACTCGCAACGCCTCCATCAAGGCAATCTCACCCGGAAGGTGTTCCGGATCATACGGGCTCAGGCGTTCCAGATCCTGCAGCAGTGCGGGTGACACGCGCTCGGGTGCGCTGTGTTCCCCGCCGTGGACGACCCGGTGTCCCACCGCGACAATTTTGCCGGCACCGATGCGTTGATCGAGCCAGTCCAGCAGATACGTGGTGGGCGAGGCGCCGGGAGGGACATTTTCAGATTGTCGCTCGGTTGGCGTACCGGCCGGGTCCTGAAAGCGCAAGATCGTCCCGGCAAGGCCGATGCGCTCCACGGTGCCCGACAAACCGCGTTGCAGCGGCGGGCCGAGTTGATAGATCGCAAACTTCAGGCTGGAGGAGCCCCGGTTGAGGGTCAGTAGACAGGGCGACGGGGAATTCATGTGCGGCCTGAGTCACCGTCGGGCGCGTCGAGTTGGGCGCTGGGCGGTCCGGTCCGTTGCCGCGATCCGCGACCCACCGATCAACATCGGGATCGAAAGCGCGGGGTCAGTGTGACGCCTTCGCTGCGGGAGCGTGGAAGTGGCTCCGGACCCGGGCGGTGACCTGCGGTTCCGTCATGCGATCCGACGTCTCCAGGGAAATGACCCGGGAATCCTTGCGCGGATGATCCAGTCGCGCGCGAAGTTCCCCCTTGGCTTCGCCGGGCCCCATGATCAGGAGCGCACCCGCGCCTTTGAGCGAGGTGATCACTGCGTCGTAGTAGTGATTCATCTCGCTGGTGACCTGCCGCTGTTGGGTATCATCGGCGGATACCGACTGGGATTCGAAACGTCCGTTGGGTGGTTCACCGGCCCGACGCGGCTGCGTTTCCAGGGCGGAATTGACGTGTTGGGTCGTGGTTCCGGTGGGCGACAAAGTGACGATGATCGCGTCGTGGTGATCAATCCAAAGTCCGGCGTTGGTGTTCATAAGAGAAGTGATGCTTGAAAGACTGAAGGTGAGGGCCACCCGGCCGTGGGCGGGGGCGGCCTTAGGCTGGATCCAGCTCCAGCGAAAGATTATGACGGGCCCGCTCGTCGGTGGATTCAACCCACATGAACAGGCCTTTGATGACATCCATGAATCCCATGAACGTGTGACGTTCCAAGCGGAGCTCGCTGGCGGCCTGGAGATAGGCCAACTGATAGTCCATGGCGCCGTCGGCGTCGGTTTGCCGGGGATTCGGCAGCCGTGAGAGGACACCCTGCACCAATTCGTTCACCTCCTCGTGACTGTGATCCTGCAGCAGCTCCAGTTTGATCCGCAGGGCCTGAGCGCAGGAATGAATCGTTTCGACGTGCGATTTGAGGGTGCGGGCCAGGATGTTCCAGTCGGCGCGATCCGCGGCGGTTAGCTGATTCGCTTGGGCACGAATGGCGGCGAGGGCTTGAGCCAGGCTGTGGTTTTGCGCCTGGATGGCCTTGCTGGCCACCAAGGCCGCCTGGAGTTGGGTCAATTCCGCGGTGGCGATCGATTGTTCCATTTCAATCACCAGCATCTTGGTCTGCCGCAGGATGAACTCCACCTGATCCCATTCCTGATACCACTTCACGTTCCATCGATCCACGGCATTGGCGCGATTGCCGAAGTGCCGGGCGGATTGGAGGGTTGCCGTAAATTCCCGATCCAGGTCGCGCAACCGATTGGAGTCGGTCCGGAAACCGGTTTCCAGTCGGGCCAGGATTCGGGCAATGCGCTCGTCGGTTACGGGCGATTCCACGGCGGTCGTGGGTCCGTGTTCGGCCGCGCGGTACAGATCGGACTCCGCCCGGGCCACGCCGGCTTCGGTCATCTGCTCCTGTTGACTCTGGCCATCCGCATCCTCGTCGTCACCCTGCGCCACGGGAGCGCGGGTGCCCAGGGAACCCGGCAGGGGATCCCAGCGGCTGGACTCGGGAGCGGAAGCCAGCGCCATCTCTTGGAAATTCATCCCGGAATTGGCGGCCAAATCCCGCCGGGCCTGTTCCCAATCGGATTTGGACACTTCCACGGCGGCGCGGCCATTGGCTTGGGCGAGGTGGACGGCCCGTTCCCGGATCGTCTTGCGGGTGGCGGTGCAGGTCAGCGGAAAATTGCGGACCGTTTCGCCGGGCGCCGGGGGCGAGTTGTGCATAATCGATTTTGGGTTGGGGGAGAACTGTGGGGGGTGAGTCAAGCAGGCCGGGCGGTGGACGGTTCAGCGGTCCTCCACCGCAAAACCCACTTTAATGGTCACCTGCCAGTGATGCACCTTGCCCTTGGTAATATTACCCCGCGTCTCCACCACCTGGAACCAGCTGAGGTTTTTGATGGTTTTATTCGCCCGGCGGATGGCCTTTTCCACGGCATCCTCCATGGAGGTAACCGAGGTGCCGGTGAGTTCGATGAGCTTGTAGACGGGATCTTTCATAATGGGTATTGAGTTCGTTGGGGCGGGAATGGAGGTTGCCTCAGCTGGACATTCCGAGGGAATCGAGATCGCAGCGGGGACCTGCTTCGATTTCGACCAACGGTAGGTCCACAAAGATGGAGGAGTCGACGTAGCTGATGCGACGGACCTCGCGGACCGGAAGCAGGACTTCGTGACCGGTGAGGCGGTGGCCGACTTTTATGATGATTTGTTGAAGGGTCCAGGTTTCGACATCCATCAAAAAATCAACGATGTGCCCCGCCGTTCCGTCGCGCGCCTGAACCGCGTAGCCCTTGACGGCCTGAGCGCTGCGCAGATGCGTATCGTTGCCCTCGGCCGTCACTTCGGTGGTGTCGGGGGACGACTCCTGGGAGGATTCGGGCGGCAGATCCAGAATGGGCACCCCACTCATGCCCCACGTGGCATTGCCGTTCCAGTAGTAGGGCCAGCCATAGTAACGATAGAATTCTTCCTCGTGTTGGCGCGAGATGGGCTTGTGCGATTCGATCGGCGGAGCGTCTTCGATCTGGCGCCGGGTCAGGCGAACCCGGAGCGCCTTGCCGTCGCGGCTGAGCGTACCAAGGGCGAGTGGCGAGATCAGGACCATCCGGCCCGACAACCACGAACCGGTGTCGACGACCAGATAGCGGATCGTCCATTTGTGGTCGTCAAAATAGAAATCCTTCACGTGACCGATGTCGCCGTCAAGGGAGGCCAGTGGATGACTGTAGAGGTGCTTTAAGCTTTGTAACATGGGTGGAGTCCGGTTGCGGCCAGGCCAGTAAGCCTGGCGCGGGTGGGTTAGAGTCTGCCGAGCAGGAGCAGAACTATCAGAATGAGCACGACGAGACCGAGTCCGCCGCTGGGGTAATATCCCCAACTCCGACTGTGCGGCCACGTGGGCAGGGCACCGAGCAGGAGCAATACCAGTACAACGAGCAAAATAGTTCCGAGCATAGGTCAATCTTTCCGGTCGGGCGTCGGCGCTATTTACGTCGCAGCGCGACCCAAGTGTTTCTCATTCATACGGTGGGAGGGCGGTTCGGCCACGCCATGGGGTGTTCACCCCAACGCCCGCGTGACGCCGAAAATCCGACGGACTGGGTGAAGCGTCCGAGGGTGGGCCTGCGAGGTTCAGCGGGTGAGCAGTTCGCTGACGGCGGACAGGTTTGGGATTCGATCACAGATCGCCTTCACCGAGACGAGAATGGGCACCGACAGAAGCGCACCGGGCACTCCCCAGAGCCAGGTCCAGAAGATCAATGAAATGAAGATGATCACCGGATTGAGGGTGAATCGACGCCCCAACAACACGGGTGTGATGAGGTTGGCTTCCACCAGATGGAGCAACAGATAGAAGACGGGTGGCAGGAGACCCCTCAGTAGGGAATCGAACGTCAGGAGGCCCACGATCGCCAGGAGGAGGACACCGGCGATTGGGCCGAAGGTGGGGATGAAATTCAAGAGCGCGGCGAGCGTGCCCCAAAGAAACGGATTGGGCACGCCCAACGTGTAGAGTCCGGCGCTAACCATCAATCCGAGGGCGGCATTGATGAGGGACACGGAGAAGAGGTAGTTGGAGATGTTTTGTTGAATTTCGTGACTGATTTCGACGGCCCGCTTTTTGTCGTGCAGCGAAGGCAGGACGCGGACCAGTTTTTGCAGGAAGAGATCCCCGGAAGCCAGGATGAGATAGAGCAACACCAGGGTTTCGCCGATCCCCACGACAAAGGTTCCGGTCCAGTTGAGAATGGACGCGGTGCCGCGGTTCTCCTGAATGCCGACGGTGGGTACCTTGGCCTGCGCCTCCTGTCGTTCCGCCTCGGTGGCGCCGAGATTGTTCATCGCGGTGGCGGCTTGGCTGAATCGTTGGAAGCGGGGGAAGACTTTTTGGAATCGTTGCCGGAGTTCGGTCATGTGCTGGGGTGCTTCGTTCATCCAGACCAGGGCCGGGTGGCCGAGTTGAAAGAAGCCCAGGCTGATCCCGGAGACGAGGATGCCGAGGACCACTGCGGCAGAAAGCGCGGTGGGAATGCGTCCGCGTGAAAACCAGCGAACCAGGGGTTTGAGCGTCATTCCTCCAAGGGTTGCCAGGAAGACCGGCAGAACGAAGGGGCGGGCGTAGTAGAGAAAGGCAATAATTCCCAAAATGGCCAGGATGACTTGTCCGGCGGAGGTCCGGCCGTTGGGCTCGGAGGTCGCGTCGGGTGACGGCAGCCGTGGGGCGTCGGGCGCGTCGCGTGCGGAAATGGGGCGGGGGAGGTTGTCCATGGGAGGCGTCCCGGGGGGAAGGCGGAACGCAGCAAGGAATTAATGCGTCGCGTCGCCGGATGCCCATGGGGTAATCACCTCCATGAGGGGTCGAGGGTGGGGAGGTGAAAAATTACCCCGAAGCCGCTTTGGGGCGACTCCGGGGTCCGTCTGGACACGTGACGGAAGAACACCCAGCGCACGGTGATAGGTGAACAGCGTCAATATGCCGGACTGCTCCCTCCGGAAACCTCAAGTGGCCGCGCAGAAATCTGCGGGCCGGCTTTCGGAAGGATTTCAAGAAACCCGGGCGGGCCGGGTGGATTTGGCGCGGGGCGCCGGGGCGGTGGAAGAGGTTCGGGATGGTTTCGACCTATTAAACCGCCGCGCTCACCGACCGGCCGGAGATCGGCATCTCCGGCCGGTGGTGTTTTCGGCGGTGCGGTGGTTATTGAACCACCAGCACGCGATAGAAGCGCTGAGCCTGGGGGCCCATGGCGTCCAACTTGGAGGCGCTGAGACTGGCGGCGGTCACGTTGCCCGGGATCGTCACCCAAGCTTCGTTGGAACCCGCCCGGCTTTGCAGGCTGTAGGTGGTGCCGTTGCGGGCCGACCACGTGACGGTGGCGACGCCCTGGGCGGTGGTCACCGAAGTAATCACGGGACGGGTGGTGGCCAGGAGGCCGGAACAATCGGCCGTGGCGGAAACCAAGCGGGAATGGCAGGTGTCCAGGCCGCTGGCGCTGACCGTGTCCGTGTTCGGGTCGGAACCCGCGGTGACCGTGTAGCTGCCGGTGAATTCCTCGGATTCACCGGGGGCGAGTTCCAGGGGGCCGATCAGGGTGGTCTTGATGGTTCCGTGGGTGCTGAGCACGATGACGTTGGTCAGGTTTACATCCCCGGTGTTCACCACGGAGCCGGTGAACACATAGAGGCCACCGACGGCTACCGGCGTGACCGGGCAGACGCGGGTGATGGAGATGGCGGGAGTCGTCAGCAAGGGGCAGACGTCCGAGATGTGGGCCGTGATGGTGTTCAGGGAGCACTTGTCCTGACCGCGCGCATTGAGCGTCGTGGGAACTTCGCAGCAATCCGTGGGAGCTCGGAAATTCGCCGTGAAGCTCTTGGATTCGCCCGGGGCCAGGGTGATCGGCCCGAGAACCGCGGTGTTGGGCAGCGGTTGGCTGCTGACGACATAGACGTTGGCCAGCGTGATGTTGCCGGTGTTCGCCACGGTGCCCGTGTAGATCATCTGTCCGCCGCGCGGCGGCGCCGTGTCCGGACAGTTCTTGGTGACGACCAGGCCCGGGGTGTAGGGCGTGATCGGGCAGGTGGTGGTCACGCTGTTGGTGACGGTGCGATTGCAGGCGGTACCGATGGCGGTGACCGTGTCGGTGCCGCAGAAGTCCGGCGGCACGATATAGGACGCCGTATAGGCCATGCCCTCGCCCGGCGCGAGCGTGATCGGTCCCAGAACCGGAGAGTTGGGGATGGGCCAGTTATTCACCAGAAGAACCTCCGTCAGGGAGATATTACCGGTATTGGTGACGTAACCCGTATAGGTGAGCCGTTCACCGGGACCCACGGCCTTGCCGGTGCAGACTTTGGTCACCAGCAAAGCCGGTGACGTCAGCACCTGGCAGGTCGATGAAGCGGTATCGGATGCCGTGCGGCCGTCGCAGCCCTGGCCGGTGGCGGTCAAGGTGCTGGAGACGATGCAGCAGTTGGCCGGAATCACGTAGCTGCCGGTGAATTTCGCCACCGCACCCGGAGCCAGGGTGGCGAGTGTAAAGATGGGCGTGGCGCCCGTCCGGCTGTTGACCACCAGGATATTATTGAGGGTGGTGTTGCCGGAGTTACTGACGGAACCGCTATAGGTCAGGGTTCCGCCCAAGGCCGGCGGATTGATCGGACAGGCGAGAGTGACCTCGATGGCCGGCGTGGTTTGAATCGTGCAGGTGGCGCTCACCGTGTGGGTGACGGCGACACCGCAGACACTGCGGCCGGTGACGGTCGAGGTGCTCGAGACCGAGCAGTTCGTCGGGGCCAGGAAGCTGCCGGTGAAGTTGGCCACGGCGCCCGGGGCCAGCGAAGCGCTGGTGAAGACCGGCGTTGAGCCACTCAGTGTGTTCAACACGACCACGTTGGTGATCGTGATGTTACCGCTGTTCCGCACGGTGCCACTGAAAGTCAGTCGGCTGCCCGGGATCGCCGCGGCATCCGGACACGACTGGGTGATGACCACGCTGGGCGTGGTCAGGAGCGGGCAGGTGGTGGCGGCGGTGCTGGAGACCGGGTTGGACGAACAATTGTCGGTGCCCGTTGCCGTCACTGTGCTGCTGACGGAGCAGGTATCGACCGGGGCCGTGAAGCTCGCGGTGAAGTTCGCAGAGACGCCCGGAGCGAGGCTGGCGATGCTGAAGACGGTGGCCGGGGAAGCTTGGAGGTCGGTGACCGTCACGTTATTGAGCGTGACGTTCCCGGAGTTCCGCACCGTGCCGGTGTAGGTGATGGGGCCGCCGGCGGTCGCTGTGGCGGTGGGACAGGCGAGCGTGACCGCAATCGCCGGTGCGGTGGTCACCGTGCAGAGGGTCGAGATGACCTGCGACACTGCGAGCTGGGTGCAGGTGTCCTTGCCGGTACCGGTGAAGGTCGTGGTGACGGTGCAGGCATTGGCCGGAACAACCGTCGTGCTGGTGAAGTTGGCGGACGCGCCGGGCGCCAGGGTGCCGATCGTGAACACCGTGGTGTTCCCGGCGGGGCGGTCACTGAGCACCGTGACATTGACCAACGTGATGTTGCCGGTATTGCGCACGGTTCCCGTGTAAACCAGCGAGCCGCCGGGCAGCAGTGTGCCGGTGGGACAGTTCGCCGTAATCGCAATCTGGGGCGGCGTGAGGATGGTGCAGGTCGAGCTGACCGCGGCGGTAACCGCCACGCCGCACACGCTGCGGCCGGTGACGGTTGAGGTGCTGGACGAGGTGCAATTCGTGGGCGCCAGATAGCTGCCGGTGAACGAAGCCACGGCTCCCGGAGCCAGGGTCGTGGTGGTGAAGATCGGCGCGGTGCCGCTCAGGTTGTTCACGATCACGACGTTGGTGACGGTGATATTGCCTGAGTTGCGCACCGTACCGCTGTAGGTCAGCAGGGCGCCAGGAGTCGCCGGGATCGTCGGGCAATCCTGGGTAAGAACTAAGGCCGGGGTGGTCAGGAGCGGACAGGTGGCGGAGGCGGTGCTGGTGACGGCGACCGACGAGCAACTGTCGATGCCGGCCGCCGTGACAGTGGACGTCACCGAGCAGGCATCAGCGGGCGCCGTAAAGCGCACCGTGAAGTTCGCGGAGATCCCCGGCGCGAGGCTCGGTAGGGTCAGCACAGTGACGGGATCCGCCTGGCTGTTGACGACGGTCACGTTGTTCAGCGTGACATTGCCGGAATTGCGTACCGTGCCCGTATACGTGATCAGGCCGCCCGTGGTGGCGTTGGCGGCCGGGCAGGCCAGGGTCACGACCACGGCGGGAGCCGTGGTGATGTTGCACAGGGTGGAAACGGCCTGCGTCACGGTTCGCACCGTGCAGGTATCCTTGCCCGTGGCCGTGAAGGTGTTGGCGACGGAGCAGCCGCTCGCCGGAACCGTCACGGTGCTGGTGAAGTCGGCGGCCGCACCCGGCGCTAAAGACGCCAGAGTGAAGACGGTGTTACCGGCGTTCGGCCGATCGCTGACCACCGTGACATTGACGAGCGTGATATCGCCCAGGTTGACGACCGTTCCGCGGTAGACCAGGGAACCGCCGGGCAGGACGGTGGCGGTCGGACAGGCCACGGTGAGGCCGATCTTGGGCTTGGTGAGGATCGGACAGGTCGCCGTGGCCGAATCCGTAACGGCCACGCCGCAGGTGCTGGCGGCGCGCACGGTCAGGGTGTCGGTCACTGAACAATTGGTCGGGGCGAGATAACTTCCCGTGAAGTTGGCCGTCGCGCCGGGGGCGAGCGACGCCACGGTGAATACGGGGGTATTCGCCGCCGGACGGTCATTGACCACGGCAATATTGACCAGCGTGACGTTCCCCGTGTTGCGGACGCTGCCCGAGAAGGTCAGGAGCTGACCGGGACTGACGGCGTCAGTTGGGCAAACCTTGGTGATTTTGATCCCCGGCGTCAGCACGTCCGAGCACGTGGTGGAAGCCGTACTGGTAACCGCGCGCGGAATGGTCGTGAATTGGTCGACACCGTGGGCGGTGAAGGTGGCGGTGCTGGGCACGCAGGGATTCGCCGGGATCCAGCTGCCATTGAAGGAAGCCACCTGGCCAATGGCGAGATTCGTAATGAAGGCGACCTGAACGGGCGCCCCGTTCACGAAGTTGGTTACGGAAACACCCACGAGGGTGTTGTTGCCGCAATTGGTTACCGTGCCGGTGAAGGCGATGGCTCCGTTTTCGCCCACACTGCCCAGGCAATTCACGGCGAGTTGAATGCAGGGAAGGCTGACTTCGGTGTTAACCCCCTGGTTGCCGCCGCCCTGGCTGTTGGTGTCGTTCTGATGAATCACTCCGGCGTCCTTCGCGGTCGCCCGTACCGTGGCATCCGCTTGGATGTCCTGCGAACGGACCACATAGGTCACCACGTTTTTATAGTAATCCGACTGCCCGCTGGTCAGGGTCGTCCGGGCGAGCGTGATGGGGTGGGAAACTCCGTCCGGGGTGATGACAAAAGCCTGGATTTCGGTGGCATCGCAGACGAGTGGACCGGTACCGGTGCCATTGAAGACCGTGACACTATAATTCAGAGTGTCGCCGACATGAACGTCTGGTGAATCGGTGAAAAGCAGGATCCCCAGGCCGCTGCCGGTGCAGCCCGGCGGTGAAGGATGCGCACGTACGGCGGGTGTGGCGAACACCGTCAGCACCAGGGCCGCAAGTACGGCGAGCCAGAAGTACGAGGTGCTGGACTCCCTGGCGGGTCCCAGGTGGGAACTGCTGGAGGGTGCGGTGGCGGTGGGGGGCGCGGAGCCGCTAGGCTGCGTCAATAATAGTTTATTTAACATGGTTTCAGTGTATTGGAGGTACGGTGAAATCCGGCCATGGGCCGAGGGTGGGTTTACGGTTTAATAGTCCGTCAGGGCTCAACCAGCGGGGATCACCTGATAGGAGGTATCCTGAGAGGGTGCCCTGCGACCATGGGGTCTTCACCCCACGAAGGTCCTGGGGATGCCCTTTCCGCAGGCCGCGTGGACCGGAAAAGGGGTAGGGTTACACCCCATGGAAAGACCGGCGCGACGCGACTTAGCTAAAATACAACAAAACGATTGTATGAATTATACACCTGCCCTTGTCGTGCCGGCTCTCCTGGCCGCCGTTCTCGTCGGTTGTGATCCGGCCCCCATGAGCTCGCCGTCCGTGTTTCCCGCCAAGACCCAGACCAATTCCGCCGTGCTGGAACCCAAGGATTATCCCTTCGCCCGGAAGGCGGAATTCACCAAGCAGATGCGGGCCCAATTGGCGGAAATTAATCGGGAGCTCGATTTGCTCGCCGCCAAGATCGAAAAATCCACGGCCCCGGTGAAAGCCGAGGCTGAGCCCCGAATCAAGAGCCTGCGGGAACTGGCCGACCGATTGAAGACGCAGCTGGAGGCGGCAGGAGAGGCGTCCGAGTCCACTTGGGAAACCGCTAAGGACGGCACCCGGACGGCTTTTGATGCCCTCAAGGAGGGGTTTCAACAATCCCGGCAATGGATCAGTGAGAAAATTGCACCCTGAGGCGTGCCTCCGATTTTATGAAAAAATACCATTTTTCTGCCCGCAAAACCCACTGGATGGCCGGGCTGATGCTGGCATCGCTACTGGCCGGATGCGTGGGCTACGTGGACGGTCCACCGCGGGCTGCTGTCTATGTGGAGCCGCCCCTCGTGCCGATTGAAACTGGGGTGATCGTTCAGGATGATTACGTTTATTATCCTGGATATCAGGTTTATTATAGCAGCCACCGGGGGCGCTATATCTATCGCGATGGCCGGTCCTGGGTGACGCGGGATCGTCCACCCCGGGTTTCGGCCGACGTTTTGCGCTCCGCTCCGTCGGTCCGGTTGGATTTTCACGATTCGCCCGCCGGACATCATGCGGCCGTTGTACGGCAGTATCCCAAACGTTGGCAACCGCCGGGGGGCAATCCGAATCGGCGCCCGGACGGCGGAAATAATCCGGGAAATCGGCGGTGAGCTTGTTGTTCACGAACGAGCGGTTGGTGGCCCTTAACGATTGGATCCATGATGAATATTGTTCTCCCGTTTGCAGTCCGTGAACGGACTGGGAAGTGCTACCGTTCCGGGTGGGTGCGGACGCTGGCACTGACGTTCCTGATCGGGACCTTCCCGGGCCGCGCGGTGGCGCAGACGCAGCCGCTGGCCGGCGATGTGCCAGGAGTCGAAGTGCAGACGCGCGGGCCTGTTCATGAAGCGTTTGCCGGCCTGGTGACCTTCAATCCTGTACCCGGGGTGGTGGTCCCGAAGGCGCCTCCGGCGATCATCGAGGAGTTGCCTCCAGAGGAGCGGCCGGAGGGGGAGCAGGTGACGTGGATTCCGGGCTACTGGGGATGGGATGATGAGCGCGCTGATTTCCTCTGGATCAGCGGCACTTGGCGCTCCCTTCCCCCCGGGCGGGCATGGATTGCCGGCTATTGGGCGAAGAGTGCTGCGGGATTTCAGTGGACCTCCGGTTACTGGGCGGATGCCGCGGTGAGCGAAGTGACGTATCTCCCCGCACCCCCGGCTTCCCTGGAGGCCGGACCGAATATCGCGGCTCCCTCCATCGACTACGGGTGGACTCCCGGGTGCTGGCAATGGAATCAGGGACGCTACTTTTGGCGACCCGGATTCTGGATTTCGGGTCGGTCGGATTGGTCCTGGATTCCGTCCTATTATCAATGGTCGCCCCGGGGTTACCTGTTCGTGGGTGGATTCTGGGATTATCCGGTGAACCGCCGGGGAGTCCTGTTCGCTCCGGTCTATTTTGAATCAGGCCGGTATTTCCGCCCGGGATTCTCTTATTCACCGTCGATCGTCATTGATCTGGGTGTTTTCAGCGATCACCTCTTTCTGCGTCCCCGCTACAATCACTTCTATTTTGGTGACTACTACGGTGCCCGCTATGGCGTCGGCGGTTTCTATTCTCCGTTTTCCTTTCAAACCAGCCGGGTGGGGTATAATCCGATCTATTCCCACGAGATTTGGGAACATCGGCAGGATCGTGAATGGGGGAATCGGGTGCAGGCGGGCTATGACTATCGGCGGAACCATGAGGAAGCGCGCCCTCCGCGGACCTGGTCGGCGCAGCAGCGGGGGAATCGGGGGGCGGCCGAGCCGGGTCGCAACGGAGCGGTGGTGGCGATGCCGCTGGAACGTCTGGCCCAACGACGCGACGCGCCCGTCCGACTGCAGCCGGTTCGTCCGGCGGAACGTTCGCTTTACGTCCAGCAGGGTCGGGACTTGCAGCGATCGCAGGGGGAGCGGCAGAGCCAGGAGGGACGAGGCACGGCACCGGCGCCGCGTGGCGCGGTGGGTGGTCGGAATCCCGGCCCCTCCCGGGTGGCGATGCCGCGCTCACCGATTGTGGCGAAGCCCGGCTCGGTTACGGCCCCGGAGCGGGTGCGGAACGAGGCGCCCGTTCGCCCGGTGGAGTCACGCCAATCACCGGGCGGCGCCCTGCGGATGAGTCCGACGCCCAAGCGCGAGTCCGGATCGCCGCCGATGGATCTGCGTCAGTCGGCCACGGATCGACGTCCGGTACCCGCGCGTCCCGTGGTGGCGCCTCGCCCCAGTGCACCGCCCGTGGAGGCGCCCCGTCGGTCGGACGGAGCTGGGCGTGAGACGGCGCCGGGGTCGATGCCGGGCGCGGGGAATCGGGTGTTGGGCCGACAAGCTCAAAGGTTGTCCGAACAGCCGGTGATGAAGCGATCCAATCCCGGGCCCCCATCGCCGGCCACCCGGCCCGGAAGGGGCCAATCTGACGAGGAGTCGGGGGAACGACCCGCGCCCGGCAGCCGGCCGCGGCCCTGACCGTGGGAACACTTTCAATGGTTACGTTAAGAAAATGTCGAGTGCTGGCCCTGGGCCTGCTGTTGGGATTCGCGACCTCGGTTTGGGCGCAGATTGATCCTTATCCGCGCAGTCTCCTGCATTTGGGTGTGGATCAATCACTGACCGGCGGGGGGCCCCAGGCGGTGTATGGCTATTATTACTACAATGATCCGGCATTTTTGCGCACCAATGTGGCCCTCCGCTTGGTGCTGGCGCCGGTCTATGTGGACACCGAGTTGGGATTCCGCAGTGTGCTGCCGCAGACCGACGTGGGGATTGGATTGAACGGAGGCGGCTTTGGTGAAAACTACTATGAGGTGCGTCAGGGCCATTACCGGAAGGACGAAAGTTTCGACGGTCATGGGGGCGGCGTTTCACTCAATGTCTATCAATTGATCGATCCCGACTACTTCATTCCGCTGAATCTGATCTTCCAGGGCGGCGCGCACTATTCCACGTATTCGACCACGGATCGCACCGCGGATGCGTTTCAACTTCCCGATGATCGCAGCAGTACCTTCACCAAGGTGGGCCTGCGTTTCGCCGGCAAGGAGCCGATGCTGTACACGGATCTTGGGATGGAAATGTCCATTTGGTTTGAGCGGCAATGGCGCCTGGAGGACGGCACGTATGGTTTTGCGGCGGACCGGCGGGTGGAACCGGTTACTGATCTCTACTGGCTCTACGCCGGATTGAATTACGCGTGGACGAACACGGGGCATCAGATCACGGTCGCGGTGACGGCGGGCGGTTCGGACCATGCCGACCGTTTCAGTGCGTGGCGCCTCGGGGGTGTGTTGCCCCAGGCGGCGGAGTTTCCGTTGACGCTGCCGGGATATTTTTACCAGGAGATTTCCGCCCGTCGCTTTGTGCATTTGAGCGCCAGTTATGTGGCCCCACTTTCGAGCGACCATCGCTGGCAGCTGCGCCTGGGTGCGGCCAGTGCGCGGGTGGATTATCTGGCCGGGTTCGAGCAGCCCGGTCATTGGCACACGGGTGTGGGTCCCAGTCTCTCCTTTACGTCGCGGACCGAGGTTTGGCGGGTGATTCTGCGGTATGGCTATGGCTTTGATGCCCTGAGGGACGGCAGCAGCGGCGCCCATAGTGTGGGTGTGCTCTACCAGTACAATTTTGAGCAGCGGAAGATTCGGAACCAGTAAACCGCCGGGTGGGTAGGATAACACCCCATGGTGCGCTGTGGGCTGGCGGGGCACGGTTTGGGCGACGGAATAGTAATCTCAGTACTCTATTACTATGAAATCATCCATTCACAAATCACTTGTTCTCCTCGTTATTGCTGGATTTTTGTCCCTGGCGGGTCTGGGTTGCAACACGGCCCACGGCTTTGGCAAGGATATGGAAAAGACCGGCGAAAAGATTCAGGACGGCACCAAGTAAATTCGGCGGCAGTGGGGTAACACCCCATCGCCGTATTCAATCACGGCGTGTAGGTTCAGGGCGTGACAATGAAACTCAATACCAATTACATTATGAAAATGAACTATACGCTTGTCCTTTCCGCCGTGGCGGGAAGTCTTTTGATCGCCAGCCCGACCCTCCGGGCTTCCGAAACGGACGACCGCATCGAGTCGGCGGCCAGGAAATCCTATGTCTTCAAGAACTATCTGAAGGCCGACTCCATCACGACAGAATCCAAGGAGGGTGTGGTAACGCTGACCGGGACCGTACTGGTGGCTTCCCACAAGTCGCTCGCCGAAAACACGGTGGAGAATCTGCCGGGCGTGACGCGGGTGGACAACCAGTTGAAGGTGGCGGGTGAGAATCCCCCCGAGCATTCCGATGCCTGGCTGAGCACCAAGGTGAAAACCACCCTGCTGTTTCACCGCCATGTGAGCGCGACGGCCACGGATGTGTTCGTCAAGGACGGCTACGTCAGCCTGCGCGGTGAGGCTGTGAGCATGGCCCAAAAGGAATTGACCACTGAGTACGCGCGGGACGTCGAAGGGGTCAAGGGCGTGAACAACGGTGTCTGGCGCGTGAGCTAGACTAAATATTAAGATTGTGCGGAATAGCGCGAGGATGGCTACCGCGAGTGATACTCGATAAAAATGCGCGCTGAGGTGATTAAATTGAGATCATCGAATAAAAAATC
>CANIZL010000117.1 GCA_947471985.1 Verrucomicrobiota bacterium | reverse complement strand
GACTGGCCGGCGGCAGCGGCCGCCTACCGGCGCCTGCTCTTCGTAACGGCAGGATCCGCCAATGCGAGCGACAAACAGGTGTTGGACCCCGACACAATCCGCGCCGAACTGACGCGAGGGGGCGAGTTGGGCGGTGGCCAGGTGCTGCGCCTGCGGATACGGCATTTCAGCGATGGGGTAATCCTGGGCTCGCGGGAGTTCGTGGATCAGCAGTTCATTCGGTACAGGGACCGCTTCAGCCCGAAGCGAAAGGATGGGGCCCGTCCCATCCGGGGCGTGCCACTCCCCGGAATCAGCGTCCTCCGCGACCTGCGCGTCGACGCCATCGGCTGACGCCTCAAAGAACCGATACTTCCACAAGCTGAACCGGCGAAATCTCTGCGCCGGATGGGGAGAACTCTGCCTATCAACGGTCCCCCCGGGCCGCCCGGTGCATCGCGAGGACCAAAAGTGAGCTGACCACCGGCCAAAACAGCTATCCCGGACCAGTTCCATCGCGAAAGCGCAATCCGCCGCCTGCCGCATCGCCACCGGAGGCCGCTGTGCAAGATACGGAGGCAGGCTCCTTATCCGGCGAAGATAGCGAGCCTGGCCCAATCTCTGGGCGGTACGAATAGCGAGGCTGGTACCGGTTTTTGGAATGGTGAACCTGGGAGTTTGCAGCGGGTTGGTTTTCATCGATGTGCTTTCAAACGGCTCTCGTGAATTGAGGCAGCAGCGCCGGATTCCTCGTAATGCGCCATTGTCCGAGACGCCGCCACCGAGTTGGCCATGGGTACTTGAACCCAGTCCCGCGGCTGGCGTTGATGCGCGCTATGTGAGAGATTCCTCGGCAAATGCTCGACGATCGAGGCCTCATCGTTGCCTGCCCCGCTTGCGGTCGCAGAAATCGCGCCCGCTACGAATCGCTCGGACGGGGCTTCCGCTGCAGCCAGTGTCACGTCGACCTCCCGGCGTCCACCGTGCCCGCGGAGATTCCCGGCGAGGCAGTCTTCGACCGCTTGGTGGAAGGTTCCGCCTTGCCGGTGCTGGTGGATTTCTGGGCGCCGTGGTGCGGTCCGTGCAAAATGGTCGCTCCGGAACTGGCGCTGGTCGCGGCCCGCACGGCCAACCGGTTGTTCGTCGCCAAGGTAAATACCGAATCGCTCCCCAGCGTGGCCCAGCGATTCGCGGTGCAGTCGATTCCCACCTTCATTCTATTTCATCAGGGCCGTGAGGTGCGTCGACTCGCCGGCGCCCGTTCGGCCGTGGAACTGACGCGCTTCGCCTTCCCACCGGCATGAGTTCCTCATGACACAACTTTCGCCCGAGACCTCCCCATTGCGCCGCCTTGGCGTGGTGGACTTGGCCGTGTTGGCTGCCGTGCTGGCCGGCATCTATGCCGTGGTCACCGTGGCCCGGGAATGGGCGGGGCACCTGCAACCCCTGGCGGAAATTCATCTCGAAGCCCGCTATCTGCCCGGGTATCTGCTCTACAGTCTCACGCGGGGACTTTTGGCTTACGGCATCTCCTTCGTCTTCACCTTGGTCTACGGGTACATCATGGCCCGGGTGACCGGTGCCGAGCGGCTGTTGCTCCCGATCCTCGACATCCTGCAAAGCATCCCGGTGTTGGGATTCCTGCCCGGCCTGGTATTGGGTTTGGTGCACCTCTTTCCGCAGCGGAATTTCGGGCTCGAATTGGCCTCGGTGCTGATGATTTTCACGGGTCAGGTCTGGAACATGACCTTTAGTTTTCATCGTTCGCTCAAAGCGGTTCCGCCCGATCTCGCCATCGTGGCGCGTCTTACGCACCTGACCCGGTGGCAGCGATTCCTGCACCTGGATCTTTCGTATGCCGCCACCGGTTTGGTGTGGAACAGCATGATGTCGATGGCTGGCGGTTGGTTCTTCCTGACCGTGAGCGAGGCCTTTGTCCTGGGAAAACATGACTTCCGACTCCCCGGTCTCGGATCGTACATGAGTGTGGCCATTGAGCGCGGCGACGGACTCGCGCAGGTGCTGGGCGTGTTCACGATGGCCGTGATGATCGTGCTATTGGATCAACTCGTGTGGCGACCGCTTTTGACCTGGTCGCACAAGTTCAGCGATGAAGAGAATCCCGTGGCCCCAGGCTGGTGGCTGGGCTCGTGGTTCTGGCGTTCGCGTCTACTGCACGCTTCGTTTGCCCGGGTGCGGCAATGGTTCCGCCGGCCGGCACCGCGTACGCCCGTCCGGGAGACCCGTGTGGAACGTGCGTTTCCCCAAGGGCTTCTTCGGCTCGGCCGATGGTTGCTGCTCGGGGGCCTGGTTGTCGCCATCGGCTATGCCGTAATCCAGTTTACCCGGCTGGTGTTGCAACTGAATCGCGACGATTGGTTCCTAATTCTTGGGGGCACGGCGCTGACGTTTAGCCGGGTCTTGGCCGCCATCGTGCTGGCCTCCCTGTGGACCATTCCCGCGGGCGTCTGGATTGGCCGTCATCCGCGGTGGAGTCAGCGACTGCAGCCGATCATTCAAATGGTCGCCAGTTTCCCGGCGCCAATGGTGTTTCCAGTCGTGGTCGGGCTTGTGCTGGCCCTCGGCGGCGGGCTGGGCAGCGGTTCCATCCTTCTGCTGATGCTCGGCACCCAATGGTACATCCTATTCAATGTCATCGCTGGAAGCAGTGCCATCCCCCGGGAATTATGGGAGGTCACCCGACTGATGAAATTGTCGACCACGCAGCAGTGGCGTCGGCTGATTTTGCCCGCGATTTTTCCGTCGCTGTTGACGGGTTGGATCACAGCGATGGGCGGGGCATGGAACGCGAGCATTGTGGCTGAGTTCATGAAGTATCAGAACCGGACGCTCCTCACCCCGGGCCTCGGCTCGCTGATCAGCCAGGCCACCGAACAGGGCCGGTTCAATCTGCTCGCGGCCGCCGTGGCGACGATGGCCGTGACGGTCGTGGCCTTTAATCGCCTCGTCTGGAAGCCGTTGGGGCATCTGGCTGAAGTGCGTTATTCCTTGGAAACCTGACCCATGGCCACACCCCTGTTGGAAGCCCGCCACGTCTCACTTGCCGTCGAATTGGCCGGCGGAAAACACCTGGAGATCCTGCACGACATCAGCCTCTCGCTCGGGGAACACCAGGTGATGACCATTCTCGGGCCGTCCGGTTGTGGAAAATCCACGCTGCTGCGTTTGATGATTGGACTTCAAAAGCCGTCGGCCGGCGAGGTCCTCTATCGCGGCACGCCCGTGACGACCCTGACGCCGTCGACCGCGCTGGTCTTCCAAAACTTCGCCCTCTTCCCGTGGCTTACCGTGCAGGAAAACATCGCCATGGGGCAGTCCAACAGTCCGCTGACGGAGGCCGAGCGCCTCCAGCGATTGCAGCACGCGGTGACGGTGGTGGGGTTGAAAGGATTTGAGGAAGCGTATCCCAAGGAACTGTCCGGGGGCATGAAGCAGCGGGTCGGGCTGGCCCGCGCCCTGGTGGTGGCGCCCGAGATTCTTTGCATGGACGAGCCGTTCAGTGCGCTGGATGTCCTGACGGCGGAGACGTTGCGCAATGAAATTGCCGACTTGTACACCAGCAAGGAGTCGCCGGTGAACAGCATCCTCATGATCACTCACAGCATTGAGGAAGCCGTGTTTCTCGGCACTCATGTCGTGGTGATGGGCGCTCACCCCGGAACCGTCCGCGCCGTGTTGGAGAATCCCCTGCCCTTTCCCCGGGATGAGCATCAGCCCGAATTCCTCGCCTTGAGTGCCAAACTGCACGCGCTGGTTACGCAGACGGTCTTGCCGGATGAGCCCCCAACCGCTGTGCCGGCGCCAATGCTCGCGCCCCAAGCCATTCCCAACGTTTCGCCGGTACGCACGATCGGCTTGCTGGAGGTTTTGGAGAACGAGGGCGATCAGGACCTTTTCAATCTCACCCACCAGGTGGACACCGAGTTCAATCAACTGCTGCTGGTGGTCAAGGCGGCGGAGCTCCTGGGCTGGGTCAACACTCCCGGCCAGCGAGTGCAAATGACGCCGGCCGGCCGCGAATTTTTGGCCGCCGATATTCCCAAGCGGAAAGCCCTGCTCAACGCGCAATTGCGCAAGGTCTACATTTTTGACTGGGTCCTCGGCATTCTCGCCCGGGCGCCGGGACAGGAAATCGACGAGGAATCCCTCCTGTCCCAACTGGCCCTGATCTTTCCCCACGAACGCCCCGCCCGGCTGTTGCACACGGTTATTGGCTGGGCACGGTCGGCCGAGCTGTTCAGCTACAATTCCCGACGCAAGGTCCTCCATGCCGGTCACTGATTTGGACCGTCCGCGCACGCCCGGGCAGCGCCAGGTGGCGCCCGTTGCCCGAGCGTGGACAAGATTGGGGTAATCCTTCCCAAGCAACAGCCAGCCACGTAGCCCCGCTCCCCGCTAGGCTGATCTCGCCATGAAACGGGTCATCGATATCAGCGAAGTGCTCGGAATGGTGACGACGCCCCAAGGGGCGCGTGAGCTCTGCGTCACGGCCGATGCGCAATACGAAGAGGACACCGCGCAACTGCTGGTCCGCACGGAGGCGTTTCTGCGGAACCAGGATCTGGTGGCCCCGGAGCGGCACTTTGGAGCGGCTTGGCTGCCCAAGGGGGAGTCCCTGCGGGAGTCGGTCGGTGCCGAAGAAGCCGGGGATCTGGCCCGGGAAATTTTTCAACGATGGGTTCGGCGGGTCCGTCAGGCGGCTCCGGCCATCCATCTCACTTAAGTCCCCTAACCAAACCAAAACTATGCTCGCCAAATACTCCGTCGAATATACCACCAAATTCAAGAAGCATGCCCAGATGAATCACTATTCCACGGACGATCCGGTCACGTGCGAGGAGTTCATTGAAGAGCTGCTGGAACGCGGCTACGGACTGCATGCGATCAAACATGAAGGCGTGGATCTGGCCCCCAAGGAATTTGACCGCATCGTCAAAACCGCCGCCGGAATGCTCGCCTCGCGAAAAATCTGCGCCTCCCTGGGAATCAAGGGGGAGGAGGAAAAGTACCGCTTCGGCTTTGCTGCTTGAAGCGGTCGTTTGCGGCGGAGCGCAATTCGGCCCGGAGCCGAATTTGCGCCGCCTTTCCGGCCCGGTTCACTAGGTGATTTAACTAGGGGCCCTAGCTGTCGGCCTGCTTTCGAATAGGGTGTGGCCCTCTTGCGAGCGAAATGCAGGCAGCTCTAATTTGCCCTCGCATCCTCAATCTTCCTGCACGGGAATAGCGAAAGGCAGTTTTATGCATACTCTCGGACCGCTGATCGATGGCTTGGCCAGCTCCGAAACCTATCGCCGGTACGAACAGGCGTACAGCGAGGCGACGGGTTTACCAATGGCGCTGCGGGCGTTGGAATCTTGGCAATTGCCCCTGCACGGCAAGCCCAGGGAAAACGCTTTTTGCGCGCTCATGACCGAAAAGAGCCGCACCTGCGCCGCCTGTTTGCAGATGCAGGAGGACCTCACCCGCGCCGCCGTCGATCAGCCGGCGATCCTCGCCTGCACCTATGGACTCTACGAGATCGCCGTACCCGTGAAACTGGGGAGCCGCACGGTCGGTCTATTGCAAACCGGGCAGGTGCTGCGGCATCGCCCCACGGACGCCAGTTTCATGGAAGCGGTCGAACGTTCCGCCCGGCTCGGAGTCGAACTGAATTCCGAGGAGTTTCGGCAGGCCTTTCGGCAAACCCCGGTCGTTTCGGCTCAGAAACTGGAGTCGATCGTCAGTCTCCTTTCCATCTTTGCGGAACACCTATCCATGAAGAGCAATCAGATTGCCCTGCAAACCGCAAATGCCGAGCCGCCGGTTTTGGTGAAGGCCAAGCAATATATCGAGGCCCACTATATGGAAACCCTCTCGCTGGGACGGGTCGCCGGGGTGGTGAACACCAGCGTTTTCTATTTCTGCAAGCTCTTCAAAAAGATCACTGGCATTCACTTCACTGAGTACGTCGCGCGCGTCCGGATCGAGAAAGCCAAAAACCTGCTCCTCAACCCCAACCTGCGGGTGACCGAAATCGCTTACGAGGTGGGCTTCCAGTCCCTCACCCATTTCAATCGGGTGTTCAAGAAGATCGTGGGGGAATCCCCGTCGGATTACCGAGGGCACTTGCCGGGAATTACCTGATCACCCGGTGGGGATTCTGAACGGTGTTGGATCGCCATCAGGGTATTCCCTAACTCGATTCAGTGGGGATTCCCATTTCACTCAGCGCCGCGCATCCGCAGGGTTCAACTACCATGATCCCAAGAAATCCTCCCGCCGACGTCCCTCGTCCCACTCAGGCCGCGCTCCCGTCTCTTTCCGGCCATATACGCGATTTGGCGGCCTCGCACCCGATGGACTTCGAAGCGGTCCATCATCGGGTCAACCAGTCGTCTCCGGTGCTCCAGCGGATCCTGGATCGGCGGCCGTCGCCTCCCAGCCGTGAAGTCACCGTGGCGCCGTCGTCCTCCAACGGGCGCTAAAGGTGGGTTCAGTGGCTGGCGGACTCCTTCAATAGAGCCAGGGGATGAAGCGGGAAACGCGCTTTTGATAGTCGGCGTAATCTGGGAAGCGTTCGCGCAACCAGCACTCCTCGCGCCGCGATTTGGCATCGAAGAAGGCAATTTCCACCGCTGCCAGCAGCAGGGCCGGCCAGCTGCCCCAGATCATTCCCCAACCGAATGACAACAGGAGGACGCTGGCATAGAGCGGGTGGCGGACCCAGCCGTAGACGCCCGTCTGTACCAAGGTAGCTTCATCGAGCGGCCGGGGCAACGCGGTGCGGTTAGGCCCCAGAGTCACGGCGCCGGCGATCCCCACCACGGCACCCAGAAATATCAGGGCGCCGCCGGTCCAGAAGGTGGCGGGAATTCCCCCGCCCGGCCGGAAGGCGACGCCGCCCACCCCGACGGCCAACATCAGAAGAGTCTGAGCCACGACCCAGAGGCCGCCCCGTTGCACGAACGGGTTCATCGTTTGTCCCCCGTAAGATGGCGCAACACCTGGTCAAACGCTTCCACCCCGCCCCAGGCCAGCAGCGCGAAGAACAAGACCGTCACCAGAAACAAAATGCACCCGCCGAGAAAACACAGCCCGTCCCGTTCCAGAGCCGCCGCCGACAGCAACACCACAGTTCCGGCCGGCAAACCGTTGCTGAAGGGAATGGGTAGCGGCAGCAGGAGCAGCAGACCTGAGATCGCAATGAGGAGTCCCGACACGCGCCCGAACACCAAGTCCGATGCCAGAAAGGCCAGTCGGGGACGAAGTATCTGTTCGAGGATTCGAAGAATCCGGCCGCTGGCGCCGACCAACCGGGGCAGCAGCCCGGCTGGAATCTGCCACGCCAGCAATCGCGCGGGTAACCAAGGCTGCTGTCCCAGGGCCATGCGCGCTCCGACGACGGCCACGGCCAAACCGAAGGGCAGCGACACCCCCGGCATGGGCAGCGGCGTCAGGAACGGCAGGGTTATGAGAATCAACAAGAGATGAAAACCGCGCCCCCGGGTGGCTGTCAGCAATTCGCCCAAACCCACGGGGCGATCACAATATTGAATCGCCAGGGCCCCCAAGTGCTGGGAAAAGGGCTCCAGCGTGACGGGAGCGGTTGGTCCCGTCGTAGCCGCCGTTTCCCGATTTAGCGATTCGCTCATTGGGGAAAATCCGGCGATCCGCGCGCCTTAATCGCCATCGGTGGTTTCATACCGGCGGCGGGCGTACCACCAGCAGCGGGCGCTGGCTGTGTGCCATCACCTTCTGTGAGACCGAGCCGAGAATCGCCTGGGTCAGA
The DNA here is from genome assembly GCA_947471985.1 of Verrucomicrobiota bacterium. Taxonomy (GTDB): domain Bacteria; phylum Verrucomicrobiota; class Verrucomicrobiia; order Limisphaerales; family UBA9464; genus CANIZL01. The sequence goes on along the minus strand of CANIZL010000117.1, from coordinate 11,270 downwards.
CCCGACCGACCGTGACTGCCCAGACAAATCAGATCGGCGCCGCACCGTTCCGCTTCCTGGCAGATGGCTTCGCTGGCGTCGCGGTGCCAGAGCACTTCCACTTCGGTCGCAACTCCGCGGCCTTCGGCTTCCCGCGGAATGAGCTCCCGCAATTTCTGCAGGGACTCCGCCGCCAGCTGCTGGTGTTGCTTTTCCGTCAGACGCTTGGTTTGGAAATGGGGCACGAGGGGGCCGGGGGATTCCCATGGCGGAATCACGTGCACCAGTTTCACGACGGATCCCGGCGGCAGGGGCGCATACGCATACGGAATGGCCCGGTCGCCGAGTTCGGAGAAATCCGTTGCGACGAGCACCCGGCGCAGCGGGGGGATGGCCGCATCCCCGTGGGCGGCCCCGGTGGTGGTGGGTACCACGGCCACACCCATGGGAGCGTGGTGCAGCAAACCGCGCGAAACCGAGACATTCCACCACCGCTCGAAACCATGATACTGATGGGAACCGACCACAATGAGGTCCGCCTTTTCCTCCCGCGCCAGGTCAGCCAGGCGGAGATCCACCCGACCCCAACCTGGCGCCACCCGAATTTTGCTCGGCGCACTGCCCAGCAATTCCGTGGCCCGGACGGCGACATCGCGTTCGATCAAGCGCTGGGTTTCCGGCGGATTCTCTGCGAGGGGCAACGGTCCTTTTCCTCCGAGCCGGGCGCGTTCCTTGGGCGGCCAGTCCACATACGCCACCGTGATGCTGCAAGGGCCCACGGCTTGGAGTTCCGCGACCCAGCGCAGGGCGGCCTCCGAGGTGAGGGTGAAGTTGAAGGCCACGAAAACCCGCAAGGGGCGCTCGCCCCGGGCCCAAGCCACGAGCAGGTCAGCATCACGCACCACCAAGGTCGGCACCGTCGCCCGCTCGGCGGTTCGCTCCGAGACGCTGCCCAACAGCCAGCGTTCGGGCGCCCGGCTGCCCAGGGACGACAGGACAATGAAGCTCGCGGCACTTGTGCGGGCCTGCTCCACCAGCAATTCCTCGGATCGGCCGACGGAGAAGCTTTCCTCCACGGCCGCCCCCTGTTTACGCAGCCGCTCCGCCTCCTTGGCCAGACGCTCATAGCTTGAGGCCAGGAACGACTTGCGCATGCCGGCCGGCAGCAGGGACAACAACGACTGCTCCACGATGTGCACCAGCACCACGACCGAGTTCAATTGCTGGGCCAGCGCTGCCGCCGAGTTCGCTGCCGCCTTGGCGCCCGGGGAAAAATCCGTACCGCACAAGATGCGCTTTCGTTCGTCGTCTTGATGGGGCATCGGTTTTGAAGGGTTCTTTGCGTTCATCAACTGGTTTTCGTTCTTGCGCACACCTTCAACGGATAGGACGTGCGGCCCACACTGCTGCTCCGTTCTTGGCGGCGGCAAGGCAATTCTTGCGCTTTAAAAGCAATCCCCTGCCCGGCGTCCGGGCCACGGCAGTCCGGCACTCCCGCAGCCAGAGGCTCGGGCTGCGGGGCGCCGACTTATCAAAAGGGGTTGTGAACTGGGCAATCGCGGTGGAGTACCGGCACCGGCCCGGGCGCAACTTGGAGCTGTGAAAAAGTCTCTTCTCCTGCTCACGCTGGCCGTGACGGCAACCCTGGCTGCAACCCTGGCCCAACCCAGGCGGAACCGGACCGGTCAGGAGTTCATGCGCGAAAAACTGGCGCTTTCCCAAAAGATTCTCGAGGGCCTCGCTTTGGAGGACTTCGAAATAATCGCCACCCGGGCCACCAAACTCAGCAGCATGAGCCAGGGCACGGACTGGCGGGTGATGGAAAACCCCGACTACGATCAGCAAAGTCTTCTGTTCCGTCGCCAGGCCGACGCCCTCATCCGGGCCGCCAAAGATCGCAACATTGATACCGCCACCCTGGCCTACGTCCGCATGACCATGAGTTGCGTGGATTGCCATAAATTCATCCGCGGCAAACTCTCCGCCCGGAACGGGACCCCGCTGCGGGAACCGTATCTGTAATTCACTCCGCTGGACCCGCCTTTCCCCGCGTAGTTTCCCCCCGAAACGCAACTTCAATCCCCGCTCTCACCATGTCCCTTTCCCCCGGTTCCACTCCCGACGGATCCGCCTCAAATCCGCCGCCAGCGCCCCGATTCATCAAGTGGTTTGCTGACATCGGCATCGAGGACGTCCCGCTGGTCGGAGGCAAGAACGCCTCGCTGGGTGAGATGTTCTGCGAACTCACGCGTCAAGGCGTGCAGGTGCCGGACGGATTCGCCGTCACCGCAGAGGCTTATCGGCATTTTCTGCAGGAGACCGGCCTGGTGGTGAAAATTCGCGATCTGCTGGGAGGTTTGGACACCCGCGATATGGCCAATCTCCATCAGCGCGGGACGCAGATTCGGCAGGCCATTCTGGCCGCCGAGTTGCCCCGTGATCTGGCGGCGGAAATCGTAATGGCGTACCAGTCGTTTCCCGGCGGTGCGCTGGAGCCCGTGGACGTGGCCGTGCGTAGCAGTGCCACCGCCGAGGATCTGCCGGACGCCAGTGTGGCCGGTCAGCATGAAACGTATCTCAATGTCTCCGGCCCGCTGGCCGTCCTCGATTGCTGCAGACGCAGCTTCGCCTCGCTCTTCACCGATCGCGCCATCTCCTACCGTACGGACAAGCACTTCGATCATCTCACCGTGGCGCTCAGCATCGGCGTGCAACGCATGGTACGATCGGATCTCGCCACCAGCGGGGTGATTTTCACCCTCGACACGGAAACCGGCTTTCGCGATGCGGTGCTGATCAATGCGGCCTATGGACTGGGTGAGAATGTCGTCCAGGGCTCCGTCAATCCGGACGAATATTATGTCTTCAAACCCACCTTGAAGACCGGTCATCGCCCCATCCTGCAAAAAATCGTCGGCACCAAGGAATTCAAACTCATCTACGATGTGGACGGTGGTAAAATGGTGAAAAACGTGCCGGTTTCCTTGGGTGATCGGCGCCGGTTCGCGCTCAGTGACGAGGAGATTCTGCAACTGGCCCGCTGGGCCTGCGTCATTGAGGACCATTACACCGCCAAACGCGGCCAGCCCACGCCGATGGATATTGAATGGGCCAAGGACGGTCGCACGGGCGAGCTGTTCATCGTCCAGGCCCGGCCGGAGACCGTGCAGTCCCGCAAGGATCTTGGCGTCGTCGAATCCTACCGCCTGCAGCAGCGGGGCCCGGTATTGGTCACGGGCCGCAGCATCGGTGAGAAGATTGCCACCGGACCCGTGCGCCGCATCAGCACCGCGCAATACATCAGCCAATTCCAGGCCGGCGAAGTTCTCGTTACGGACAAGACCGACCCGGATTGGGAACCGATCATGAAGAAGGCGGCCGCCATTGTGACCAATCGGGGCGGCCGCACGTGCCACGCGGCGATTGTGAGCCGGGAATTGGGCGTTCCGGCGATCGTGGGAACCGAGACCGGTACCGCCGTCCTGCACGATGGCCAGGTGGTGACGGTCAGCTGCGCCGAAGGGGACACCGGCTTCGTCTATGAGGGGCAACTGGCCTTTGAGCGAAATCGCATGGATTTGACGGAGCTGCCCCGGCCACGGACCCGGGTGATGATGAACGTCGGCAATCCCGAACAGGCCTTTGGTCTTTCCTTCCTGCCCAACGATGGCGTGGGGTTGGCACGCGAGGAGTTCATCATCAGCAACTACATCAAGATCCATCCGCTGGCGTTGCTTAATTACGATCGATTGACCGATGCGAACGTGAAGGCGCAGATCGATCAACTTACCGGCGACTACACGGACAAGCCCCAGTATTTCGTCGATAAACTCGCCCAGGGAGTGGCCATGATTGCGGCGGCCTTCCATCCCAAGGACGTCATCCTGCGCCTCAGCGATTTCAAGACGAACGAATATGCCAATCTCATCGGCGGCCGGGCCTACGAGCCGACCGAGGAGAATCCCATGATCGGTTTCCGCGGCGCAAGCCGGTACTATCACCCGCGGTATCAGGCCGGTTTTGCGCTGGAGTGTCGGGCCATCCGCAAGGTCCGCGAAGAGATGGGGCTCATCAATCTCAAACTGATGATTCCCTTTTGCCGCACGGTGGAGGAAGGCCGGCGCGTGCAGGCGGAAATGGAAAAGCACGGACTTCGCCGCGGCATCAATGGATTGGAACTCTACGTGATGTGCGAAATTCCCAGCAACGTCATCCTGGCCGATGAATTTGCGGATATTTTCGACGGCTTCAGCATCGGTTCCAACGACCTCACGCAATTGATCCTGGGGGTGGATCGGGACAGCGAGATCGTGGCGCCGATTTTCGACGAACGAAACGCCGCGGTGAAGAAGATGATCGCCCAGGTCATTGCCGTTTGCCGGGCGCGCCAGCGCAAAATTGGCATCTGCGGACAGGCACCGAGTGATTATCCGGATTTCGCGCAGTTCCTGGTCGAGCACGGCATCGACAGCATTTCCTTGAATCCGGATACGGTTTTGAAGACGACCGTCGCCATTCTGGAGCAGGAGCGCGTCATGGATCAGGTCTCCCCGAAATGAATAATCCTACCCTGCTCCGCCCGTTGGATACTCAGACCTCAGCTGCACCGGATGGCCGCGCGTCCTTGGACTCGATGTTTGCCCCCGCCAGTGTGGCGCTCATCGGTGCTTCGGCCAAACCGGGTTCCGTCGGCCGGGCCCTCGCCGAGAATCTGCTCGGCTTCCCCGGTGCGGCGTATTTCATCAATCCGCAACATGCGGAAGTACTGGGCCGACAGACGTATCCGGACATTGGCAGCGTTCCCGGTCCGGTCGATCTCGCGATCATTGCGACTCCGGCGCCGACGGTAGCGCACTGCGTCCGCGAATGCGCCCGGAACGGAGTCCCTGCCGCCATCATCATCTCCGCGGGCTTTCGCGAGAGTGGACCCGCGGGCCGGGAATTGGAACAGCAGGTACTTGCCGCCGCATCGCCGGGCGGGCTTCGTCTGCTCGGACCGAATTGTCTCGGGGCGATGATTCCGCACCGCGACTTCAATGGAACGTTTGCCTGCGGGATGGCGAAGTCCGGCAGTGTGGCCTTCCTCAGCCAGAGCGGCGCGCTTTGCACCGCCGTGTTGGATTGGAGCCTCCGCGAGAACGTGGGCTTCAGCGCCTTTGTTTCCGTGGGCGCGATGCTGGATGTGTCGTGGGGCGATCTGCTGCACCATTTCGGCCAGGACCCGCATACCCGCAGCATGGTTTGCTACATGGAGTCGATCGGTGACGCCCCGGCATTTCTCGCCGCGGCCAACGTGGTGGCCCGGAGCAAGCCGATCATTGTGCTGAAGGTCGGGCACACCGAAGCCGCGGCCCGGGCCGCCGCGTCGCACACGGGCGCGTTGACCGGCAGCGACGCAGTGTTGGATGCCGCCTTTCGCCGGGTGGGTGTCTTGCGGGTGAATACCATTGCCGAGATGTTTCATCTGGCGGAATTACTATCCAAACAACCGCTCCCGCCGGGACCACGTCTGGCAATTCTCACTAATGCCGGCGGCCCGGGCGCTCTGGCCACGGACATGCTGGTCACGCATGGAGCTGAGCTTGCGCCGTTGACCGTCGCCACGCGGGAACAACTTAACTCCTTTCTGCCGCCGCCTTGGAGCCACGACAACCCCGTCGATTTGCTGGGGGACGCGGATGCCACCCGTTATGCGCGAGCGCTGGAATGTGTGGCGGCTGATACCACCACGGATGGGCTGCTGGTGATTCTCACCCCGCAAGCCATGACGGAAAGTACGGCGACCGCCGAAGCCTTGAAGGCGGCGGCGAACCGATCTGGCAAGCCCCTGCTCGCCAGTTGGATGGGGGGCGCCGGCGTCGAAGGCGCCCGGGCCTGCCTGAACGCAGCGGGAATTCCCACCTTTGATTTTCCGGATACCGCCGCGCGGGCCTTCGCCTTGATGTGGCGTTATAGCAATTCCCGGCGCTCGCTGGTCGACACCACGGACGCCACGGAAGTACCCGCGACCACCCCGTCGATCCAGGAAGAGGCTCACCTATTCATCGAGGCGCGACGCCAGGCGGGTCGCACCCTCCTCTCGGAAGTTGAAGCCAAGCAATTGCTGGCGATCTATGGCATCCCCACGGTCACCAGCCAGGTGGCAAGAACGGAGGACGAAGCGGTGCAGTTTGCGGAATCGCTCGGGTTCCCCGTGGTGCTCAAACTGCATTCCGAAACACTCACTCACAAAACCGACGTGGGCGGCGTGCACTTGGATCTGCGGGACGCCCCAGCGGTGCGGTGCGCCTGGCAGTCGATCGCCGATCGCGTGCGTGAGCGGGCCGGCGCCCAACATTTTCTCGGCGTGACGGTCCAGCCGATGATCCGCCTGTCCGGTTACGAATTGATTCTGGGCAGCAGTGTGGATCCCCAATTCGGCCCGGTGCTCCTGTTCGGGGCCGGCGGCCAATTGGTGGAGGTGTTTCACGACACTGTCGTGGGACTGCCGCCGTTGAATCCGGCAGTGGCCCTCGAATGGATGAAATCGACCCGCATTTTTACGGCACTGCAAGGCGTGCGGGGGCGGCGCCCCGTTGATCTCAAGGCCCTGACGCAGTTACTGGTTCGCTTCAGTCAACTCGTCACCGAACAGCCCTGGATCGCTGAGATCGATATCAATCCGCTGCTGGCCTCCGCCGACCAATTACTGGCGCTGGATGCGCGAGTGGTCCTGCATCCGTCCTCGATGCCGGAGGCCTCGCTGCCGCGACCGGCTCTAACGCACCCTTTGCCCGCCGGGAATCGGGAGCAGTAAGGTTCCCATGACGCCACTCCTCGCGCCGCTTGGTGGCAGCCCGATCGGTTCAGCCCCGACCCGGACCGGCATTGCGCCCCTTCCGGACGGAGTCCAAGGAGCGGACGTTGCCTCTTTCTATCATCTCCCGAAGACCGGGGTGACCGGAAAGTCCTGCCGGGGATTGGCGTGTTGGGTGGCTCGATCATTGAATCCCGCGGGTTGGGCGGCCGCGGAGCAACAGGATCTCCGAATCCATTGCCTCGGAAATTGTTTCGCGGCTCCCGCCCGTGCCGATTCCACGGCCCGTCCGCACATGCAGGTGGTGGCCCCGCAGGCGATTGTCCTGCCGCGACTGGTGTCCGGTGGCGCTCGTCGACTCTCCACCTCCCGGGAGTTGGGCGGTTACGAGGCTTGGCGCCGCGCGCGGCAGTTGGCGCCCGAGCGAGTTCTCGAAATCATGGAAGCGTCCGGCCTGCGGGGACGCGGAGGCGCTGGATTTCCCGTCGGCCGAAAGTGGCGCGCCGCCGCTGCCCAACCGGCGGGTGAAAAATACCTGATCGCCAACGCCGACGAGGGGGACCCGGGCGCCTATATCGACCGATTTCTGTTGGAAGAAGATCCCCATGCGATCATTGAGGGGCTGCTGATAGGCGCCCACGCCATTGGGGCGACGCTGGGCTGGATTTACGTGCGCAGCGAATATCCCGCGGCCCATGCGATCCTCCTGGAGGCGCTGCAGGAGGCGCGGGCAGCGGGTTGGCTGGGCCCGGATGCCCTTGGTGTTGATCGGCCTTTCGATCTGGCCGTGCATCAGGGCGGCGGCAGCTACGTGTGCGGCGAGGAGACCGCCCTGATTCGCTCGCTGGAGGGTCGTCGACCGGAGGTCTTGGCGCGCCCCCCTTATATCACCGAGTCGGGTCTCTGGCGGCGGCCCACGGTGGTGAACAATGTCGAGACCCTCGTGAATGTCCCGTGGATCGTGACGCACGGTAGCGACGCCTACCACGCGATGGGCCACGCCCAGAGCCGTGGCACCAAGGTGGTTTCCTTGAATTCACTCTTCCGCCGGCCGGGATTGTATGAGGTGGAGTTTGGCGTCAGCGTGCGGCACATCGTCGAGGAGCTCGGGGGCGGACTCCGCACGGATTTGCCGATTAAAGGCGTGTTCATTGGCGGACCGCTGGCGGGCATCATTCCCCCGCACCTCTTCGACACGCGCCTCGATTTTGAGGAATTGCGCGCCATTGGTGCCGGAGTGGGCCACGGTGGTGTGGTGGCGTTTGACGAACAGACTTCCATTCGGGCGCTGCTGCAGCACGTGTTTTCTTTTGCCGCTTACGAGTCCTGCGGCAAGTGCACGCCCTGTCGCCGGGGCAGCCGGCTGCTGGCGGAAAGCTTCGCGGCGCGGTTGAGGGAACAGCCCGATGGCACCCTGTCCGCGGCCGACGTCGACGCGCTGATTGCGGTTCTGAAGTGGACCAGTTTGTGCGGCTTGGGCACCGGCCTGGCGGAATTCGCGGAATCCGCCTTTCGCCACTTCGGGAAGGAGCTGAATCCATGCCCACCCTGATCCTCAACGGTCAACGGCGGGAGTGTCCGGAAGGCCTCACAATTCTCACGGCCTGCCGCTCCCTGGGCATCGAGGTTCCGACGCTCTGCCACGACGAGCGACTTGCTCCCACGGGCGGGTGCCGGCTCTGCGGGGTGGAAATCGAGGGCTGGAATCATCACCCCTCCGCGTGCAACACCGTGGTGCACGACGGTATGGTGATCCGCACCCACACCACGGCGGTGGAGCAACAGCGCCGCACTTTGCTGCAATTGCTCGCCGACGGCTATCCCGCCGACGCGGTGACGGCGGCGCCCGACAAGGAGTTCCACCGGTGGTTGATTCACTACCAAATCACACCCCGAGGCCGGCTCGCAACGGACGTCGATCCAGCGCACTCTCAGCCGCCGTTTCGCGACACCACGCATCCGTATTTGCGGGCTGATTTCGCGCAGTGCATCGCCTGCCAGCGCTGCGTGCGCATCTGTGACGAAGTTCAAGGGCGGTTTGTCTGGCGGGCCTGGAACCGCGGCGATGCCACGCGCATTCGCCCTGGCAATTCGCCCATCCTGCTCGCCAGTGATTGCGTCAGTTGCGGCGCCTGCGTCGACACCTGCCCGACCGGTGCCTTGGAGGATCAATCCATCCACCACAAGGGTCGCCCGACCGCCTGGACCCAAACCACGTGCCCCTATTGCGGCACGGGCTGTGAGATGTCCGTCGGCACCCGGGCCGGACAGATTGTGCAGGTGTTGCCCGTGCGGTCCGCTGCCGTGAGTCGCGGCCACCTGTGCGTCAAAGGCCGGTACGCCTTTGATTATAATCACGCCCCTGATCGCGTGACGGAGCCGATGATCCGGGACGCGTTGGGCTGGCGGAAAGTATCGTGGGATGATGCCGTTGCTTTCGTGGCGCACCGCCTGGGGGAAATCGTCCGCACCAGCGGTCCCGACAACGTGGGCGTTCTCGGTTCGGCGAGGGGTACCAATGAAGAGAATTATGTTGCCCAAAAATTCGCCCGCGTGGTGCTTGGCACCAACAACGTGGATGCCTGTGCCCGGGTTTGCCATGCACCCTCCGCCGCGGCGCTGAACTCCCAGTTGGGGACGGGCGCGGCGACCAACTCGTTTGCGGATATTGAGCACGCCCGCGCCTTCCTACTCTGCGGCACCAACCCCACGGAAAATCATCCGATTGTGGGAGCCCGCATTCTGCAGGCGGTGCAGCGCGGAGCGCGGCTGATCGTCATCGATCCACGGGAAATTGAGTTGGCCCGCTCTGCCACCGTGCATCTCGCCGTGCGCCCGGGCACCAACGTGCTGCTCCTCAATGCCCTGGCCCACGTCATCGTGGAGGAGGCGCTCTACGACGTTCCCACCGTCGAGCATCGCGTTGCCGGCTGGTCGGTCTTTCGGGAATTCATTCGGGCTTTCACGCCGGAAAGCGTGGCCGAGGTTTGCGGCGTTCCCGCCGAAGCGATCCGCCGGGCCGCCCGGATTTATGCCACGGAAGCGCCCGCGATGGGCTTTCACGGCTTGGGCCTGACCGAACACGCGCAGGGCACCGAAGGCGTGATGTGTCTGGTGAACCTGGCCTTGCTCACCGGCAACCTAGGGCGCGCCGGCGCTGGCGTGAATCCCCTGCGTGGTCAGAACAATGTTCAAGGCTCCGCCCACATGGGATGCGAGCCCGATCATCTCACCGGCTACACGCCCTTGGAATTTGGGCGGGCGCAGTTCGAAGCGATTTGGCAGGCGCCGATTCCCCACCAGCGCGGGCTCAACCTGATGCAGATGATGGACGCCGCCGCCGCCGGGCAACTCCAGGCACTTTGGGCGATCGGCTACGACATTGCCCTCACCCAACCGAACACGTCGGCGACCCGCGCGGCATTGGCCCGACTGAAACTGGTCATCGTTCAGGATTTGTTTCTCACCGAGCTGGCTCGCGAATTCGGTCACGTCTTCCTGCCGGCCTGTTCCTCTTTTGAAAAGGACGGCACCTTCATGAATTCCGAACGCCGCGTGCAGCGCGTGCGCGCAGCGCTGCCGCCCGCAGGGCGATCGAAGTCCGATTGGGAAATCATCAGCGCCGTGGCCACGGCAATGGGTTCGCAGAGCGCCTTCGCCTATTCCTCGGCGGAGGCGATCTGGAATGAGATCCGCGCGCTCTGGCCGGCGGGTGCCGGCATTTCCTACGCGCGACTCGAATCGGGTGGACTGCAGTGGCCATGTCCCACCGAAAATCATCCAGGCACCCCCATTCTCCACGTGGACCGCTTCGCCCACGGACAACGTGCCCCGCTGCAGTGCATTTCCCACCGGGCCAGTCACGAAGTGGTCTCCACTGAATTCCCATTTCTGCTTACCACGGGACGAACCCTGTACGGCTTCAATGCCGGCACCATGACGGGCCGCACTCCGAACCGGCAATTGCGCCGGACCGATACGCTCGACATGGCTCCAGTCGACGCCGAACGCCTGAGCTGGCGCGAGGGCGAGCGGATTCGCGTCCAGAGCCGCCACGGCGCGGCAGTATTGCCGTTACGGATCGACCCGCGAATGCGGGCCGGCGACCTGTTTGCCACCTTTCACACGGTGGAGGCGGCGCTCAATCAACTGACCAGTCCGTATCAGGATCCGCTGACCCGAACGCCGGAGTACAAGCGTGTGGCGGTGCGGTTGATCCGCGAAACGGCGCTCGAATCGGAACGCGCTCCCGCTGACGGCGTCCGCTAGCTTCGACGCGGTGCCGCTTACCGATTCAGCCAGGAACGCAGCGACCGCACCACCAGATCGGGGGCATCCTGCAGGACGAAATGTCCCGCGTTCGGCACGGTCACCAGGGTGAAATCCTGCGCCACGTATTCCCAGGTTCCGTTCAGTCCTGTGGCCAGCAGGGCCGTGTCCTTGAGACCGTGAATCATCAGAACCGGGCATTGCACTTTCACCACGGGAGACGTGT
>CANIZL010000116.1 GCA_947471985.1 Verrucomicrobiota bacterium | reverse complement strand
CAGACTCCCAAAGCGGCCCTGCCGGTTCTCAGCGGATGAAAATCCGGCGACGGGAGCGCTTGATCTGAAAAAACGGAGCCGGAGGTGGTCGGAAATCGCCCGCCACGGACTCGCCGTAGCTATTTGAACTCACGTTTTTAGGTTGAAATGTACCGGGCCGGACTGCTGCCCGTGGATCGTCTCCGTACCGGAATCATCGCACTGGCGGATGTGAACGCGGGGTTTGATCGATTGGACCGAGGCGAAGAAGTTCGGCAGGTCATCCGCTTCTGAAGGCCGATTACGTCGGAGGACGAATCCGGGCAACCGTGGAGTGGCGTCAGTTGACGAAGAGCCGGGGCACGCGGGTGTTGATGTTGGTCAATACTTCGTAGGAAATGGTCCCCGCCCAGTCCGCCAGTTCGTCCGCGGTGAGGTTTTCCTCGCCGTCCTGACCGATCAAGGTGACAACGTCGCCATTGTAGGCGGTATCCCAGCCTATATTGACCACTAGCTGATCCATGCTGATACGTCCGACCACGGGGTAGCGCCGGCCCCGGATGAGGACGTGAGCGCGGTGGGACAGCGCGCGAAAATATCCATCGCCGTAACCCACCGGCACGGTGACCAAGCGGGCGGGTCGATCGCTGGTCCAAGTGCCGCCATAGCCCACTGCGGTGCCGGCCGGGACGACTTTGAAATAACACACCTGACTGCGCCAACTCAGGGCGGGGCGCACGGAAAAGGTCCGCCGGCATTCGGCCGAGGGATAATACCCGTAGAGAAGAATTCCCGGCCGAACGAGATCCAGGTGACTGGCGGGCAATTGCAGGATGCCGCCGCTATTGGCGATGTGGCGCACGGGCATCGGCAGGCTGCGGCGTTCGTAAAAGTCGAGGACCGTCAGGAATCGCTCCAGCTGTTCCTGGGCGGATCCCAGGTCGGCGGCATCCGCTTGGGCAAAATGGGAATAGATCCCGGTGACGTCGACGTGCCGGCATCGCAGGCTGGCTTCCAGCAGCCGGTCCGCGTGGTAGTAATGAATGCCCACGCGCTCCATCCCGGTGTCGATCTTCAGATGGACCGTGGCCCGTTTGCGCGCAGCCTCGGCGGCTTGTTCGATCCACTGCAGTTTTTCGACGGAGGACGCCGTCAGCGTCAGGTCATGCTCGAGAAAGCGCGGAATCTGTTCACCCGCGAGACTGCCCAGCACCAGGATCGGAACGGTAATCCCCGCTTCGCGCAGGTGGATGCCTTCCTCAAGAAACGCGGCACCGAGGGCTTCGACACCGTGGGCCACGAGGTGGCGGGCGACGGGCATGAGACCGTGGCCGTAGGCGTTGGCCTTCAGGATGGCCATGACCCGGGCCGGGCCAACGTGCGCCCGGATCGCGGCCAGATTCGCGGCGATTTGTCCAAGACTCACCTCCACGCGCGTGGGGCGAATCACGTGGGTGGGGGGCGGGGAGGAGGCACTCACGATGTCAAAGTTCGAGGACCCCGGACCGCAGCGGTGCGTCCGCGCGGCGAGGGTGCGCGGCCGGAGACCCGGATTCCGGCAGGCATTACTTGGAGGCGGCCGGAAGGATGGGCAGGAGGATTGATGACGCCGCCTGCGTGCTGCGGTAAACCCGCTGGGTGGCCTTGCGGAAGTCTTCGGGCCGGGCCGTGGCGATATTGACGAAGGTCTGGGGATTGCGATCCACCAGCGGGAACCACGTGCTCTGCACCTGGATCATAAGGCGGTGTTTCCGGCGAAACGTGTGGAAAACATCGGGGAGCTGGATGTCGATGCGGGAAACTTCCCCCGGAGTGAACGCCTCCGGATGTTCAAAGCTCTTGCGGAAACGTCCCCGGAAGACATCGCCCCGCACGAGTTGTTGGTAGCCGCCCATGCGCACGTGGGCGGGGTTGGGGTCCAGATCGGGAAAGTCCGGGGCGTAAACGTCGATCACTTTGACGATCCAATCCGAATCCGTGCCGGTGGTGGAAACCTGCAGTGTCACCGGGAGGGGGCCAGCGAGGGTGAGATCTTCTTCCAATGGCTCCGTTTCGTACACCAAAACGTCGGGGCGGCTCGCCGCGAATCGCTGGTCGTGGACGGGATAAGAGCGGGGGTAATCGGTCGTCACCTCTAGGGTGAAGGGAACCGGCTTGGCGGGATCGCTAACGTATTCATCAAAGGCGTCGGTGCCTTCGGACGGCGGATCGAAATGAAGGGCGCCGCCGGTGCGCAGATAGAGGGTCTTCGGTACGACCTGACGGGGCGGCCACGCGTCAAAGCGGCGCCACTGCTGGGTGCCGGTCTCGAAGACCTGCGCCTCGGCCCCGTGATAGTTGGTGTCGCCCTTGAGGAAGTGTCGGAAGAACGGCAGTTCGATCTTTTCCCGATAGTATTCGCCCGTCTTGGCGTGGAACTGGATGTCCCCGAGGCGGTCGGCGTCTTTCTTGCCCCAATCGCCGTGGGCCCACGGCCCCATGACCAGCTGATTGGTGATGCCGGGATTCATCCGCTCGGTTCCGCGATAGACTTCGAGGGGGCCGAACAGATCTTCGCCATCATACCAGCCCCCGACCGTTTGCACGGCGCAATGAACGTTCTTGAGGTGCGGCCGGAGGTTGCGGGCCTGCCAATAGGCGTCGTAGTTGGGGTGCTCGAGGAATTCCTTCCATTCGGGGGCCCGACCTTGCAGCAATTGGGACTCGGAATTGCCCAGGGGCCCCATGCGCAGGAAGAAGTCGTAGCCGTCCGGATTATTAAAATGGAACGACCGGGTGTCCTGTCGCAGCGGATCCTCCAGTTTTTGCGCGAAGACGTAGAAGAAATTGAAATTCTGCGAGAGGAAGAAGGCGCCGTTGTGGCGCAGGTCATCGCCCATAAACCAATCCGAAATGGGGGCCTGCGGTGAGGCGGCCGCGAGGGCGGGATGGGAATCGATCATGCCCATCGCGGTATAGAAACCCGGATAGGAAATACCGAACATACCGACCTTGCCGTTGTTGTTCGGCGTATGTTTCACCAGCCAATCGATGGTGTCGTAGGCGTCGGAACTCTCGTCGAAATCCTTGGGTCCCTTGTGGGGGTTGTAGGGACGGACATGGGCATACGTGCCCTCGGATCCGTACCGGCCGCGGACGTCCTGTGTGACCAGGATGAAGCGGTCCCGGGCGAGGGTATTGAACGAGCCAATGGGGTCGGAGTAGTTATCCGCGCCATACGGCTTCAGCGCGTAGGGCGTGCGGGTCAGGACAATCGGCCACGTTTGGGAATCGTCCTTGGGCACATAGACCCGGGTGAACAGATGCACGCCGTCCCGCATGGGAATGCGGTGCTCGTACTTGGTATAATTCTCGGCGAACCAGGCCGCATTGGTGTCGGCCGCGCGCCCGCGAAGCGCGAAGCCGGCAGCGGCCAGGACGAGAAGGAACGGAAGCCGCAGACCGAGGCTACTGATCATATCCGGTGCGTCAGAGTTTCCGGGTGCTCCGCTCCATCAGCCAGAGCACGTCCTGATTGTCGGGTGACGGCTGATTCAGCGGCAGAGGGACTCCCTTGGCGAGTTTGGGAATGGTGCGGGCATCGACCCAACGCTTGATTTCGCTGTGTCCGTCCGCGAACGAGAAGCCGCCGGCGCGATTGTGGTAGCCGGCCGGATAATCGACCATCGTCCACGACTTGGAACTGCTGGGGTAGCCATTCATGCTGACGATGAATTCCCCGTCGTTGATACTGTCTTCCCGCTCGTCCAGAAAGAGCCAGGTCTGCGAGGAACCGGGATCGATCAGGTCGCCCACTTTCTTGTACATGCGATAACCGGGGCTGAAGGCTTCCACGTCGGTGGAGTTGAACCAGGCGTTCATCGATATACTGCGGACTCGGGGATAAATGGTGTTGCCCACCTTGACGGAACTTTGGTCGGCCGGGCAGCGCCAGATCGCCTTGGTTCTTCCGGTATAGGACCAAAGCACGCTGTTCGTCAGGTCGATGAGGTCATAGTTATTCCGGGAGCTGGAAAAATCCATATTGCCCTGGACCCAGGCCCCGGGCCCGTAGGAGGGGGGGACGACGTCGCGATTGTCGGAGAGGTAAAGGTGCCAGCCGAGGGTCATCTGACGGCCATTGTTCATGCACTGGATCCCTTGCGCCTTGGTCTTGGCCTTGGCCAGGGCGGGCAGGAGCATGCCGGCCAGAATGGCGATGATGGCGATGACGACCAGCAGTTCGATCAGGGTGAATCCCTCGGAGATTTTCCGAACCGAAGAGTTGAAGCGGTTTTGCATCACGACGGCAAGGCTACGCGACTTGGCCCCGCTGGCGAGGTTAAAAATGGGCAACGGAGAGGTCAGCCAAAGACGGTTTCGCCCCCCCATTTTCGCGTTGGCTTTCCGCTATCCGGCGGCCGATGGTTCGCCCTGAAACATCATGAAATCGCTCCGCGGCATTCCTGAAAACCTGCCTCCGCTCCGGCGGAATGCGTGGGCGGGAAAACCCGTTCCCGTGGTGTTGCGTCGTGCCATCCTATGAATCGTTTGAATCATCTCCAACATGCGACGGAGGATTTTCGTCGTCACCTCACGCGCCGCTGGTTTTTCCAGCAATGCGGCGTGGGCATGGGTTCGCTGGCCTTGCACGCATTGCTGGGCGGCTCGGCGCAGGGGGCGGCACCGGCGGCGCCGCCGAATCCCCTCGCGCCCAAGCGGTCCCCGCAGACGGCGCGGGCCAAGCGGGTGATTTACCTCTTCATGGCCGGTGCGCCGAGCCACCTTGAGTTGTTCGATAATAAACCCGAGTTGGCGAAGTGGAGCGGAAAGCTGCCGCCGGCGGAATTGCTGAAAGGCTACCGGGCCGCCTTCATCAATCCGAATGCCACGCTCCTGGGACCCAAGTTCAAATTCGCCCGGCATGGGCAATCCGGCGTCGAATTATCGGAAGTTCTGCCGCACCTCGCGACCGTGGCCGACGACCTGGCGGTCGTGAAATCCATGCACACCGACGCGTTTAATCACGCGCCGGGTCAGATTTTCATGAACACGGGGTCGCAGCAATTCGGGCGGCCCAGCTTCGGGGCTTGGACCACCTACGGGTTGGGCGCGGAATCGTCCGACCTGCCGGCGTACGTCGTGTTCAGCACCGGCAGCAAGGGGACGTCCGGTGGCGCGTCCAATTGGGGGGCGGGTTTCCTGCCGTCGGTTTATAACGGCGTGCTTTTCCGATCCGGGAGTGATCCGGTGCTTTATTTGTCGAATCCCAAGGGGGTCGATCGGGTGATGCAACGCGATACCCTGGATGCGATCCAGGCCTTGAACAACGAGCGCCTGGGAGTCGTGGGGGACCCGGAGATTGCCACGCGGATCAATTCTTACGAAATGGCGTACCGGATGCAATCGAGTGCGCCCGAGTTGATGGATTTGTCCCGGGAATCCAAGGAGACGCTGGCTTTATACGGAGCCACTCCAGGGAAGACGGATTTCGCCGGGGCCTGTTTGCTGGCCCGGCGGCTGGTGGAGCGGGGGACCCGGTTTGTGCAGATTTTCCACGAGGCGTGGGATCAGCACGGCGACCTGACCAACGGGATCAAAGCCAACTGCCGGAACACGGACCAAGCCTGTGCGGCGTTGCTGAAGGACCTCAAGGCGCGCGGCATGTTGGAGGACACCCTGGTCATCTGGGGCGGGGAATTTGGTCGGACGCCAATGGTGCAGGGTGGTAACGATGGGCGGGATCATCACCCCAATTGTTTCAGCATGTGGATGGCGGGGGGCGGCGTGAAGCCGGGAATGACGCTGGGCGAAAGTGATGATTTTGGGTTCAACGCCACCGTGGATCGCGTCCATGTGCACGATCTGCACGCGACCCTGCTGCATCTGCTGGGCTTCGATCACACCAAACTTTCCTATCGCTTCCAAGGCCGGGATTTTCGCCTGACCGATGTGCGTGGCGAAGTGGTGAGCAAGCTGCTGGCGTGAAGCCAGTCCGACTCTCCGGGTGCTGGGCTTAAGCCGCAGATTGAGCGCGCGGAGGCAGAATGGGGGACAGGTTGGGGTTCGCTTCGGCGCGTCGCCGCAGACAGGGATCGAGGCAAAGTGCCTGACGAATCAGTTGTCGAGCTTCCTCACTCGCGCCCCGCTGACTTTCCAGACAGGCCAGATGATAGTGCCAAATGCCATGGGCATCCCGTTCCCGGGGCGCCAGCAGCAGGGCTTGGCGGCACTCTTCCATGCGTCCCAGTTCGTAAAGGCTGCAACTCCAATCGACGAACAAATCCACGCACGCCCCGGGTTGTCGGCACAGCGCATTCAAAGCGTCCTCGGCCAGTTGCCAGCGTCCCGTTTGTAGCCCGATTGCGGCTTCCATCTCCAAAACTTCGGGTTCGTGCCGCAATTTGGGGGGAAGCGCCCGCAGTTCCGCGAGGGCATCGTCAATCATGCCCAACTCCAAATAGCCCATCGCGGCATCCAAGGATCGGCTAAAGTTAGAATGCGGCACGCACTGTTAGTTCCACAGATTCCGAAAAACTCAAGGTCGGACCGGGTGGAAGTGCTCATTTGACCGGCGTCAGCGTTGGATGGCGGCACCGCCACCACGAGCGACGTGTTCGATCTCGGCCAGGGAGAACTGCGAGGTATCGCCGCGGGTGGTATGCACGAGGACCGCATAGGCCAGGGCAAAGCGCAGGGTCCGTTCGGGTGTCCAGCCTTCGAGTTGTCCCTGCAGGATTCCTGCGGAAAACGCGTCACCCGTGCCGATGCGATCCACAATTTCGAAGTTGCTGAAGCCGGGATCCTGACACCACTGCCCGTCCTGCCACCAAAAACCGCCCAGATCGTGACGCGTGCCCGAGTGCACGGTGCGCTGGGTGCCGGCGATGAGGCGGAGGTTGGAAAACCGCTGGTGCACGGCGGCCACCAGCTCCGGTAGCGGAGCGTTTTCCGCGGGCGGCGCGTCCGCGAGCAACCAGTGCAGGCCTTCGGGACTGCCAATCAAGACATCGCACAAGGCCACCAAACGTCGATTGATCCCCGCCGCGACGGCCGGCGGGCTCAAGGCGGCCCGATAATTGAGGTCATAGCTCGTGCGAACGTTCTTTTCGCGCGCTGTGCGCAAGGCCAGTTCGAGGAGATCGGCGCAGTTCGGACCCAGAACCGGAAAAATGCCGCTGGCATGAAACCAACGGCAGTTTCCCGAAAAGGCCGTCGACCAATCCACATCGCCCGGCTGCATCCGGCTGGCGGCGGAGTGACCGCGATCAAACAAGGCCAGGCCACCGCGGGCGCCAACGCCGGTCTCCGCAAAGTACAACCCCAAACGATCCGTGCGTCCGACGCCGTCGTAGGGCACCACCTGCATGTGCCGCGCGTCCATGCCGGCGGCCCGGGCGTGATTGAGGACCAACTGCGAGAGCGGATGTTCCGGCAGTCGGGTGACAAAGCCCGTCTTCCGCCCCAGCCGGGCGAGCGCGTAGGCGACATTGTATTCACCGCCGCCGACATCGACTTCGAGGCTGGGGGAAAACTCCAGTCGGCCATTGCCGGGCGGAGACAGTCGAAGCATCACTTCGCCCAGGGCGAGCACTTCGGGCGAAAGGTCGGGGGCGGGTTTCGAGACAGAGTGGGCGTTCATACCAGCGGGATGAGCAGCGGAGAAGGGGAGTTGAACGGCGTGCCGGGCGATCCGGGGCGAGCCGTCGCCCCGGATCGTTCAGCGATCATTCGGCAGTGGAATCGGGGGCCTCGTTGCGGCGTCCGGTGGCGGTGCAGATCCCGCGGCGGCTGGCGGCGACGAAGGCGATCACCTCCTGGGCAGCCGGTTCAGGAAAGGTATCGCGGGCAGCGATCAGCGAGTGGCTCAAACGCAGGCCGGACCGGAAAAGAACATGGAAAAGGCGTCGCAATTGCAGGCGTTGATCGGCGGTGAAGCCTGCACGGCGCAGGCCGACGGTGTTCAATCCCGCCATGCCATTGTCGCCCCGGGCCACGCAGAACGGAGGCAGATCCTTCGAGATCGCCGAGCCACCCTGCATCATGGCCAGCCGCCCGATGCGGCAAAACTGATGCACCAGGCAGTTGCCGGAGATGAAGGCCCGATCCGTCAACGTGACGTGTCCGGCCAGCAGGGCGCCGTTGGCCAGGATGTTATCGGACCCGATGACGCAATTGTGTCCCACGTGCGAACCCGCCATGAAGAAATTCCGGTCTCCGATGACGGTATCCTCCTCGAGCTTGTTGGAACGGTGGACCGTGACGTGTTCGCGGAAATGGTTGCCGTTGCCGATGCACAGCCGGGTGGGAGCGCCGGTGTATTTGAGATCCTGCGGGGTATCGCCAATGACCACGCCCGCGTGAAAGTGATTGCCGGCGCCCACCTGGGTGTGGCCGGTCAGATACGCGCCCGGGCCCACCACGCAGCCGGCCCCGAGAACCACGTGTTCATCGATGACGGCATGGGGACCGATCCGGCAGTCCGCCCCGAGGATGGCCCCGGAGGCGATGACGGCGGTGGGATGAATCAGGGCAGACGTACTGGCCACCCGGCAACCTATCGTGTCCCGGCGCGGGCGGCCAATAAGGAGTGGTCGCGGATTCGCCTCCGACCACGGGCGGCAGCGGGTTTAACGGCGCGGCATTTTTCGGACAATCAGGTAAATTAATGAGCCCACGCAGGGGAGAAAGAAGATGATCAAGGCCCAGAGGATTCGTTGGGTGCTGTCTGACTCATTGCGGATGCAGTCGATCAACATCCAGAGCCAGAAGGCGAAAATGGCCGCGGAAAGCGCCAGTCCCATCACGCCGGTTAAGAGGGCCACGATACCACCACCGTTGGATTGCATAGAATTTGTACTGTTTGGGTTACCGAAAAGGGTTTTGAACCGGTCTACAGCGTCCGGAGTACACGGGCGGCAGTCTTGATGGTAAGTTCCACATCCTGCGGCGTGTGCGCCGCACTCAGGAAGCCGGCTTCGAACTGGCTCGGGGCAAAATAGATGCCGGCATCGAGCAGGCCATGGAAGAATTTGGCGAAGCGGGCGCGATCGCTGGTCATCGCATCGGCGAGGTTTTTTACCGGTCGATCGGTGAAGTAGCCGCAGAACATGGATCCGATCCGTTGCCAGGTTACGGGAACTCCGGCCGACCGGGCGGCGTCCACCATGCCCGCTTCGAGTTGGAGTCCCAGTGCCTCCAGCCGGGCGTAGGCGTCGGTCCGTTCGAGTTCTTCGAGGGCGGCGATGCCGGCGGCCATGGCCAGGGGGTTTCCGCTGAGGGTTCCCGCCTGATACACCGGCCCCAGAGGCGCCAGCAGATCCATGATGTCCGCCCGCCCGCCGAAGGCGCCGACCGGCAGACCGCCGCCGATGATTTTACCGAACGTGGTCAGGTCGGGTTTCAGACCGTAGACCGCTTGGGCCCCGCGACCGTGGCCCAGGCGGAAGCCCGTCATGACTTCGTCGAGGATGAAGACGGCGCCGTGTTCCCGGCAAAGCTGGGTCAGCAGCTCGTAATAGCCCGGTTCCGGGAGGTAGAGTCCGGCATTGGCGGGAACGCCCTCGACGATAAGGGCGGCGATCTTCGCCCCGTGTTGCTCGAAGCACGCCCGGACGGCGGCTGGATCGTTGAAGGGCAGGACCAGTGTGTGTTTGGCGACGTCGGCGGGAACCCCGGCGCTGTCGGGGCATCCCAACGTCAGGGCGCCCGAGCCCGCCTTCACGAGCAGCGCATCCGCGTGGCCGTGGTAACAGCCGTCAAATTTCACCAGCGTGTCGCGCCCGGTGAAGCCGCGCGCGAGGCGGATCGCCGACATACAGGCCTCCGTGCCGGAATTGCAGAAGCGGACCTTTTCGACGCTCGGATACCACGCCTTCACCCGTTCGGCGAGGGTGACTTCGCGCGGATTGGGGATGCCGAAGCTGGTCCCGGATTCCGCCGCCGACTGCACGGCCCGAATGATGGCCGGTGCCGCGTGGCCGAGGATGGCTGGTCCCCAGGTGCCGACATAATCGAGGTACTCATTGCCATCGACATCGGTGACGCGGGCGCCCCGGGCGGATTGGGCGAAGAACGGTTGGCCGCCGACGCCGCGGAAGGCGCGCACGGGGGAGTTGACGCCGCCGGGAATGTGCCGCAGTGCGGCCGCGAAGAGCGCCTCGGAACGGGAACGGTTCATCATTCGCTGCGAAGCTAAGCGGCAACCTTCGATTAAGGAAGGACGGAGAGCTGAACGCGGAACCGGGCCGGCGTGCGGCAGTGCTCTCGAAGGCCGCCCCGGATGCCGAAGCGCAGGAAATCGAGAATCAGGCGGGGGTGGTGGGACTGGACTCCGCCGCGAGGATTTGACCGACGGCGCTGGCGAGGTGGTCGACCACCCACGCATCGCGCAGACTCCCCGCATGTTTCCGCTCGACCTCGGCCCCGTAGCCGGTGCGGACCAACACACTGCGGGCGCAGCCGGCATTCCAGCCGGTTTCCAGATCGATGAATTTGTCGCCCACCATGTAACAATGGGCCAGATCGAGTCCGTACTCGTCCCGGGCGTCGAAGAGAAACTGCGGCGAGGGTTTGCGTCCGCGGCTGGGTTGCTCGGGCGATTCGGGCGAAAAATAGATCCGGGTCAATTGCACGCCGTGGTCGGTCAGTTCGGTGATCATGCGATCATTGACTGCGTGTAGATTCGCTTCGGTGTAGTACCCGCGGCCAATGCCGGATTGGTTCGTGACCACGATGAGCAGGAAGCCCGCATCCTGCAGGCGGCGAAGCGCCGGGGCCGCACCGGCGATCATCTCAAACTGGGCGGGATCCGACAGATATTGCCGGTCGACATTGATGGTTCCGTCCCGATCCAGGAAGACCGCGCGCAAGCGGGGTTTTGGCATGACTAAGCCGTAAGGATTCGTGGGGTGCCCTGCCACCCTTTCTGGGTTGAAAAGTTTTCCGGTGATGCGGTGGGCTGATCTCGCGGACGGCGCCACCGCAGCCGTGGTGCGTTCACTGCGCGGCAGGGGGGGAAGTGAGGGCAGGGCGGGCGGTGGCCCGGGACTGCAGAAGACGGTCGGCGAAGGTCAGGTAAATTCCCACCGCCACCAGAAACAGCCCGAATGCCTTCTTCAGGCTGGCCGTGGGAATATGCCGGATCAGTTCACTTCCCAGCCAGCCGCCAGCGATGGCCATCGGTATCAGTTTTGCCGCCAGCAACCAATCAATGTTGCCCTGACCCTGATGCTTCCACGCGCTGACGATGGAGGTCGGCACAATGACGGCGAGGGAGGTGCCCACCGCGCGCTTCATGTCGCTCGCCAGCAGCAGAACCATGGCCGGGACCATGATGACCCCGCCGCCGACGCCGAACAGACCGCTGCTGACGCCGCTCGCCAGCCCCACCAGGATTGCAAACACGTAAATCACCCGCGCAGCAAGTGCCCTGCGGCCGCGTCGGGCAAATCCGATTCGGGCCCGGAGCCGGGTCGTTCCCGGTCACTCCACGGTTACGCTCTTGGCGAGATTGCGCGGTTTGTCGACGTCACAGCCGCGCGCCACGGCAATGTGGTAGGCGAGCAATTGGAGCGGTATCACGGTCAACAGCGGATAGAGGGCGTCCAGCGTGGCCGGGATATGGATCACGTCGTCGACCGAGGCATCCAGCCGGTGTTGTCCCTCGGTGGTGATCAACAGCACCCGGCCGCTGCGGGCTTTGATCTCCTGGAGATTCGACTGGGTCTTTTCAAACAGCGCATCGGTGGGGGCCAGAATGACGCAGGGGGTCCGCTCGTCGATCATGGCGATCGGCCCATGCTTCATTTCCGCAGCCGGGTAGCCCTCGGCGTGGATGTACGAAATTTCCTTGAGCTTCAAGGCCCCTTCCAAGGCCACGGGGAATTGGAACTGGCGGCCCAGAAAAAAGAAATCCTCGGCGCTGGCATACTTCAGGGCGATCTCCCGGATGCGGTCGTTTTGCGCCAGGATTCGCTCGATTTGCTGCGGAATCGCCTCCAGTGCCTTGAGCGTTTGGAGACCGCGGGGCAGGGAGAGCATGCGGATGCGCCCCATCAGTAACGCCAGCAGAGTGAGGACAGTGACCTGGCTGGTGAAGGCTTTGGTGGAGGCGACGCCGATCTCCGGTCCGGCGTGGAGATAAATGCCGCCATCGGCCTCCCGGGCGATGGTGGAGCCGACGACATTGCAGATGGCGAGCGCCTTGTGTCCGCGTCGCTTGGCTTCGCGCAGACCCGCGAGGGTATCGGCGGTTTCGCCCGACTGGGTGATGACCAGCAGCAGCGTGTGTTTATCGAGCGGGGCGTTGCGGTAACGGAACTCGCTGGCGTACTCGACCTCCGTCGGAATGTGAGCGAATTCCTCGAACAGGTACTCGCCGACCAATCCGGCATGCCAGCTGGTGCCGCAAGCGGCGATCACGATGCGGTCGACGGAACGGAGTTCGGCCAACGTCATGTTCAAGCCGCCGAACTTGGGACTGGCCTCATCGAGATCGATGCGCCCGCGCAGGGCGTTTTCGACGGTGCGCGGTTGCTCGAAGATTTCCTTGAGCATGAAGTGCGGGAACGCTCCGCGCTCGGCGGCACCGGCGTCGAATTCGAGCCGGCTGATCTGCACGCGGGCGGTTTCCGTGCCCAGATTGGCGACGGTGAAACCGGCGGCCGTCAGGGTCACCACATCGTAATCATTCAGGTACACCACCTGCCGCGTATGGGAGACAATCGCGGAGGCGTCCGACGCGAGAAAGTTCTCGCCTTCGCCGACTCCGATGATCAGCGGCGAACCGCGGCGGGCCCCGACGATGACCCCGGGAAATTCGGCGGCGACCACCGCAATGCCGTACGTCCCGATGACTTCGCGGAGGGCCGCGGACACGGCCTGGGCCAGCAGGGCCGCGCTCGGACGGGCGGCAGCGTCGGTGTTTTCCTTCGGCCATTTGGCCCGGGCCGCCTCCAGCTTTTCGCCGATGAGATGGGCCAACACCTCGGTGTCCGTGGCCGAGGCGAAGGTGTGACCGGCGCCCAGGAGGCGTTCCTTGATCCGGTCGAAGTTCTCAATGACCCCGTTGTGCACGATCGCGAGTCCGCCCGAGCGATCCGAATGCGGATGGGAGTTCTCATCGCTCGGCGGTCCGTGCGTGGCCCAGCGGGTGTGGCCGATGCCGGTTTCGCCGGTCGGCATGTCCTCGGCGACCAGGGGAGCCAGACCCTCGTCGATGCGGCCCTTGCGTTTGCGGGTTTGCAGCGGCGTCCCGGGTGCCAGCAGACAGATGCCGGCGCTGTCGTAACCCCGGTATTCCAGACGCCGCAAGCCTTCGATCAAGATCGGACCCGCTGATCGGCGGCCCACATATCCCACGATGCCACACATAGGCTGCGACACTGGGGAGCCGATTCGGGCGGTCAATGCCCAGCCGGCGCGATTTATGGTGATCACTGCGAAGCCCGGGAGGGCGGTGCGCAAGCAGAAAGGGAATATCTCCGCGAGTGTCGTGACAAGCGACGACGAGTCCGCCAGTTTGCTTGCTTATGAGTCAGGATGCGTTCCCGCTTGTCGGGCCCGATGCCGCTGTCACCGCCCTCAAGGCGTTCAGCGAACCGGTGCGCGCGCGCGGCGAATCACTGCACGCGGCGGGCGCTGTGCGGGCGGTAAAATGTGAGAAATCCGGCACCAAATACCGGGTGGAGGTGGTCGACGGCCGGATCGTGGAAGTAACCCTGCACTATGTGCGCGGGCGTTGGGCCGGCGTGGGAGATACCCCGGGGTCGGTGCGGGATGAACATGTTTATGCCGCGTTGAAGCAATTGCTGGCGGACGACAGCAATGCCGCGGCGCAGGACCTCTCCAGCCGCTCGATGAAGGCCACGCGGGCGGCGGCCAACTCGGAGGCACTGGTGTTGGCGGCGGAACTCGAGGCGGGCTTGGGACGCAAATTGACGCCGCCGGAGCTGACGTCCGTGGAGTCGCTGCAGAAGTTGTTTCGCGGCGTGCAAATGGGCGGGACGCTGGTGGTTTCGGACCTGCAGCGATTGGGTTTCAAGCCGACCGGCGATGGCTTCGCCTCGTTGGATCTTTGGGCGGAACCGCCCCGGACCGCGATGGAATTGTGGCAGTACGTGGTGCTCTATGCGGAGAACCAAGGCTGGCCGTTGCCGGAGCAATTCAAGCCGATCAGCGACGTGACCGAGGTGCGGGATCGCGTTTTTCGGGCCCGCCGGGGCGCGGAGGTGAAACGCTGGCGGGAGACGCTCAATGGTTTGGTGCTGGGCGGGGCGGAGGAGGGGACGGCCGGTTCCGGAGTGGAATTGCGGCTGCGTTTTGCGGAGAGCGAAGCTCTGGTGGAATGGCGGAGCAGCGCCGGCTCGGAGCGGTGGCAGTTGATCAAGCCGGGGCAGTTCGCGAATTTTGACAAGAAGTACGGTCGTGATCTGGCGGGCGAACAGGCGTTGCTCTGGCAGCCGTTCGCCCAGCGGGCCGCCTGGGGATACAACGTCGAGATGCCCTATCACGATGTGCATGCCCAGCGTTTGCTGCACCAATTGCTCCGCTTGCCGGCGCTTGGTACCAACATTGTCGGTCCCACCGGCGAACCCCTGGAACGTCCCCTCGACCCCCTGCGCTGGGAGCTGACGGCGGCCGCCAGCGAGGAAGATGACTATCGGTTCCGCCTGGTTCAGTCCGATGGCGCCGGGGTGCCGTCCATCGTGGTGGCCCTGTTGGGACGTCCGAATTTCTTTGTCACGGCGGACACCGTCTTCACGGGACCCGCCGTGGAAAAATCGGTCACCGACCCCAAGATCGAAACCCGGGTGCCGGCGGCCGCGCTGGAATCCCCGGCGGGCATCAAGCTGCTGCAACACCTGGGTGTGCCGATGCCGCCGCGGCTGGCCGACAAGGTGCGGGTGATCCAGTTAAGGCCGATGTTGCGCGCGGAGTTGCTGCAACCGGTCGTGGGCTACGATAGCGAAAGCTGTTTCCTGGACGTGCTGGGCGAAGTGGGAGACGGCAGTTACGCGGAGCGGTGGAATGGCCATTCGTGGCAGGATGTCAAAACGACACCGGCGAGCTGGGGCAATGCCACCGCGGTGAAGGTGCGCGACGAAAATGGACCGCTGGTCACCTACGATCGATCCGGCTTGGCGGGATTGCCGCCGGTGATCGAGCCCGCGGGCTTCAAGTGGGATTTTGCGCGGCAACGCTGGCAGATGCGGGTGACCAAGGCGTTTCCGGAGAAGTTCGTGCCGTGGTTGAAATCACTGCCGCCGGAATTCCCTGTGGAACTCCGCGGCGAGCTGGCGTCTTTCCTCAATGCCGAGGTCAGCGGCAAGGTGAAGCTGGTGGTGGAGGAGTCGGACATTGATTGGTTCGACCTCTCGGTAATCGTCGACGTGTCGGACGCCACCCTCACGAAGGAAGAGGTCAAGATGCTGTTGGAAGCGCGCGGCAAGTGGGTGCGCCTCGGCACGAAGGGTTGGCGTAAACTGGAATTTAATTTCACGCCGGAAGAGGACGAACAATTGGCTCGTCTCGGGCTCACCTCGCGCGAACTCTCCAACGAGAAGCAGCGCCTGCACACGTTGCAACTGGCCGATCCTGCCGCGAAGAAATTCCTGGGCGAAGAGGCGTTCGCCAAGGTGCAGCGGCGGGCGGCGGAGATTCAAGCCCGCGTCACCCCGGATATTCCCCTGGAAATCAAGGCGGAATTGCGTCCCTACCAAAAGGAGGGCTTCCATTTTCTGGCCTATCTCAGCACGAATCGCTTCGGCGGCATCCTCGCGGATGACATGGGTCTGGGTAAGACGCTGCAAACGCTGACCTGGATCGCCTGGGTCCGGGCCCTGGTGATCAGCAAGAAGGGCGGAGGCAATGGCAAGCCGGGACCGTTGCTGGTGTGCTGCCCGAAATCCGTGGCGGACAACTGGCGCGCCGAAGCGACCCGCTTCCTTCCCGAATTGCGCGTGCGCGCCTGGCGGACCGATGATGTGAAGGGATTCAAGCCCGACGCCACGGACCTCCACATTCTCAACTACAATCAGCTCCGCATCCTGGGCGAGATCCTGCCCAAGATCGAGTTCCACGCGATCATTCTCGACGAGGGCCAGTACATCAAGAATCCGATGTCGGTGACGGCCATGATCGCGAGCAAGCTGCGGACACATCATCGGCTCGTGCTGTCCGGCACGCCGATCGAGAACAAGCTGATGGATCTCTGGAGCTTGATGAATTTTGCGATGCCGGGGGCGTTGGGCAGTCGCGCGGAATTCCAGCGCTTGTACGAGGTGAAGGGCGATCCCTATGCCCGTCAGCGTTTGGCCGCGCGGGTGCGCCCCTTCCTGCTGCGACGTACCAAGACCCAGGTGGCGAAGGATCTGCCGGATCGCATTGAGGAGGATCTCTTCTGCGAAATGGAAGGCGATCAGCGCACGATGTACCGCGCGGAACTCAAGCGCGCGCAATCGACGCTGCTGGGCATCCAGACGCCGAAGGCCCTGAACAAGGAGCGGTTTAACCTGCTGACGTCCCTATTGCGGCTGCGGCAGATCTGCTGCGATCCGCGACTGGTGAAGGACGATTTCGCCGGTGAATCGGCCAAGCTCGAGGCGCTGATGGAGCAGCTCGAACCGCTGATGGAAGAGGGGCAGAAGGTGTTGGTGTTCTCGCAGTTCGTCGAGATGCTGGAGTTGCTCAAGAAAGCAATTGCGGCGCGGGGATGGACCACGTTCTTCCTGGCGGGCGAGACGGAAAACCGCGGCGAACTGGTGAAGGAATTTCAGGCCTACGAGGGTGAGGCCACGTTCCTGATTTCCCTCAAGGCCGGCGGCTTCGGTCTCAATCTGACCGCGGCGAGCTACGTGGTGCTGTTTGATCCGTGGTGGAATCCCGCGGTGGAAGCACAGGCCATCGATCGGTCGCACCGCATTGGGCAAACCCAAAAGGTCATCGCCTACCGGCTGCTCATCAAAGACAGCATCGAGGAAAAGATCCGGGCGCTGCAGAAGCAGAAAAAGTCGCTGGCGGAGGACGTGCTGGGCGAAGAGAAGTTCGCGCAGAGTCTGACGTTGGACGACCTGCGCTTCCTGCTCGCGGATTGACGGGCTGGTTTGCTCACGGGTCTGCGACCCGACTGGCCGGCGATTTCGGCCGGCAATCGGCATAAAAAAAAGCCGCGCCGCGAACGGGCGCGGCGCGGCGGTTTCTATCCTGCGATTACTTCTGCAGGCTGCGGACGAAGCGGTCCATGCGGGCCAGACCCTTTTCAATGTTAGCCAGGCTCGTGGCGTAGCTGATCCGGATATAGTCGTCGGCCCCGAAGGCGATGCCCGGTACCGCCGCGACCTTTTCCTGTTCCAGCAAGCGGGCGCAGAAATCCGCGGACTTCAATCCGGTGCGCTGAATGTTGGGGAACAGATAGAAGGCACCCTTGCTGTTGACGCAGGTGATGCCGGGCATGGCGTTCAGCATTTCCCAGGCGCGGGTCCGGCGCTTGGCGTATTCGGTCAGCCAACCCTTGAGGTGTTCCTGGGATCCGTTCAGCGCCGCCACCGCACCCTTCTGGGCGAAGCTGGTGGGATTGCTGGTGCTGTGGGATTGCAGGGCGTCGATGGCCTTGGCAATCGGCTCCGGCGCCGCCAGGAACCCGAGCCGCCAACCGGTCATGCTCCACGCCTTGGCAAAGCCGTGCACGATGATCGTGTGCGCCTGATGTGCGGGACTGAACGTCGCGACGCTCTTCACTTCGGCTCCGTCGTAGGTCAGGTGCTCGTAGATTTCATCGCTCATGATGAGGATGCCCCGCTCCACGCAGATATCGCCCAGAGCTTTGATTTCCGCCGGGGTGTAGACGCTGCCGGTCGGGTTGCTGGGGGAATTGAGGATGAACAGCCGGGTCCGCGGGGTGATCGCCGCGCGCAGTTGCTCGGGCGTAACCTTGAATTCGGTCTGGTCGGACGTGGTGAGGATCACGGGCGTGGCCCCGGCCAGCTTGACCATTTCGGGATAGCTGAGCCAGTAGGGCGCCGGAATGATGACCTCGTCACCCTCCTCGCAGGTGGCGAGGATGACATTGAAGCAGGAGTGTTTGCCGCCGCAGCTGACGATGATCTGCGAGGGCTTGTAGGTGAGACCGTTTTCCCGTTGGAACTTGGCGGCGATGGCCTCCCGGAGTTCGGGGATGCCGCTGCTGGGGGTGTATTTGGTGAATCCAGCGGCGAGCGCGTCCGCGCAGGCGTCCTTGATGTGCTGCGGCGTGTCGAAGTCCGGTTCCCCGGCGCCAAAGCCGACGACGTCCTCTCCCGCGGCCTTCATGGCCTTGGCCTTTGAATCAATGGCCAAGGTCAGGGAGGGCGACAGGGCCGCCGCGCGACGAGCGATTTTGTAGTTCATAACGAGCGGCCGGGAGGAAAGCAGGGAGGGACGGCGCAGCAAGGGTTTTGGTGAGGGCCCGGCCCGGCGAGTTGGGAACAAAAATCTTCCAGCCGTCGCCCGGGTAGGAGCGAAGGAGGGCCTCGGCGCGGCTGGCGAGCTGGTGCCGAAACGGCATCACCACCCCTGCGTACCAGGTTCAAAGTCCACCCCCACCAACACGGTGCCAGGTT
Source organism: Verrucomicrobiota bacterium (assembly GCA_947471985.1). Taxonomy (GTDB): domain Bacteria; phylum Verrucomicrobiota; class Verrucomicrobiia; order Limisphaerales; family UBA9464; genus CANIZL01. The sequence continues at coordinate 610 of CANIZL010000116.1, read as the reverse complement.
CACTGCCGCATGGAAGTGGTGCCACGCTCCCTATTCTCGGGCCCGCCAGATAGGGTGGCAGGTTCACTGATCTGTAACCCGCCCGACAGCGTACCAGGCTCCGTATCCCCGGCCGTCCTCCGGAGATCGTGGCAGGCTCGATATAAAAAAGTCTGTAACTCCGTCCCGAATTCTTCGTAGCAGGGCGTGGAACCCCGCCCCGTTGGGCGGGGTCCGCAAACACCACGGAGAACAACATGAGACTGAAGCGGATCAAACCGGTCGGGGAGACGGCGGTGTATCACTGCCTTTCCCGGATTGTGGGTGGGCAAATGCTGTTGGATGACTTGGGGAAGGAGAAGTTGGTCCAGCTCCTCTGGCCACTGGCCGCCTTCTGCGGGGTGGAGGTGCTGACCTACTGCATGATGTCCAATCACTTCCACCTGCTGGTGCGAATCCCCCCACCGACCGAACTCACCGAGGAGGCCCTGCTGGAAAAGCTGACGGCGTTCTACGGCCCGCAGGGCGTCTGGACCGTGCTGGCGCAGGAGAGCTTAAAACAGACGGGGAAGATCGATGCAACCATCCGGGCTTCGGTGGAGGCCCGTCAGGGAGATGTGTCGGCCTTCAT
>CANIZL010000115.1 GCA_947471985.1 Verrucomicrobiota bacterium | reverse complement strand
CTGTGCCCTCATTGATGATCACTCCCGGCTGATCGTCGCCGCCCTCTACCATTGGGAAGCCAACACCCGCACGTTTCATTTCACGCTCAAGGAAGCGCTGAAGCGCCGCGGTCTGCCACGCAAACTCTATATCGACCAGGGCGGTCCCTTCACCAACGACCACACCCGCCTGGTCTGCGCCAATCTGCAAATTCGCTTACTGCACGCCAAGCCACGCAAAGCAATTAGACCCAAACTACGTCAATTGCCCTAAAACGCCGCCAGTGCGCATATTAAGTAAACGATTTAAATACATTCATTAATCGAGTTAACCTTTTTAGCGCGAATCTGCACGGGTCCCGAACACGACGCGGGGAAGGCGGATCGGAGACGGGTTGCCGAGTTTCGACGAATCCGGGCGCCTCGCATCGAAGGCTGGGAAAGGCTCCTTGGCAAAACGCCGTGAGCCAAAGCACGGCCGGCCTCCCCGGATTCATCATCCGCGGGAGGCCGGCTTGCTTTTTGTTTTTCGGGGTCCGGCAGAGTCCGCTTCGGGACCGCCGATGGGGGCTCAGCGTTCGGCGGGCAGTCCGGCTTGGTGCAGCTCCGTCAGCTGCTTCTTGGATTTGCCGGACAGGGGATTCCCCTCCAGGCGGGTGCGCAAAAACGGCGCCCAATCACCGCGACCCTTGAAATCATTGGTCGCCGCCGTGTACAACGGGGTGAGATCGCGGATCCGGTTCTTCGACAGATCGAGCCAGGTGAGGTCCCGCAGGCCGGCCACCGGACCGAGATCCTTGATTTGATTTCCCGGGGCCGACACGGAGTGCAGGCGTTTGAGCGTTTCCAGGCCGGCCAGGGAGCGCAGTTGATTCTGCCCAACGGCCAGCGTCCCGAGGCGCACGTTATTGGTGAGCGGGGCCACCGTGGTCAATTTGTTCCCCGTGACGTAAAGCGACGTGAGATTGGTCAGCGCGGCCAGCGACCGCAGATCGCTAACCTGATTGAATTCCAATTGCAGATACTGCAGCGCCGGCAGCGTTCCCAGCGGGGCAATGTCGCGGATCCGGTTCGTGGCGAGATCCAATTGCTGCAGCACCTTGAGACCCTTCAACGGACTGACATCGGTGATGGCATTGCCGGAAAGCGTGGCCGAGGCGAGGCCGGTGCAGGCTTCAAGCCCCGCGAGGTTGGTGATGCCGCGACCGGGGGCATCGAGGAACGCGACGGTGGCGAGTTCACCCACGGTCAGGGGTTCCTGATTGGTGCGTTTGGCCAGAATCTGATAGCGCACGGCCGCCTCCAGACGTGCGTCCGCGAAGCGGGGAGCCTCCGCCGCGCGGGCAGAGGGCGCGACCACGAACCAGGATCCGACGGCGAGCGCGACGACGCGAAGGGCGGGCCAAATTGTTTTCATGATAAGATACCCGTGATTCTGGCCGATACCGAGGGGCGGTCGTCAAGCCGATGGTTTTGGAATCTGTCGACCCTGGACCGGCCGCCCGGGCGCAATTTCGGGTTGGTAGTTTACCCCGCTTGCGTGCACGGGGGCCGGAACCTTAGAGAATCACGGTGGAAACAGGCGAATTGCCGACTCTTGCGGAGCTGCAGGTCACGGAGACCGCGCAGTCGGCCTATCATGCCGGAGCGGCGGCCCTGACGCGCGAGCGCTTTGGACGACGGGTGTTCGTCCGGGCGGTGGTGGAGGTTTCCAATTTTTGCCGGGAAAACTGCCATTACTGTGGCATGCGACGGGACAATCGGGACCTCTCCCGCTACCGAAGCCGCCTCGAAGAGCTGACCGACCTGTTGTTGCATCATCGGCCGGCCAGTGTCACCGACATCAATTTTCAGGCCGGCGAGGATCCGGTCGCCGCGCGGGAAATCGTCCTGCCCCTGCTCCGTCGACTCCGGCAGGAAACCCGGCTCGGACTGAGTGTCTGCCTCGGCACCCTGTCCCCCGCCCTGACCGAAGAACTCCGAACCGCCGGGGCGACGATCTACATCATCAAGTTCGAACTCGCGGATCCGGAATTGTATCGACGCCTTGAGGCGCCGGGGACGTTGGTCGAACGTACGGCCCACGTGCGCTGGCTGGCCGAGCATGGGTGGCGGGTCAGCTCTGGATTCATCGCCGGTTTGCCGGGACAGGATCTGGCGTCGGTGCGGGACAATTTCCGTTTGGCCGCCGAATTGCCCCTGGTCGGGTGCAGTGTCAGTCCATTCGTCCCCGGCGCCGGCACGCCCACGGACGCTGCGGACCCCGCCAGTATCGACCTGGCCCTGAACTCGATGGCGGCGCTGCGGCGGATGCGACCCGACTGGGTCATCCCGGCGGTCAGTGCCTTGAATCTGGCGGGACCCGGCACCGGGTATCGTCGCGGCCTGCGCACCGGCGCCAACTTGTGCACGATCAACCTCACGCCGGAGGAAGTCCGGGGTGACTACCTGTTGTACAAACGCGAACGTTTCATCATGAACGAAGAGCGCATCCTCGAGGCGCTCGCCGCGGAAGGTTTGGAACCCTCGCCCACAAGCTTGGCCGATCACTTCGCGACCGCCTGAGTCGCTGCGGGCGAGCGCGGGCGATCCCGCCAACCCGGTCGCAACCAGTCGCCGGAGCGCGCAAACACCTCGTTCGGCACACCCAGCGCTTGCTTGAGGGCCACATCCCGATCCCAGGAATTGGTCTCCGCCGAAAGGCGCTGCATCTGGGCCACGCTCAGTTCGCGGGGATAATGCCACGGGGAAACCAACGCCGTATTGATCAGGGGATAATCCGACCCATACGCCAGCCGCCCACGGAATTCCGGTCGCAGTAGAGCCTCCCGCAGGTACCCGGGCTTGTTGATCTGGGTGAGGGACGACACCTCGGTACGCAACGTGGGGAACTCCCGCATCAACCGCACCAGCCGATCCGTATCGCGTTCGCCTTCGTTGGCCCCGGTGCTGGCGATGTGCGCCGCGATCACGGACACGCCCAGACTCAAGGGCAGGCGGAGTCGGACCGGATCGCCAAGTTCATCCTGCGCCTGCGTGAAGGACCGCTCCTGGCCGGCGTGGCAAAGCAGCGGCAGTTGCAATTCGACCAGCCGCTGATAGAACGCCGTGCACCGCACGTCGTCGGGGGAGAAGTGCATGATGCCCGGGATCCATTTCACCAGCACCGCCCCGTGCGCAGCGGCCCAGTCGAGACGCTGGAGGGCATCGGGCCGCAGCGGATTGATGGAGGCACCCCACAGGAGATTCGTGAACCGGGCGGTCTCCCGCGCCACGAATTCGTTCGGCACATAAACCTCGGTCCGCGGACGATCCAACTCGCCGGTGCTCTCATCGATCGCCCCGTCCAGCGCGAGCACCACGGCATGGCTCACCTGGCGGCTGGCACCCACTTCTTCGGCCAGATGCCGGATGATCGAGGCATCGCCCTCGGCGGCCACCCGGGCACGACTGGTGCCGAAGGATTTCAGGTACAGGTCGAATTTGTAACTCGACTGCAGGGTGCCCGACACAAAGCAGCCCGAATCGCCGGCACCGATACCCGCGGTGTGGACATGGAGATCGACAAACTTCTCCGGCGACAGCGATGTGGGCGGGAGTATCGGACCCCGGAACAACAGGAACCGGAGCACCACCACGATCCCCAGACCCCCCAGACTCCACAGCAGCCAGCGGCCCGGGCGTCGCCGGGTCAGCCGGGCGGTCGGTGGAGCCAGGTTCATAGATGCCGCGGAGGGGCCGCCCGCAAGGGGCGACCGCAACTCCAATTACTTGGGCGGCGGAGCCTCGGTCAATTGGGCCTGCAATTCGCGATGATTCACTTTGCCGGTGCCCAATTTGGGAATCTCCCGCACGGCCCGCGTTTCCCGCGGCACGCAGAGATTGGTCAGACCCTTGGCCTTGATGGCTGTGCGGATCTCGTCGAGGGACAGCCGAGGTTCGTTGGAGATGGCGATCAATTTTTCGCCCTTGTCGGCATCCGGCACCGACACCACCGCAATTTCGCACCGCTCTCCATACTGCGGGAAGGCACCCGCGAGGGCATCCTCCACCGCGGTGAGACTCACCATTTCACCGCTCACCTTGGCAAACCGTTTCAAGCGACCCAGCAGGAACAGGAACCCATTCTCATCCACGCGGGCCAGATCCCCGGTGTCGTACCAACCGCCCAGCGCCAGAAACTTCGCGTTGGACTCTGCGTTGAGATAACCGCGCATGACATTGGGTCCTTTGACGAAGAGCCGTCCACCCTCGGCCACACCTTCCACTTTCTCGAGTCGCCATTCCATCCCGGGTAGGAAACGGCCCACCGATCCGAAGAGCGGCTGGATGCGATTATTGGCGGCAATGACGGGCCCGCACTCGGTGGCGCCGTAGCCTTCCAGGAGACGCACGCCGAATTTTCGCGCATAAGTCTCGGCCGTCGCCGCCTGCACTTTTTCGGCGCCCGCGACCAGAAATTTCACCGTCCGGAAATCGTACGGATGCGCCTTGCGCGCGTAGCCGTTCAGGAACGTGTTGGTGCCCACCATCACCGTGCAATTGCGGTCGTACACCACCGCCGGGACCATGCGATAGTGCAGCGGCGACGGATACAGGAAGGTGTAAAGCCCGCGGACCAGCGGGAACAACGTGCACGCGGTCAGGCCGAAACTGTGGAACAGCGGCAGCGCGTTGAAGAAGCGTTCGTCGTCGGAGATGTCCTCGTGCAGCGTGATCTGCCGCACGTTCGCCAGCAGATTGCGATGGGTGAGTTCCACCCCCTTCGGCACCCCTTCCGAACCGCTGGTGAAAAGAATCACCGCCGGCTCATCCGGTCCGGCGCTCCGATGCAACCCCGCACCGCAGCTGACCAAATGCTTCAGCAGTGACGCCAACTTGGCGCCCCGACCGACGGTTTCCCGCACGTCTTCCAGGAAGATCAACTCGATGCCCGCCGCCGTCAGCGGAGCGAGGTCCAGCTTGGCCTTCGCGAGAAACAACTTGGACGTGATGATGATTTTCAATGCCGCCAGCTGGGAGCATTGCAACATCACCGGCGTGCCGGTGGAGAAGTTCAGGATCGCCGGCACAAACCCCGCCGCCCACAGCGACAGCACCGTAACCGGCATACCGTTCACATTGGGCAACAGCACGCCCACCCGGCCGCCTGACGCCGTCCGCCCGGCCAGACGTTGCCGCCACTGCGCGGCGAGGACATCGGTGCCCACCAGCAATTTGCGATACGTCAGCAAGGTGCCACTGACGTCTTCAAGGATCTCCTTCCCGGGCAGATGCCCGGCGGTCTCCGCGATGGCGCCCAGGACGTGGGTCGGCCCGACCCGCATTTCCACGTGGAACTGTTGGGCGATCATCTGATCCCGAAACCAGTTCGTCAGTTGCTGCCGGGCGACGCTGTTGGAAACCTCGGTGAGACGCGGGGGCTGCAGGGCTTCACCAAAATAGGCCGTCACCTGGGGGAACCAGCGGGTCCAGCCCTGGTGCCGCACGAACGGTGTGCGCACGGCGTTGCGGAGATAGCACGGGATGGCGCGGGCCGTGGTCTTGTGCAGCAGGAAGCCGGTGCCATCGAACAGCTTCATCATCGACCCGGTGGCCGTGATGCGCCCCTCGGGAAAGAGCACCAGCCGTCCGCCCTGGGCGAGGTACTCGGCCATGCGCTTCGCGGCGTAGGGCGAGGTGGTATCCACCGGGAAGGTGCGGGGATTCACCATGATCTTGGTGTGGAACCACGACGCTCCCGCCGTGGTGGCGCTGGTGACGAACTTCCAATCGTCATCCAACACCGCGAAAAGGAAGGCCCAATCGAACCACGAACTGTGATTGGGCAGCAGCAGCACGGGGCCGGGCGTGTTGAGCACCGCCGCGTTTTCCACGCGGAACCGGAACCAAAGCTTCAGCAGAATGCGGAACAGCAGTTTCACCGGGGCCTAACGTGCCGGACTTTTCAGTCCGACGGAACCCGGAAAAATCAATGTTCCGTGGATTCCGCCAATGCCGGGTCCGGCGATTTCCACTCCGGGAGGAGGTTCCCCCCTTGCCCAGATTCTGCTAGGCCGCCAGGACCCGCTCCACCTCGCGGCGGAGGTCCTCGGCCACGGCGTCGGGCGACCGCTCGCCGTTGAGCAGATGAAACCCGTAATCCCGCTGCAACTCGCGGAAGCGCTCCCGCATGAGTGCCTGAAATTGGAGGAAACTGTCGTAGAGATCCCGGCTCAATCCCAGATCCATCCCGCTCTCCCAATAATCCAGCGCCGATTGCTTCGCGAACACGCGCTGCACCAAGTGCTCCGGCGAAACATCCAGATAAAACACCGCGTCCGGCACCAGCGCGATCCCGTACAGATTCCGCAGCCAGGGCGCCTCCATGCCGCGCACCAGATCCCGGGCCATCAGCGTGTAAATGTACCGGTCCGCCAGCACCATGGATCCCGCCCGCAGCGCCGGCAGGATGTTATTTTCCAACTGGTCGGCAAAATCCGTCGCGTAAAAGAGCGATAGCGTGCTGCGGGACAGAATGTTGCCCTGCTGTGCGGTCTCCAGTTCCTCGCTGACCAGGGTGGAGCGCTTCAGTCCGACGGCGACGGTATGATGTCCGCTGGATTCCAGCCACTCCACCAGACGGGTGATCTGCGTGGAACGTCCCGATCCATCGGCGCCCTCGACGACGATCAATTTCCCGCATAGGGAGGAAGCCTCGACCCCTGGCAGGCCGGCACCGAGCCAGCGTTTCGGCGTAACCTTGGGCACCACCACCGCGGCTTCAGCCGGCAGCGGGAAGCGGCGGGACAGGCGGACAGAATGTTTTTTCATGGGCTCAGATTTCAACCGGTCTTCCGGAACCGTTCCAAATCGATTCGCGACGTCAGCAACCGGCGCATCATGCCCTGCTGCTCCTCGATGCGGAGATTCGCGTCCATCAGGGTGAACTGGAATTCCGTACTCATCGCCAGGTACTGCTCAAAGATGCGGCCCTGAAAAATCCGGAAGCTCTCGTAGGGATCCGACGAGAGCCCGAGATCCATGCCGGCCTCGTGGTGTTTCAACGTGGGTCGGTTGTCGAGGATGCGCGCCAGGGAGACCTCGAGGCTGGCTTTGAAGAAGAAGGTGAGATCCGGCAACGCGGCGAAGGAGTAGAGACCGCGCACCCAGGCGGGCAGGCAACCCCGGACCACGTCCCGCGCGAAGGCGGTGAAAATGTACCGGTCACACAACACGAGGTACCCGGCCTTGAGCAGGGGCAGCAGTTGCCGCTCGTACCGATCGGCAAAATCCGTGGCGTGGATCAGACTGAAGGTGGTGGGCGTGAGCAGGTCCTGCTTCTTGCCCTTGCTGGTGGCGCTCTTCACCAGAGCGGAGGAATTCCACTCGGAGAAAAACACCTTGAGGCCCTGCAATTCGAGCCAGCGCTTCAGGAGATAAATCTGGGTGGATTTGCCGGACCCATCGAGCCCCTCGACGGCCACGAGGCGCCCCGGGTATCCCAGGTCGGCAATTGACGCTTTCACCGCGAAAGCATCCCTCGGAATCGCCGGAACGCAACGGCGAGAACGGGCCGAATGGCAGATTTGCCGGTGGCGCCCTCCCCGTGCGGTGTGCCGCCCGGGGAGGTTTCGCCCAAGCGCCCATCAGACGCCCACGCTATCCAGCTGTTCGTAAGCGTGGCGCAACCAGACTTTCAAGCGCTGACGCTCCAGCAGACCCAGGCCCTTCACCTCGGGTTCGCTCTTGTTCTTGGCGGCCCAGAAACTGAGGCTGCCGGTGTCGATCTTGTTAATCACCGGCTCGTGCAACCGCCGCAGCGAGATGCGCCGGGCCCCGAGAGCTTCGGCCTGCGCCAAAACGCCCGAAGTCTCCAACAGCTCGAAATTCTCCCCGCGCAGCTGATTCAAAACCAGCACGTACTGCAGCCGATCACCGAACCGATCCAGCAGTTTCTTGAGCAAATCCACGGAATCCTTCCCGGAATCCATGACGTGCCAGTAGTTCAGCGTCATGCCGAGTTCGCCGGCCATCTCCAGCACCCCGGACTCGTCCATCCACTTCACCAACGCCTCGTGCGTCTGCGCGGCCAGATCGACGAGGATGCGTCGATCCGGATGCTCGGCGGCCGCTTCCATCACGGCATCGAGACTCTCGTAACGATCCACCACCACCGGGGAGGCGAAGTCCGCGTAAAAGCGGAGCAACGCGCCGTGCGACCGGTCGGTGTCGAAGCCGAGAAACGGCAGTTCCTTGTCGATCAAATACTGCGCCACCACGCGGGCCACCACGGATTTCCCCACCCCGCCCTTTTCCCCGCCGATCAAATGAATATTAGCCATGTCGATTTTATTAAAGTGCCGTGCGACACCCGGCGCGTCGCCCCACGTCGGGCGGCGTGCGCGGGAGCCCCACGACCCGGGAAACATCGGGGCCCCCGCAAGCCGACCAAGGAAAGTGTGGCTAAATCTGGGCAACGAACACCCCAAAGAATCAAACCACTCACTGCAACGATGAACGAATTTCATTCGTCCGTACGGGCTATTGCAGAGGGTCCATTTCACCACGTCGAATCTAGGAACAGCGATCAGAGCGAAATTCTTACCCAGTTCGGCGGCAGGCTCACACCCGCGTGGGTGAACTCACACCGACCGCCTGGAAAACTGCGAACAACTGCTGAGAACCCGGGCAGGCGATTCCCGCTGGCAATTCGCATGCCTACCTCCTGCCGCGAGCCCTACCGCCGAACCAGAAGAGCGCGCAACCGCCGGCCAGCATCAACACCCACTCGGAAGGCTCGGGCGCACTGAATCCAATGATGTCGAATGATAACAATCCAGCCGAATCACCAAAATAATTTTTCACTTCCAACCTTACCTCTTGGCCAGCGTACCGGGATACGTCCCACGCATATTCATCAAAATGCAGACCAGTTGGGCGAGCCATTAAAAGTGTATTATTTGCATAGATTAATGTATTTCCATTGGAAATTAATTCAGATGCCCAAAACGGAACCAAACCAATTTGAGAAATAGACAACCTGTGGACGCCTCCATTTGGACCAGAGAATGAATAAGGATCGTAATAAACAGAATAATGATAACCCAAGACTGGAATATCCGGCAGATGTGTCAGAAAAACAGCATCCCCAGAGTATTGCGAGCCATCAATCACAACACTCCAACCCGGAAACAAATCAGAAACAGTGCCAACTTTAATTTTGCCCAATAGAAACACTTCAATTTCCCGCAGATTGCTCAAATTCGGCGAATCAAAATCCAAATTATAAAACTCCGCGGCCTGGACTGAAAATCCCAACAGCAACCAAATCAGCACTTTGCCATTCATAGGAATACCTCACTTCGCCGTCACCGTTGAATCCCCACGGAAGATACGCGCACCCAACGCATATCTCGGGAACCGCCAGCAACCTCAGGGGACTCGGTAAACTTTGCAACCTGATTCCATCCCACGCTTCGCCCGAGTTCCAAGGGGTACACTCCCTGCGAAGACCAGCCCGAAATCCGCCTGGCGGATGCAGGGTCCAGCGAGTGATTGAATCCCGGAGCAAATCGGCGCTGGCTCCGCTGCGGGATACCCTGTCGACATCGGACCGGCGGCGGTGGATTCGATCGAATCGGTTATCGTTGCCTCTTGCCGTCATGAATCCGTCCCGTGGACGCCGTGATAAGGAAAGCCCCAGCCGGGCAGTGCCTGGCTCTGGGCGGAGGCGGAAACCTGTCGTACCCGGCCCAAGTGGGACCGGACCGATTGCTTTACTCCATCCCCCCGCTCCTCGGGATCACGCCTCTGGTCCAACCCAAAGTATCGACGGATGCAAAACACACAGGTCACTCGGTGCGATAGAAAAGTTGATGAAACCAGAGTCCTTCCCTGCACGGATCCGGGAGACGGGCGCCGAGATTGCCTCGCAGACCGTCCAAACGCCGCCCCGGTAGTGTGAGCCTCAGCCGTGCTCCCGGCTCGCCGCGGTGCGCCTGGGTACCGGGGAGCGCTTCCAACTTGTCCTTACTGACGCCCGCAACCAACTGCGGCCAAAATGCGGTTGAGTTCCGAGGTCGTTGACGTCATCGTACTCAACACAAGCCGATTCTTTACCAGGCAAAACTCATGACCGCCCACTCAGTCATTCCCAAGCAAAACGGGCGCTATGCTCCAGCACTTTGTCTTTACCCCGAAATTTGGGCGTTAGGACAAAGCCCTCTTTGGCCCAATTGATGACAGTCGGCACCACAGGCATCATGAACACTCCCACTCCGGCCCACCGTGCCATCCGCCTCCCCAGAAGATTGATACGGATCTCAGCCTGCACCTTCGCGTTCTTTGCCGCCTACCTGTTCAGCGCCTTCATCGGCCGGCTCATGTTTGAGCGCGGAATCATCCAAATGGATTCGCCCACGTCTAAATTCCTGGCGGCGATTTACCGACCCCTCGATGGATTTGCTCAAATATGTCCACCATTTCAGCAAGCCTTTGACTGGTGTGTGAGTCGAATTCCACCGCCGTCGTGCAAGAGACCCTGACCGTGCCGCCATACTTTCCGGTCCAGCGAACAGAAGCCTGCCGTCCCACTCCATTTCGAATTTCATCAACCCAGTTGGCTAGCTCCCGTCGCTGACCTTTCCGCTCGGCTTCTATGCGCAAACGCGTCCTGTTGGCAGTTTTTTTAGCGATCATCGCACTGGTCGGTGTTTTTTGGTTTAAAACCCGTTCTTCACAGCCAATCAAGGTTGGGGCGTCCTTCATTGGTTACACGAATGATCCAGCGGGGATACCCTACGCTCGTTTTCGGATCACCAATCAAAGTGACACTGTTATTGTTCGTCTGGGAACCTATCATTTTGCCACCGACCAAAACCCGGGGTTCTTTCCAGTCTATTTTGGAGCAGACGCACTCCTCCATCCGCTCGAGTCTGAAATTGTAACCGTTCCACGACGTGTTCATAACGGCCGTTGGCGGGCAGCTATCAATTTTACCAAAGACAATTGGCGAATTAAAGTTAGATCGCTCGTCGCCGAGTTACCTATGGGGATACGCAGATTGGTGCCGCTGGCGCTGCAGGGCGTTCCAACGGAGCTGACGCTAACCGATTGGATCAACGAATGAATGCCGAAAACACATGCGAAGCAGACCGGACGCCGCGGGTGTGATTTTGGATAGGCGCTGAACAGCGCGGTTTATTGGGTGCCCACAGCATCTACTGGCAGTCATCGCACTTTACTGACGAGCACTGTTACTTCCTTGAGCTTTTGCCTGCTCGCAGTCAGCATTCTGGTGAACGACCGGGTGCAGGTGGCCGGTGAATTGAAGCGATATTGGTTATTCCTCACGGCGCCCTGGTGTCTGGGCGTGGCTTATCAGGTGGTGGCCGGTCGGCGTCCTCCGCGGTATCTGTTCGTCGCCGCGGCATTGCTGTTGTTTTCGAGCAGCTGGTTTTACGATGGCTATTTGCTCCTGCGGGAGGGCAGCTATACGACCCGCTGGTGGAGCAATCTGATGTTGTCCCCGATAATCTACCTAACTGCGGGCTGCCTGTGGAACCTGGAGGCACGAGGACGCTTCGGCGTGCGACTTGGATTTGTCCGCAGGGATTGGCCCAATCGCCCGTCGGATGGCCGGTTTCTGCCGATCATTTTCGCTTCGATTCCACTCCTACTCATCGCAGCCTTCGTTCTGGTCGCATTTGTGCAGTGGAGAATCCCGTCGATGGGCCGGTGACATCATGCGGCACCACGAGCGTCAGGCGAACCCAAGTCCGAACCAGCCAGTCGAGCGTATCCGTCCAGTGAAGTGTTCAGGTTGAATGGCGGCGGTTGGTGATTCTGGCGGATGCACCGAAACTCAATTCCGCTTCCGACCGACACCTCGTCCCGTCGTCCCGTCGTCGAAATCGTACCAGTGCCACCGAGCGCACTTCGTGAATCACGCGTTGCCCGCAGAGGGGTCAGACTCCACGTAATTCGGCTTTGAAACACGGATGGGTGTTATCAACGCTTCAACGTTGGCGCCGTCAGCCCGGATCGGAGGGCATGGGGTCGGGCATTGATTATGTAACCGTTAGCTCCCCGACGACGAGTCAACGCCCCGAATTCCGGGCCTCCGCCGCCCGGCGCCAGATGAAGCGAATACCGGGCGCCGCCGCCGCTTTCCCGGCGCCGTAGCATTTCGCCCTCAGCGGGTTGCGTACCCGGGTGCTCCCGTGGCAGGGTCCGCCCCACCTGCGATGAATCTGGTATTGAGGGAAGGGGCTCCGGCAGGAATCCGGCGCCGGGTGCAACGCTTGGGCTGTTGGGTCCTGATGTTCTGGATGCTGCTGCCCGGGTGGGCGGCGGATCTCGTCTGGACCAACCTCGCCGGCGGGAGCTGGGCGTCGGCGGCCAACTGGTCGCCCAACAAGGTTCCCACCGCCACCGACAACGCATTCATCACCAATCAGGGCAGCTTCACCGTCACGTTGGGGATCAACGGCGCGGTCAGCAATCTGTTCCTGGGCGCCGGGCCGGGATCAGTGTCGAACCGCTTGGACCAGAACGCGACCCTGGCGGTCCACGGAACGGCGCGTGTGCTGACCAACGGCTGGTTCCGCATGAGCGGCCAGTTGAGCGTCAGTAACGCGTTCCGGAATGGCGGCTACTTCCAATGGCTCGACAGCGCGATGCGCGGCCTCGGCTCGTTCGTCAACGAATCGGGCGGCTACCTGCAGACCCGTGCCACCGGGGTCTCGACGCTTGGCGTCCGATCCTTCGACAACTTCGGGCGGTTCCTGGTGGCCAACGACGACGCCGGGGTGCAATTCGCCAGCAATTCCGGGTTCACCAATGAGCCGGGCGGGGTGGTTGAACTGAACCTGCCTGGATTTGGTATGCGCGACGCCACCAGCGCCACGGGCACGGGCTTCATCAACCGCGGTACCGTCCGCGCCACCGCCAGCGTCCCTTCCGGGCCGTCCTACCTGACCGTGCCGCTGGTAAATTTCGGCACACTCAGCTTGGAAACCGCCAGCTGGTACATCGGCGCCGGTACCAACTTCGGTGTCATTACCACCACCAAGGCCACCCACGGCCTGAGCACCGCGGACGCGGATCCGTTTGTCTTCGAGGCGGGCACTTCGTTCACCAGCCCGGCCCCCCGCCTGTTCGCCGGCGGGCACTTCGTCTTCAACACGCCGCTGAACCTGGATTCCGCCGTGCTCCACGTGGGCGACGCCTCGGATGGCGCCAGCACCGCCGCGCCACGGCTCACGATCAAGGCCGACCTCAATTTCTCCGGCGCCGTGGACGTTACCAGCGGGCGCATTGAGATCACCAACCCGGCGCTCCAGGTTGTGCTCGGCCGGCTCGGGATGAGCGACGACGGGGTGATTGGGAATGCGAATCCCTACATCACCAACTCGGCCGCCCTGACGGTGAATGTTTACGCGCAGTCGTTCGCGACCATCGACAACGCCGGAACGTTCACGGTGCGGTCCAACCTGGTTTACAACGGGGGCGCCATCCGTACGGCGGGCGTGCTCCTGCTCGATTCGGGCCTGGTGGGCACCATTGGCGGCACGACGGCCAAGTCGATCAACGGTCAGATCGTCACCAACCGCGGCACCGTCACCGCCAACGCCGGAGTCACCTTTGTCAACGGGGGCTCCTGGGTGAACGAGGCGGACGCGGTGCTGAACTCCCAGGGCGGAACGTTCGACGATACGGGCACTGCCGGCTCCTTCCTCAACCGGGGCACGGTGCAACGGACCGCGACCGTCGCCGCCGGTGGCATCGACCTCGTATTCACCAATGCCGGCGGGCTGGTGTCGCTCCAGCAGGGCACGCTGTCCATCGGGCGCTTCACCCAGACCGCGGGCCGGACTGAACTGCGCGGCGGCAACCTCGGCGGCACGCTCTTCCTGCGGGGCGGATCGCTCGACGGCGCCGGCGACGTCGGGACGCTGGTCAACTCCGCCTCGGTTCTGCCCGGAATCGGACTCGGGGCGATCCGGGCGACCGGGAACATCACCAACCTGCCCGCCGGCACCGTCCATCTGCAGGTGGGCGGCACCACGACGCCGCAGTTCGACCGGCTCAATACCGCCGGGACGGCCGTCCTCGACGGCACGCTGCGCCTCACCCTCACCAACGGCTTCTTCCCGGTGATCGGCAACACCTTCACGGCGATGACGTGGAACGTCCGAATCGGCAGCTTCGCGAAGATCGAGATGCCCGATTATCAGTTTGAAGCAACCTACCTGGCCAACGCGCTGGTACTGCGAGCGTCGAACGCCGTGCCGGTGGTGACCCTGACCGCCGAGGGCGGCGACTCGCAACTCGTGTGCCGGCCGTTCGAGATCACGGCCTCGGCCACCGATCGCGACGGGCGGGTGATGGGGCTGACGCTCCTGGTGAACGGCGCCGCCGTGGCATCCGGCCCGGGCGGATTGCTGACCACGCGGTACGAGACCGACTTCCCCGGGGAAGCGCACATCGAAGCCCGGGCCACCGATGATCGCGGCGGGCTTGGCACGACCACCCGGACGGTGTCCGTCGTGGTCCCGCCGCTGCACCAGCTTTCGCTGGGCGGGGTGCGGAGCAATGGCTTCAAGATTTGTATGCTGGGCGAGCCGGAAGCGGCTTACGCCATCCGCGCGTCGACCAATCTCGACCTGCCGCCCGAGCAGTGGGTGTCCCTGGGCCTGATGGACGGCTCCGGTGGCGTTCAGCGCTTCTTCGACCCCGGAGCCATCACCAACCAGCCCTTGCGTTTCTATCGCGCCGATCGGGACCGGCGCGTCTCTAAATCACTGACCTCTGAGACGCGACAACGACGCAACGAGGCCCGTGCGGTCCTTTCTGAGTGATCGTTCCTGTTTGGTGGGCCGGGAAGCTGTTTTTGATTCTCCACTCCGGTGCGTGCGGCCCCACCACACCATCGAGCCTCTGCTTTAAACAGGGCCCCGGAGCGGCCGCAGGAGCCAGCCGAACTATCAGCCGCGCCACACGGCGGGCGCGGGTATTGCGGGACAAATCCTTCCGGCCAACAGATCGGATCCCGGCCTTTGCCCAAGTGCGGGCGGCGCTTCAATCCGAAGACGACGCTCAACGCGGCCATGCGCTGCCAGCTCTGCATCAATTTCAGAAGCGCAATCCGTTAATCCAAGCAGAGGCACTATAGATTCACCGGGAGGTTCTCGCCGAGCCCCTTGATGCGAGGACCACGGTGAACGCGATCCGCGGACCGGATGCCCTGCCTCCTCCCGTCGTCGACGTCGTACCAGCGCCACCGAGCGCACCTCGTGGATGACGCGTTTCCAGCAGAGGGGTCAGCCTCCACGTCATTTTACCTCGCAACACGGATGGGCATTATCAACGCTTCAACGTTGCCGCCGACACTCCACGTTCCAGATAGCGGGCTCATTCTGCCCGATGGTTATGGACAGAAAACGCAAGATGGCTGCTTTTCGCTTTCCCACCAGCCCGGTTCAGCCCTGTGGGATTCAAGGATTACTCACCGAATGCATGGATGTTTCGGGTACGCAGTACTTGATTGCAGTCGAGGCGGTGGCGGGGACCATCCATTTCGGCACCACCAACGTGCTGAGCGGCTCTCAGTGGGTGGCCGCATTCGAGCAGGCCCTCGAAACCGGCGGTTCCGTTGGATGTTATGACTTCGCCCAAAAGCGTCCCTTCCAAGACACTCTCCTGTTCATTCGCGAAGAACCCGGGCTGGTGAAGGTGGTACCGCGCAGCAAACTGGACACGTATCAGGAGGTTGGCTTGGTAAAAGCAAAGGCCCGATGAGCAGGAAAACACAAGCGAAATCGCTCCAAAGAGGCGGACGAAGCCTGCAGTCGAGACCACCAGGCGATCTTCGTTTTAAACCCGATCCTGCATTGCCACCGTTGGGATCTCAAGTCAGTTACCGGTCTGTCTGCGTATGAAATCATCGCCACCGTTCCAGTGCGAAGCGACGGGGCGTCAACGTTTCCCTTGCTTCGCCGGAACCCTCGTCGGCCCATGGACCGGCCGGGCCCGAACTAAACTCTTCAGTGAACCTGCAGCGGCATCCCCTTATGGAGGCCCGTTTTCCTGCGGTACCGCGGGAATGTTCGCGGTCCTTCACTGAGCTTCCCATTTGGATTCAGCATGAAACTCTCTCTCCATTCCAACCTCAGTGGATCCATGACCCGGCATCTCTGCGAAGTTAAAAGGCGGATCAAGGATGTTGGGACCACGATGGGGTTTATTGTCGGTTGCTCTGACTCCCTGGTCTTGATCCATACGTTGGGCAGCGACACGTTTCGATTCAACGGTTACACGGTGCTCCGTGACGATGACATCAGTGGACTTCGCTTCTTCGCGAAAGCCGCATACTGGCAATTCCGAGCGGTGAGACATTTCCGGCTGAAGCCCACACCGCCGGCGGGAATTTCGGTCGCTTCCTGGCCTGAATTGCTAAAATCCATCGCCCAGCACTATCCGTTGATGTCCTTCCACCCGGAAAAGACGAAGCCTGACGTTTGCTACATCGGCCCACTATTATCGCTTACCGAGCGTACCGTTACCATTGATGACTTGAATTCCAACGGTGAGTGGAGCGGCCCGCGCCGCATAAGGCTCAGAGACGTTACCCGGGTGGATTTTGGAGGAGGTTACGAAGAGGCTTTGGCGGCAACCGCGCCGAAAAGGGGTCGAACGAAAAGTTGAAACCTAACAAGACTACAGCAGTGAACCCGGCCTTGGCGTCCCGCTTCCAATCGTTACTCTTTCACGCCGGATCACTGTCTTCCGGCGCTTAGCCACATGAGCACACCCAAACAAAGCGTTGAGAGCGGGCCTTGGGGAAGATCCCCCTTTGTGATCGGGCGGGGTTACCGTGTCCGGCGGGATTTCCTATCGCTTCGTGATACCTTCGTAGCGGGCGAGGAGCTGACGTGTGACAGCGAAGCCTACAGTCGCTACGACGGCTACATCGGCTACTTTTTCAAGCAAGCCGGCACCACAAAGTTGCGCTCTTGGGACATTACCGAGGGCGGGAATTTGGAAGTCTGGAAAGATTTGTTTGAGGAGGTATGACGCCTCTGTCGCCAAGCGCTGCAACGAATACCGGCGGGCCGACACCGTTGGCATCGGCGCGTCCCGTGCCCGCCCCACCCTTTCGCCCGGCGCCCCCCATTTACCCGCTTTTGGAAGTCATGAAACCAAACGACGATGCTCCTGCGGATCCGCACCACTTCTGGACCCATTTTTGGTGCGGCCTGGTTTTCGGCGGACTGATCGGCGCCTATTTGGGAAACCACCTCTTCAATCAACCGGCCCTTGTCTGGGGTAGCGCCTGCGCCATCGCACTCCTCATCGCCTACGGTTGCGGGCGTTGGGGTGACGTTGTGTGGCACCTACTCCTCCAGTGGCTCTGGTGGTTGCGATAAGCTTGCCTTGCAATACCCGACTGACCATTCGCTCAAGCCTACGTCCGTTCTTCCCGCCCATGCGATCATCGCCATCAATCCAGTGCGAAGCACCGGGGAGTCTCCGTTTCCATCCCCGCTCCAGGATTTACGTCAACGTCTGGTCCGGATATGCCTGAAAATGGCAATCGAATGACTTGGCCGAGGCGTCCTACCTGCCAGGGCCATTTCGCTCCGGTACCGCGGCATTGTCAGCAGTCAATCATTGAGCTTTAAGTTAGCTAGCAAGCTATGTCGCTCCGCAGAAAGATTGCGATTGGAGTCGTGATGACGATTTTCGGTGTCGCCGCCTATATCGCGTATGCCATCATTTACACGGTCCGGCGCTTACCGGAGGCGTATGCGGCATGGGACACGGGCACCTTGCTCGTTGAGTACATGAAATCACACGGGAATCGCTGGCCTTCCTCGTGGGATGATTTGGTGACAATGGCAACGAGTGAGTCGGCGGACCGAATTATCCTTCATGGCGCGGCTGCAGGCGGTACGAACTACGTTTCTTCTCTACGAACGAAAGTCGCCATTAGTTGGGAATTTGACCCCTCCCGTGAAGGCCAAGGCTCACCCGTTACGCGTCCGGATGGGCGCAGATTCCCCGTCGTTTGGTCAGGTGCCGAACCCAACGCCATGGTTTACAGCTATTTGAGGGCGAGCAGGACCAATCCACCCGGGGGCCGCTAACAAAGGGCGTCATAGCATGCAGTCATTTCGCGAGCTTCTCAGTAATCCGCCCAACTCTGTCGCATGGTCTGATGTCGGGGACCTTGAACGCCTCGACGAGCGGCGAGCATGCATTGACTGCCTCCATGCGAACATTCTCGGCGTGAATGAAGGGCGAGTGGAGTTGTCGCCCAATGATAATCCTCCAGGGAGGGACGAGACGCTGGCCTGGTTATGGTTGATCAGACCCGACCTCGGCGACGAAATTGCGAGCAGCGCTCCAGCGCCACTTCGGAACCTAATTCTGAAGTTTCAGGCGAACGACTTGGAGACATGTTGGAGGGAGATCCAATGACGGCGCGGAATCGTTCCGCTTTCGCTCCAAGGTTACCGCGTCTTGTCTTGGTCAAATGACCTCTGAGTTGTTATTTGGAGCCTTACCGTCTGTCGTTGCGGTCGGGGCCGTCGTCGTCTCCTGGCTTGTCGCGCGACGGGCGCACAGCATCGGCCAGTGGTGTGCGAGTGCCTTGGTGTTTATTGCGGCTGCGTGGTCGCTGGTCCTTGTGTATCGCATCGTTGCGCTTGGCGCTTGGCCTACCCCCCACCCCTACATCGCTATCGGCCTAGCCACCGTGATTGTCATCGTTCAGGCGTGGTTATTGCGGAGGAGTCGCGCGTGAAATGCGCTCGCCAAGCGCCTCCCGTCGACGAAGCCCCGCGCTGCGGCTTCGTTCAAGCCTCGGCTTGCAGCCTTCCCGGGATGGCGCCAAGGAGTCCCCTCGATCGCCGCCGACACCAATCGGCTGACGCGTGGCATTGAGCCGCTTCGCACGCGACGAACTGCAAAATTGGAGCCTGCAATGTTTGGTGGTCGGACTACGAGCACACTGGTGCGATCGCTCCGGTTCGACTGGGCATGACGCGGGCCGACCTACGGAGTTTGTTCGGCCAGCCGGACACAACCGCAAGCAGCTTTCGACGGCGACCGCTCATGGGGATTTGGAAGTTTGGTCCGATTGAGTTTCATTTCGACACCGATGGACGGTTGCATCTAATTTACATGGAAGATGAGAATTGCCATCCACGAGTCATTGCCAAGGACCCCGCGCCCTGACCACCGTGAGCGCAACGATTCCGGACGTGGCGTTCCGGTTTCACTCCTCGCGTACCTCGGGGCCAGTTGCTGAGCACGGGTTGTTTGGTATCATCGCAAACCTTGCCCATGCCTAGCACTGACCGAGAGGAGTTGAAGGAGCAGCTTCGCGCCATGGTAGCCGGACGCGATGATGGCATTGACCTCGACACTCCGTTCCATTGGGTCGTCGAGGGGTTGGAGATGCCCGGGCCATTTTTCGAGCACTTGCCGAAGCTGCTGCCGCCCGGTTCCATTCTCTACATTGAAGGCACGACTATCGCACCGGACATTGCCGCGTTTTACGCTCAGCACCGCGCTCCCAACGCCGTGGACGTGGTTCGCGACACCCTTTCGCCAGTGCCCGACATTTATCACTGCACCTTTTCAGCCGACGTCTGTGCTGGCCTGCGCGGGTTTGCCGAGAGTCGCCCGGTCGCTGAGATGTTCGACCACCTCAAGGCTTATCGAGGTGAGAGCTTGCTGTTCACATTTCACGACGCATTCGATGGTTGGCTTCTGGTATCCGAGCATGTGCCCGACGCCGCTATCGCTGAGTTTTGTCAGGCGCTCAATGTTTCGCGCCGACGAGAGGCGACTGAACCACGAGACCCGGACCAGCTTCGTCAGTGTCCCTTCGGCAAGCATGCGGGACGTGAGAGGGGCGTGGCTGGCAGGGTGAGCGGCGGGAATGAAGCCACTCACATTTTCTTCGACGGATCTCCGCGTTCTGCAGCGCCAGCTGGATTCGTGGCGACGACGGCAGACCGGTCGGGG
>CANIZL010000114.1 GCA_947471985.1 Verrucomicrobiota bacterium | reverse complement strand
TGTTGTTCTTCGTGGAATTTGAGGAACCCCGCCCAACGGGACGGGGGTTCCACGCCCTGCTACGAAGAATTCGGGACGGAGTTACAGACTTTTTTACAGTAAGCCTGGCTCGGTATACGAGGGACGGCCGGGGATAGGGAGCCTGGTACGCTATCGGACGGGCTACAGTTCAGTGAACCTGCCACCCTATCTGGCGCGTGGGGGGGGATAGGGAGCGTGGCACCACTTGCACCCGGCAGTGAACTTTGAACCTGGTATGGAAGGGGGGTGGCGTTTCATCACCAGCTTCCCAGGCGCGCCGATACCCTCATTCGCTCCTGCCCGGGCGACGGCTGGAAGATTTATGTCTCACACTCTTGCGGTACCGTTTTATCGGGGCAAGCCCATCGAGTGAATGCGCCAAAATCCGTGCGTGACATCCGATGGAACGATGGGTCAGATTGGTGTGCCAACCCCCTCAGAAATTGTGGAAGAAGAATCAGCTGCACCACCGTCGGGCGAAGACGGGGAGTTCGTGGCGTCGCCGGGCGCCAGCGCTCTCGCGAGCGGTCGCGGCGGCCCGGGGGAGTCCGCCGATCCGGCGACTTTGCCGGCCGAGTTTGCGGCGATTTACGAAGCCCACAGCAAGCCCATTTTTTATCTTTGTCTGCGCCTGCTGGGTAATCCCAGCGCGGCGGAGGATGCCGCGCATGATGTTTTCATCAAAGCGTGGCGGAATCTGGGCGGCTTCCGCGGTGATGCCGAGGTGCGCACCTGGTTGTATCGGATCGCGCTCAATCACTGTTCCAATCTGCGCTCCAGCTGGCATGCCCGGAACGTGCATGCGCAGTCCGACGAATTGGTTTTTGAACAGGCCTCGGGTGTCGCCGACAGCCCGTTCCGGGAGGTGGAAATGTCCGAGTTGGGTCAACGGATCCAGCGGACCCTCGACGCCATTCCCGAAGAATACCGCACCCTGTTGCTCCTCGTGGCCGATCAGGAATTGAGCTACGAAGCGATGGCCGAACTGACGCAGCAGACCACGGATGCCGTACGGGGCAAACTTCACCGCGCCCGCAAAGCCTTTGCGGTTGCTTTCAAGAAACGCGACTGACCCAGCCACCTCCCACCATGAAGCAACGTCTTGATCAACAGTCCGCGCAGCAACTCAGCACCGACACCGAGGTGCGTTCGCAGCGCCGCAATTTTGAAGAGGCAGAGGAGGTCATCCGCGCCGACCGGGAACAGACCGCCGTGCCCAAATCCCTTCCGGACAAGTTGGCCATCGCGCTGGCCGCCGAGTCGTCCGCCGCGCAAAAGCCTTGGTGGAAGCGGATCTTCGGATGAAGACACCAAGGGCCGGGGCGTGAGCCCCGGCCCGGCGTCGATTCGGCGGTTAAATCGCCTTAGGCCCGGTAGTCGTAGCCATTGTAGACCGGACGCTTGATGAAGCGGCTCAGGTCGGGGCGCCCCTTCACTTCGCGGCGGTTGCCATTCCATTCGATCGGTGCGCCGGCGAGCATCGCCAGATTGCCGAGGAGGCACAGTTCGGTCAGCGGCACGGCGTAATCGAAATTCGAACCGCAAACGAGGCCGTTCTTGATGGCATTCGTCCACTCGGCCTGCGGATTCCCTGGGTGCGTCGACCGGGCGAGGGTCTTCTTGGGATTCGTGGCCATGAAGTCGCTGTGCTTGCCCGCCGGCAGCAACGCGGGTTGCTGGCAGTAGTCGGACGTATCCAGAATGATGCCCTTGTCGCCCCGCATGATGAAGCCGCCGCTGATTTCGGCCCACGGCTTCTGGCGATCGTATTCGGCCGGCTGCGGCGGCTTGAGGGATTTGTCATCCGCGCCCCGGCCTTCGTACCAGCGTAGAATGATGCCCTTTTGGGGGAAATGGCAGCTGATCACCGCGCCCTTGGGATAGGCTTCCACGCCGAGTTCGTTGACGGTCTCGGGCACGATCCGGGACGGCGCACCCAAATCGAGGGCCCAGAACGGACCGTCGAGCAGATGGCAGCCCATGTCGCCCATGGCGCCGGCGCCGTAGACCCGATTGCCGCGCCAGCTGAACGGGTGCAGACCGTCGATGAAGGGCAGGGAAGACGCGCCGGCCTGCCAGGCTTCCCAGTCCAGATTGGCGGGCGTGGGTTTGCCCTTCGGATAGCTGGCAGAGTTGCCCTGCGGCCACACCGGGCGGTTGGTCCAGACATGAATTTCGGTGACTTTGCCGATGGCGCCCTGTTTGACCCATTCCTTCAGCAGGCGCACGCCTTCGCCGGTGTGGCCCTGGTTGCCCATGTTGGTGACCACGTGTTTTTTCTTGGCGGCGCGGTGGAGTTCGTGGGCCTGCCAGAGGCTGTTCACGAGCGGCTTTTGCACACACACGTGCTTGCCGAGCGCGATCGCGTGCATGGCAGCCGGGAAGTGGGCGTGATCGGCGGTGGAAACCGTGCAGCCTTCGATCTCCTTGACGGTATCGAGCATGCGACGGAAGTCCGTGAATCCGCGGTTGGAGGGCAGGTTGTATTTGAGCAGAGCCTTGGCCAGGCGATCCCGATCTACGTCGCAGATGGCCACCACGTTATTGCCTTCGGCGGCACCGCTGAGGTCGCTTTCACCCTTGCCACCCCCGCCGCCGATCGCGGCGATGTTCAGTTTGCGCCCGGGATTGGGGGCGCCCAGAACCGACGGAAAAGCGAGGGAAACGGCGCCGGCCGCGCCGGCGGCCTTGAGGAAATTACGACGTGAGGTGATCATGACCGAAAAGGTACTACCGTAATGCAGGTTGATTCCGCCAACGGGTATGCGCCCACACGGGCCGACTCGTCATTGCGGTGATCCAATTACGCTATCGGTGACGATGCTGGTGTCAATTTCGCTTGGGCTTTCAGTGCCCCAAGGCGAGTGCCCACGCCACGCCGCTCAGCAAAAGGAAGAGCAGGCCGGCTGGCCGGTTGCAGGCGACCCTTAAGCGGTCGGGCATCCAGGTGGCGATGCTGCCGTAAACCATGCCGGCGACAAATCCACCCAAGTGAGCCACGACATCAGACCCCGGACTGGTCCCGAGTTGTAGAAACAGGAATCCACCGGCGAACAAACCGGGCAGCACGAAGCGCGTGGCGGCCCGACCGTGGCGCCACCAGCGCACCGAATAGGCACCCAGCATACCAAGTCCGGCCATCACCATGCCGGAGGAACCCAAACCCGTGTAATCGCGGCCGTGCCGCACCCAGAAGCCCAGCAGATTGCCGGCGACACCGCCCAGCAATCCGCCGAGCAATCCGATACCCGCGCCGTAACGGCCGAGGGCCAGCCCCAGCACGAGCGAACCATAGATGGCGTTCGACGCGAGATGGGCAACGTCGTTGTGGAGCCACACGGCGGTGATGGCCCGCCACCATTCACCGCGCGCAAACCGGGCTGAATCAAACCAGCCCCGCTCGGCGAACGAGCGGCCGAACTGGAAGGCGAAAACATTGGCCAGAACCCAAGCCAAGGCCGCCCAGTGGAACGGAAGTTCGGTGTCCGTTTCCGGAACGGTCGTTCGCCATGACCAGCGACGGTTCTCCTGATGATAGGCCCGCAACTCTGCCGCGCCGCGATCCCTCAGTGCGGCGGGCACCAACAGAAACCACCGTCCGGAGACCGGATCCTGCCCCAGGGTTGATTCCACACTCCGGCTGAGCAGCACCAGCGCCCAGTCCCGCGCCTGCGTTTCGTTCCGGGCAATGAAGACGGACGGTACCTCAGCCGCGGGGCCGGACGGGGTTTCGGGAGCGGTCACAAGCGGTGGCGGGTACTAGACCGCCACGACTTCCCGCTCTTTTTCCGCCGCCTGTTCGCGCTCGTGATCGGCCCGGGCCTTGGCAATGTCGTATTTGTCGTTGTCCGGATGATCCGGATTTAACGGCGAAATGTCCCGCAACCGCTGGATGATGGGCGGCAATTTCGCGCAAAGGTAATCGACGTCGGCGTCCGTGTTATAGATGCCCAGGCTGAATCGGACAGATCCCCGGGCGCGCATGGGCGGTAATCCCATGGCGGTGAGGACGTGGGAGGGATCCAGTGAACCGGTGGTGCAGGCGCTGCCAGAACTCGCGCAGATGCCCAGTTGATCCAACAACAGGAGAACCGCCTCGGCTTCGACAAAGTCGAAGGCGATGTTGGCCGTGTTCGGCAGGCGCAGATCGCGATGGCCGTTGCGCACCGTGTTGGGAATCGTGGCCAGAATGTGCTGCTCGAGGCGGTCGCGCAAAGCGCGGACTCGCGTGTTCTCGTCTTCGAGCGTGGCCTGCGCCAGTTCCGCCGCCCGCCCAAATGCCACGATGTTCGCCACGCTCTCGGTGCCGCCCCGACGACCGCGCTCCTGATGGCCGCCGATGAGGTACGGTTGAAAACGGGTGCGCCGCTTGATGTACAGCATGCCGATGCCTTTCGGGGCATGGAGTTTGTGCGCGGACAGACTGAGGAAATCCACGCCGAGTTCCTTGACGTCGATGCGGAGCTTGCCGGGAACCTGGACGGCGTCGGTGTGGCACAAAACGCCGCGGCTGCGGCAGAGGGCGGCGATTTCCGCGATGGGGAAGATCACCCCGGTCTCGTTGTTCGCCATCATGACCGATACCAGCGCGGTGTCCGGGCGGATGGATTTCTCCAGCAGATGGAGATCCAGCTGGCCGTCGGATTCGACCGGCAGGTAGGTGACATCGTGGCCCCGCTTCTGGAGGTACTCGCCGAAATTCATGTTCGCCGAATGCTCCACGGCCGTCGTGATGACGTGCTTCTTGCCGGGGTTCATGTACAGGGCGGAATTGAACGCGGAGTTGTTCGATTCCGTGCCGCAGCTGGTGAACACGACCTCCTTGGGATCCGCGTGAATCAGTCCCGCGACCTGCTCGCGGGCGCGCTCCACGTGTCCGTGGACTTGGGCACCAAAGGCATAGGCGCTGGAGGGGTTGCCCCAAAACTCCCGCAAAAACGGCAGCATCGCATCCACCACCTCCGGGGCGACCCGGGTCGTGGCATTGTTATCAAAATAATAAATCGGCTTCGACAGGCTCATGACAGATAATCCAAAGTAGGTCGGGGATTCAGGGAACCAGACCAAATCGCTCCGGAATCCTAGCCGTGAACCCGGAAACGGCAAGCACGGTAACGGTGGTTCCCGCCGCTGGGCCGCTGCTGGAGATGGCCCGGGACGTCCGCTGGCCGACACGCGGCTGGGGTCAATACCCCATGGTAAAGTCCATCGTGCCAAGGCCCATTAAGGGAGATGAAGCCTCCCACATTACGTTCTCCTCCCGACATTCGGATGCCTAAATGTACCAGCTATCAGACGGGCGACGAAAAACGGGCGCGCCGACCGCGCGCCCTGCTTGCGTTTGCCCTGCCGTTCTGGTGTCAGCCGCCCCTTCCCGGGGTCCGGGCGGGCTCTCCGGAGATCGGCTCCGGGTTCGGGGTGCGTTTGGGTGGACTGAATCAGTTGCGCCGTCACGTCCTGATCATCGCCGGGGTGATGGCGGGTGCCGGGCTGGGCCAGCCCATGCTCGCGGCGGGACTGCTGGGAACGGCGGAAACCTTTGCCGTCCTCGGGGCTTCAGCGGTCAACAACACGGGTTCCACCGTTTTGATCGGTGACCTCGGCGTAAGTCCACAAACCGCCATTACGGGATTCCCGCCCGGGTTGGTGACCTTTGGTACAATCCATGCCAACGATGGAGTGGCGCTCCAGGCTCAGGCCGATGCCTTGACGGCTTATACAACGCTGGCCGGTTATGCCCCAACTCAGGTCCTGACGGGCCAGGATCTGGGCGGTCTGACGCTCGTTCCCGGCGTCTACTTCTTCGCCGACTCCGCGCAGTTAACTGGAACCCTGACCTTGGACGGGCTAGGGCTGTACGTCTTCCAGATTGGCAGCACGCTCACGACGGCCTCCGCTTCGTCGGTGGTAGCGATCAATGGGGCGGACTCCTGCAACGTTTATTTTCAGGTGGGCAGCTCCGCCACGCTCGGCACGGGGACGTCCTTTACTGGGATCGTCATCGCCCAAGCCAGCGATACGTTGAATACCGGTGCATCGGTCGACGGCTCCATCTTCGCCCTGACCGGCGCCGTGACTCTCGACAACAATCAAATCTCGAATTGCCTGGCACCGATTCTGGTTCCCGAACCGGCGACGACCTCTGCGGGCATTCTGGGACTGGGCCTGGTGGCCTTCGGAATTTGGCGAAAAAAGCGGGCGGCGAATCGCCCCGGGGTCAAGTAGGCGTCGCTCGGGCTACTCTCCTCGAAAGCCACGGGCAGTTGATGCTGAACGGGCCCCCAAAAAAGGAACTCAGGCGCGCACCATCCGGTTCAGCATGTTCTCCGTCATTCTCTGCACGCGTAAGTCCGGGCCGTGGGGCGTGGTGTAGACACTCGGATGCAGGTAGCCGGGTGGTTCGCTCAGGCCGTCCGCCCACCAGCAGGTGGTGGCGTTGAAAACGATGTTTCCTCGCGGGCCGGGAAAGGCGGTGGCCGTATACGTGCCCCCATTGGGTTTGCCCGGGGCGTCCTGCGTCGGACCGGTCGCGACCACTTCCAGTCCGGGCAGCGGGGCGGGGTCGCCGTGAAATTCCCAGCCGATCAATCCCGGTATGGCGTCGCCCCGGCGCATGCCGGTGCCCGTGTAGATCCAGTGATCCGGTGCCGTGCAGATCCAATCCGCGCCGCCGGTGCACGGCGGGATGTTACGCGCCCCGAAGAGTTGGCTTTCGTGGGGACTCCGGTAGGGAAAGGCCGCCATGGACGGAAAGCGCTGAATCATGGCCTCGTCCCGCGGTCCGAAGTAGTCGGTGCGGCCGTAAATTCGGTGGGGACGTCCGGCGGCGTCGGGACGGGGATCGATCCGACCGCAGCACGTGTTGCCCGAGAAAAATCCGGCGCTCAGCCCCCCCGCGATGGCTGTGCGCAGGTTCTCGTACATCTCCAGGGAATAATACTCGTCGTGCCCGACCGAGAGGAATCCCTTGGCGCGTCGCAGTCCCGCGGGATCGGCATGGGTGTCCAGATTGGAAAGGTAGCTGACGTCGTAACCGTGCTGCTCCAGCCAGTAGACGAAGGGATATTCCCAGAGGAAGAACTCGCCCGAACCGAGCGATTGCGGGGCGTCGAGAATCTGACAGTACAGTCCGTACGGACGATTGAAGCTGACGTCCACGCCGGCGCCGCAATACCACTGCTCCCGGCCGTCGTCATAGAGGGCGAATTGATCGGGCCAGCGATTGTAGGCCTGCCAGGTCGTGTCGCTGCTTTGGAACAGCAGGTCTACGGGGCGATCATCCCGTACGATGAAAATGACGTAGCTCTGCAAACCGGTGCGGTGTTCGGTGAGTTTTCCGACGTGGACGCCGCTGACCCAATCCCGCGGGATGCGCAGGGACGCGCAGGCCTCCCATTGGCAATCCCGGACGCGGTTTCTTCCAATGACCGGATCCGGTTGCACGCGGCCGGCGAAGGGGCCGAGTTGGTGCACCCATCTTCCGCCGGCGCCCCCGTAATAACCCATCCGGTAGATGTCGAGCGTGAACTCGCTGGCGGGATTGGTGCTGACGAAGAAATCAAGGGTCTCCCCCGGGCGCACACTGGTCCGTGAGACATAGCCTTCAATCCACGGACACCGATAGCGGGTGCGGGGATCGATGCGCGTGTGGGTCAGCAGCCAGTCCCGCGTGCCCGGTTTCGCGTTTTCGCTGCGGATGAGCGATGACTCCCGGCGCGGCATCGTTCGGCAGCCGGCGAGCGCCGCGCCGGCGGAGGCCGCGGCCAGGCCCTGCAAAAATTCGCGGCGCGTGGCGGCCGGGGGCACGGGCGTCATTGGCCGCCGGCTTTGCGCAGTTTGCGTTGAAGTTCGCGGATCGGTCGGTAGCCGATGCGGATGATCTTTTGTTCCTCCAGAATGGCGCGGGTTTCAGGATCGTTGGTCATCGTTTCAAACTCCTGGGAACGGGTTCGCCAGCTTCCGGTGATGGCCTTGAGTTCGTCGGTGGGCTGGCCGGCATGAATGAAGAGTTCGGTGACGCCGGGTTTCAAGGACCGGAACTTCCGCTTCCAGTAGCCCGCCACGTCCTTTGGCTCCTGATCCAGATCGTCATAGATGAAATCATCGGTGAACAGAATTCCGGCCGCGGCAAAACGGGCGCGTCCCTTGGGGTCACCCAGACGTTCAAAGGTCGCTTGCGAGGCCATGCGGGCGGGCAGATCGAATTCCACCGCGAGCTGCAGGTATTTCTCCAAATAGGCCGGATGCAGTTGCAGAACGCCCATATGCGAATCGATGTGCGAGACATCGATGCCGTAATCGAGGGCACGCCGGATTTGCGCCCGGGCTTCCCGGTAGGCTTCCTCAGGATTCGATTTGGCATAGACCTGCACGTTCTCGTGCCACAGGTAGCCGTCGGGATCAATCAAACCCGGCACTTCATTCCGTGGTGCGACCGGGCCCCAGCGATAGGTCTGCCACTCCGAAGTCTGGCACAGGTGAATGCCGAAGCTGGCGTCCGGATGGGCCTTCGCGTAGTTGGCAATTTCGAGGAACCAAGGGCAGGGGACCAGAATGGTGGCGCTGGTCATCAGGCCGTGTTCCAGCGAAGCGATGGTCGCCACGTTGGCAGTGTGGCACATGCCCACGTCGTCCCCGTTTATGATGAGCAGTTTGGCATCGGCCGGATAGCCGAGACGCTGCGCGAGGGTCGGGGCGGGAGCCGCGGGAGCCGGCTCGGCGGCGTTGGTGACGGCCGCGGACGCTGCCGCCAGCAGACCGAGAACGCGGGACCAGGCGGGAAAGGTGAGCGACATGCGGGAATCTATCGGTGCGGGACGATTGCTGGCAAACATTGCGAGGGCGTGGCGCGCCGTTGATGGTGCGGCATGAGTCTCCCCGAGGTGTTGGTGAATGAGGCGCACTTGGATCAGGTATTGACCGACCCGAGTCCGCGTCTGGTGGACTTCATTTCCCGCGTCAGCAGTCCGCTGGTCCTGCTGGGGGCGGGTGGCAAGATGGGACCCACTCTGGCCGTGCTGGCGCAGAAGGCGGCTCGGGCGGCGGGGCACAAACTGGAGGTACTGACGGTCAGCCGCTTTCGGAATCCTGACGCCCGGGCGTGGTTGGAATCACAGGGCATCCGGACCTTGTCGTGCGATTTGCTGGACGCCCGGGCCGTGGCCGAACTGCCCGATGCCGGGAATGTGATTTATCTGGTTGGACAAAAATTCGGCACCCGGCAATCGCCGGCGATGACCTGGGCGATGAATACGCTGGTGCCGGATCGTGTGGCGCAACGCTACGGCGGTACCCGGATGGTGGCGTTGTCCACGGCGAACGTTTATCCGCTGAGCCCGGTGGCGCTGGGGGGCAGTGTGGAAACCGATGCGTTGACCCCGCTCGGCGAGTATCCCAATGCGGCCGTGGGCCGCGAACGGATTCTGGAGTTTCACGCGCAACAACAGCACACGCCGCTGGCGCTTCTGCGCCTGTCGTATGCGGTCGACCTCCGATACGGTGTGATCCGTGATCTGGCCCGCAGTGTGGCGCTGGGGCAGGCGCTGGATCTGACCACGGGGTATTTCCACTGCATCTGGCAGGGCGACGCGAACGAGATGATTCTGCGGTCGTTGTCGCTGGCCCGCTCGCCGGCGGAAGCCTGGAATCTGTGCCATCCGCAAGTGGTCGGCGTCCGGGAAACCGCTGAGCAATTAGGCGCGTTGCTCGGGCGGAAACCGCAGTTTGTGGGAACGGAATCCACTACGGCATTGCTGGCCAACCCGGCGCGGATCTGCGCGGAGTTGGGCCCACCCGCGGTATCGATGGAAACCCTGGTGCGTTGGACCGCGGACTGGGAACGACGCGGCGGGCGTTACCTCGACAAACCCACCCATTTTGCCACCCGCGACGGTCAGTATTGAACCACCGTAACCATGGCGTTGACCCCTTTGACGACGGCGCTCCGACGGGAGCTGCAAGCCGGCCTGGCCATTCCTGCCTGCCCCCTCGCGCTGAACGCCCAACGACGCTGGGATGAACGACATCAGCGGGCGCTGGTGCGCTACTACATCGCCGCCGGGGCCGGTGGGCTCGCGGTGGCGGTGCACACCACGCAGTTCGCGATCCGCGATCCGCAGCATGGCCTTTTCCAACCGCTGCTTGAATTGGTGGCCGAAGAAATGGCGGCCTCGGCAGCGGGCCGGGATCGACTGCGGATTGCCGGTGTTTGTGGATCGACACCCCAGGCGATCAACGAAGTCACCTGTGCGGCGCAAACGGGATATCACGCCGCACTTTTGAGTCTCGGCGCTTGGCGTACCGCGCCGGAAGCGGACGTGCTCGCACACGTCGCCGCGGTGGGGCGGGTCCTGCCAATCATTGGGTTTTACCTGCAACCCGCCGTGGGCGGACGCGTTCTATCCTATGCCTTCTGGCGAAAATTGGCGGAGTTGGAATCCGTGATCGCCATCAAGATCGCTCCGTTTAATCGGTACCAGACTCTCGATGTGATGCGCGCTGTGGCGGAATCCGGGCGCACAGATCTCGCGCTCTACACCGGAAACGACGATCACATCGTCGGCGATTTACTGACTCCCTACCGCTTTACAGTGAACGGACGAATCGTGGAACAGCGAATGGTAGGCGGACTGCTGGGCCATTGGGCGGTTTGGACGCGCACGGCGGTGGCGCTTCACGCGGAGTGCCGCCGGGTGGCGGAAACGGGCTCCGCTATTCCCCTCGAACTGTTGAGGCGCGGTCAGGCGGTGACGGATGCCAACGCGGCGTTCTTCGATGCGGCTCACGGCTTTGCCGGATGCATCGCGGGGCTGCATGAGGTTCTTCGACGGCAGGGCCTATTGGAGGGCACGTGGTGTCTTGACCCCGATGAAACGCTCAGCCCTGGGCAGGCGCAGGAAATTGACCGGGTGCTGGCGGCGTATCCGGAACTGAACGACGACGCGTTTGTCGAGCTGCATCGCGACGCATGGTTGAAATGAGCCGCAACACTCCGTCCTACTTATGAAATCCAGTCGAACCCCGGCCCGTTCGCCCCAGCGGAATTCCCGGCCCGTCGCGGCGAAGCCCACCAAGGTGAGTCCCAATTCCGGGCGCAATTCCCGTCGGGTGCCGGTGTTGCGACCCGCGGTCGCGGCCGATCTGCCCACCATTCGTCAGTTGACCGTGGACTCCTTCGGTGGAGTCACCCTTGAAGAAAACGTCGAGCGGGCCTTGGGCCGGCTGAACAACCGCGATTGGCGTTGGCGGAAGGCGCGGCATCTGGATGCGGATTTTGCCGCGAACCCCTCCGGGGCCTTCGTGGCCGAATCGGACGGCCGGGTGGTGGGCTATATCACCACCGTGCTGGATCCGGAAGCAGGACGGGGACGGATTCCGAATCTGGCGGTTTCCGCGGAGTTCCGCGGGCAAGGTCTGGGGCGGCAATTGATCGAGCGGGCCCTCGACTATTTCCGTTCGGAAGGCCTGGTTTACGCCACGATTGAAACCATGGCACAAAACGAAGTGGGGCAGCATCTGTACCCCGCCTGCGGCTTCGTGGAAGTCGCCCGGCAGGTGCATTATGCGCGAAAATTGTGATTCGCTGCGCAACTCAGAGCTGGATGAGGCCAGGTGTAACTTCGTGGGGGGGAGGCCCGGAGTCGTGCCATCCAAATGTCTGGGGGGAGTTTTTTTTACCAATGTTTCAAATTATTCCTTGGAATATTTATCGGGCTGTACTATTTAGGGTTGGCCGTCATGAATTCCCCTAATGAGTTCGGCGGTATCTACCAAGGATTACAAAAAATACGATGAAAAACGCTATTAAACTTATTGTCAGCGGGACCGCCTTGGCGGCGGTCGGCTTTATCACCGGCTGCGCGCCGGGCGACTCCACGGGCAAAGTCGCGGGAGAAACCCGTCTTCGCTCTGCCCACAGCTCGATCAGCGGTTTCAATCACGACTACACCGAGAACAACAATTCGTGCATCGACCTGAAGATTTCGGCGGAAGTCCTCGAAGCCTTCAGCGGGGTCGATCCGTCCGTGTTCGGCTCGGGCGCCAACTTGCTGGCCCTGAATCCCAACGCTCGTGGTTTGCTGACCGTCAAGGACAAGACCCTGAAGTTCCAATACGAGGGTGATATCGTGTTTGCGAACCTCGTTACGTTCCCGTCGGACACCCAGGGAATCCAGTCGCAGGTTCAGGCCCGCCTCGGCGCGGACGCTGGCAGCGCGCTGACCCCCGAGTTCCAGGAGCGCCTCCACAAGAGCATGGCCCCGTTCAACAAGATTAATGAAATCCATAAGAATAAGGGCGTAGCGCTGGACGGCGTCTTCATTGCGGCCGGTCACGGACGCAACTGCCTCCCCCGCGAGGAACGCGAAGAGCGCGAAGGCAAGCCGGCTCCGGCCCCGGTCCCGGGCGATACCTGTGGCAGCTACTTCTATAGCCTCACGGTCCAGACCAAGACCCTGATTCCTGCCGGCGCTTTGGACTCTTTCCTCAACGTCCCGATCATTGGCAGCTCGTCGCCGGAAATCCCGGCGGGTTCGACGCTCCAGCTGTTCGTCACCGTGGGTACCTGCGGCTTCTATGAAGCCCTGGGCGTCTCCGACAAGGCCAAGATCAAGGTTGATCTCAAGAAGGTCATCATTCCCTGAGTGGAATGAGGATCGCTGGGTCCTTCTAGGAAGAACCTGATCCACTGACGGGTGCGGCCACGGCCGCACCCGTTTTTTAATGGACGGCACGCCCCGTTTCGCGGGGCGAGGTCTCGGTCATTATAGCGCGGCTCAATTTCCAGTTCCGAAGGCATTGTCTCCCGGTGCGCCAGCCGCGATAGGCTCCGTGGGACTATTGACGTGTGAAACTCCTCCTCGCCCTGCTGCATTCCTGGACTTGGCGCATGGCCTGGCGCGATGCGCGCCGCAGTTGGCCGCGGATGGCGCTCTTTTCCCTCAGCATCACCCTCGGCGTCGGCGCTTTGGTCGCGCTCGGCTCCATGTGCCGTTCGATGCAGATCACCCTCAATGAGGAGACCCGCACACTCGTGGGAGCGGATCTGGTCCTGGCCAACAATGTGCCGCCGAGCCCGGCGGAAACAGAGTTCGTGCGCCAGCTGGGCGGGCAGCAGGCGAGTCTGAACAGTTATTCCTCCACGATCTATTTCCCCGATCGCGGCATCATGCGGTTGGTCAATATCTACGCCGCATCCACGAATTTTCCGCTCTACGGGCAATTGGAAACCGAACCGAGTTCCGCGTTGGCGGAGTTTCGCCGGGGCGAGGGTGTCCTGGTCAGTCAACCGTTGGCCCGTCAGCTGGGACTGAAGCTGGGCGACGCAGTGCGGATCGGGTATTGGAGTTCCCGCTTTGTCGGTACCGTCCAACGGATGCCCGGCGATGATGTTTCGATCTCCACCCTGGCGCCCCGGGCTTTGATCGCCGCGTCGGTCTTGCCCAAGGTCTTTAATTCCGGTCGCAAATCCGCTTTCCTCAAGCAAACGACCAATCTGCTGGAACGAACCATCGGGACGCGCTTTCGCACCTTGCTCCAGTTGCCGGAGCAACCACCCGTGAGCCAGATCTTGATGGACCATAAGGCGGAGATTGAGCGGTTCCGGTTCGATGTGGACACCGTCGACCGTCGACGGGCGAATTTCGGCAATTCCCTGAAGGATTTGGATGCCTTTCTCAGTTTGGTGGCCTTTATCGCCTTGCTGCTGGGAACGGTGGGCATCGCCAGCGCCATTCAAGTCCATGTCCAGCAGCGCCTCATCCCGGTGGCGGTACTCCGCTGCCTGGGGACTCCCTTGGCCACAACCTTTGCCATCTACCTGGCCCAGGCCCTGACTCTGGGATTGATCGGGTCGCTGGTGGGGGTGTTGGTGGGAGGGACGGTGCAGATGAGTCTGCCGCGGATTTTCAACGAAGTGCTCCCCTTTCCGGTGAAGGCGCATTTTTCGTGGCCCATTGCCCTGCGCGCCGTCGCGGCCGGGGTGGTGGTTTCCGGCGCCTTCGCCCTGCTGCCCCTCCTGACTATTCGCCGAATCTCCCCGCTGGCCGCCATCCGGGCCGACTATGAAGCGCGTCCAACCGGTCCCGACTGGGCGCGTCGCTGGGTTTTGGCGCTGATCGGAGCCATCGTGCTGGGCTTTGCCCTGCAACAAACGCGGTTCTGGTATCAAGGGGTGGGCTTCACCCTGGGCCTGGGCGGGGCTTTCCTGGTGTTGGGGGCCACGGCGCGAAGTCTGGTCTGGGTGTCACGGCGCCTCGCGTTTCCCGGGCTGCCCTTTGAACTCCGGCAGGGGCTGGCGTCGTTGCACCGTCCGCAAAATCGCACCGCCACCCTGCTGGTATCCCTGGGACTGGGCACCTTCCTGGTGCTGACGCTGCAGTTTGCCCGCTCAACCTTGCTTGGACAGTTGCTGCATCCGGAGAGCGGTAATGAGCCGGACACCGTGTTGTTTGATATCCGCTCCCGGGACGTCGATGGCGTGGAGGCGATGTTGCTGAATCTCGGGTATCCGGTGCTCGAACGGATTCCCCTAGCCACCCTCCGCATCCATTGCGTAAATGATCTGCCGATTCGCGACTGGGCGGCGGATCGGAAAACCAATCGATCGCACTACGTGCCCAACTGGGTAATCCAGCAGGATTATCACTGCACCTGGCGCACCAACTTGATTGAATCGGAGAAGCTGTTGACGGGTCGCTTTGTCCCCGTGATGGATCCGAAGCGCAGCGTCGTGCCCATCACGATTGACGAGAACATCGCCAAAAAGCTGGATGTGCAGGTGGGGGATTGGATCCGCTTTGATCAGGGCGGTGCACCCGTGGATTGCGAGATCGTCGGGGTGCGAAAGATTCAAGAGCATAAGCTTCGACCCAGTTTTCACTTCCTGTTCCCGGCCGGTGGCCTGAATTCCGCCTCGGCCATGCATGTGATCACGTCGCGGGCGGGCAAAACCACCGAGGCCGGGCGCCTGCAGCGATCCTTGGCGGAGTCCTTTCCGACGGTGTCAGTGATCGATCTGACGCAGGTCCTGGAAACGCTCGGCGATCTGTTGAGCAAGGTGGGGCTGGCAATCCGATTTCTCGCTCTGTTCACCGTCTTTACCGGCATTCTCGTCTTGCTGGGGGCCATCGTGACCGGTCGGTGGCAGCGCGCCCGGGAAAGCATCCTGTTCCGGACCCTCGGGGCGACCCGCAGTCAGGTCCGGCGCATTCTGCTGGTGGAGTATGCACTGCTGGGGTTGCTGAGTGCCAGCACCGGTTTGGTGCTGGCCTTGGGGGCCGGTTGGGCGGTGGCCCGCTTTGTCTTTGCCATGCCCTTTCATGCGACGGTTCTCGATGTCGCGGTCGCGTTGGTGGCCGTCCCCGTGTTGACGATCCTGGGGGGCTTGGTGACCAGTCGCGGAATCGCCAACGCCCCGCCGCTCGAAATCCTTCGCCAGGAAAACTGACCCGGACCGCGGCGGGTGCGCGGTCAGGGCCAACGGCACGATCTCGTTGGTTCAGCGAAGGTGGCCGGCCTCACTCGGCGCGGACTCAGGGGGCGACGACCCGGTAGAAGCGTTCGGCGTGTCCGGCGATCAACTCTGTCACCGTGCTCGTGGCGCCGGTGGCGGTGAATTGCTTCAAGACCTTCCACGGCGCGTCCCAGGTGTCCCGAGCCTCCACCCGGTAAACCGTGCCGGGTTGCGAAGCCCATTGCAGTTGGAACGAGCCGTCCGGTCGCACCGCAGCCGACAGAATCGGAGCCGGACTCACGTTCGGAGCCCAGGGAGTGGGCACCAAAAAGCGTCGGGTGCTCCACGGGAAATCCCTTGGATCCCGGCCTTGGGACTGATCGGCGCCGAGCGCCTCGTACTCCAGATAGTCCACCACCGCCGTGGTTCCCAATTGGGGGCGGGAGAGGGCGACCAAGCCGTTGGGGGCGCTCAAGCGGAAACTCGTGTGCAATTCGTCCGCGGTGCTCAGGTTCGGCCGTCCGTCGGCAAAGAGCAGCAGGAAGTCCCCACCCGGAATGCGGGTGCCCGCCGGGAAACTCCAGGTGTTCAGCGGGGCATAACTCGGGGATAGAAACCAGCCCGACAGATCAATGGGCAGCAGTCCGGGATTGATCAGCTCAATCCAGGGGCCCGGAGCGCCGGAGGCATCGGCGATGCCGGTGCGATTGTCGGCTTCGACCTCATTGATCCACACCGGTGGGAATTCCGCGAGCGCGGCGGCCACGCTGTTGGCGGCACCGGGCGTGGCCCGGGTTACGGCATTGGGTTCCGGCTGGAGATTTACCGTGCTCTTGATGCCACTGCCCGAGAGCCGAAGGGTCAGTGTGCCTCCGGCAGGATTGGGCAAATACCAATAACTCAGGGTATATTCCGCGTTGGCGGTCAGCGCCGGAACGATGTCCTGGAAAATTGAAGAGCCACGGGTCGAGCCGGGACTGGTCGATATCAGGTGCAATCCGGCAGCGCCTCCATGGCGGATGTCGGTGGCCCGCGACGAAGTGGCGAGGTTGGCCGAGATCGTAAACGGACCCGGAAAGGCGCCTTCGAAATCGCCGTTGGCCAATTGATTGACGCCAACTTCGGGAACACGTCCGGCGACCAGTTTGACGTCATCGATATAGGCCTCGCCCACCGTCTCCAGATAGATGTAGAGGGTCGAACTGCTGGCGACGCCGGTCTGCACCACATACCGCCAACCGTTGTTCGCCGCAGCGGTCCAATTCCCCACCCGGGATCCGTCCCGTCGGGCATCCAGCAATTGCAGCGAGGTTCCCGCAATGTCGGCATTGGTGGACCACGGGAGCGTGGCGCGATAGTCGACTTCCTGCAGCGTTACCAGCGCCCCGGCGGCGTTCTTGCGTTGCAAAGCCAGTCGGGTGTTAAAGCGATCCAAGGTCCCGGACCATTGATCAAAGACCGACACTCCTGGATACGCGGTGGCGAACGCCGCGCGATCCCGGGCCAGCACCAAATAGGCGCCAGGGGCGAGTCTGGCACCCGCGGGGAAGGCGTAGCGTAAGTTTTCGCCGGCCAGCACGACGCCCGTGAGATCCTGCGGCGTGGCGGTCGACGGATTGTAAAGTTCGATAAACGCCGCGTTGGTGGTTTCCGGGCGATAAAGAATTTCGTTGAGCACCGCCCGGAAGCGGGGCGTGGTGATCACGGTGAGGACCTTGCTGTCCGTCAGGGCGCCCGGTCCGTCGTCGTGCACCGTGAGGGTGATCTGGTTGGTGGAACGTCCGGCTTCCGCAGGCGTAATCCATGTGAAGACGCCGGTTTGGGGGTCGATGGCTGCCTCCGCCGGTGCACCGGCGCCCAGTCCGTAGGTCAGGGTTTGGAGGGGCAGATCCGGGTCGGTTGCCTGCGCGGTCACGACGACGGGCTCGCCTTCCTGTACCGTGAGGGTGGGCAGCGATGCAAGCACCGGGGCTTGATTGACCTCGGTCACCTGGATTCCAAAGCTCTCGACGGAACTCAGATGACGAGCGTCCTGTTCGGTGGCCCGGACCACGATGATATAGGTTCCCGGACCCTGCAGCTCCGTGGGCGTCCATTCAATGACGCCGGTGGCAGGTTGGATGCGAATGCCCGAGGGCAGATCGCCTTCCAGGGTATAAACCAGACCGGACGGCGGTTGGTCCGGATCCTGGGCGTGGGCGACCACGGTCAGGAGCGAACCTTCGGCAATCGTCTTTGGCCCGATGGGGTCCAAAACCGGAGGATTGTTGATTTCGTTGACGCGAATCTGGAAAGTGCGGCTGGCTGACTTCACGGGGGTGCCGTCATCGGTTACCACCACGGTGACGGGATAAGTTGCCGGGCCTTGGGCTTCACCCGGCGTCCAGGTGAATGCACCGGTAAGGGGATCAATCTTCGCGCCCGCCGGGATGGGGACCGCCAGAGAGAATCGCATTTGATTGGCAGGCTGATCCGGATCACTGGCGCCCGCGATAAACGCGAGCAGGGAACCTTCATCGACCTGTCGATCCTCCAGCGCCGCGAGGACCGGTGCTTGATTGATCTCCTGTACGGTGACGGTGAAACGCTGGGTGGCACTCCGGGGCGGGGTCCCGGAATCGGTCACCCGCAGCGCCAGGGAATAGGTGCCCGGGCCTTGGGCTTCATCCGGCGTCCAGAGGAACCGTCCGGTAATCGCATCGATCTCCGCCCCGGCCGGCGCCCCGGCGGCGAGGCTGAACCGGAGGGCCTGTCCCACGTCGGGATCCGATGCCTGGGCGACGAACTCCAGCAATTGCAGCTCGCCCACTTGCCGGGCGGAAATCGGCGCTAATACCGGCGGCTGATTGCCGCCCAGAACGTTGTTGGAACCACCGGGCGTGGGGGGTGTCAGCGGGACCAGGGGCAGCTCGCCCCCATCCGGCAGCCGTCCCTGACTCACGTCGGTCGACTGCACCCCATACGTGATTCCATCCACGCGGGCCCCATCAGGCGCGAAGAGGCCGATAAAACCGCCCGATTTACTAAGTTTGAAGCTGAGATGTAGTTGTTCGCTGCCGGAATTGGCCGAAGCGTTCTTATCGGCCCAGGCCAGCAAGAATCCATTGCCGGGAATCACAAACCCACCCGGAATGGTGAACTTCGCCGGTGTGGCGGGATCATCCGTCACGGTATAACCGGTCAGATCCACCGCTTCCGAATCGGCGTTGTAAAACTCGACCCAGTCGTCGGCTTTGCCACTGACGGGATTCACCAAGGTGGCGACGTTGGCCGCGAGGAATTCATTGATGGTGATCGCCAATTTCGGGAACACCGGATCGTTGGGAGCGCCGGGAGTTGGATGGAACAACAGGCGCCGATTCCGCGGCTCGCCGTCGGGAATCAGACCCAGACTGCGATCCGCCGGCACCGCCTGATACGTGACGTAATCCAGGGTGGCGGGCAGACCTGATTGGATCCGGGAGAGTGCCAACGTGCCCGCGTCGGGGTTCAGGCGGAAATCCGTGTGGAATTCCGTCGCGGTGGATTGAGCGGGCTGCCCATCGGCCCACACGACGACGAACGCGCCCGCGGCCAGACTGGCTCCCGCCGGAAACGGCCAGCGCGTCAAATTGGTATAGCTGTCGGATAGGTACAGGGTGGAGAGATCCACCGGCGCGGAACCGGCATTATAGAGTTCAATATAAGGATCATGCTCGCTGTGGCCATCCACCGGGCCGGTCACGTTGCGCGGCAGGACCTCGTTGATCCAGAGTTCAGGAAATGCCAGGAGCGTGGTCTTGAGCGAATTCGCCTTGCCCGGTGTGGCCCGCGCACTCGCGTTGGTTGCCGTGGTGGCCCAATTGGCGACCCGGTAACTGCCCCGGGCCGGATCCAACAGCTGCAGCGATGGACCGAAGCCATTGGCATTGGTCGGCCAGGGCAGGGATTGATCGTACCGCACGTCGCTGACGATGAGGTCGTTGGTGCCGCCCACGCCCAGGGGCTTCACCAGCTTCAAGTGTTCGCCCCCGTTGTTGAGGGACCCCGGATACTCGGTCAGCACATTGATGCCCGCTCCGTAGATGGCCGCCAGGCCCAGACGGTCTTTCGCGATGACGCCGTATCCCAGCGGCGGTAGCAACGCGCCGTCGGGCAACGTCGCGCCCACGCCTTCCAGGCGCCAGCCCGAGAGATCGAACGGTGTCACCGTGGAACGATTGTATATCTCGATGAAGGAGGTGTTCGGTTCGATCGGGTTATAATGAACCTCATTGATCACCAGAAAATCCTGCGGGCTTTGGACCGCCCCGGTATAGCGGACCGTGATCGTGCTGCTCGCGCCTGGTACAGCCTGCCCAGTGCGGTCCACACCGTTCAAGACCAGGACATTCGTGGGTGCGCCCAGCGGGACCCCAATGGAGAAGGTGTTTTGCGTATCCCACGTCGTCGGATACTCAACGCCATTGATAAGAATGCTGGCCACGGCAAAGGGAGCGCGCCCGGCCAGCGTCACCAGCGGTTTGGTGGAAGTCAGGCTCGCGCCGACCGGAGTGGTCACCGCAAAGCTGGTGACGTC
>CANIZL010000113.1 GCA_947471985.1 Verrucomicrobiota bacterium | reverse complement strand
CGTCACGTTCAGATTCGTCAGGCCGTAGTGCCCGGCGAGGCGTTCGTTGAGGAACGTGTAGTTGCTGTCCAGCAGCTCCAGCAGGCTGCGGTCCTCGCGCAGGATATACCCAAACGTCTTCTCGGTCTCCTGCCGCATGGCCCGGCGCAGATCCCCCGTGAGATCCGCCCGCACCGGCCGTTGATTACCAAATAGCTTCGTCCGCAGCCGGGCCAGTTCGGTCTTCTCCTCGGCCGTCAGTTGATCATCCCGTTTCTTCCTCAACTCCCCCAAACGGGCCCGACTCCGCTCCGCCGCGGGATCCGGCGTCTCCTCCCGTTGCAGGACCGCCCGGGCATCGATCGGGATGCCTTCGATATCCCGGGTCTGCAACCATTGCCCGACAAAATTCCGCGTGACCGCGTCCGCCTTCGGATCCGCCAGCATGCGCCGCAGCTGCGCCGGCAACTCCGCTCGCAACACACCCCGATCCGCCCGCTCCATCAGCTCCGCGTCCGGCAGCGTGGACCACAGAAAATACGACAGCCGCGAGGCGAGGGCATGTTCGTCAATGTACGGATACCCCGTCGACGCCGCGCCCGGCGCCAGCCCTTCCTCGCGGAACAGAAACTTCGGCGACGCCAAAACGGCCACCATCGCTTGCGCCACCGCCGCCTCGAACGTGCTGCCTGGCTCGGAATAAATCCGCTCCGCCATCCCCACCAAACGGTCAATCGTCCGGGCCTCCGGGGGGCGCCGATACGCTTTGCGAACGAAGGCGGTCAGCAATTCCCGCGCATAGTCGCGTCGGGCCGCCGGGGCTTCGGGGACGTCCCGCGGAAAAAAGCGGGCGTAGTTCGCCGGGCGCACCCAGTGGGCGGGCTCCGACGGCCCGCGCAGCGTCACCGCGTCCAAGCGGAAGGCCAGCGACCGCACCTGCTTTTGCTCCGGGGTCAGCGATTGCACTTCCAGCACCAGCACATGCTCCCCGGCCGACCACTCACGCGTGAACTCCTGATTGAAGGCCTTGGTACCTTCCCGCGTGAATTCCTTTTCCCACAGCACTTCACCGTCCACGCGAAACGCCACGCGGGCCCGGTTGTAGTCGAACTGGTTGTCCACAAATCGCTCCGTGGTACTGAGATCCAGCAACAGTTGATAGCGGCCCGAGGTGTCGAACTGAACGCGGTTGGTGATGGCGTTGGTTTGATAATACGACAGCGACCACGCCGTCCCCACGACCTTGCTGAGGTTGGTCACCCCGCTGGCCGGTTCACCCGCGGCTCCCTTAAAACTTCGGCCCTCCAACACCCGCTCCCGGGGAACCCCGCTCACCCGCGGGACCGCCTTGTTCACCACCGTCCGCGCCGCGTCCAGGTACTTCTCCAGAAGCATCGGCGACAACGTCAAAACCTCGCCCAGATTATCAAAGCCATGGCCGGTATTGTCGGCCGGAAACTCCGCCTGGGTGTTGAAATCGACGCCCAGCAAATCCTGGATGGTGTTGTGGTATTCGCTGCGGTTCAGGCGCCGCACGGTCACGCGGCCGGGATCGGGGTCGGCCGGATTCTCGACGAACACGGCAGTTTTGATCCAGCGCTCGAGCTGCTGTTTCTGCGCCGCGGTCGGCTGCGGCTTGCGGGCGGGCGGCATCAGCCCGGCACGGACGTTCTTCAGCGCGCGCCACCACAGTTCATGATCTCCCAGGAGGGCTGCGTCGGACGGAAAGGCATCCAACGTGACGTGCCCCTTGTCCGCGCCGTCGCCGTGACAATCGAAACAAAACTCCCGCAGGATCGGCTGGATCTGCTCCCGATACTCCCGGGCACCCGGCCCCTCCGCCGCCCGAACCGGCATCTCCCAGGCCCCTCCCACCACACCAATCACCGCCGCGATGCCCGACCATAAAGACCCGCCCCCACGCGGGCCTAAAGTCCATTGGCGAGGGGCCGCTGGATCGAAAGGACGTCGCCGCCTTCCGGACGGAAGGCGGGCGGCGAATAAACCGGGGACGGCAGACATCCAGCGCACGCAGGTCAGCTTAGCTTCTTCTTGGCGCCCTCGGCCACTTCAACCTTGGTGGTGCCGACGTCTTTGATTTCCACCGTGGTGGCGCGATCCACCTCGGTCTCATTGCCATTGCGCTCGACCGTGGCCTTCACCTTCACCTCGTACTTGGTCAAGGTTCCGTCCTTGACCCAGAACTTGATGGAACCCGAAGCGTTTTTCGCGTTGCCCATGCGGAACTGCGTCTTGGCGCCGTCTTCGGTCAGAACTCCGGCGAAGCTTTCGCCCTCCTGCTTGATCTCCTTGGTCGCATTGGCAAGGTCGGCGGCCTGGGCGGCGGGCGCCTTGAAATTCTGCACCAACCGCGCCAACCCGCGGCCGCGGCCCTGGCCGCTATCAATTTCCGACGCCAGTTTCCAGTCGCCCTCGCTCAACACCAACGCCTTTTCCCCCTTCATCACGGCTTCCGTGCGGTTCTCGCCCATCGTCGCCGTGACGTGGGTGTAGCCACCCTTCTCCGTCTTGCCTTCCGTGGGCCCCGGGCGGTACTGGGAGCCTTCGGGCACGACCACGGTGGATTTCCAGCTGTAATTGGCCTGTTCACCCAGCTTGCGGGCGGCCGCGGTGACGGCGTCCTTGGGACTGGGATCGGCCGCCAGCAGGGGCGCACAGATGAGAGAGAGGAGGAGGAGGGGAGAAATGTGGTTCATACCCCGCTAACGACCGCCAATTGCGGGTTGGGTTTCGACAAAAATCGCGGCATCCGCCCAACCATCCAACCCTATAATTGCCAGGTAGATGCCCGCGACAATCGGTCCGCCGAGCCCGCAACTTCGGCTTTTCCCGGCCGTCCCGGGCACCTTAAATGCCGACGTGAACCACATCCTCGTCCTCTATGATTCTCATTCGGGAAACACCGAAAAAATGGCTCTCCTCGTCGCCGAGGGCGCGCGGCAGGTCCCCGACACCGACGTCCGGGTGCGGCGCGTTACCGAAGCCACTCCGGAGGACATTTATTGGTGCGAAGGCCTCGCCCTGGGCAGCCCGACCAACATGGGCTTGCTGTCCTGGAGCATGAAGCGCTTCTGGGATGAGACGATGCTGGCCCACTGGATGAAGGTCGACGGCCGCATCGGCTGTGCGTTCAGCAGCGCCGGTGGTTGGGGCGGCGGCATGGAACTCGCCTGCCAGTCCCTGCTGACACTGCTAATGAATTTCGGCTTCCTCACCTTCGGAGTCACGGACTACGCCGCCAAGCTGACCACCGCCCACTACGGCGCGGTCACCGCCCGGGAACCGCGCTCCGACGAGGCCCAGGCGAACTGCCGTCTGCTGGGGCGACGCCTGGCCGAGTGGGTGGCGGTTTATTTCCATGGTCAAAGCGAACGCCATCCCGGCCGGCACCTGGCCGAGCGGCTCGGCCCCGGATAGCCGGCAGCCCGCGGCGAGCAAAGCCGGTCGCCCAATCCGGCCCGACTCGCCCGGCCCAAACATTTCCCAAGCATTTCCTTCTGAATGCCGCATACTTCCAGCCGTCCTTTACCGGAATAACTACGATGCTGCTCCGACTGCTTAA
The DNA here is from genome assembly GCA_947471985.1 of Verrucomicrobiota bacterium. Taxonomy (GTDB): domain Bacteria; phylum Verrucomicrobiota; class Verrucomicrobiia; order Limisphaerales; family UBA9464; genus CANIZL01. The sequence goes on along the minus strand of CANIZL010000113.1, from coordinate 16,651 downwards.
ACCGCTTACGTCGCTCAAGCTGACCGTCACGTTGCTGGCGCTCGGGATTGCGCTCGTGTTTTTTGGCACGCTGGCCCAGACCACCGATGGCCTGTGGGTGGCGCAAAGCCGCTATTTCCGCAGCTGGTTCTGTACCTGGAGTCCGCACACACCCGGCTGGCAGGGACTCATCCTGCCGCTGCCCGGCGGTTACCTGCTCGGGGTGTCCCTGCTGGTTAACCTCATCGCCGCCCACATCGCCCGGTTTAAGTTCACCGCCCGGAAATCCGGCATCCTGCTCGCGCACCTGGGCATCATTCTGCTGCTGGTGGGGCAGTTGATTACCGACATGCTGGCGGTGGAAAGCCAGATGCGGCTCACCGAAGGTCAGGCGAAGAACTATTCCGAAAGCACCCTGTACTCCGAGCTGGCGATTTTGGACGTCACGGATCCAAAGCAGCACAAGGTCTTCACCTTCCCGGAAGCCCGGGTCGCCAAGAAGGGCGACCTGCAGATCCCCGAACTCCCCTTCACGCTGCGGATCACTGATTATTGGGAAAACAGCGACATCCAACCCCGCGGCCCTCGCAGCGGCGGTACTCCTCAAGCCAGTCAGGGAATCGCCGAACGTTTCACCTTCACCCAGGAGAAGCCCACCCGGACCATGGACGCCCGGAACGTGCCGACCGCCTTCGTCGAGGTGGTCGCCCAGGGGGCTTCCAAGGGCACCTGGATTCTTTCCCCGTTCGCCAGTGATGAATCCATTCTGGTCAGCCTGTCCCGCTCCTTCGCCAACCAGATGGGACCCGAACTGGGCGCCAAAATGTTCACCTCGCTCTCCGCGCCCCAACGGTTTGAAGTGGGCGGACGCACCTTCGAAGTGCACCTGCGCGCGGAACGGTTCTACCAGACCCACTCGCTGCAGCTCCTCAAGTTCACCCACGAAAAATACATCGGCACCGAAACGCCCAAAGACTTCCGCAGTCGCCTCCGCTTGGAGAACCCCGAGCGCCATGAAAGCCGCGAGTTGGATGTCTACATGAACAACCCGTTGCGCTACGCCGGCCTCACGTATTTCCAGGCGAGCTTCGACCGGATCGATCCCCGCGTAACCATCCTGCAGGTGGTGAAAAACCCCGGCTGGCTGACGCCGTACTTCGGGTGCGCCCTCGTCGGTGTCGGGTTGATCATTCAATTCATGATCCACCTGGTGGGTTTCATCAAAAAGCAGCGCTAATCCCCCACTGATCATGAAACGCTGGCTTCCCCTCTTTCTCGCCGCCGTCGCCGCCGGCTGGGCTTTTTCCGCGTGGCGCGTCCCGTCCGGCCGCACCGACCGTGATGCGGCCATCGCCGAGTTCGGTCGACTGCCCATCGTCTTCAGCGGACGCGTGCAGCCCTTCGATTCCCTCGCCCGCAATTCCCTGCTCCAGATCCGTGGCAAGCAGTCCGCGAACTACGAACCGTGGAAGGGCGTCTTCGAAAAACCCCAGACCGCCAGCGCCACCGAATGGCTGCTGGAAGTCATGTGCCAGCCGTCGCTCGCGCATACCCGGAAAGTTTTCCGGATTGATCATCCGGATCTGAAGGGCCTTTTCGGTCTCCCGGCCGACGGCGATGCCGCCCGCCAGGATGACGGCAAGCACTATTCCTGGAGCCAGCTCGAGCCCTCCCTGGAGGCCTTCAAGAAGACGGTGAGTGAGGTACCCGAAAACGCCGCCAACCAGACCGTTTTCCAAAAGGCCGTCATGCGCCAGCACAACGCCATGACGTTGTTCATGCGGTGGCAGAACATTCTGCAACCGATGGACGCCACCAATGTCGTCGCTGAATACGCGGCCTACGAAGCCGGCCTCCCCGCAGGCGTCGCCGCCTTCCAGGCGCGGATGGCAGACCAGCCCTTCGATACCAACGCCCTGACGGCCACTTTGACCCACGCGCAGCGGTTTATGGCCATGGATGGCATGGAGACCCCGCTCGTGATCCCGCCGGCCGGACAGGGCCGCGCGGCCTCCTCGTGGCAGCGCATGGGCAGCGCCCTCCTGGATCCCGGCCTGCCGTCGGAATTGCTCAATCATCTCACCGGCCGCAATCCCCTGCCTGAAGCCCGGTTCGCCGACCTGATCAAGTCACTCGGTTCCGTAAAAATGAAGGCCGCCGTCGGCCAGTACGCGCGCCTGGTGGACGCCTATCGCGCCGGCCGATTCCCGGAATTCCGTCAGGCGGTGGAGGCCTACATCACGGCACTCCAACCGGACCACGCCGCCGAGCTCGCCAAGGTGCGCACCGAACAGAAATTCAACCACTGGGCGCCCTTTTATAAGGCCATCCTCCTCTACATGACGGCCTTCCTGCTGGTCGGATTCTTCTGGGTCACCCTCTCCGAGACGAGCCGGAACATCGCGTGGTGGCTGATCTTCATCGGTCTGCTGGTGCATTCGCTCGGACTCGTAACGCGCATGCTCATTGAAGGCCGTCCGCCCGTAACCAACCTTTACAGCTCCGCCGTGTTCATCGGTTGGGGCGCCGTGGTGCTCGGGCTGGTGCTGGAACGGTTCTGGCGCAATGCCATCGGCTTGGCCGTCGGTTCCATCCTGGGCTTCGTGACGCTCATCATCGCGCACGGGCTCCACGGCCTGTCCAAGGACGCGGACACCCTGCCCATGATGCAGGCCGTCCTGGACACCAATCTCTGGCTCAGCACCCACGTGGTCATCGTCACCCTCGGCTACGCGTCCACCTACGTCGCCGGGTTCCTGGCCATCCTGTATGTCCTCCTGGGTCTGGTGACGAAGATCATCACCCCGGAAATGGCGCGTTCCCTGACTCGCGCGGTGTACGGCATCCTGTGTTTCGCCACCCTGTTCAGCTTCGTCGGCACGGTGCTCGGAGGCATCTGGGCCGATCAAAGTTGGGGCCGCTTCTGGGGCTGGGACCCAAAGGAGAACGGCGCGTTGATCATCGTGATGTGGAACGCGCTGATTCTGCACGCCCGATGGGGCGGCATGGTCAAGGAACGCGGGGTGATGATCCTCGCGCTCGTGGGCAACATCGTGACCAGCTGGTCGTGGTTCGGCACCAACATGCTCGGCATCGGCCTCCACTCCTACGGCGCCATGGATGCCGCCTTCTTCTGGCTGCTGGCCTTCATTGGCAGCCAGGTGCTGCTGATCGGCGGCGGTTTGCTCCCCCAACGCCTCTGGCGCAGCTGGCAAGGCGCTGCGAAATCCGCCGCCGCGACCCGCTGAAGCGGCCGGGGCCGGCTAACGCCGCGCCCCGGGCTTCCGCCTTTCCCCACGAGTCACCCTTGCCGCTGCCAGAAGGGTCGCGCACGATCCTGATCGCTTTATGGCACATGTGAAATTGCACATTCCGGGACCCGTCGAAGTCAGTCCCGCCACGTTCCAGGCAATGTCCCACGCGATGATCGGTCATCGCGGTCAGGGCTTTAAAGACCTGTACGCCAAGATCCAACCGCAGCTGCAGACCCTGCTGGGCACGAAACAACTGGTCTATCTCTCCACCTCCAGCGCCTGGGGCGTCATGGAGGGCGCCCTGCGCAATCTGACCACCAAAAAGGTGCTCAACTGCATGAAGGGCGCGTTCTCCGACAAGTGGTTCGACGTCGCCAAGAAATGCGGCAAAGAAGCCGAGGCGCTGCAGGTGCCCTGGGGCTCCCCCATCCTCGCCGAACAAATCGATGCGCGGCTCGCCACCGGCCAGTTCGATACCCTCACGCTCATCCACAATGAGACCAGCACCGGCACCATGAGCCCGCTGGCGGAAATCGCGGCCCTGAAGCAGAAATACCCGGACGTCCTCTTCATCGTCGACGCCGTCAGCTCCATGACCGCCGTGCCCCTGTCGTTCGATGCCCTCGGGATCGACGTCCTGCTCGCGGGCACCCAAAAGGCCTTCGCCCTGCCCCCCGGACTCGCGGTCTTCACCTGCTCGCCCGCCGCACTGGCCAAGGCCGCCACGGTCAAGGATCGCGGGTATTACTTCGACTTCGTTGAGTTCGAGAAGAACGCGAAGGAATCGATGACCCCGAGCACGCCCGCGATTCCGCACATCTACGGATTGTCAGCCAAGCTCGACGAGTTCTTCGCCGAAGGTCTCGAGGCGCGTTACGCGCGGCATACGCAGACCAACCAGATGCTCAAGGATTGGGCGTCCCGGAACGGCTTCACCCTGTTCCCCGAGGCCGGCTACGAATCCAAGACCCTCGTCTGCGTCAACAACGGCGCCAAGGCGGGCGGCCGGGTGATCGATGTCGCGAAGTTCCAGAAGGCCGTGAAGGACCAGGGCGTCCTCATCGACGGCGGCTACGGCAAGATCAAAGGCACCACGTTCCGCATCTCGAACATGGGCGACGAAACCCCGGCGACGATCCAATCGTTGATCGGGATGCTGGACATCGCCCTGACGAAGGCCTGAGTCGTACGCAGTACTGCCGCCGCCGCGGTCCGGTGTACCCAAAAGGTCACCGCACCGCGGCCGGCGAGCCGCTGCAGCCGGAACGTGGCCGGCCGGCTGATTCCACCTCGGCCGAATTCCGGCGACCTACTTCGAGTTGTAGCCGAGCCACGGTCCGAGCCACCGCTCCATCTCGCGCACCGGACGATTCTTCCGGCCCGCCAGATCGGCCACCTGATCCGCGCCCAGCTTGCCGACGGCAAAGTACTTGGAATCGGGGTGGGCGAAGTAGATCCCGCTTACACTGGAGCCGGGCCACATGGCATAACTCTCGGTCAACCGAATTCCCACGCTGGCCTCCACCTCCAGGAGCGACCAGAGCGTGCCCTTCTCGGTGTGATCGGGGCTCGCGGGATACCCGCCCGCCGGCCGAACGCCCCGGTATTCCTCGGCAATGAGCTGATCGTGCGTCAGACCTTCCGTCTTCCCAAAGCCCCACTCCACCCGCGCCTGCTGGTGCAGATATTCGGCGAAGGCTTCCGCCAGACGATCCGCCAAAGCCTCGGCCATGATCGCATTGTAATCATCGTGGGCCGCCTTGAAACGATCGACCACCACCTGAAGCCCAAACCCGGTGGTCACCGCGAAGCCACCGACGTAATCGGCGCCTTCCGTCGCCACGAAGTCCGCGAGGCACCAATTGGGCGTGCCATCGCCCTTCTCCATTTGCTGCCGGAGGAAATGCAGGCGCGTCAGTTCATGCGCCCGGTCCTCGCCCGTGTACAACACGACGTCATCCCCCACCCGGTTGGCCGGGAAGAATCCATAAATGCCCCGCGCCTGAATCGCCTGGGTCGCGATCAGTTCATCCAGCAACTGATTCGCATCCGCAAACAGTTTGCGGGCTTCCTCACCGTGCCGTTCGTGATCGAGAATCGACGGATAACGTCCGCGCAGTTCCCAGGTGTGGAAGAACGGGGACCAGTCGATGTACTCGCGCAAAACCGCGAGCGCGGGCTCCACCACCCGGCGGCCGGTGAACGTCGGCCGGGGCAGATCGGTGAAGGTCAGTTTCGGTGCGTTGGCCCGGGCCTGTTCGAGACTCAGGAGACGGATGTCCTGCGCCGCGTGCGCGTTCCGGGCCTTCTCGTAGTCCTCCCGTAACTGCCGCACGAAGGCCGGCTTCTGCTCCTTCGAAATCAGCGCGCTGACCACCGGCACCGCCCGGCTGGCGTCCAGCACGTGGACCACCGGCTCCGAGTAGTGCGGGGCAATCTTGACCGCAGTATGGGCCCGGCTCGTCGTGGCGCCACCAATCAACAGCGGGATCTTGAATCCCAGCCGCTCCATCTCCTGGGCCATGTGCTGCATCTCGTCGAGCGATGGCGTGATCAGGCCGCTGAGCCCGATGATGTCCACGTTCTCCTTGCGAGCCACTTCGAGAATCTTCTCCGCGGGACACATCACACCGAGATCAATGACCTCGTAGTTGTTACATCCCAGCACGACGCCGACGATGTTTTTGCCGATGTCATGGACGTCGCCCTTCACCGTGGCCATGAGCACCCGCCCCTGCACGGCTACCGCGTGCCCCGCGGCGAGGGCCGCCTGCTTCTCCGCCTCCATGAACGGCGTGAGGTAGGCCACCGCCTTCTTCATCACGCGCGCGGATTTCACCACCTGCGGCAGGAACATTTTTCCCGCACCGAACAGGTCGCCGACGATGCTCATGCCGTCCATCAACGGCCCTTCGATCACCAGCAGGGGCTTGCCGAGCTTGAGGCGCGCCTCCTCGGTATCTTCGGTCACGAACGCGTCGATCCCTTTGACCAGGGCGTGCGCGAGCCGCTTCTCCACCGGTTCACTGCGCCAGGCTTCCGCCGCCTTGGCTTCGGCCGTGCCGACCGCGCCGGCCGCTTTTAGCTTCAGAGCTTCGCCGTGCGCCACCAACCGCTCGGTCGCGTCCGGGCGGCGATTGAGGATGACGTCCTCCACCAGCTCCAGCAGATCGCGCGGAATCTGTTCGTACACCTCCAGCATGCCGGCGTTCACAATGCCCATGTCGAGCCCCGCCCGAATGGCGTGGTACAGGAACACGCTGTGCATCGCCTCCCGGACATGATTGTTGCCGCGGAAACTGAAGGAGATGTTGGAAATGCCCCCGCTAACCTTGGCGAACGGCAGGTTCGCTTTGATCCAACGCGTGGCCTCGATGAAATTCAGGGCGTAGCCGTTGTGCTCCTCGATGCCCGTCGCGACGGTGAGAATGTTGGGATCAAAAATGATGTCCTGCGGCGGAAACCCAATCTTCTGAACCAGCAGATCATAACTGCGCCGACAGATCTCAATCTTCCGCTCAAAGGTGTCGGCCTGTCCGCGTTCATCGAAAGCCATCACCACCACGGCGGCGCCATACCGACGCACCAACTGGGCCTGCTCCAGAAACTTCACCTCGCCCTCCTTGAGCGAGATCGAATTCACGATGCCCTTGCCCTGCCAGCAACGCAGGCCGGCTTCGATCACCGACCACTTCGAGGAGTCGATCATGATCGGCACCTTGGCGATGTCCGGCTCGGCCGTGATCAGATTAACGAAGCGCGTCATGGCGGCCGCGCCATCGAGCATGCCCTCGTCCATGTTGATGTCGATGATCTGCGCCCCGGTCTCGACCTGTTGCTTGCAGACGGCCAGCGCCTCGTCGTACTGCCCGGCGAGGATGAGCTTGGCGAACTTCGGCGAACCCGTGACGTTGGCCCGCTCGCCGATGTTGATGAAGTTGATCTGCGGCGTCTGGGTGAACGCCTGCATGCCGCTCAGCCGCAGGTAGGGATCGATTGCCGGAATCTGCCGCGGCGCCAATCCGCGAACCGCCTCGGTGATCCGGGCGATGTGCGGCGGCGTGGTGCCACAGCAACCGCCGATCACGTTCAGCCAGCCATTCTCGGCCCACGGACGAATTTGCGGCGCCAGCGTTTCCGGCGTCTCGGGGAAGCCGGTGGGCGACAGGGGATCCGGCAGCCCGGCATTCGGGTACATGCAGATGTACGTGTCGGCGATCTTGTGCAACGCCTCGACGTGCGCCCGCAATTCCTTCGGCCCCAGCGCGCAGTTGAATCCGATGGTCAACGGCTTCACGTGCCGCACGGAGTTCCAGAACGCCTCCACCGTCTGCCCGGTCAACGTGCGACCGGAGAGATCCGTGATCGTCCCGGAAATCATGATGGGCAGCTTGCAACCGCGCTGCTCGAACACCGCTTCCACCGCAAACAAAGCCGCCTTGGCGTTGAGCGTGTCGAAGATCGTCTCCACCAGGATGACATCGACCCCGCCATCCATCAGGGCCTCCACCTGCTCCCGATAGGCTTGAACCAATTGGACGAAATTCACCGACCGGAAGCCGGCATCGTTGACCTCCGGCGACAGCGACGCCGTGACGGGCATCGGTCCGATGGCTCCGGCGACAAATCGACGTTGCCCGGTCTTGGCGCCCACCTCATCGGCGGCTTTCCGGGCCAACCGCGCCGCCGCCAGGTTCAGATCCCGGGCCAGTTCGCGCAGAGTGGGATCATTGATGACCTCCTCCATGAACGCCTGCGACTTCTTGCCTTCGTGCGGCTTGGTGAAGAAGAAATCGTGCTGCCCGATGGTGGTCGCCGAAAACGTGTTGGTCTCGATGATATCCGCCCCGGCCTCGAGGTAGTGCCGGTGGATTTCTTCAATAATCTGCGGCTGGGTGAGCTGAAGCAGCTCGTTGTTGCCCTTCAAGGGCTTGCCGGTCCAGTCCCGAAACCGTTCCCCGCGGAATTGCGCTTCGCCCAGCTTATAGCGCTGGATGACCGTGCCCATCGCGCCGTCGATGATGACGATGCGTTCGCGAAGCAATTGTTCCAGCGGATGTAGCGGCGCCACGTTAGAAGCCATGACGCAAGCCTAGGAGGCCACCCTCCCGCGTGCCAATGATTAAATCAACGCATCGGGATGCGGTGATGGATTAATGGCACACGCCCGTTACCGCTGACCATCGAGTCGGCGCGCCCACTCCCCGCCTTCGTAACGCTGACTTTCCCGTCGGCGAGAATCCCCCGTGCCTCAGCCGCTTCCTCAGACCCAAAAATTGAACCGCGGATAGCGCGGATAACACGGATATGAAGGCCCTTTCCTCACCACCCGGTTTTCCGACTTATCCGCGCCACCCGCGTTATCCGCGGTTACTCCCTCAGCCCGAGCCCGCGGCCCCTACCCGTCGGAAAAACGGCAAGACCGCGGGCCATGCCAAACACCTCAGGCGTTGTAGGTGCTCGACGACACCGAGCCGCCGCGTCCGGTCCAATTCGTGTGGAAGAACTGACCGCGCGGTTGATCCACCCGCTCGTAGGTGTGCGCGCCGAAGTAATCGCGCTGCGCCTGCAGCAGGTTCGCCGGCAGGACCTCCGTGCGATAGCTGTCGTAGAACGAAAGCGCCGTGCTGAACGCCGGCACCGCGATGCCATGCAACGCGGCTTGGGCGACCACATTGCGCCAGCCCGCCTGGCACTTGGTGATCTCGTTCTTGAAGAAGTCGTCCAGCAGCAGATTCTCCAAACCGGGATTCTTGTCGAACGCCTCCTTGATCTTCCCAAGGAAACGCGAACGAATGATGCAGCCGCCGCGCCACATGAGGGCGATGCCGCCGTAATTGAGCGTCCACTTGTACTCCGCGGCCGCCGCCCGCATCAGCATGTAGCCCTGGGTGTAGCTCACCATCTTGGACGCGTAGAGCGCGTGCATGATGTCGCGGATGAAGGCCTTCTGATCGGCCACGTTCAACTTGGGCGAGGGTCCGGTCAGTACCTTGGAGGCCGCCACCCGCTCGTTCTTCATCGCACTCACACAGCGGGCAAACACGGCCTCGGCGATCAGCGTCACCGGTTGCGCGAGGTTCGCCGAATCGATCACCGTCCACTTGCCGGTGCCCTTCTGGCCGGCCGTGTCCAGAATCTTGTCCACCAACGGCTGCCCGTCGGTGTCCTTGAACGCCAGGATGTCCCGCGTGATTTCCACCAGGAAACTGTCCAGCTCGCCGCTATTCCATTCGGCAAAGACTTCGTGCATCTGGTCGGCCGTCAGGCCCAGCCCGTTGCGCATGATCGCATAGGCCTCGCAGATCAACTGCATGTCGCCGTACTCAATGCCGTTGTGCACCATCTTCACGTAGTGCCCCGCCCCGCCGTCACCCACCCAGTCACAACACGGCGATCCGCCGTCGACCTTGGCCGCAATGGATTGGAAAATGCCCTTCAGAAAGGGCCACGCCGCCACATTGCCGCCGGGCATGATGGACGGCCCGCGCCGGGCACCTTCTTCGCCGCCGGAGACGCCGGCACCCACGAACAAAAGCCCCTTGCTCGCACAGTACTTCACCCGGCGCTCGGTGTCGCCGTAGAGGGAATTGCCGCCATCGATGATGATGTCCCCGGGCTCCAGCACCGGCACCAACTGCTCAATGAAATCATCCACCGCCTGCCCCGCCTTCACCAGCATCATCACCCGCCGCGGCCGCTTTAGCAGCCCCACCATCTCCGCAATCGAGTGGGCCCCCAGGATTTGGGTGCCCTTGGCCTCGTGCGCGAGGAATTCGTCGACCTTCGACGTGGTGCGATTGTAGGCGACGACCACGTGTCCGTGATCGTTCATGTTGAGGATCAGGTTTTGGCCCATGACAGCCAATCCAATCAGGGCGATATCGCCGGTGGGTGTACTCATAGTTTAAGCGGACAAACGAAACCGATCGCTGCCAGATCGCCCGACCGGGCAACCAACGTACCCGGCCGGGGCAAAGCGGCTAGGGTAAAATCTCACCACCCCGAAGCCCGGACCGGGCAAGGGAAGCCGAAGTTATCCGGCGAACCTCGGCTTGATGGCGTGCGGCCGATGAAGCGCCATCCCGTCCGCCAAGCACGCTGCAAAGAACCGAGAGGTCTTGGACTGCGGCAGTCCCCTGACGCTTTGGATGTCCAACGTACGAGCCGGACGGGCAGCGAAATTACCAGCGGGCGAGGATTGCCGATTTTTCGGGCGCTCTGGGTGCCGTGACGCTCGATTCCAAAGCGGTAGAAGACGACCGCAGTCCAAGACTGCTGGCGCGACTTCTCACGCGGCGGGTGATTTCCGCGAGGTTATGGACTGCGGCAGTCCTCTGACGCTTTGGAATCAGGCGCACGAGCCGGACCCGTTCCCCATCTCCCCGTGGGCCCAGCTGACAGTTCTCCGACGCGCCCGCGGTGCGAGCGTCTCCGGCCCGGCCGAGCGGGTTGGTTTCGTCCCCCCCCGCCGCCGATCCACGCCCGCTGGCGCTTGCGGAGGTACCGGGAGGCTGGGTAGGCTCCCCACCCCTATGAAGCATTTCCTGCTCCTGACCGTGGCGCTCGTGGCAGCGCTGACGTTTTCCTCCACGGCGATGGCGGCCAAAAAGAAAGCCACCGGCAAACTCCGCCACGTCGTTTCCTTCAAATTCAAGGAAGGCACCAAACCCGAGGATATCCGCAAAATCGTGGATGCCTTCGCGGCCCTGAAAACCAAGATCCCCCAGGTCGACAAGTATGAATGGGGTCAGAACATCAGCCCCGAAAAGCATGATCGGGGGCACACCCACGTGTTCATCATGACTTTCCGCTCCGAAAAGGATCGCGACGAGTATCTCGTGCATCCCGATCACAAGGCCTTCGGCGCCCTGCTGGGACCGTTTTTGGCCGAGGCGTTCGTGGTCGACTTCTGGGTGCGCGACTAAATTGCCCGGGGAAGCCGGCGGAATTTCCAAAACATTCCGCCACTCTTCCGGTCTCTTTCGCGTGACCCGCGCCGACCGATCGACAACTTCCTCCTCCGTGAATCCAGCCCCGCTCACCGGCACGCCGAGCATCCAACGGCAGTTGGCGCTGCTGACCCTGTTGGGCGATGACGATCCGGGAGTCTCGGAACAAATCCGTGCGCAACTGATCGCCGGGGGCCAGGGCACGCTGGAATGGTTGGAAAACCACCGCTACCACGACGAACCCGGCGTGCGGCGGCGGTTGCGGGATATCTTCGGACATTTCGCCGCCGCCCAGGCGGATTCGGAATTCCTCACCTTCACCCTGGCCCACGGCGAACATTTCGATCTCGAACAGGCCGTCTGGTTGTTCGTCCGCACCCGCTATCCGGACGCCCCCATCGAGGCGTATCGGGCGCAACTCGACGACTGGGCCGGCGCGATCCGTCCCGGTCTGACCACCGCCGCCTCGGTGGAGGCCCGCCTCCAGTGCGTGAACGAGCAACTGTTCGGCAAACTGGGCTTCAAGGGCAACGCCAACACCTATTACGATCCCCAGAACAGTTATCTCAATCGGGTCATGGACCGCCGCCGTGGCATCCCCATTTCGCTCTGCCTGCTCTACCTGTTCATTTGCCGCCGCCTGAACCTGCCCGTCACCGGCATCGGCATGCCCGGCCATTTCCTCTGCCGTTATCAATCGCCCCGGGAAGAATTCTATATCGACGCCTTCCACGAGGGACGACTCCTGACCAAGGTGGATTGCCTAAAGCGCCTGAAGGAATTCGGCAGCGATTTTGACGAAGGTGCCCTGACGCCCATCAGCACCCGGCGCATCCTCCAGCGGGTCGTCGCCAATCTGCATCTCATTCACAAGGAGGCCCGGGACCGGGCGGAGACCGACCGGCTGCAGCGCTATATGATCGCCCTGGCCCGGTAAGGCCGACGACACCGTTCGTCGCCCCGCGCCCGCCCGCGGGATTTCCGCCGCCGCCAATTGCCAGATCCGACCGCGCTGTGCCAGTGTCACGGCCGTGAACTCCCGCCGTACTTCCCCGCCACCGGCCCGCCATCTCGGCCCGGCGCGTGCACCCGGGGGAATCGGCAAACACTCACCCCGCCCGTCCCGCCCGCGTTCGCGAAAATGGCGGGGCATCGGCTTGCTGCTCAGTTGGGCCCTCGGCGCGGCCGCGCAATCCAACTCCCCGGCCCCGGGCGGGCCGGTCAGTTTCGAACGCGATGTCCGGCCCATCCTCAAGGCCCATTGCTTTCCCTGCCACGGCGAAGGCGAGAAACTCAAGGGCGGCGTGGACCTGCGCCTGCGCCGACTGATGCTGACCAACGCGGAAAGCGGCACCGTCTTGGTGCCCGGTCGGCCCGCCGAAAGCCTCGTCCTGAAACTGATCCGCTCCGGCGAGATGCCGAAGGGCGAGAAGAAACTGACGCCCACCGAAGTTTCCCGCATCGAACGTTGGATCGAACAGGGCGCCCCCACCCTGCGACCTGAGCCGCTCACCGTTCCCCGCGTCTACCTGACGGAAGAAGAGCGCGAGTGGTGGGCGTTTCGGCCCGTTCAGCGCCCGGCGGTCCCCACCGTGCAACATCCGGAATGGATCCGGACGCCCATCGACGCCTTCCTCCTCGCCCGCCTCGAAACCAACCAGCTGTCCTTCGCCCCCGCCGCGGATCGCCCAACGTTGATCCGCCGCGTGACCTACGATCTCACCGGCCTGCCACCCACGCCCGAAGAGGTGACCGCCTTCGTCCAGGATCCCACCGTCAACGCCTACGAATCTCTCGTGGAACGTCTGCTGGCGTCGCAACGGTACGGCGAGCGCTGGGCGCGGCATTGGCTCGATGTCGCCGGCTACGCCGATTCCAATGGCGGCGCCGAAAGCGATTCGGAGCGGGGTTGGACCTGGCGCTACCGGGACTACGTCATCCGTGCCCTCAATGCCGACCTGCCTTTCGATCAATTCATCACCGAACAATTGGCCGGCGATGAATTGGTCTCCCCGCCATTCGGCGAGCTGACCGGCGCCCCATTGGAGCGTTTGATCGCCACCGGTTTCCTGCGCCTGGCACCGGATCCCACCGGGGACGGTCCCGCCGACGCCGCGCTCGCCCAGAACCAGGTGATCGCCGATACGCTGCACATCGTATCGTCCGCCTTCCTCGGCCTCACCGTCCAATGCGCCCAATGCCACGACCACCGTTACGACCCGATTCCCCAGTCCGATTACTATCGCCTGCGGGCCGTGTTTGAACCCGCCTTTGATTGGCAGCATTGGAAGCCACCCGGCGCCCGACAGGTGTCCCTCATGTCACCGGAGGACCGGGCCGTCGCCGAATGCGTGGAACAGGCGGCGAAACCGATCGATGACGAAGCCCAACGGCTGCACGACACGCTGATCGAGAAATTTGTCCAAAAGCAGTTGGACCTCGTACCGGCCGAACGGCGGGAAGCGGTGATCGCGGCCCGTCGCACGCCGGCCGACAAACGCACTGAGGCGCATCTAAAACTCTTGCGCGAATTTCCCACCTTCCAGGATCACATCATTCTGGGCGAAGTGGACGTCGAAGGTGCCAAACAAGTGGCCGCCGTCCGTCAGCGGGCCACCGACGTGCGTGCGGGAAAACCGGCGGATTCGCTGGTTCATTGTCTGGTGGAGGAACCCGGCGGCCGATCCGCGGGAACGTTTGTCTTCCACCGCGGCGACCACCAGCAACCGCGCGAAGCCGTGGAACCGGGTGGCCTGACGGTCCTCGCGTCCCACACGCCGGCTCTCCAAGTCAACACCAACAGTCCCGGCCGCACCACCGGACGCCGCCTGGCCCTTGCCCGCAATCTCACCAGCGGCACGCATCCCCTGACCACCCGCGTCCTGGTCAATCGCTTCTGGCACCACCACTTCGGCGCCGGCCTCGTGGGCACCCTGGGCGATTTCGGAACTTTGGGCGAACGCCCCACGCATCCGGAATTGCTCGACTGGCTGGCCAGTGAGTTCGTGGCGCAGCATTGGAGTTTGAAGGCCCTGCACCGCGTCATGGTGCTGAGCACCGCCTATCGGCAAAGCTCCACGCAGGCCGCCGCCGCCGAGCGGGATCCGGACAACCGGCTGCTCGGCCGCATGCGCCTGCGCCGACTCGACGCCGAGAGCCTGCGCGACAGTCTGCTCACCGTCAGCGGCCGGCTGAACCCCGCGATGTTCGGCGCCCCGGTGCCCGTCGCCGTCAATGCCCACGGACAGTTTGTCGTTGGGGCGCAGAACAAGGATGGCAACGGGGATCCCACCGGAGCCGCGGGTTTGGGTGGCTCGGAATTTCGTCGCAGCATTTACGTGCAGGTCCGGCGCTCCATGCCCGTCGGCATGCTGGAAACCTTCGACGCCGCAGCCCTGGCACCCAACTGCGAAGCCCGCCCGGCCTCCACCGTCCCGCCACAGTCCCTGATGCTGCTGAACGATCAATTCGTGCTGGACCGCGCGCAGGATCTGGCCCAACGGGTCCGTCGCGAATGCCCCGGTTCCCTGCGCGGCCAGATCCAACGCGCGTGGCACTGGGTGTTCGCCGCCGAACCCACCGCCGCCGAAATGCAACGCAGCCTAATCTATCTGGCCGAACAAACCGAAACCCTGCGTTCCCCCACCCCGCCGACGGCTCCCCCCACGGCTCCCGCGTCTGCCAAGAATGACGCTCCCGCCACCGCCACCGCACCCGATGCACCGTTGCAGGCGCTGGCGAGCTGGTGCCAGATGCTGCTCGGATCCAACCGTTTTCTCTATGTCGAATAAGCGCCCCGCCCCACCGCGTTCGGCGAGCCCGCCTTGCCTCCGACCATGAACACCCCCAAGTCACCGGGATTCTGCTCCCGCCGGCATTTCCTGCAAGCCGGCGCCTTCGGTCTGGGCTCCTCGGCCCTCGCCTGGATGCTGCAACAGGACGGCGCCCTCGCCGCCCCGGCGCGACCCGAACTGGAGCCGCGGAAATACGATCTCAATCCCAAGCCGGGACATCATCCGGCCCGCGCCCGGGCGATGATTTCCATCCTCATGATCGGCGGGCCCAGCCACATGGATCTCTTCGATCCCAAGCCGATGCTGAAGAAATACGCCGGCCAGCCCTTCCCCGGCGAACTCAAATACGACAACGCCGGTCAGGCCAGCGCCAAAGTACTGCCCGGGCTGTGGGACTTCCAAAAGCACGGCGAAAGCGGCACCGAACTCTCCTCCCTGCTGCCGCACCTCGGGCGGGTGGTCGACGACATCTGCGTGATCCGGTCGATGAAGACCGGCGTCAACAATCATGGCCAATCGGTCTACGCCCTCGCGGGCGGGCGGGTCACTCCCGGCGCACCGGTTCTGGGCAGTTGGTTGAACTACGGACTGGGCTGCGAGAGTCAGAATCTACCGGCGTTCATCACCCTCACCCACCCCAACGGCGCCCCGTTGCTGGCGGATCACAATTGGTCCAACGGCTGGCTGCCCTCCCTGTACCAGGGCACCGTGATCCGTCCCCGCGAACCCCGCATTCTGAATCTTGATGCCCCGGAACTGCTCCGCGGTCCGGGACAGGAACGGCAGTTGGAATTCCTCCGCGAACTCAACCGTGAACATCAGGCCCAACACCCGGACGAGTTGGACCTCGATGCCCGCATCGCCAGTTACGAACTGGCCGCCCGGATGCAGACCGCCGCCAAGGAGGCCATGGACATCTCCCGCGAAAGCGCAGCCACGCGCCGACTCTATGGCATCGACCAGGAAATCACCCGCGACTACGGCACGCGCTGCCTGATCGCGCGGCGACTGGTGGAGCGCGGTGTGCGTTTTGTGCAGATCATCAACAACGGCCAGAGCTGGGATCACCACAGCGGCATCGTGAAAGCGCTGCCCGAACTCTGTACCCGCACCGATCAACCCGTCGCGGCCCTGATCTCCGACCTCAAGTCGCACGGCCTGCTGGACAGCACCCTGGTCCACTGGGGCGGCGAAATGGGACGCCTGCCGGTGATCCAGAACGATCTCGGCCGCGACCGCATTGGCCGCGACCACAACACCTATGGATTCACGATCTGGATGGCGGGCGGCGGTATCAAAGGCGGCATGACCCATGGGGCCACGGATGAATTTGGCCACCACGCCGTGCAGGACGTGGTGACGCACCACGACTACCACGCCACGATCCTGCATCTCTTCGGACTGGACCACACCCGCTTGATCTACCGACGCGCCGGCCGCGAACTCAGCCTCACCGACGGCAAGCCCGCCCGAGTCGTCCGCGAAATCCTCGCCTGACCGCCCTGACCGCCGCGCCGACAGTCGGCTGTAGCGCTTCGCGGTAATTCGAGGAGTGATTCCCAAATTTGTTCGTGGTGAAAGTGGGAGTGATGTCGCAATGGTCCGTGGGAGCAGTTGCAAATAGGTCCGTAGATTCACCGGAAGTGCGTGGGAATGATGCCACGACGGTATT
>CANIZL010000112.1 GCA_947471985.1 Verrucomicrobiota bacterium | reverse complement strand
TCAACGGCGTCCATGATATCTCAGGAAAAGCAGGGCATTAGCGCTGCGCTATTGATCGTAAAGGGGGCGCCAAGGCGCCCGTTTTCCAGGGGTTCACAAACCTCTTCTTGTTCGTAAAAACGCCACCACAGGGCGCGCAATGTTATTAAAATGCACTTGACGCACCGGGGGTCCGAAATTTTTGGACCTAGTGAGCGCAACTTATTCTAATTCCACAGTGTTCGAATCGTTTTTCGCCCCAGTTGACCAAGCCGTCGCCCAATCAACTCTCACCGGCTTTGCGCCGGTGCTCTCCGACCGCGATTGGCTTCATCTCAATCTGATCCGGGTCGTCGAATCGTCCCCCTCAGGCCGCGGCTTCTTGCAGGAACATGCCGGCCGCTTTCCTTCAACCCCGATCCGCTCGACCTATTTCCTGTCCCTTCACAGCGAGCGTCGCGCCGCCTTCCTCCGTGACGTCGGTGAACGGGTTATGGCCACGGCTCAGCTGCCCTCCCGGTTGAGCGACCTGCCAGAACTGGCACTCTATCGTTGTTTCGCCGCCGATGGGCACTGGCACAAACCGGCGCTCCACGACCCCAAGGTGGAGGGGCCTCGGCCGGCCATCGGGCATTTTTATGCTTTGGATCTCTCCACCCACCTACTCCGTCATCTCGCCGTGGCGGCCGAACCCCATGAGCATGACATGAGTGTGCTGAAGCGCCTCCAGCCCCCGGGCCTGCGGCACGGCGTTCCGCGAGGGACCCGCGTCCTGAATGTCTATGATCGGGCTGGAATCGATTTCGCCTACTGGGCCCGCTGTCGTCAGCAGTCGGCCGTCTACTTCCTCAGCCGCGTCAAGGAAGGCATGGTGTTTGAGTACCTTCGCGAATACGACTGGAGTGGGACCGATCCCCGAAATGCGGGCGTTAGCAGTGACCGGGCCGTAATGTCCCGCGACGGATTGCCCATGCGGGTGATTCACTACACGGACCCTGCCACAGGCAAGGAGTACCAGTTCCTGACGAACGTTCCGGACGTGCCACCTGGCGTTCTGGCTGAATTATACCGGCGGCGTTGGGACATTGAAAAGGTGTTCGACCAGATCAAGAACAAGCTCGACGAGAAGAAGGCCTGGGCTTCGAGCCAAACGGCCAAGGAAATCCAGGGGCGACTGGTCGCGCTGGCCCACAATCTGATGCTCCTATACCGGCACCGAATTGAGGATCTGGGCGGAGTGGGTGATGAAGCGGAGGTTCGTCGTCGCGAACGACGGCGTGATGATTTGAAGGCGACGGCCACCGAGGCGGGCCGATCGGTATCGAGCCTCGCCGTAGCGCTGCGCGGGGCCACTCAGCTGTCGGTGAAGTTCGTCCGGTGGCTACGTAGGGCTCTCCGATATGGGGAGGTTGAGCGGGCCGCCCTGCCTGACCTAGCCACACTCATGCGTTCATCCTGAATGAGTTGTATGGACACCGTTGCACACCAGTGGTCAAATCGTCAGCACCAGCACGATCGTCCTCACCGGAACTGCAACTGACGCCGGGCGAGGTAACAACGGCATCGCGTCCGTCAGCGTCCGGGGAGCCCTGCCCGATATAAACGCTGCGGGCGCAGCCACGGTCAATTGGACCCGGAGCGTCGAACTGCAACCGGGCGCCAACACCATCAACGTCTATGCCTACGATCAAAGTGATGTTGCGAATGAGGCGATCTTAAGCGTGGTCATTAACTTTCAACCGGACGACACCCAGGCACCCATTCTCAATGTCACCAGCCACGCCAATGGTCAGACCGTCTCCACCAGCACCATTTTGTTGACCGGTACCGCCACGGACGCCGGCCGCGGCGATCATGGGATTTCTTCGGTGAATATTCGTGGCACCCTGCCGGATATCAACGGAACCGGAAACCAAATCGTGAACTGGTCCCGCAGTCTCGATCTCTCTCCCGGGAAAAACCAAATCACCGTCTACGCCTACGACCGAAACCAGTTTCCCAATGAAACGTCGGTGAGCTTGATCATTAATTTTCAACCCGCCGACACCCTTGGGCCAAATCTGGCCATCACCAGCCACACGGATGGACAAATTGTCACCAGCAGCACCGTCACCATTTCGGGGACAGCCAGTGATTTGGGCCGTGGGAATGATGGCATATCCCAAGTGTATCTGGGTAGCCGAATCGAGGGCGCGACAACGTCCGGAAGCGGTCAGGTGAACTGGAGCCGGACGGTGGAGCTCTCGCCCGGACGGAATTATATCTCCGTTTTCGCCTACGATAACAGCCCCTTTCCAAATCAGACAGACGTAACGTTCAGCCTGACCCTTCAACCGGCGGACTCCACCCCGCCGGCGCTCCAGATCACCAGCCACACCGACGGCCAAATCGTCCTTTCGAACTCCCTCACCCTTCGGGGAACCGCCAGCGACGCAGGCCGGGGAGACCATGGAATAATCGGGGTTCGGGTGAATTCTGTGCGAGCCGACAACGACACCGCGACCGGGGGAGGGGTGGCGAATTGGAGCCGCACCTTCGCTCTATCTCCCGGGCGAAACTTGATCAATGTAAGTGCCCAGGACGGGAGTCAGTTTCCCCAGGTAACCAATGTCACCATCGCAGTTACCTACCAACTCGGCGACATCACTCCACCCGATCTCACCATCGACCAACCCCGCAACAATATTACCGTCCGCACAAGTCCGATCCAGATCTCCGGAACGGTGAGTGATTCAGGCCGGGGCGACAGTGGCGTGACCGGCGTGACGGTTAATGGTGTGGCGGCCGTTGGCGGGATTGCTTCGGGGTCCGCTGCGAGCGCTTGGAGCCACAGCTTGACTCTAGTCCGGGGCGCCAATGTGATCTCAGTCGTTGCCCAGGATGGCAGTCCCAATCTCAACAGCGTTGCCCAAACCATCACGGTAAACTATGAGCCCGGTGATGTGGATCCGCCCGTCGTCGAGATTACCAGCCACAAGAATGAGCAGACGGTAGCCACCCCGGCCATCACCCTGGGCGGAACAGCCTCCGATGCCGGGCTGGGCAACAGTGGCATCACTTCCGTCACGATCAGCGGCACGCGGGCCAGTGGTGACACCGCCGTAGGCGCGGCCACGGCAAGCTGGACCCGCGGAGTTAACTTAAAGCTTGGTCCCAACGTAATTTCCGTGGTAGCCCGCGACGGGAATAACAACGACGCGGCAAAAACGATCACGATTAATTATGATCCCGCCGACGCGTTGCCTCCCGACCTCGTGGTGACGAGCCATCGCAAGGGCCAGACCGTGGCCACGCCGACGGTTCTTCTGGCGGGGACAGCCTCCGACGCGCTGCAGGGCGGCAACGGGGTTGCCGACGTCTTGGTGAATTCGGCTCCGGCCACGGGGGGTAGCGTCGCCGGCGCCGCAACAGCCCAATGGTCCCGCAGCGTTAATCTCAAAGTCGGGCCCAATCTCATTTCAGTCGTGGCCCACGACAACAGTCCCAGCCGCAACACAGCCGCCGAAACCCTGACCTTGATCTACGAACCGGTGGACCAGACCCCACCGGAACTGTTGGTCACCAGCCACCAGAACGGTCAAACCGTTCTGGGTAGTACCATCACCCTTTCAGGCACTGCGACCGATTTGGATCGCGGCGACAACGGCGTTTCGTCCGTGACTATCAATGGCTTGGCTGGAACCGGCGGAAGCGTCAACGGGGGAGCGACGGCTCATTGGAGCCGCGTCATTACTTTGGCATTGGGACAGAATATAATCTCCATCGTCGCCAGCGACGCCAGTCCACGCCAGTCCACGCCAGAACAGCACAGCGGTGACCTTGACCCTGATCTATGATCCCAAGGTCGAAGTCGCATCCACGGGCTACTGCTGGATCGTTCCTGGCGGCAGCACTGTTTCCGCCGCCGGGTATTCCGTCGCGTCGGATGCCGGGGGGAATAGTTATGTCACCGGCTCCTTCGAGGGGGCGGCTGCCTTCGGAGGGACCAATCTGGTCAGTCACGGCGGGACCGATATCTTCGTGGCGAAATATAATGCGGACGGCCAGCTTCTTTGGGCCCGGCAAGCGGGCGGAACCCATGCGGATGTCGGTCTGGGCGTAGCGGTGGACAGCCTAGGCGCCTGCTATGTGACCGGATATTTTGGCAGCCCAGCCGAGTTCAGCGGCGTGCCCCTCAAAACGACCGGTTCGTTTGACCTGTTTCTCGCCAAGTATGATCCCAACGGGAAGCTACTCTGGGTGACCAATACCGGAACCAGCGTCGGTGTCTTCGGACGCGCCATCGCGGTCGATTCACAGGGCAATAGTTATCTTACCGGAGGTTTCAAGTACCAAGCTCAATTTGGGAACAACACCTTTCCCAACAACGAGTTCTCCGATATTTTTGTGGCGAAGTATGGGCCGACCGGGCAGCTCCGCTGGGCGGTCCAGCTCGGGGGCGAGGCCGAGGACGTGGGCACGGGCATTGGAGTCGATGATCAAGGCCGAAGCTATGTCACCGGCTATTTCGCCGGGGACGGCTTTTTTGGGGACGATATTCTCACCAGCGTTGGGGACACGGACATGTTCGTGGCGCGATTGGACCCGGACGGTCAGTTGGATTGGGTGAGTCAGGCCGGGGAGGCGGGGACCACTCAGGCCTCAGCTCTGACCCTGGATCCGAACGGGAATGTTTTGGTCGCTGGGTATTTTGATCAATTGGCGTTTTTCGGCACCAACCTCCTCTTCAGCTCTGGTTTCTACGATCTCTTCCTCACCAAGTTCGATCCGGCGGGCAACGTATTATGGGCGCGCAACACCGAGACCAGCGATGCCATCGGTGCTGCGGGCGTAGCCACGGATGGATCTGCCAGTGTCTATGTGACCGGATCCTTTTATGGACCCGCCGAATTCAATGCGCTGACCCTGACGAATGGACCCTCAGCACAACTCTTCGTCGCCAAGTATGATACGGATGGGAATTTCGCCGGGGCGCGACAGGCCGGCGGCGCCTCGGACGACTTTGGGTACGCGATCACCACGGTTGCGGGCGGTGGCTACGTCATCACCGGTACTACGACCGGACAATCGGTCTTTGGGAGCCGGATATTGGATGGCGGATCGAGTGTCGATTCAGTGATTGCGCGGGTCGGTGGAAGCGGTTCGGAGACCCCGATTACGCTCGACATTCAATGGCTGCCCTCGGGAACGATTCAACTTCAATTCAATCGCGATCAATGCAGTGACTACCTGCTCCAAGGCTCCGAGGATCTCCAGCAATGGACGCCCCTCTCGACGCCAGACACCCTGGAGGGACTCGTGACCTATACGGAGGTGCTTGGCACCGGGAACGCCCATCGCTTCTTCCGGTTGGTTTCGCCGCAACCGTAGAGGTCTACCGCTGGCATTCCTGCCGGCGAGTGCATTGAGCACGGGGGGGGCGATTCAGTCGATTGATAAGATGTTGTTCGTCAGCGGGGTGCGGGGCCGGATTCATCCGTAGGTTGTCCGGGCGGACGGTTCCGGTGCCTTGCTGCAGTTTTTGGTGAGCCTTTCCGTGGGGAAGAGCTGTGGCGAGGCGGTCGATCTTCGTTGCCTGCGGTGAAGTGGAATCGACGTCGCCAGGTTGATTGCCGGTCTTCCCTTTCACGAGGAGGGTCGGGCGGCACCGGGGCACCCCGGCCGGACGTGCGAAAACGAAACCGCCCGGTCGGGCGGGGCCGAACCGGGCGGGGCTGATGGAGCCAGGAGCGTCTCCGCGGGGCTCAGTGGTACTCCTGGATCGTTTTTACGGCGTAACCGTGCTTCTGTAGCGCGGCGATGCCCAGGGCGGCCGCCTTGGCCCCACTGAGCGTGGTCATGATCGGCGTGCCAGTCATGACGGCGGTGGTGCGAATCTTGACCTCGTCCGCACGGGGACTGGCACCACTCGGGGTGTTGATGACCAATTGCAGTTCCTTGTTCTTCAGCAGATCCACCGCGTTGGGGCGGGCGCCTTCGTTGAGCTTGAACACGCGCTGGACCTTCAGACCGGCTTTTTCGAGCACCGTGGCGGTGCCATTGGTCGAAACGAGCTCAAAACCGAGGTCCGCGAAGGACTTGGCCACGGCGGCGACATCGCCCTTGTGCAGGTCGCCGACGCTGATGAACACGCGGCCCTTGAGGGGCAGCGGGGAATTCGCCGCCATTTGGGCCTTGGCATACGCGACACCCAGATCGGCATCGAGCCCCATGACTTCGCCGGTCGAGCGCATTTCCGGGGACAGGATGATGTCCTGACCGGGGAAGCGGTTGAAGGGGAACACGGATTCCTTCACGGCCCAGTACTTGGGCCAGACCTCGGCGGTGAAGCCGAGTTCCTTGAGGGACTTACCGGCCATCACCTGCGCGGCCAGTTTGGCGAGCGGGAAGCCGATGGCCTTGCTCACGAAGGGCACGGTGCGGGAGGCGCGGGGATTCACTTCGAGCACGTAGACGGTGGTGCCCTTGACCGCGTACTGGACGTTCATCAGGCCCGACACCAGCAGTTCGCGCGCCATGGCGTGCGTGTACTTCCGGATGGTGGCGATGACCTCTTGGGAAAGCGTGTGCGGGGGCAGCACCATGGCGGCGTCACCGGAATGCACGCCGGCGAACTCGATGTGCTCGAGCATGGCTCCGATCACGACCGTACCGTCGGCGGGATTGGGGAAATTGCCCACGTCGGCGATGCAATCCACGTCCACTTCCGTGGCGTCTTCGAGGAACTTGTCCACCAGCACGGGCCGCTCGGGCGAAGCCTCCACGGCGAACTTCATGTAGTGGGACAGTTCCGCGTCCGTGTAGACGATCTGCATGGCACGCCCGCCGAGCACGAAGGACGGACGAACCAGCACCGGATAGGACAAGTTGTGGGCTGCCGTGAGGGCTTCCTCCTCGTTGGTGGCCATGCCGTTCTTCGGCTGCGGAATGTTGAGGCGATCCAGCATGGCCGAGAAGAGCTTCCGGTCTTCGGCGATCTCGATGCTTTCGGGGGAGGTGCCGATGATGTTGACGCCGTTTTTCTTCAACCCGAGGGCGAGGTTCAGCGGGGTCTGGCCACCGAATTGAGCGATCGCGCCCCAGCAGCCTTCGCGCTCGTAGATGTGCAGGACGTCTTCCAGGGTGAGCGGTTCGAAGAAGAGTTTGTCGGACGTGTCGTAGTCGGTGGACACGGTCTCCGGGTTGGAGTTGACCATGATGGTCTCGAAGCCGTCCGCCTTGAGGGCGAAGGCCGCGTGCACGCAGCAATAGTCGAACTCGATGCCCTGGCCGATGCGGTTCGGTCCGCCGCCCAGGATCATGACCTTTTTCGTGTCGGTCTTGGTGACCTCGTCATCGCCCCGGTCGTAGGTCGAATAGTAGTAGGGCGTGTAGGCCTCGAACTCGGCGGCGCATGTGTCCACGAGGCGGTAGCTGGGGATGAGACCCAGCGCCTTCCGTTCAGCGCGGAGGGCGTCCTCCGTGGTGCCGGTGAGGTGGGCGATCTGTCGGTCCGAGAAACCGAGCGACTTTGCGCGAGCCAAGAGTTCTGCGTTCATGCCAATTCCAAAAGCGCGAAGAGGTAGGCAGATCGTTGCCGGAGTGTCGAGGGGGATTGAAGTGGAAGGCGAATTCGCAGGGGGATGGGGCACGCGGAGGCGTGGAGGCGCGGAGGGGGGAAGATGGCGTTTTTGTGGGTGTTTCTGGGCGCGAAGGGTCGATCGGACCCGGATCCGTGGGGGGATCCGGGGCGGCGCAAATGTCGGGTGGATTCGCGCGGGCGATTGCGGTTTAGCGATTCGTGGGTTGGACGAGCCGGTAAAGGGCGCCGGTGGATTCGTCCGGGACAGTAACCCGGTAGGCGGCACCCCGCTGTTGGGGGGCAGTGGCGGTGGGGGTCCAACGGGCGCCGGGGCCGAGGTCCCGGGTCTCTTCGAGCCGACATCCCGCGCAGTCGGCGGGCCATTCGAGGATCAAGCGACCGTCCTCATGGCGCAGGCTTAGTGCGCCGGTGACGACCCGGTAGGCGCGGAAGAACTCCACTTCCTGGCGAATCAATTGGGGGACCCAATCGGTTTTCAAACTGCTGACTTTCAGGGTGCCGGCGGCGATCCAGGGTTGGCCGTCATCGAGGCTGGCGCGCCGTTCCAAGCCGTAGGTCACGCCCGGTTCGCCGTAGAGGGTGAGGCCGAGTTGCGGCGGGGTGGTCGGGCCGGGGATCAGAATCGGGTCGCGGCCAATGAGGTAAAGAGTGCCTTCGCCCGCTTGGCCGGCGGGTGTGGGCGTGCCGCTGGCGCGGGAGCCGGTTAACGCGGCGCCGCGCAGGTGGATGATGGCCGAGCGAGGATTCGAAACCGTGCCGAAGTCCAAATGGGCCAGCACCAGATCGCCCTGGAGGACGGTGTCGGGCAGCGTGCGGAATTGCAGTTGATACCGGTTGGAGCCTTGGGATTGCAGGTCCGCGCGGGCGACCGAGGCCGCGAGGTTTTGTAGCGAGAGGTTGATGAGCCGATCGTTGTCGAGGTCCAGCAGCAGGACGACGTTGGTCAGGTCCAGTCCCGAATGCAGGGTCAATGGGACGGACCCGTTCTGCCCGGACAACAACGGACCGCCGCCGGGCGTCAGCACAAAATCCGGGTGCGTATCGCGCACGATGACCGTGAAGCTCTGGGTGGCGCTCCGGGGTACCGGGCCATTGTCGGTCACTACGACGCTCAGGGTATTGGTGGTCCCACCCTGGGTATCCGACGGACGCCAAGTCAGGACGCCGGTGATTGGGTCGAGGGCCACGCCGGCCGGTTGGCCGGGCGGCAAGCGGAAGGTGAGGGATTGCCGGGGCAGATCGGTGTCGGTGGCCACGTTGGTGACACTCAACAATTGTCCTTCGTTGAGACTGCGATTGGCCAGCGGAGCCAGGGTGGGGGCGGCGTTGTCTTCCAGGACGATCAGTTGGAAGCTCGCCGTGGTGCTAAGCGGCGGAAAGCCACCGTCGCGGGCAATCACGGTAAAGCGGTTGGTTCCGGGGCCGTGGGCTTCACCGGTCACCCAGACGAGTTGGCCGCTGGTGGGATCGAGCACGGCACCGGCCGGGGCGCCGTCACCCAAGGTGTACGACACGGCATCGCCGTCCGGGTCCACGGCGGTCAAGGTGCGGACAAAGACCTGGCCTTCGAGGATCGTCGCATTGGTGAGGGCGGCGAACACCGAGGCGCGGTTGGTGCGGCTGACGCGCGTTTGGGCGTCGGGGGTGGCCGGAGGAAGTTCCCGATTCCCGGCGGCGTCCAGGGCCAAACTGTAGAACGCGTAGCTGCCGCCGAGGACGCCCGGATACAGGGCGCGGGTCTCGCTCGTGCCCGTCAGCCAGGGCGTGAAGAGCCCACCGTTCACGCTGACGAAGATGTCGTAGGCCACCACGCCGGTGTCGTCGGATCCGGACCAGCGCAGCGGAATTCCAGTGGAACTTTCCGCCGGCAACACCGCGACGGCACTCTTTGGTGCAGTGGTATCGGGTTCGGGATAGGGCTGATACAAGAGCGTGTAACTGCCGGTGCTATTGTAATCGAGCAGGTGCAGGATGTTCTCCCGGATCGGACGCCGGCCCAGTCCGATAAACGTGCGATCCGTGGTCCACACATTGGTGTCGACGCCGAGCACCTGCTGATCGGATCGCACGACCCCGACCAGTTGGAAACGGCCATTGCCGGGATCCGGGATGCGCAGGTAGGCCCAGCCGCCGGGGAGAGCGGAGCTGAGTTGCACCTGCAATTGCCCGGCCGAGAGCGTACCACTGATCACCGCGTTGGTGGTCATTTGCACGCGGTTGGTGGAGCCGTCGCTGAAGTACAGGGTGTCCGGATAATCGTGGAGGTCCGGGACATCGTTGACGAGGAAGTCGGGGCGTCCGTCCGCAAAAGTACCGCCCGCCTGCACGACGTGGTTCAATTCGTGAATGCTGACGGCATCGATCAGCGACAGCTTGGCATTTCCCAGGCCCGTCACGTGTTCGAACGTCGCGTGGTAATCGATGAACAGGCCTTGAATGGTGCTGGTGAGCAGCCACCGGGCGATGGCGTTCGTGCCTGGTCCGATGTCGCCAAGCGCTGCGGTGAGCGTCGGTTCGAGGCTCTTTCCGGCCACTTCCGTGGCAAGAATCTTGAAGTCCGCCAGGAGGCCTTTTTCGTTTTCCACGATCTCCGGCTGGGCGGAGGTGATATGGAAATCGCGGGCGACGCCCTGGCCCTGGTTCTTTACCAACAATCCCAGGGAGAAGGGCACGGCAGGTTCAATGAGGTCGGTGTGCGGATCATCGCTGAACACGTCGCGTTGATGGAAATACTGCACGGTCAGTCGCGGCGACGGATGCACGGTGATCGCGGCGGGTGAGAGGGGAATCGCGACGGTGTTGCCGTTGACGCTGTAGTAGAGACCGCCGGAGACAAAGTACTGGGTGGCTTCGGCGGGGGCGGCGTCCGTGGTGGGAATGAGGGTCCAGAAAACTTTCCTGGTTTGCTCCGAGGGCAGGCGACCGTTGCCGTTGGTGCCGCTGATCTGGGCGAACTCCGGCGCCCGGATGGCGAAGCGGGCGGAAGCGTCCTTGCCATCGGCATCCAAGACGCCGAGGGAAACACGCAGGTTTTCCAAGGGATTGCCTTCGCGATTGTCGATTTCCAACGTGGCCTGAAACGCCTCCCGACTGAGGACGGCGCTTTGGTCGAGTCGCAGCTTGAGCTTGGCGCAGGTGCCGCCGGAGCTGAGCGAAAGTTCAGCGGCCAGGTCGGCCTTCGCGGCGTTGAGACCGGCTTCCAGGGAGGTGAAACCGTCGGCTTCACTCTGGGCCATCGCCGCGACGGCCAGGGTGCTGAGGCGATCCACTTCGTCCAACGCGAGGAAATCCTTGGAATCGCCGGACGGCACCTGATCGAGTCGGAAAACACCCGCGTGCCAGTAGGCGACGGAACGATTCCACCGTTCGATGAGGTGGTTGACGTGACTGGGATTAATTCCCGCCGGCAGAGCGGCGCCGAGCAGACCGGCGGCTTCCGCGAGTGCGATCCGCGGACCGTCGGTGGAGGCGGCGCCGATGGTGGCGGAGAAGCGGCCGAAGAAGGCTTGGACGCCGAGTTGATCGTCGGTCTCGAACCACGCGGAATCGCCGTAGAAATAAATGTAGTGGTCCTGGACCGCGAGCAGGCGATCGAGCCGGGTTTGCAGGGTGCCGAGGAGGCCGGAGTAGGGACCGCTCAACGCGAGCGGCCGGGCGCGTCGGCCGGTGGGGGCATTCACGGCACCAGCGGCTTCCGGTTCCGGCGCGCAGGCGGCGAGAATTTCATAAACGCAGCTCAGAATGGGGAATTTTTTTAATCCCTTTTGCAGGCCGCAGGTGATGCCGGACGCCATGCAATTGATGGCGGTGAGTTCCGAGGGATTGTGCAGGACGTCGTGGGCGCAGTCCTTGAGTCCTTCGGCGCATTCGTCCGGCTTGGGTTCCTCCGGGACCGATACGTCGAAGCACTTCAGGATCGCGGGCACCAATTTGCCCTGGCATTCGGGGTCGCACAGGCTGGGGATCGCCAGCACCGGCGTCGCCTGATAAATGGCGGCGAGCAGGAGGTCCCGATAATGGGCCAGGACACTGGTCTGTGGTCGGTTGATCACCACCTGGCCGGGTCGCGGTGGGACGACGTCCCGGATGATGGGCGGCGGTGGGCGGGAGCCTCCGCCGGGACCGCCGGGCAGCCACGAGAGGCCCGGCAGGGCAATCCCGGGAAGACAATTGCCCGCGTTGGGGAAACTGATCGTGGTCACCTGAACGACGGGCAGCCCGCCGCATTTGAACTGATCGACGCCGCGGGCCGTGGCGAGGCACGAACCGATGCGTTCGAGGATTCCCGGAGCGGCCTTGGCGGTCGTGCGGGTGGTGGTGGGCGTGGAGCCCGGCGCGACCCGCCGAATTACCAACGGAATCGTGAACGTGCTCTTCGCCGGCAAAGTGCCGAGCCGCGAGATCAGGGGCTCAAACTGGACGTCCGGATGTTCATCGAATTGAAGTTCAAAATCCTGCGCGGCGATCAATCCGTGGTTGGTGACGGTGAGGTCCACCTGCAAGGGGTCGTTGCCCAGCTCGGCGAGATCGATCACCGACGGTTCAATGGTCACCACGGGGGCCGGCACGTTCGCCTCGAATTCGGTTTCGACCACGATGCGATAGCGGTCCTCGATCTCCGTCGGCACCACGGTCCAGGTGTAGCGCACGGTTTGTCGCGACAGGAAGGCGCTGAGCGAATTCGTCTCCCCGGCCTTCAGGAACTGGGTGGCTTTGTAGGAGGAGTGCTTGTCGGCGGTGACTTCCAATTCGTAGTAGCCTTCGGGAATCTGGCTCACGGCCCATTCGCCGGTTCGGCTGGTGACGCCGTTGGTGACGACGATCCCCGTGAGGGCGTCGCGCAGGATGGCGGCGGCGTTGGTAAGCGGCGGCGCACCTTCGCCGAAATAGGTAAATTCATCGGCAGCGATCACTCGCAGATCGCCCCGGTTGCCGGAAAGGGCGCGGAATTCAAAAGGCACAGCGACCGTTTGCTCGCCGGCGCTGACCGCGAGTGTGCCCGTGACCGCCGTGAGCGGCAGATCGCCGGGCGGCGTCAATTGCAGCGAGATCAGCGCGGCTTCGCCGGGGGCGAGCGAGGGCAGGGGCGTGGCGCTGGCGAGATGGATCCACGGCACCGGGGGCAGGGATACCGTGAGCGGTCCGCTCGCCGCGCCGCCGGAATTCGTGACGCTGAAGGTCATCAGGGTCTGCTGTCCGCGGGTCAGCCCGCGAACGAGTTTGTCGGGCAGCACCGCCAGCCGGGGCTCCAGCGATTCCACGGTCACGGTGAAGGGCACCTCGAGCGTCGCGCCTTCCGTGCTGGTGAGGCGGACGCGGAAATCCGCCGGGCCGACCGTCGCGCCCCGGGCGGTGAGCGTGTAGGTCAGGGATTGGGTGGCCAGTTCCGCGAGCACGTTGGTGCCCAGGGAGACCACGATATCCAGGTTGCCGGGGGCATCGAGGACCTGGGCGGCGAGGCCGTGCAGCGGCAGATCGCCGGGATTGGCGAGTTCGATCTGACCGGTGATCGTGGAGGCGCCGAGCAATTTTACCGTGGGCGCGGCGGGCGCGGCGACGAGTCCGTAGAGGGCGAAGGTGTCCTGGTCAGGGGCGTCGGCATCGCCGGGATGGGCGGCTCCGATTTCGTAGAAGCCCGCTTCACCCGGCAGCGGTTGCCAGGTGGTAGTGAAATTGCCCAGGGCATCGGTCAGGGCGGCGATAATCCGGTGGGTGCCGCGCACGTGTAGATGCAGGTTTACGAGGACGAACGGCACGGGTTTTCCGGTGCCGGGTTGCACGGCACGACCGGTGAGGGGCACCGGCGTCCCGGCCGGAGCGGACTGCAGGGACGTCGCCACGGTGGCGGTGTACGCTGCGGTGACGTGGAGGGGCGTGCGGCTGATTTGGGTGTTGTTGTCCTCCAGGATTTCCGCGACGACGCCCTTCGTGTCCGTCTCGACGATGACCCAGTAGTCACCCGCCGCCTGCGGCAGACGCACGGCGAAGGTTTGTCCGAATTGACTGCCGGGCGGCAGGGCGCCGCTGAAGGTGTATTCGCCCACCAGCAAATCGCCGCCCACGAGGGGATCGCGGGAAAGGTAAATGCGCTGGGTCAGCGTATTCGACGCCATGGGGGCGGTCCCTTGATTGCGGATTTGATAACCGAGATTGACGAAGGCTTCCGTCTCCGCGGTGGCGGGTGCGGTGACGCTGGAAATCATCAAGTCCGGCCGGGAAGCGTCACTGACCACCAAGCGGTCCGTGGCGCTGGTGAAGCCGGGGGCGCGGGCGGTGATCGTGACGGGCACGTTGCCGTCGATGACGCCGTCGGCGAGGGACGTGACGGCAAAACTCACGGCGGTCGCCCCGGCGGGAAACGTGACGCTCGCCGGCACGGTGGCTTTTTGGGGCGCGCTGGATTCCAAGGTGACGAGCAGTGCGTTGTTGGTTCCGGCGTTGCGCGATAGCGTGCCGGTGGTGGCGGGATTGAGGCCTTCGGCCACCAGGGCGCTGGCCAGCGCGAGCTTTAGCGTTGGACCGTCGTCATCGGTGACCGTCAAATCGGCGCCTGGTCCTTTGGACAATCGTACGCTGGTGCCGGTGGCCAGGATCCAGGACTGCACGCGGGTCGTTTTCGGGCCGTCCAAAAGGTCGTTATCCACAGCCGCGATGGGAAAGCTCACCGTGGCTTCACCAGCGGGCAGGGTGACGCGGCTTGGGACGCGCGCGGCGTCGGGGTGGGTGCTTTCGATTTCCAGCGTCAGGGCCTGACTGGTGACCGGCGAGCGGCGCACGGTGGCCACGGTCGCTTGTGGCCCGGCGCCTTCGCTGACCGTGCTGCTGGCGAGAAAGAGAATGAGCTGTGGCAGATCGTCGTCCCGCACCGTGACGGTGGCACTGCCGTCCACGTACTCGCCGGCGCTGGCGGTCAGGGTGACGGCCAGATCGCTTTCGAGCAGGACGTCATTCGGTGCGACCAGCGTGAAGGGCACGGACGCCTGTCCGGCCGCGAGGACGATGGGGGCGGGGGGCGGCACGCGGCGGGGTTGGGTGCTGACGAAGGAAACTGTCACGGCCTGCGCGGTCCCGGCGTCCCGCGTCACGGTGCCTGAAATGGAGTTGCCTTCGCTGACGCTGGGTTCGCTCAGGGTTACTGACAACTTCGGTTGATCCGCATCCAGGACGGTGATCGTGCCCGTGGCGGCGGCGAAGTCGGGGGCGGCGGCGGTCAGGGTGACCGTTTTGGGCCCATCCACCCGATGATCGCTGAGGGCGAAAATCTCGAGCGTCACGGAAGCCTGGCCTGCGAGAATGATGCCCCCGGCGGGGGCTTGGATTTCGGTGTCGTCGCTGTTCGTGAGCGTGACGGCGAGGGGCGTGGTCAGATTGCCGTTGCGGGTGACGGTCACCAAGACGGGCAACGCCGCGCCTTCGCGCACGGCCGTCGCCGAGAGTTGCAAGCGCAACCGGGCCGGGATCGCGGTGGGCGTCTCGGCGATGCCGAGGTTATTGGTTTCGCTGCCTTCGAAGATCTCGTTGCGGCTGTCGGCGAGGACGGCCAGCCAGGTGTTGCCCAGAGGACTGGCCAGCGGCGCGGTCACGTCTTGAGTGCGGGTCAGGAACGCGCCGGGTGCGAGGACGTTTGTGAAGGTGAACGTGCCGACTTCCAACGCCCCGGCCCCGGCCGCGTTGGTGGTGAGATAGACCGTTTCCGACCAGGCGCTGGTGATCGCCAGACTGCCTTGATTGGTGATGTTCCAGCGCAGGGAAATCAATTCCCCGGGAGTTGCACTGATCGGAGCGAGGAGGTTTCCGGCCACCAGATCGGGCAGCGGGGGCAGGGTCAGGGCGAGCGGGGCGGCGATCAGATTATTGGTTTCGCGGGATTCGGCGACGGCATTGCCGGCATCGACCGCGAGCACGAGGAAATAAGCCCCGGGCGGCCGATCGGCTGAAAGGGGCACGAGCACGTTCGTGCGGTTGGTGCGGAGAGTACCTTCGGCCAACGGGAGGTTGGTGGTGGCCACGGTGGCCATGGGCAGTGCATCGGTGAGTTCGGTCGCCGATTTGCTCAAATAAAGCCGATCATTCCACGCCACGTTGGCGGGCGCGGAGCCGGCGTTCGTGGTGATCCAGGTCACGGCCAGGGTCTGTCCCAGTTGCGCCGTCGCCGCGGCGGAAAGCTGGAGGGGTTGGAGGTCGGGCGAGCGGAGTCGGACCGGGATGGTGCTCACGGTCGTGTTGTTGTCCTCGTGGAGTTCTTCGACCACCTGGTTCGCGGCGTCGGTCGTGACCACGAAGTAGAAAAGCCCGTCGGCACCGGCGGGAAGAATTACGGAAACGTCCCTGGTTTGGGACTGGCCGGCGGTCAGTGCGTTGGTGCTGGGGAAGCTTGCGATCGGGAGGGCGGGCAGACCCGAGGCATTGGTGGAAAGCGCCACGGATTCGAGCCACGGCGCCGGGGCGGTCTGGCTGCCTTGATTCCGGGTTCGCCAGGAAAGACTGAAGGATTGACCGGCGAGGGCGTTGGTCGCGTGGCTGAGTTCGGTGACCACCAGATCGGCCACGGGGCGGACGTTGAGCACGGCGGCGTCACTGATGGCGGTGCCGCCGGCGTTGGTGACCACCAGACGGTAGGCGCCGGAGCGATTGGTTTGCGCGTTGACGAGGAACAGGGAGGCGCGGTTTTCGCCGGGCAGATTTGTGCCTTGGAACTGCCACTGATAGGCCAACGGTCGGGTGCCGGTGGCGCTGGTGAGGAAGGTGGCGTCCTGACCATTGATAATCGTCAGGCTCAAGGGTTGCGTGACGATGGCAGGCGCCGTGGCGGGCGTGTTGGTGCTGACGGTGACCAGATCCAGTGCGGTGCCGAGCAGGGTGGCGGTCAGCGATAGATTCGTCGCGATGCTTAATCCGTGAGTGGTGGCGAAATCGCCCTGAAAGGCGCCGAAGGTGGCGATACGAAATGCATTGCCGGCGGCGGGCAGATACGGATCCAACAGGGTGACGTCGAGGGAGCCATCGAGCTTGGCGGTGCCGGTGATGGCGAGGCGATCGTGGGTCTGGCCCGGTTGAGTGCCGCCCAGTTCGATGCTCAGCCGACCGAGGGCGGTCTGCTGATAATCGCCATTGATGGTGAGCTGTCCGGCGCCGGGACCGCCCGGACTGACGGTGCCGCTATTGAGCACCGGGCCATTGAGGGTGTTGGTGCCCGACAAGCTGCCGCCGAGGAGTTGGAGTGGCTGGTTGACGGTGAGTTGACCGCCGTTCAGTTGCAGCGAACCGGCGGATTGCGTGGCCGTGCGGGCGAGGTTCAGGATGCCCTGCTGGACTTCGGTTTGTCCCGACGTGACGAAGGGCCAGTCGAGGGTCGTGCTGCCATTCCCGCTGTGGCGGAACGTGCCGTGATTGAGGAACTGCCGGGCGGGATGATTCTCCGCGTTGACGAGGGCGGGATTGCCCCCGGATTGAACCAGCCACAAACCCTCGTTTTGAATTCGGGCGTCCGCCCAACCGTAAAGTGTGGCCGCGCCATTGGCTCCGCCGTGCACCACGGTGCCGTGATTGGTCAATTGGGCATAGAGATAACACTGCGCCGCATTCGTGAAATTCAAGGTGGCCCCGGCGTTCACGGTGACGGCACCCCGGACCGGGCCGGCCGAAACACTCACGACGGCCGGGCTTTGCAACCGCACCACGGCATCGGCCCCCCCGAGGGCGGCGCCGAGCACCACCGGATCCTGCAGGGTGCTGGTGCCCAGCCAGGCGACGATGTCGAGGTGGCCCTCGGTTTGCTCGATGCGGCCGGTGGTGGTGAAGGGCCAGTCGATGGACGCGCCGCCGTTGCCGGTTTGGCGGAGCGTGCCGGAGTTGATAAAGGCGCGATTGGGATGGGGCTCGGCCATGACGAGTGAGGGATTGCGGCTGGATTGGAAAACCCAGAGACCGTCGTTCTGGAGACGCGCGGTTTCCCACCCGTAAAGCGTGGTGCTGCCGCCGGTGTTGCCGACCACCGTGGTGCCCTGGTTCACGATGCTGCCGTACAGATAATATTGCGTGGCATTGGTGAAATTGAGCGTGGTACCCGGGAGCACCGTCAGTTGGCCGCGCACGGGACCGGCGCGGGCGCTGAGCACCGCCTGATTGGTGAGAATTACGGTCGCGGTCGGCGCGCCGAGCGCGCTGGCGATGACCACGGAATCGCGCACAAGGTTGGTGCCCTGCCAGCGGACGACGTCCAAGGTGCCGCCGGTTTGTTCGAGGGTCCCCGTGGTGGTGAACGGCCAGTCGACAGTCAATGTTCCTCCACCGGTTTGTCGGAGCCTGCCGGCATTGTTGAACCAGCGCACTGGATTGGCGTCGGCATTGAGGATCGAGGGATTTCGTTCTGATCGCACCAGCCAGAGGCCGTGATTGTGGATTTGCGCCGATTCATAGCCGTACAGGATCGTCGCGCCTTCGGTGCTGCCCAGGGCGACGGTGCCGAGGTTGGTCAGTCCGGTCGAGAGCGTGTAGGACACCGCGTTGGTGAGGTTTAAAACCGCCCCCGCGCCCACAGTTAAACCACCCCGCAGCGGGCCGGCCCGGACGCTGATCACGGCGTTGGGGTTCAGGAATACGGTGGCCCCGACGCTGCCCACGGCCCCCGCGAAAACCACCGGGTCCCTGAGTTGATTGGCCCCGCGCCAATTCGCGAAGTCGAGCGTGCCCGACACTTGTTCGAGGGTACCCTTGGTGGTCACCGGCCAATCCACGGTGGCCGTCCCGCCGCCCGTTTGACGCAACGTGCCCACATTGATGAACGCCCGGTCCGGATGGAGTTCGGCATTCACGAGGGTGGGATTTCGTTCGGTCGCCAGAATCCACTGGCCCGCATTGTGGATCACGGCCGAGCCATAGCCGTAGATCGTGGTGGCGCCGCTGGGACTCCCCATCTGGACGGTCCCGGAATTGGTCAACCGGGCACGCAGCGCATATTGGACGGCGTTGGTGAGGAAAAGCGTTCCGCCCGGCGCCACAGTGACGGCGCCCGCCAACGGACCATTGCGCGAACTCACGAGGGCCCCGTCGGCGATCTCCACCGCGGCCTCCGCTTCGCCGATTCCGCCCAAAAAGACTGCCGCGCCGTGGAGGACGTTGGTGCCTCGCCAAGCGGAGACATCCAGCAACCCGCGGGCTTGGTCGAGGGTGCCGCGGGTGGTGAAGGGCCAGGCGAGGGCCAGCGTGCCCCGACCGGTTTGACGGATCACGCCGGGGTTCTGGAACACTTTGCCGGGCACACCGTCGGCGTTGATGAGTTCGCTGTTTTGGTCGGAAGGCGTGAGCCAGACTCCTTGATTTTCAATCAGCGCGGTGCCGTAGCCGTAGAGGGTGGTGACACCGTTGGCGCTGCCGAGGACGACGGTTCCCTGATTGGTCCACGCGCCGTAGAGGGCATAGCTCCCGGCGTTGGTGAGGTTCAAGGTGCCCCCCGCGGCAACGAGCAGATTTCCGTTGAAGGGCCCGCTCTGCACGTTCACCACGGCATTGCTGGCTACCACCACCGAGCTTTCCGGACTGCCGAGGCCCCCGACGAAGGTGACGGAATCCCGCACGGTGCTGAGTCCCGTCCACGCGCTGACCTCCAGCCGGCCGGCCGATTGTTCCACGGTGCCAGTGCTGTTGAAGGGCCAGCCTATGGTGGCGGTGCCCGCGCCGGATTTTCGCAGGGTTCCGGCATTCTGAAATAGTTTGCCAGGGACGTTGTCGGCGTTGATCAGCGCCGTGTTTTGATCGGTGGTCGTCAGCCAAAGGCCGTGGTTGTGAATCTGCGTGGGGCCATAGCCGTAAAGCGTGGTGGCACTGACGGAGTGGCCCAGTTGAACCGTGCCGAAATTGGTCAGGACACCGTAGAGCTGATAGGTCCCGGTGTTCGTAAAGGTGACGACCCCTCCGGTCTCCACGGTCAGTGCGCCCTTCCACGTGCTGCTGGGGCTCCAGTCGAGGCGACCCTGTCGGTGGATGACGCCTGAGCTGCTGAGGTTCAGTGCGAAATTCCCCGGCGAGACACTTTGCGTGCCGGTCCCGCTGCTGGCTCCGAGTTCGAGACCGAGTAGATCGACCGGCGCGTCGAGGATGACGGTGTAGTTGCCGGGCGTCGTGAGCTTCGCCGTATCCGTGGCGCCGGGTACGGCGTTTGGGCTCCAGTTGGCGGCCGTATTCCAGCTGCCGCCGGCGGTGTTGGTCCACGTCAGGGATGCCGCGTGGGCAAAGCCGGACAAGGCCCAAAGCCCGGCAAGGAACACGTGGTGGCCGGCGGAACTTCGTCGGGCGGTGGATGGATGCAGGAAGGCGGGGCGCATGATTTCCTGGGGTGAAGGCGGGTCCGGTTATCGTACCAACGGAAAGATCCCTGACCGGACGGCGGAAACTGGGAAGGGACGCTGGACGGGGCAAGGATGGATTCGTTCGGAGTGGCTCTCCAAGAACCGGTGCCAACCTCCCTATTCGCCAGGCGTAGCGATCGTGCCAGGTTCGCTATCTTCGCCGGATAGGGAGCCTGCCTCAGTGTCTTGCGGGGGGCAGCACTGCTGGCGATGCAGCAGGCGGCGGCTTGAGCTATCGCGATGGAATTGGCCCGGGACGGGTATCTTGGACTGCGGGTCAGCCCATTTGGCGAGCCACAACGCCTTCGGTGCCTCGCCTACGCCAGCGACAGGCAGAGTTCTCCCGATCCGGCGCGGGGATTTCGCCGGTTCGGCCTGTGGAAGTATGGGTTCTTTGTGGCGTCAGCCGATGGCGTCGACGCGCAGGTCGCGTAGGACGGTGATTTCGGGTAGTGGGACACCCCGGATGGGGCGGGCCCCATCCTTCCGCTTCGGACTGAAGCGGTCCCGAAACCGCATGAACTGCTGGTCCACGAATTCCCGCGAACCCAGGACTACCCCATCGCTGAAATGCCGTATCCGCAGGCGC
>CANIZL010000111.1 GCA_947471985.1 Verrucomicrobiota bacterium | reverse complement strand
GATCCCCCTCCGAACTCACCTTCATCCGCGCCTGTCGCATGCCCAAACCCTATCCAATACAAAATCCCCGTCCACACTTTATTTTCAAATGACCCGTCCCTTTGTAAGTAAATACTGTATCTCGCCTTCGATTTTCGATTCTCGCTTCCGGATCCCTTTATTCCGGAAACGGCCCCGACCACGGGTGCGGATGGAGCACGAGCGCTCGCAGCGAATAGCGCCGATTGGCATCGTAGCCGGCGCCAAAAAGAAACAACCAAGGCTCGGTGAAATTGTCGCCCCGCTTCATTTGCATCACGTCCTTGCCTTCCGCGTTGGTCTTCATTGCCGTGGCGACCGGCACCGCGTCACTCGGGACCGCCAACGCGTCGAGAGCTTCCCAATCCGCAGCGCTGATCGAGGCCGGCTCGAGGCCGGGTTGCAACGTGGTACTGAGGGCGAGGATTTCCCGCGCCCGCGGGGTCAATTTGGCCACCGGGAACGCAATCATGTCCACGGTCCCCTCCAGTATCACTTCAGGAAAATCCAACGTGTCACCCTTCGACCAAAAGACCTCCAGCGACACCCCGGGGAGCACACCCGCTGGCGGAACGGGCCGGGCCACCACCGGAGCGCCGGCAGGGGGAAAAGCGAGATACTCATGCCCACGCCACACGGTCGGACCCGCAATGTGGCGAGCCACCACCGTGCTGCCGCCGGGCCACGACTCCGGCGTGGTCAATCGCCAACCCTCCCAATGCTTTTTTGCCAACGCATCCCACAATTGAATCTCCGGCTTTTCGACCGGCGCAAACGTCAGCTCCACGGAACGAAGCGTCGGCCAAAGCGGCAGAGATCCAACCAGCGGGTGGGCCCCAAGTCCGCCCGGACGAATGGTGCCGCCCAACTTCTCCGCCGCGGAGGTCAGGCCAAAACCGGCCGGGAGCGCGGGCGTTTTGGGGAACCATCGCCCGAACTCGACCGAACCCACCCGTCGGCCCAGGATTCGGATCGACGCCAGTTGGTATGCACTGAAGTCGGCCTCGGGATCCCGGAGGGCGACTGCAAACCGGGCGGTGCTGTTGGTCGGACGGACTTCCTGCCGCACCGAATGAAACTCGTCGCGCTGAGTGTTAACCAGTCCGGAACCGATTCGAAACGCCGAACCCAGGAGATGCAGGCTGCGATGCTTGATTACGTCGCGTTCGCGGTACGGTCGATAGACGGACTCGATCGCCACCCGCTCGTCCGCCACGGCGGCGTCGTGCAGGGTGAATTGAATCGTACCGGCGGCGATGGAATCGCCTAGGGGATGCAGGCTGGGGTCGGAGGCAGACATACGATTGGGGAAAAGGCTGAGAAGAAGGATTAAAGTAGCCAAGCCGACGAGAATCCCGCGCACCGCTTTAAAGGCGGGAACAGGAATGGTCAGGAGTAGCCCGAGCAAGTTGCTTCCGAAAATTCGGGATAATTCCGGTTCCCTATTCTGAACGCGGCGAGCGCCGTCCATAATCCGCCGACTCCGTAGCCACCTGGGCAACGGCAGGACCATTATCACCGCCTCCAGATAAATTCCGGAACCAGATGGGGCCCGCAGCGGGTCGATGGAAAGTGCAGTCTTCAAAGTGCGATCGCGTGAATAGGTTTATCACAGCCAGCGAGTCCAGAACCATCCGACTATGGACGGAGCCCCTGGCGGTCACCTCGCACCTGCGGCAGCCCCTCTCCGACAAAAGGATCAGACATTTTTCAAATGACCCGTCCCTTTGTGAGTCTCCAGAGTCGCGGTCCGCAGTTACGTACCGCTGACGTCTCAGTCAGCGAGGAGTTTTCTGTGCGGGTGTGATTCAACGCCGTCGGACGGACTCGCCGACTGGAGAAGCCATCGGCACCAGAGAACGCAATCCACCCGCTCCATCAACCAAAACACAATTGACGTCCTTAATTTCTGTAATTACAGAAACAACTGTCTTAGCTTGTTAATTCTGAAACTGAATGCACAAGAAAGCGAAAGGATACTTATGAACCACGCCGTCGCCGCCTATCTCGTCTATCTCACCGTTTCGATTGGCATGACCATCTGGGTCGCACGAACCCTGCATCGAAACGGACGGGTATTTCTGCTCGAAGCCTTCCGCGGCGCCGCGGATATGGCCGATGCCGTCAACCACCTGCTGGTCGTTGGCTTCTATCTCATCAACATCGGCTTTACCACCGCGACCCTGCGCTATGGCGACAAACCCAACGACGTTCAGGAGACCTTTGAATTCCTGGGAACCAAGTTGGGCGTGGTGCTGCTGGTTCTCGGGGGCATGCATTTCTTCAATATCATCGTATTTGAGAAGATGCGGCGCCATCGCGGAACCGATCCGCTAAACCCGGGTCCCAAGCCGCCGATGCTGCCCTTTACCCGCTAAGATCGTGGCTTAATTGGGAGCCGCCGATGCCTCCGAGATTCGCCCCGCTCCGAACGGTCGCAGGTTTCCTCGCGATCCCTCTCGGGTGCGTCATCACCGCCGGTTGGCTGGTTCACAGCCGACCGGCCTGGTGCGTCATGTGGGCCCTGGCCGGCAGTATGTTTGTCGGCATAAAAGTGTCGTCGCTGATCGGCGTGGAGTGGTGGACGGCGAAACCGTGGCGACTCCTCGGCTATCTCTTCGCGTGGCCCGGGCTGAACGCCCAAGCCTTTCTATTCCGATTGAAAGAGCCCGCCACGATCAGCGGCCGGGAAGCACTCGTGGCCGCCGTGAACCTGGGAGCAGGCCTCACGCTGCTGGGCTGGGCCACCCGGCACGCCCACACCGCGGGCGCCGTCCCCGTCGCTTGGACGGGAATGTCGGGAATCGTGCTCTTCTGCCACTTCGGTGTGTTCCGCTGCCTCTCGATCGCCTGGCGTTGGTGCGGGGTCGAGGCCCGACCGGTGATGTGCAATCCCATCCGGGCCACGTCGCTCTCCGAGTTCTGGAGCCACCGCTGGAACACGGCTTTCGCCGATGCGGCCCGGATCCTGATTCTGCGGCCGGCCGCGCCCGCGCTGGGTCTCCGCTGGGCCACCCTGCTCGTCTATCTCCTGTCCGGGCTTGCGCACGAGGTGGTTGTCTCCGTCCCGGCCCGGGGCGGTTGGGGCGGTCCCACGCTCTACTTTCTGATCCAGGGACTTGGCACCACACTCGAACGTCGGTTTGGCCCGCGCGCCGGCACCTTTATCCGCGGTGATCAGGGCTGGCTCTGGACGCTCTTTTGGGTCATCGCCCCGCTACCACTGCTCTTGCATCGCCCGTTCGCCGAGCGGGTGCTGGTTCCCCTGTTTCAGTGGCTCGCCGACGAAATCCCCCGATCAATATGAAATTGGAATTCCTGGTCTCGAACGTGTTTCTGATCCGGGCCGCCGCCGTGGGCCATGGCGGCCTGATTGTCGCCGGACTCCTGATGCCGCGAGTCACCGGATTATGGGACCAGGTTCGATCGCTGGATCCGTTCGCCCGCGGGCTGTTCCGCCTCTATTACGCGTTCATTGCGTTGTGCCTCGTCGGTTTCGGGGGCGGCACCGGTCTCCTGGCCGAGGAACTCGCTGAAGGCACGCTGCTGGCCCGAGCGGTCTGTGGCTTCCTGTCGGT
This sequence comes from Verrucomicrobiota bacterium, assembly GCA_947471985.1. Taxonomy (GTDB): domain Bacteria; phylum Verrucomicrobiota; class Verrucomicrobiia; order Limisphaerales; family UBA9464; genus CANIZL01. The sequence continues at coordinate 16,974 of CANIZL010000111.1, read as the reverse complement.
GTTCTGGCTCCTGCGATTGGCGGGAGCTATTTTCCTTCTGGACGTCCGCCCCTACCTCTCCTCACCCGCCCGCCGGTTGGGATACCACTGCCTCAACGTGGTATTTGCGACGTTTCCCCTCCTCTACGGGTGGTTGGCGCTTCGCTAGCGCACCATCGGCGGGATTAGTCCGGTCGCACCTGAAAAAAACGCATGGAACTGCGGGAAAGCCCGTTCACAGTGGAATTGGTTCCCGTCGCAGGAAAGTCCATCAGGTAGAACCACTGCCAACCGTTGGGATCCTCGTTCAAGCGATCCAGGTAACTGATGGAATACGTGGCCCCGGGGATGGAATTGAATTGGAGCGTCCCCGGTACCTCTGACTTTCGAGTCGGCGCGGATCTTTCTGTGATGGGTGTGATTCAATCCGGAAAAACGGACTCGCCGACTGGAAAGTCAGCGGTACATGGCGGCGGCGACTCACAGGGTCGCGATCCGGAGCGGCGTAGAAGCCCGTGAGGCCGGTGTCGAATATCCGACCCGCCGCTCGCGTCCGGATGGCGCTGCCCGCGGCACGATGCAACCCGCCTCACCAAAAATCCCCCACCGCCGCCGATGGACGTTGGCACTCGTCACCGCAGCCCTGGGCGGAATCACCGCGGCCGGCTGGCAATACTTCCGTACATCTCCCGAGGACGCCCGACTCGCGGCGATCCAATCGACCGTCGCGTGGGCGGCACGGGGCGACTCCAATGCCTTGGTCCAATTGCGCCGGATGGCACCGGCGGATATTCCCGGATTGTGTCAGTTGATCGTACCGGCCGACCCGACGCCCTTTGAGCGCAGAATTTCCCAATGGCGTGGCCGGGTACCCGCAGCGCTACGGAGACTCCTTCCCGACCCCGCCACCAAGGAGCGGGAATCAGCTCTGGCCCGACGGGCGGTGGTCTCGATCCGGGAATGGGGGTCCCATCTCGCCACCGCCGTGAGGGCGGAGTGCGCCGGGTCATCGTCGGGGAATCTGTCGGGCAGCTATGGAATCCTGGGCAGCGCGGCGGATCGGATCGCCCGGACGCCCGCCCAATATTCGGATCCCGACACCATCGCCGCGTTGGTCGTCGGAGTGACGAACAGCTCACCCTGGATTCGGCTTTCTTCCGTGCAGGCCCTGGGATCCATCGGACCACTGGCCAGCAACGCCCTGCCCGTCCTCCGGCGACGCCGCAAGGATTCCGGACGGACGGTGTCCCAACACGTGGCCCACGCGATTTTCCGGATCTCCGGAAATCGGCGAGAGGCGTTGGAAATCCTTTTCAGTAGTCTCGGCGCCACGGACATCGAGGTACTGAAGGCGGCGGTAGCAAACCTTGCCCGGATCTTCCCCCGGGTGGCTGAGAAACTCCCCAGCATAACGGACCTGCTGGCCGACAACGCTCATCACGGCCAGCCCGTGCGAGGCCTGCCGGGTGGCGGCGAGCCGGGCGGACCCATGGTTAGAAATTATCTGGAATCCCTGGCCTCCAACGCTGACCCGGAAATCGCCGCGGCAGCGGAACAGGCGCTATTGCGCCTCCTCGGAGTGCCCCCCCATACACCAACGCAGCCTCCCCATAAATCCCACCAGGTGAAGTTCAGGGCCGAGTCGACCTTGTCGGCACCTCAGATTTCCCGGACAACGTCACGTACTGTGCCGTCACGTCCTATCAATCTTTTTTCGCCTCACCTCCGACCGACGTCATCGTCGGACCGGACTCGCCGACTGGAAAGTCAGCGGTACCGCGGGCGGCGCTCCGGTTCGGAGTACCACCTTCAGGTGGAGACGCGTTCGCCCGCACGAGGGTGTCAGGAATTACCCGCACGGTTTGCTCAACACACGACTCGCCGACCGGAAAGTCAGCGGTACACCGAGGGAGCGACGTCACCCCTATCGCTCCCACCGCGGAATCAAATCCCCAATACCGGTACCGCGGCGTGTGAGCTGGACGAATGGCCCGAGTTTCCTATCGCCGCGGTACCGTACGGCGCGTCGAACGTCTCGAGCTCCGCTTTGATTTCTCGCACGGACGCCAGCGCTGCGCGGGCCAAGGCCTTCCGATCCGGGCCGGCAATTCTGGCCGAAGAAAGCTTCACTCGGGCGATGAGCCGGGGATGCGTCAGCAAGTTTAAGAGGTGCGGGAGAAAGGTCATGGATCCCCAATAACACATTTCCGTCGCGGCCGAGCCCGTGGGCAGGGTGTAACTAATCGCCGCCGGAAAGACCGGCCAGCGCCCCGCCGCGACCTCAAAGAGTCCGGGGTGAAACGGACCCACGGAAGCACCATCGGAAGTGGTGCCTTCCGGAAAAAAGACTATCGGAACCCCGGCCTCCAGAATCGGATTCATGGCCTCCAGAACGTACGTCAATTCCGTGCGCCGCGAGCGATCAACAAATATCGAACCGGCCTTGGCCGCCAGCCCACCCAACAACGGCCAACGACGCACCTCCGCCTTGCTGACAAAAGCCAGGGGAACCTGAGCGCCCAGGATCAAGATATCCAAATACCCCAAGTGATTCGCGACGAGCAGACCCGCGGGCAGTTCGGATGGAAGCCTCTCGGTCACCTGCACTTCCAGCTCCAAGCGTCGCAATAGGACCCCGCACCAACCTTGCAACCAAGTCGCCCGTTCGCGGATCGTCCGGGGTTGATCCACCCAGGCATAGTCCACCGCCATCTCCAGCAGCCCCGAGCCAAACGCCACGAATCGGCGCGTCGCGCGCCAAAGTTCCCTGGGTGTTTTCACAAATTTTGCGGCAGCGCCTCGCCCTCACCCTCACCCTCCGCCCGAATCCCAAACCAGCGCTGCGCCGTGCGCGCGGGGACGGACGATAAATCCAGCAGGGTCAAAAAATCCACCGTCTTGAACTCCTTGTCCAAAGCCGGCGCACCACAGATCCGGGCGCCAAGATTCAGGTAGGCGGTCAGGAGTTTCGGGAGCTTCACCTCGGTTTCACTCTCCCGCTCCAACGGACAACGCCAGTTCTCGAAGGGTACGGTCCGCAAAGCGGGATCCACCAGAAAGGTCCCGAGCTGACGAAACGCCGAGGCCCCGACTGCGGGATCCTGCGTCGTGAGCGAGCTGCACCCGATCAAATATCGGGCTCCGCGCTCCAGGGCATATTGGGCAATCCCCCGCCAAAGCAAACTCAGGACGGCGAAGCTGCGATGCGGGGCCAGAATGCACGCCCGGCCCAATTCGAGCACACTGGGACGCAGGCTTTCATAGGGCGAAAAATCAAATTCCTGCGCGCTATAATAGCCATGGTGAAGTTGCGCCATGGCGCCCGTTTGCAGGCGATACGTGCCCACCAATTCTCCGGTCTCCCGATCCTCCACCAGGAGATGATCGCAGACGTCATCGAATTGATCGGCGTCCAAACAGGTTTCGTAGGAACGCTCCAGGCCTTCCGAGAGCTCCACGTTAAAAACCAGAAAGCGAAGAAACTGCGCCGCCCGAAGGTCTTCAGCGGTCCGGGCGAGTCGCAATCGATACGTCGGGCGAGCCGTGGTCGGCGCCGGGGTGACAGAGGAGCGACGCCCAGTGGCCGGCGAGTCGATCGACGCGCTGGCCCGGGAAAATGCCGGCAGGGCAAGGACACGGGGTTCGGCATCGAAGCCGGCCCGGGTAACCAATGAAGGCAACGTTATGAGCGGTCCATTCACGAGCCACAAGCTGATGGCGCTAGGTCACGATTGGTTGCCGAATATATGAAGCTGCGGTGACATCGAGATCCGAACCGGGGCCGTGTTCGATTTCGTCACCAAATCGCCACGTGCCCCCGCGGCTGCAATGGGCAATCATCAGGGAGTTTCCGCTGGGGCGGTCACCTTTGGGTTCGGAGTACCACCTTCAGGTGGAGACGCGTTCGTAGGCACGGGGGCGCGTCAGGACTTACCCGCCCGGATTGCTCAACGCCCGACTCGCCGACTGGAAAGTCAGCGGTACAAAGGCCCCACGTCACCGAAGCGTCACACAATCCTAACTCGTCCTTCTTGGCACCGGCGCATCGCGGAGCCATTTTTCCCGCTTGATCGGGAACTTGGGCCAAAAATCTCTACGTCGGGATTCACCAGGGGCGGGATTCACCTTGGTGGAATTGCTCGTCGTGATTGCGATCATCGCGGTGCTGGCCTCGTTGCTGCTTCCCGCCTTGGGCACGACGAAGGCCCGGGCGAATGCCACCTCATGCCTGGGCAACGAGCGACAACTCGGGATGGGCCTGCACCTCTACTCGAATGACAGCGGTGACTGGTTTCCCCCGATCCAGGATCGCATTCCCGGCGGCGAGTGCAGTTGGCGGGCTTTTCTCTTCAACTACCTCGGCAAAAATCCCCGGATCTACGATTGTCCTTCGGACAAGAACGAGGTTTACGCCAGCGCCAAACCCCGTCCCGGATCGCGCGCCAGCCCATGGGTCCTCGGGCAGTTCACGCCGGGCGAGATCGACATTCCCAGCGGCCTCGGGGCCGTCAACGTGCACTGGCAGATCGGCGGGGCGCAGCCGCCGTTCGGCCGCCCGGCGGGGTATGAAAATAACGTCTGCCGGTGGGCCTTCGTGGAGAGTCCGACACAGCTGATCCTGTTCGGCGATGGCAACGGAGACACGTTCGGCGTCTGGCCGCAGGATCGGTGGTGGATCTGGAAGGAAATCGGCAGCGCTAATACCCCGGGGTTCAATCGCGTGGCCCAGGCCGACAAGGGGGCGATCCGGCACCTGAGAAAATCCAACTACGCGTTTGCCGACGGGAGCGCCCGGCTGCTCGATGCCGGTCGCATCCCCTGCAACACCAACGAATGCTGGTGGTCGGCGAAGGCAGACCCGCACTGAAGCATGCTCGTGAATCCCTCGATTAAATTGGCCTTGGCCGGCACCGCCGCGGCGGCGGCGATTTTCCTGTTGATCCGATCCCTCCACACCGGATCGACCCAACCCGGTGCCTTCTTTTACGACGTCAGTGCCCGTCGACTCTTCACGGCGCCCGAGGGTTCCGTGCCGCCCATTCGGGGCATCGACGGCCCGGGAGACGATGCCGTTCGCGCGGTCGTGGTTTCAATTAGCGGTAATCCCTCCGACAAAGCGTCCTGGCGAGTGGCGTATCTGGAGCGGTACTCACCGGAACTCAAACAGCAGATCGAGGCCTCCCAAGCGGGCGGTCCGCCCCCGGCGCTGGGCCGGGGTAGTTCCGCCACCCATCGGTGGGTGCGGCGCACCAACGAGGTAGAGTGGACGTCGCTCGGCTCCGAGGCCGGCGAGCGCATCGTCTCCGAATGGACCTCCGCCGGCACCGCGGGCGCCACTCCGGTCATTTGCACCCCGTAATACCTCCCCGGTTTTCTGTCCGTCCTTTTACCGAAATCCATGAACCAAAACTGCTGGAAAACTTAATCATGAAATCCATCCCCATCATCGCCGGATTGCTCGTCGCGGCGGGCGTGGCGCTCCACGCGCAAAGCCTCGTCAGCGACCACGAGAACTATTTCCCCGGCGAGCGCATCAGCATTTCCTTCTCCGGAGGCCCCGGAAACACGAAGGATTGGATCGGCATCTACCCGGACGGCGTCACGCCCGGGTCCGTCAACTCCACCATCTGGAATTACGTCGACGGCACACAAAGCGGCAAAGTGGGGCTTCGTGAAGGCGCGGTGGCCTTTCCCTCGGGCTTGAACCTGGCGGGGGCTTGGAACGCGTACTTCCTCCTCAACGACGGCTACTCGATCCTCACCAACGTCGTTCTCAACGTCACCGAACCCACCGCACCTGCCCTACGCCCTACGCAGCGCACCTACACGCCGGGACAGGCCATCTCCATCACCTTCACCAACGGCCCCGCCAACGCGAAGGACTGGATCGGGATTTATAAGGCCGGTCAGACGCCCGGCGGGGTGGGCTCGACGATCTGGAATTACGTCGACGGTACGCAGACCGGCGCCGTCGCCCTCGACCACGGGACGGTAAACTTCGCCACGGGCCTGGCCGCCGCGGGTGAATACCGCGCGTTCTTTCTGCTCAACGACGGCTACACCGTGCTCGCCAGCGAACCGATCACCATCGCGGCACCGGTTGTCAGCGGACCGCGTTTGTTGACCATCACGCCAGCCAGCGGCATTACCAACGCCTATCCCGACGCCGCGTTCACCGCGACGATCACCAACGGCACCAGCGCCACCGTGGTTAATAGCTCGGTCGCGCTCAAACTCGACGGGGTGACCGTTCCGGCCACGGTTTCCACCGCCGCGGGGCTGACGACGATTGGCTATACCAACGCCACGCTGCTCCCCGTCGGTACCAGTCACAGCTACGTGTTGAGCTATTCCGACTCCGCCAAACCGGCCGTCACTTATAAAACAACCAATTCATTTATCATTCGCAACTACACGAACCTCGAACTCCCCGCGCCGCTGGTGTTTGAGAACTTCGACACGATCCCCGAAGGCGAAATCCCGTCCGGTTGGACCCGCAAGTCGTACACCGAGGTGCAAAACCCCGACCTCGATTTCGGCAATCTGGACTCCGCGGCCTATGCCACCTGGACGGCAGTGGAGGCAGCGCGTTTCGAAGGCCGGTTCATCACCTACAGCGACCCGAACACCTCGGACACCGACGCCACCGATTATCATCGCGTCAATCCGCCCAACCCGGCGAACGTGGTGAACGGCAAAGTGCTCCGCGATCCGCTCGCCCAAGGACGCTTCCTCTTCGCCGATTCCGGCTACCGCCACGGTGCGGGCCAGGTGGATTACCTTTATACCCCGGACTTCAATCTCACGGGGAAGACCAATGTGCATGTGGCCTTCAAGAGTCTGTGGGAGCAAAACCAGGACAGCATCGCGGCCCTGGAATACTCGATCGATGCGGGCAAGAACTGGCTGCCGGTGGCCTACTTCCTCGACAACCCCGACATCGTGAAGGACGAAAACGGCGTCGTGGACGCCGAAGCCACCTTCAACAACCCGCAGGGTGACGTGGCGAACTACACGGACGACGACGGCAACGCGGTCGGCGGCACGTATGGGGCCTTTATCGCGGCGCCAATCTCCCCTGCCCTCGCCCCGTTTATCCAGGCGCGCGTGAACGACGACTCCGTCGAATCCAAGCGTTACGAACGATTCAAGCTCCCGGCGGCGGACAACCAATCCAAGGTCCGCCTCCGCTTCGCGCACGCGGGCACCGACAGCTGGTACTGGGGCATCGATGATTTCGGGCTGTACTCGATCACCGCAGCGGCCGCGGTTCCCCCGGCGCTCAAGCTGGAGCGAACGGGAGCCAACCTGACCGTTTCGTGGCCCGCGACCGCCGGAAGCTTCACCCTTGAATCCGCCCCGACCCTGCCCCCCGGCGCCTGGACGCCGGTGACCGGAGTTACGGGTAATTCGACCATGATCAGTCCGACCAGCAGCGCCCTCTATTTCCGCCTGCGTTAAGCTTGGATCTGACTCAATCGGAACGGATCGATATCGTATCCGTGCGTCCATCCTGCCCGGAGCCATCGGCCTCCTGGTAGGATTTTTTTGTTTTTGGGATTAAGAGCAAACAACGGAAGGAGCCGGGGGGAAGCCGAGGTCGCTCCTTCGCGGAACGGTGGGGTTCGCATCCTATGCCTATTGCAGTGAACCGGACTCGCCGACTGGAAAGTCAGCGGTACGAGGGGCGCGACTCACAGAGTCGCGGTCCGAAACGAAGCCTAAGCGGCCCGCCCCCTGCGCATCCCGTCGCCCGTCCCATCCGCCCGGAAGGGCCCCAATCATCCAGCCCGATTTTTTAATCTTAAGTTCATCTATTGACTTGGTAGATGTTTAAGGCAATTTGGCCGGCGTAATGGATCTGAAGAAATCAAAGGGCGTACCTGTCCCCGGCGGAGTGGACGAAGCCAACGAGCTTGAGAAAAGCCTCCCAGCATTCTCGCTCGCCCGGCTTCACCACCGCCGGTTGGCCCGGAATCAGGCGCCCGGATTCCCCATACATCCATCCCGTTTGTAGACAGATCACTTTCATCAACCTCGGATACTTACCCATACCATGGATAGACCCTCCCGATCCCGCGCCCTTTGGTCCACCGCCCTGCTCACTTGGGCGGTCCAATCCGCCTTGTTACCCGCCCCGGCGCGGGCCGAGGACCAAGCGGAGATCAATCGCCAACTGCTCCACCGCCTGGAGCAACTCGAAAAGGAAGTGATCGAACTGCGCAAGGTGGCCGGCGTCGCGGCGCCCGCGGCAACCGTGGCCAGCCAGCCGCCAACGGCCCGACTGGAGGAACTGGAACAGAAGGTCCGGGTGCTGGATCGGAAAAACGAGCTCGCCACCGAGGCCGCCACGGAAAAGGCCAAGACCGCGCCGGTCGTCACCGCCGGCCCCGGCGGTTTTCAATTGCGCTCGGCCGATACCAATTTTGTCGCCACCCTCCACGGCAACCTCCAGGTCGACGGCCGGTTCTTCCCGGACGACAACTCCGCCGGAACCGCCAACGACACCATCCTGCTGCGCAGCGTCCGTCCGATTCTCGAGGGGACGGTCTACGGGAAGTACGATTTCCGCATCATGCTCGATGTCGCGTCCGGGACCACCTCCGGCACCGGGAACAACGGCTTCATTCAGGACGCCTACGTGACCGCACGTTTCATCCCGGAATTCCAAGTCCGCGCCGGCAAGTTCAAGGAACCGGTGGGTCTCGAGCGCCTGCAATCCGAATCCAACGTCCTGTTCGTCGAACGCGGGTTTCCGACTCAATTGGTCCCCAATCGGGACGTCGGCATCCAGGTGCAGGGCGACCTTTTCCAAGGCACCCTCAACTATCAGGCGGGCCTCTTCAACGGCGTGGCCGATGGCGGCAGCGGAGACATCGAATCCGCGGACGATGAAAAGGAATTCGCCGGGCGCCTTTTCGCGCATCCGTTCAAGTTGACGTCCATCGAAGCGCTGCGGGGCTTGGGCATCGGCATCGCCGGTACGGCCGGCAATCAGGAAGGCGCGTTGCGGACGTTCACCACGCCCGGGCAGCAACGCTTCTTCGGCTATCGCACCGGCGCCGGCTCGTCCGCCGCCACAGCGAACGTAGTGGCCGATGGCGAGCACTGGCGGCTCGCCCCGCAGGCGTACTACTACTGGGGCCCCTTCGGCGTGTTTGGGGAATATGTCCTCTCCGAACAGCAGGTCCGGCGCGACGACGGCGCCGCCACGTTCGGCACGCTTCGCCACACCGCCTGGCAGGTGGCGGCTTCGTATATCCTCACGGGCGAGGACAATTCCTTCAAGGCCCTCGCCCCCCGGAAACCGCTCAATCCGGGCGACGGCGGCTGGGGCGCCTGGGAGCTGACCTCCCGGGTGGGATCGCTCGATGTTGACGGCGACGCCTTCCCCCGTTTTGCCAATCCCCTCACCGCCGCCACCGGCGCGCTCTCCTGGGGCGTCGGCGTCAATTGGCACTTGAACCGCAATCTCAAGCTCTCACTGAACTACGAACAAACCGAATTCGATCTCTCCAACGCCGGCGTCGCCCCCAATGCCGTCCGCGCACCCCTGATCGCGAAAGGAGAAAAAGCCGTTCTCTTCCGGGCCCAGGTCGCCTTCTAACCCCGCCGCCCTTCCCTCTCCCTCACACATTCCGTTGTCATGAAAATATCCCTAAAATTGCTCCCCCTGCTCGCCGCCGCGGCGATCTCCCTGAGCCCCGCGTCGGCCAAGGAAGTCAAATTACTCAATGTTTCCTACGATCCCACCCGGGAATTGTATCAGGAAATCAACACCGCCTTCGCCAAGCAGTGGAAGGAAAAAACCGGCGATGACGTCGAGGTCGCGCAATCCCATGGCGGCTCCGGCAAACAAGCGCGCTCCGTCATTGACGGTTTGGAAGCCGATGTCGTGACGCTCGCGCTGGCCTACGATCTCGATGCCATCGCCGAAAAGGCCCGGCTCTTCCCCGCGGATTGGCAGAAGCGCCTGCCCCAAAACAGTGCCCCCTACACCTCCACGATTAATTTCCTGGTCCGCAAGGGAAACCCCAAGGGCATCAAGGATTGGAATGATCTCATCAAGCCCGGCGTGTCGGTGGTGACCCCGAATCCCAAGACCTCCGGCGGCGCGCGTTGGAACTACCTGGCCGCCTGGGGCTATGCCCTGAAGCAAAACGGCAACGATCCGGCCAAGGCCCGCGCTTTTGTCGCCGCGCTCTATAAAAATGTGCCGGTCCTCGATTCCGGCGCCCGCGGCGCCACCGTCACCTTCGCCCAACGGGGCATTGGCGATGTGCTCATTTCCTGGGAAAACGAGGCTTATCTCGGCATCAAGGAATTCGGCGCCGACAAGGTGGAAATCATCACCCCGTCCACCAGCATTCTCGCCGAACCGCCGGTCACCGTCGTCGACAAGGTCGCCAAACGCCACGGCACCCAGGCTGTGGCGCAGGCCTACCTTGAATTCCTCTACTCCGATCCCGGCCAGGACATCATCGGCAAGAACTTCTATCGCCCGCGCTCGGCCGCCGCCGCCGCGAAATATGCCGCCACTTTCCCCAAGGTATCCCTGTTCACCATCGACGAGGTTTTCGGTGGCTGGCAGAAAGCCCAGAAGGAACATTTCAACGACGGCGGGGTGTTCGATCAGATTTACAAGCCGTAAGTCTTTCGCCCACCGTTCCCTGAACGCACACCTGCCCGCTCCGCTATGAACGCCGCCTTACTGTTCCGCCCCGTCCGCCGCTGGGGCGCACTCGTTCCCCTCGCCGGATGGCGTGCGCTGCTGGGTCTCCTGCTGCTGGCGGGCCCGCGGTTGGCCGCGGACGACGCGCTGCTGAATGCGTCCTACGACGTCACCCGGGAATTCTACAAGGAATTCAACGAGGCGTTCGCCCGGCATTGGTGGGAAACCACCGGACGCAAGGTGACCATCGATCAATCTCACGGCGGCTCCAGCAAGCAGGCGCGGGCGGTCATCGATGGTCTCGAGGCCGACGTGGTCACGATGAACCAGGCGTTGGATATCGACATGTTGTTTGAGAAGGGCGGACTGGTTCCCAAGAACTGGGCGGAACGACTCCCGAACAACAGCGCTCCCTATACGTCCACGATCCTCATCCTGGTGCGGAAGGGAAACCCGAAACAAATCCGGGACTGGAGCGACCTGATCCGCCCCGGGGTCTCCGTCGTGGTGCCCAATCCAAAAACCTCCGGCAACGGTCGCTACAGCTATCTGGCGGCCTGGAGCTATGCGCTCCAACGCCCGGGTGGCTCCGATGACCAGGCCCGGGCGTTTGTGACGTCGTTGTTCAAAAACGTTCCGGTGCTCGATACCGGCGGGCGGGGCGCGACCACCACCTTTGTGCAACGCGGCATCGGCGATGCCCTCCTCACGTTTGAAAGTGAAGTCCAGGCCATCCGGCAGGAATTCGGATCGGCGAATCTGCAAGTCGTGGTCCCCTCGGTCAGCATCCTGGCCGAGAATCCGGTCACCTGGGTGGATCGTACGGTGGCCAAGCATAAATCCACCCAGGTGGCGCAGGCCTATCTGAAATACCTCTGGAGCGAGCCCGGTCAGGAAATTGCCGTCCGCCATCACCTTCGTCCCCGTCTGCCCGAAGTGCAGGCCCGGCATCAGTCCCAATTCCCCGTCTTGGAACTCCGCACCGTGGATGCAGTTTTCGGCAGCTGGGCCGCCGCTCAAAAGCGGCATTTCAATGACGGGGGAGTCTTCGATCAAATTTACCGCCCTTGAACCCCATCCCGGTTTTGCCATGACGCTCACCCCGGTCCCTCTTGCTCCAGTGGCCGACTTGTCCACCACCTCCCGGAGACGTTCGGTCGCACGATTGATCGAGCCGCTGGAAGAACTGACGCGCACCTCGCCCTATCTCCTGCGCACGTCCGTCCGGACCCGACCCAACGACGATGCGTCCTTGCTCCCACGCTATATTTTTCTCGGCCCGCGCGGCGGCGACGCTCCAATTCGCATCGGCATCTTCGCGTCCATCCACGGCGACGAACCGGAAGGAGCGCAGGCCGTCGTCGAGTTCATCCAGCAGCTTGATCAAAACCCCACGCTCGCCACCGGCTACGTGCTTTTCATCTATCCGGTGTGCAATCCGCACGGCTTCGAAAACGATTCCCGGTACGCGCAATCCGGCCGCGACCTGAATCGCGAGTTCTGGAACAATTCTGAAGAACCGGAAGTGCAGCTCCTGCAGGACGATCTGACCCACCATGGATTGCAGGGAATTTTGTCCCTCCACAGCGACGACACCAGCGAGGGCCTGTACGGCTTCGTGCGCGGGGTGACCCTGAGCAAGCACCTGCTGGAACCCGCGCTCGCCCGGGCCTCGCGGTTCCTGCCCCGGAATCAAAACCCGCTCATCGATGGATTCCCCGCCACCAACGGCATCATTCATCAGGGCTATCCCGGAATTTTGAGTCCGCCCCGCGGAATGGGGCCGCGGCCGTTCGAGATTGTCTTCGAAACCCCGGCGACGGCGCCGGCCGCACACCAACGACAAGCTTTCCTGGCGGCCCTCCACAGCGTGCTGGAAGAGTACCGCAAGTTCATTTCCTACGGGGCCAATCTCTAAGCTGATGTTTACGCGTCGCCGTCACGATGTCCTCCCGGGGTTTCGGCTCACCCTGGGCTATACGCTTTTCTATCTGGGCTTGATCGTGCTGCTCCCGCTTTCCGCGGCCTTCATCAAAACGTCCACGCTCACGTGGGAACAGTTCTGGAGCGCCGTCACCGCCCCGCGCGTGCTCGCGTCGTATCGCCTGACCTTCGGGGCCTCCCTCTTCGCTGCGACGGCCAACCTGATCTTCGGACTGCTCGTCGCCTGGGTGTTGGTGCGCTACGAATTCTGGGGCCGTTCCATCATTGATGCCCTGGTCGATCTGCCGTTCGCACTGCCCACCGCCGTGGCGGGCATCGCCCTGACGACAATTTACGCCCCCAACGGCTGGTTGGGCGCACCGCTCGCCGCCTTGGGCATCAAGGTCGCGTTTACCCCCATCGGCGTCTTTATCGCCCTCACGTTTATTGGCCTGCCATTTGTCGTGCGCACGGTGCAACCGGTGCTCGAAGACCTCGACGCTGAAGTGGAGGAAGCGGCCGCCAGTCTGGGCGCCACGCGCTGGCAGATTTTCCATCGGATCATCCTGCCGCTGCTCACCCCGTCGCTGCTGACGGGTTTCGCCATGGCCTTTGCCCGCGCGCTTGGAGAGTACGGTTCGGTTGTCTTCATCTCCGGCAACCTCCCGATGAAAACGGAGATCACCCCACTGCTTATCATCACCAAGCTGGAGCAATACGACTACGCCGGCGCCACCGCCCTGGCGGTGGTCATGCTGGTGGTCTCGTTCTGCCTCCTCTTCACCATCAATATGCTGCAGTGGTGGAGCAGTCGGTTCCAGCGCTCCAACTAACCTTCCCGGCGCATGCACGCACCTTCCCCTCTCGCTCATCCCGCGAAATCCGGCTCGCAACGCCGGGCCACCGCCGAACCTCCGTGGGTGCGGCGCACACTCATCGGCATCGCCTTGGTGTTTCTCGGTGGCTTCCTCTTCATCCCGCTCGCCGCCGTCTTTACGGAGGCTCTGGCCAAGGGATTCTCGGCGTATTTCGCCGCCTTCTCCGACCGCGTGACCATGGCCTCCATCGAATTGACGTTGATCGCGGCCGCCATCGCAGTGCCGCTCAATCTGGTCTTCGGGGTCACCGCCGCCTGGGCCATCGCCAAGTTCGATTTCTACGGCAAGAACCTCCTGATCACGCTCATTGATCTGCCGTTCTCCGTCTCCCCTGTCATTTCCGGGCTCATCTACGTCCTGCTCTTCGGCGCGCAGGGATGGTTCGGTCCGTGGATGATGGATCACGATCTCAAAATCATCTTCGCGATTCCGGGCATCGTGCTGGCCACGATCTTTGTGACCTTCCCGTTTGTCGCCCGGGAACTCATTCCCCTCATGCAGGCGCAAGGGCGCACCGAGGAAGAGGCCGCCCTCACGCTGGGCGCGACGGGTTGGCAAACCTTCTGGCGCGTGACGGTGCCCAACATCAAGTGGGGCCTGCTTTACGGCGTCATCCTCTGCAACGCCCGGGCGATGGGTGAATTCGGCGCCGTTTCGGTCGTCTCCGGACACATCCGCGGACGCACCAACACGATGCCGTTGCACATCGAGATCCTCTACAATGAATATAATTTTGTGGCCGCTTTTGCCGTGGCATCCCTGCTCACCTTGTTGGCGCTGGTAACTCTCGGTTTGAAAACCTGGGTGCAATTCAACGCCGCCGCCGAGGACGCCCCGTCCCACTGATACCGCCGCCACCGCCCTTCTCCTTCCCGCCCTATGAGTGTCGAAGTCCGTCACCTGACCAAAACGTTCGGTAAATTCACCGCCCTCAACGACGTCAGTCTGCGCGTCGAATCGGGTGAGCTTGTAGCCCTGCTCGGCCCCTCCGGTTCCGGCAAGACCACGCTCTTGCGCATTGTCGCCGGGTTGGAGTTTCCCGACGCCGGCACCAACCCGGCGTCCCAGGTGCTCTATCACGACGAGGAAGTCACCAACCTCCCCGCCAGCCAACGCCGCGCCGGCTTCGCCTTCCAGCACTATGCGCTGTTCCGTCATCTCACGGTCTTCGAGAACATCGCTTTCGGCCTGCGAATCCGTCCCAAAGCCACGCGACCGGACGACGCCACGATCCATCGGCGGGTGACGGAACTCCTGCAGCTCATCCAGCTGGATCCCCTCGGCAATCGCTATCCGAGCCAACTCTCCGGCGGACAACGCCAACGGGTGGCACTGGCCCGGGCGCTGGCGGTGGAACCCAAGGTGCTCCTCCTCGACGAACCCTTCGGCGCTCTCGATGCCAAGGTGCGCAAGGAACTCCGTCGCTGGCTTCGTCGCCTGCACGACGACATTCACATCACCAGCATTTTCGTCACCCACGACCAGGAGGAAGCCCTGGAAGTGGCGGATCGCGTCGTGGTCATGAACGAGGGACGCATCGTCCAGGTGGGACCGCCGCACGAAGTCTATGACCAGCCGGCCAATGCCTTCGTCTTCAATTTCCTGGGCAATGTGAATCTCTTCCAGGGTCGGATGGCCGGAGGTCGCGTGAGCACGGGCGACACCGAGATTTTTGTCACCGACGAATCCGACGCCACGGATGCCGAGGCCGCGATTTATTTCCGCCCGCACGACGTCCGGGTCACCACCGAGCCCATGGGACAAAACAGCATTCCCGCCCGCATCCGCCACGCGAATCTGGCGGGCCCGCTGGTCCGGCTGGAATTGGAGCGCATCGACAACCAGGGCCGCTTCGAAGTGGAATTAAATCGCGAGCAATGGAAGACCCTCGCCCGGCAACCGGGCGAACAGGTCTATGTCGATCTCCAACGCGTCCGGGTCTTCGCAGCCGATCGCACGATCCCGGTGAACGACTTTTCGATTTAGCGGCTTTGGGGGCTGCCCGTTGCGCCGGCCGACGGCCGTTGCAACACCGCCAGGAGATACCCAAGACCAGCCCCGAAACCGAGGCCGTACATCACGCCCCAGGAGAGCATGGCGCAGGTGATGAGTGTGCCCTTGTTCAACACGGGCGGCGGGACCTGCCGGGCCAGGGCGAGGAGTTGGGCCATGCACCAGCCGCCGGCAAAATACCCGGCGGTGTGCAGCGCAAAGAAGACCACCGTGACCGGCACCAGGGAATGCCATCGTCCCAAACGCCAGGCCATTATGGCCACGAAGCTCGCGCTACCGAAAAAGGCGCCCAGCCATTCGCCCAGCCCGAACTTCAGCCAGAACCAAAACCCGGACCACACGACGGCGTAAAGCAGGAAGGCCGGCGTGAACGCGGCATAGAACCGGCGGATTCGCCGTGGCCCCACCAACAGGGGATGCAGGAACAAGCCGGTCAGCCCCACAAACGCGATCGCAATGGCGGCATAGAGTGCCGCCTCGCCGCCCCGATGGCGAAACCAACCGCTCCCCCCGGCCCAGATGGAAAAGGCCGCGACACTGACCCCGCAAAATCCGGCGCTTCCCCAAAGGATTGCCCGCCCGGTAGTTAATCCCGCCGGCTCCGTGGGTGGTGTGATATTGTCTTTCATGGGCTGAACTATTGGCCGCCAGCCTAGGGCGGCCGCGACAAACCGGAAGCAAATCGCCCCTCGGATTCGAATTGGCGGGTTGGTGGAACGTAACGGTCAAAGAATCCCGGGACTTCGGACGCACCCAGTGAATTCCGCCAGGTTTTGGACTGCGGAAGTCCTCTGCCGCTTTGGAAGTAAAACGGGCGAACCGGACGGGTGCCGAAATCAGCAGCGGGCGGGTATTGCAGTCTCTCCGAACACCGAGTGGCCGGCCACGCCGCATTCCAAAGCGGTAGGGGACTACCGCAGTCCAGGACGCTATCGCGACATCTCAAGCGTCTGGTGAATTCCGCCAGGTTTTGGACTGCGGAAGCCCTCTGCCGCTTTGGAAATAAAACCTGCGAGCCGGACGGGGGGCCGAAATTTTCAGCGGGCGGGGATTGCAATCTCTCCGAACGCCGAGTGGCCGGCCACGCCGCAGTCCAAAGCGGTAGGGGACTCTCACCCTTACCCACAAATCTTGGGGCTAAACGCGCGAGATTCTTTCAATGATGCTGGCCGGATGCATGGATCTGTTCGAATCAGCGGGCGTTGGGTTCCGAAGGAAGTGTTGGAACGGATCTCACGGCGGAGCCAGGGGCCTGAGGTCCCATCGCGTGCCGAAGTGGTGAGTCACTTCAGCCGGGCCGTCCATTGGAAGGACCCGGCAGGGGAAGCTTTGTCTTTCCTCAGCGCGCGTCGCGCTCAATCGCCTGGAGGAGCTTGGGCTGGTTCAACTTCCCGCGCCGCGCCGTGTCCGCAAGCCCGCCTCACGCCGACAGTTGCTCGACGACGGGGCCCCGCTGCCTCCGTTGCCACAGCTTCCAGCCAACGGCCGGGCCATTACCGGGCTGAGATT
>CANIZL010000110.1 GCA_947471985.1 Verrucomicrobiota bacterium | reverse complement strand
GGCATCTTCCATCAGGGCGGCGGTGAAATCTACGGCTACAAGGACAGCTCCGGCGTCCTCGGCCGGCTGCTTCTCCCCGTCGGTTCGCAATGGGTGATGGATACGGCCACGCCGAAATACCTCAGCTACGGCATCGTCGAAAACCGCGGCACCGCCACCGAAGGCGGAGCGCATCACCTCTACCTGCGCAGCGATGCCAACAACAAGGCGATGGCCAGCGTGGAGAACTACGGCAGCTTCGATCTCGCCTGGGGCTCCGCCTACATCACCAGCGACAGCGGCGGCGGTTGGTTCCGCAACTACGGCACGTTCAAGAAGTCCGTGGCGGGCGATAGCCAGATCACCATTGGCTATACGAATGCCGGCACGGTCACGCTCTCGACCGGCACGGTCCGATTCACCAGCGGTTTCGATCAGGGCGCGGGTGTGCTGACTCTGGCCGGCGGCAACACAGGAGGCTCACAGTTCAATCTGTTCGGCGGCCAGTTGACCGGCTCCGGCGAGGTCGTCGGCCCCGTCAATAACCGCGGCGGCACCGTCGCCCCGGGCGCCTCGCCGGGTTCGCTCAAATTCCAGTCCTTCGATAACGCCACCAATGGCATCGTCGAACTCGAACTCGCCAAGGGCACGCCCGGCATCGCCCACGATCAGATCCAGGTGACCGGCATTGCCAAACTGGCCGGCCTGATCCGCCTCAAGCTGGTGGCCGGTTACAAGCCCTTGGTCAGCGACCGGTTCACGGTCATGACCTTCGCGTCGCGCAACGGCACGTATGAAACCTTGGAGAACCCCGCGAGTGCCCAATTGGAAGCCCTCTACTCGGCCACCAACCTGGTGCTCAACATCACCAACATCACCGCCGGTGAAGCGCCGGCCATCGTCCTCCAGCCGCTCAGCCAACGGGTGGTTCCGGGCACCAACGTCGCGCTGACCGTCGGCGTCACCGGCACCGGACCGTTCAAATACCAGTGGCAATACCGGGGCACCGATCTGCCCGGGGGCACCAACGAAACGCTCAATCTCCCGAGCGTCACCATCCTCCAACCTGATCGGAATGTCGGCAATTACCTGGTGAAGGTCAGCAATGAATTCGGGACCACGACCAGCGACACGGCCAACGTGGGGATCATCGGTCCCCTGAACGATCTGGTCGCCTGGTTCCCCGCGGAAGGCAGCGGCCAGGAAGTCATCGGCAATCGGGACGGCGCTCTGATCAATGGGCTCACCGCTACCAATCGCGGCGCGCATGGTACCAGCTTCTATCTCGAGGGTGCCGGCGCCTACCTCGGTCAGCCGGTCCCTCCCAGGTACTTCAACGACGTCACCGACAACTTCACCATGGCGATCTGGGCCTATCCCACCGCCGCTCGCGGTGAGCCGGGCGCCGCCAACACCGGCACCGGGGGTGTCGGCTCCCAGCGTTACGCCGTCTGGCCCGAGCAAGCCGCCTCGGTCGGTTTGCCCGGCGCCGGCATGGGCATTTCCATCGGCACCAACGGCGTGCTCGTCGCCGAACACACCGCCGGTTACCTTCCGCCGGTCCTGGTCGCTCAAACCAACTTGAACGACTGGGCCCACATCGTCGTGGTGGTCACCAATCGTCAGCCGTCGCTCTACATCAATGGTCGGTTCATCGGGACGGGTCTCGTCGGTCTGGCCAGCCCCGTCTTCCCGGGCATTTCCCTCGGTGTCACCACCTACGGCGGCTTTGCCGGTTGGCTCGATGATTACCAGGTGTTCGGTCGCCCGCTCACCGCGAGCGAAGTCACCAGCCTGTATGACGCCACCGTCCACGCTCCGACGATCACCACGAATCCGGTGGCCGTCGCCCTGAGTCCCGGCGGGAACGCCACCTTCGAAGTGTCCGCCACCGGCACCGATCCGCTCACCTATCAGTGGACGCTCGATGGGGTGAACGTCGCCGGCGCGACCAATCGCACGTTGACGGTCGCCAATGTGCAGTGCCCGGATGAGCGCCTCGGCCGTTACCGCGCGGTCGTCTGCAATCTCCACGGCACCGCCACCAGCACGCCCGCGCTGCTGTCCGTGCCCGTGGCGGAAACGGAGCCCGGCTTCGTCCGCTACGACGCGTGTACGGGGTTGTTGCCGAACGAATCCACCCCCGCCTGGGCTGTCGGCCTCTTCAATGGCGGAAATCCCGCGCATTTCGTGCTGCGGGGCGGCCAGTTGATTCAGGACACCACCGCCATCGAACAGGTCTGGTTTGAGAAGTCCGGTCCGTCGCTGCGATTTCCGCGTCAGGCCGTCATTGAATGGCGCATGAAGGTCACGGATGTCCGGGGCAGCGGCGCGTATCTCTCCGGCGCCCTCCTCGAATTCGAATCCGCGGGCATCGTCGCCGCCATCGCCATCGGCCGGGATCAGGTCGCCCTCATCAGCGGCAATGCTCTGGTCGGCGCCCCGGTCAGCACTCCGACCACCGACGGTTTCCACACGTACCGTTGCGAATTCGATGGCCGCGGTCTGACCAATGAGGTCGTGCTCCGCCGCGACGGCGTGGAAGTCCTGCGCCGGACGGCCGCGGGGAATCCGGGGAACACCCGCCGCCTCTATTTCGGCGACGGCATCAGCACGGACGGCGCCAGCGCGCAGTGGCAATGGATCCGGCACAATCTCGCCGGCACCAATCAACTGGCGATCACGGAACAACCGCTGGGCGGTAATTATCTCGCCGGCGCCACCACCACTCTGCGCGTGCAGGCCGTCGGCACGGGCGACCTCGCCTTCCAATGGCGACGCAATGGGGTCCCCTTGGCGGGTGAGACCGGCGCCACGCTGACGGTTAAGAATCTAACGACGTCCGGCAGCTACGACGTGTATGTCACCGACGACAACGGATCGCTCGCCAGCCTGCCGGCCATCCTCAACGTCGCGAACAGCACCGCTCAACCGGTGACGTTCGGCGACACGGGCTTCACCGGAAACCTTTACGCGGTGCAGTTCCTGAACTCGCAATTCGGGGTCATCGGCGGGGCCAACGGAACGGTGCTGATCACGCGGAACGGCGGCGCCAGTTGGTTCCGGGCGTTTCTCGGGGCCGGCATTTCGAACGACATCACCGGCGTCGCCTTCGCCGGCGGAGCGATTTACATCACCGGCACCGGCGGCCTGATCTGCGTCAGCTACGACGGCGGACGCACCTGGATTCCCTTCGACACGGGCACCACGGAAGATTTCCGCGGCATCTACTTCACCAATGCCGACACCGGGTTTGCCGTGGGCTCCCGCGGGACGATCTGCCGCTACAATCGCGGGCGCTGGGAATCCACCGCCTCCGGGACGACGGCGGATTTCTACGGAATCTACGGCGTGGGTAACACCTTCTGGGCGGTCGGCTCCGGCCGCACGGTGTGTCGTTATTCCGGAGGCGGCTGGGTCGCCCTCAACGGCGGTAGCGGCGGCGGGAACTACTACGGCGTCTATTTCGCCGACAGCAATACCGGCTGGATCGTGGGCAGCGGCGGCTACCTCTGCCTGACCCGCAATGGCGGCAATTCCTGGACCACCTTAAACACTGGAACGACGGCGGATCTTTATAGCTTCGTCTGCGCCGGCACGAGCTGTTTCATCGGTGGCGCCGGCGGTGTCCGACTCGAGAGCTTCGATGGCGGCAGCGGCTGGTATGGGAACGGCGGCGGCGGCCCGGGGTACTATGGGCTCGCGTTCCGGGATGGCACGGGCGCCTATATCGACAGCCGGGGCGTCTGCCATGGATTCCACGTGGCGGGGATTCCGGTGAATTTGCCGCCGCAGGTCGCCTTCCTGCAACCCATCGCTCCGACCGCGCTCGTCACCAACGTGGTCAACAACGTGACCAATATCAGCACCGTCACTCTCGCCGTGACGAACATCGCGTGCGAAGTGCTCGGATTTGATGTCGCCGGATTTGATCCCGACGGCTTCATCACCCGGGTGGAACTCTTCGTCAACGGCGGAAAGATCGCCGAGAAGCTCGGCACGGAACTGCACTGGGCCTGGACGAACAAACTCCTCGGTCCCTTTATCTTCACCGCGCAGGCAACCGACAACCGCGGCGGCATCGCCAATTCGGAGGCGTTGACGGTTCAGGTCGTGCCGCCGTTGCCGGGACACTTTGCCCGGCCCCTCGCGCTGCGGAGCGGCAGCGTGGAACTCTGCTTCAACGGACCGACCAACAAGGTCTACGAAGTCGATGGTACCCTCGATTTCACCGGCTGGGAAAACCTCGGCCCAATGAAGGTGGAGGATGAACTGTGGCATTATGTCGATACCACCGCCCGCAGTCGGGAGTTCCGCTTCTTCCGCGCCCGCGAAGTGAATCCTTGAGGCGCCGTTGAGCGGGAGGGGGTTGGATTCCAACGAGTCCAACCCCTTTTTCTTTGGTGGTGGAGAAACGCCCCACTTTTCGCTGGTGGATCGCGCCCCGGCCGACTCCGCTATCGCGCACATGAACGGCACCATCGCCCGACTCCTGCGCCCGTGGTTTCTGGGGTGCGCCTGTCTCTTCGCCCAACCGAATCTCGCAACGGCCCAGACGAACTGGCCGCAATTCCGCGGCCCCCAGTCTGTCGGCGTCAGCACCAATGACCATCTGCCCGAGGTCTGGTCCGCCACCAACAATGTGGCTTGGAAGAGCGATCTCCCCGGACGCAGTTGGTCTTCGCCCATCGTCTGGGGCGACCACGTGTTCGTCACCGCGGTGGTGAACACCGGCGACTCCGAGCAGCCCAAGAAGGGGTTGTATTTCGGGGGCGATCGCCCGGAACCACCCAAGACCGCACATCAATGGAAGGTTTACGACCTCGATCTCACCACCGGCCGGGTGCGCTGGGAAAAGACGGTGTTCCGCGGAGCGCCCGCGACGAGCATCCATCTTAAGAGCAGTTACGGCGCGGAGACTCCGGTCACCGATGGCGAACGGGTGTACGCGCTCTTTGGCAGTGTGGGGATCTTTGCGCTCACGCTGGATGGCCAGGAGGTCTGGTCCCAGAAACTCGAACCGCGCAAGACCCGCTATGGCTGGGGCAGCGCCACGTCCCCGGTGCTCCACGACGGAAAACTCATCGTGGTGAACGACAACGACGAAAAGGCCGAACTCGTGGCCTACGCGGCGAAGACCGGGAAGGAACTCTGGCGGGCAGACCGTGACGAAAAGAGCAATTGGGCCACCCCTTTCGTCTGGGAAAACGGAACCCGCACCGAACTCATCACCCCCGGAACCCAGGCGATCCGCAGCTACGATCTCAATGGCCAGCTGCTGTGGACGCTGAAAGGCATGTCGAGCATCGCTATTCCGACCCCATTCGCTGGCGACGGACTCCTCTTCGTCACCTCCGGATATGTGGGGGACAAGTTCCGACCCTTTTACGCGATCCGACCGGGAGCAAACGGCGACATCTCCCTCGCTGCGGGCGCGACCAATAATGCCTCGGTGGCGTGGTCGGACCCGATTGGCGGACCCTACAACCCCACCCCGCTTTACTATGAAGGCCGGATATATGTCCTCTTTGACCGCGGCCTGGTCACTTGCCGGGATGCCAGGACGGGCCGGATTTTTTACGACCGCGAGCGCCTGCCGAACGGCTTTGCCTTCACGGCCTCGCCGTGGGCCGCGGGCGGCCGGATTTACTGCCTGAACGAGGACGGTATTTGTTTCGTGCTGCGAGCCGGCGAGAAATTCGAACTCCTCCGCACCAACCCCCTGGCCTCCGACGACATGTGCATGGCCACCCCGGCCCTGACCGGCGACCGCCTCCTGATCCGCACCGCCGCCAGGATTTACTGCGTGCGATCCCCCGGCACCCAACCCGCCCGCTGACTCGCCTGTTCCCGCTCGTTTGCGAATCGCAGCCTCGCACGGAGAATTACCTGGCACCACGGATTCACCGCCACGCGTTCGTCCCGCCTCCTATCCCAACGGGATTACATCCTCCATCCCAGGGTAGCCCGCACCGGGCCACCCTGGGTGACCACTCCCAAGGATTCCCTACCCTGAAAGGGTTGCCTCACTGGTCCGCGCCATTCACACCCACGGCGCCCTGAAAATTACCTGGCACCGATACCACCGCGGGCTTTCGGCGGCATCGATTCAACCCCTTCAGGGTTGCTCCCAAACTCTCCACGACCCGGGGTAGTGCGAGTCCGCACAACCCCGGGCTGGTTGATGCAATCCCGTTGGGATAGAGCGAATCACCTAGAGCGAATCACCTGGCACCGCCGCCGGCTGATCGGCCCGCACGGCCCCTTTCACGGATCACTTAACTGCCCGGTAAAATTACCTGGCACCGATACCGCCGCGCCCTCGCCCCTCCCCCCTATCCCAACGGGATTACATCCTCCAGCCCAGGGTCGCCCGCCTCGGGTCACCCTCGGTTACCGCCCCTCCAGTGATCCCACCCTGAAAGGGTTGCTTCACTGGACCGTGCCCGGTCGCGCCCATGACGCCCGACACAATTACCTGGCACCGCTCCCGCTACGACGTCTGCCACTGCCGCCCATTTTCGGCGGCATTGATTCAACCCCTTCAGCAACGGTGTTAGGTGGCAAGCTGGAAATTGGGATTTTTGAGCAATTGATTCATAAGGACGACGAGCTTCCGCATGACGGCGGTGAGAGCGAGTTTGGCGGGTTTGCCCGCCGCGATGAGCCGGTCGTAGAAAGCTTTGAGCAGGGGGTTGCTCCGGCTGGCGCAGAGGGCGGCCATGTAAAGAGCACGGCGCACGGCGGAACGTCCGCCGCTGATGCAACGTTTGCCGCTCCACTTACCGCTGTCCCGGTTGTACGGACAGAGGCCGGCGAGGGCGGCGGCCTGACGCCGGTTAAGTTGTCCGAGTTCCGGCATGGCGGCCAGCAGGGACACGGCGGTGATCCGGCCCACGCCTACGATTTCATCCAGCCTTTGCGCGTGGTTGGCCAGGGCTGGTTGCTCCGTCAGGGCTTGCTCAAGGAGAGCTTCAACCTTGGCCGTTTGTTTTTTCAACTGGGCCAGTGCGGCAGTGAACAGTTTTCGCAGTGACGGTTCGGTGCAGCGGTCGGCACGGAGTTGCTCGGCGACGCGGAGTTCGATCAGTTGGTTCCGACGGGTGATGAGAGCGGCGAGCTTGATTTCAATGGCGGAGCGCGGCTCTGTGGGGCTGGGCGAGAAGGCCGTGCCGAAGGCGGCAAGGACGGCTGCGTCAATGGCATCGGTCTTGGCGGCATGGCCCGAGGCGCGGGCGAACTGGCGGGCCCTGGCGGGGTTGATCACGCTCACGGGAATCTTAGCGGCATGAAAGGCGGCGACGACGGCGCGCTCATAGCCGCCGGTGGCTTCGCAGATGACATGGGCACCGGAAACGGTTGCGAGGAGCTTGAGGATTTGGGCGTGACCGGCGGGGGTATTGGGCAGGTCAAAGGACTTGTCCTGCCATTGGAGTTGGAGGCTGGCTTTGGCGATGTCCAGGCCGGCATAGATGGTGGAAGGATTTTGATTCATAACTGCGGTTGTGTTCGGACTCATTCTTGCGGATGCGAGCTGGCGAGGTCGAGTCGCCGCTCAGGCAACGGTTCGAGTTCAGGACGCAAAAGCGAGGGTGGATCAGGCTGAAGGACGGACTCAAAGGTCCGAGGGTTGATCGACCACACCCGCGCCGCTGCCCTCCCCCCGGCCGGGGGGAGGGCAGCCCCATCTTCCTGTCCGGCTTACGCCTGACAAGGAAGATAAAATTAACATACAAGGGTTGCTACCCAAACTCCCGCGACCCGGGGTAGTGCATCCGCACAACCCCGGGCTGGTTGATGCAATCCCGTTGGGATAGAGAGAATCACCTGGCACCGCCTCCTCGTTCGACCTTCCCCACCTCCCCGAACCCGAACGATCCCTTGACCCTTCCAGCCGTCGTTCAATTGTGGCCCGTCGCATGCGTCCCTGTCTTTTGCTGCTCACTTCCCTATTGCTGGCGTCCTGTGCCCATCCGCCCCGGGCCGCTTTGCGCGCGCCTGTGCCCGGGGATGCCGATTTCCCCACCCACGAGCCGAGTCCGCGTCACGCGGAGAAGGTCGCTCAAGTGAAAGCTGGAAAATATCAACTGGTCCTGATCGGTGACTCCATCACCCATTCGGTCGGCGAAATGCCCGGCACGATTTACGAACCGCTCCGGGCCGTCTGGAACCGCCACTACGCGCCCCGTGCCGCCATCAATCTCGGGCACAACGGATTCCGCACCGAGAACATCCTGTGGAACCTCCAGAATGGCGAACTCGACTTCGCCACCTCGCCCAAATTGTTCATTCTCCTCATCGGCACCAACAACACCGATGACCGCAACTTCCGGCGCGTGCACACCCCGGAACAGATTTTCCAAGGTACCCAGGCGATCGTCGAACTCATCAAACAACGTCACCCGTCGTCCAAGATTCTCGTGCTCCGGATCTTCCCGCGGGGCGGCGACGACGAGCAGGGATTCGCCGCCCGCGTCTTCCATGGCAGTCCGCAATGCCTGGCCACCGTCCGCGAAGCTGGTGCCCTAACCGCCCGGCTGGCCGATGGGAAACGGGTTTTCTGGATGGACGTCGGCCCGGCCTTTCTGCGCCGCGATGGCACCATCAATACGAACCTGATGCCCGACCTGCTGCATCCCAATCTCGCCGGTGCCGAAGCCTGGGCGTCCGCGATCGAACCCGCCATCGCGCAATTAATGGGGGAGAAGCCGATGGTTCCGGGACGGAAGCAGCGCTGAACCGGGGCTAGCGGCCAGAATCCCCCTCCCGCCCCTGAACAGCGCCACCGCCCTCAGCGCCGCTTCCGCAGGCGCGCTTCCTTTTCCGCGCGACTGAGGGCTTTGAACTTCCACTCCGCCTTCAGGGCCGCGGAATGGGACGCAGCGCGCCAGGATTTAACCAACACCACCGGCCCTCGCCCCCGGGTATAACGCGCCCCCTGCCCGCGATTGTGCTGATCAATCCGCCGCTGGAGTTCCGTGGTGATGCCGCAGTAATAGGTATCGTCCCGGCACCGCAGCACATACACCTGCCAGCGCACCCGGGGAGGCTGGAGGGGGGAACGCTTCTTCGTGCCTGGTCGCACGCCCGCACGCCCGCGCCCCTTCGCCGAGGGAACCGCCGGGGCGGTTCCCTCGCAATCGAGACTGGGTGCGGCACGTTTCACCGGGCGACAAAAAACACCGTCGGTTACTTCCGCTCCATGTAATACACCGTCTTGTCCGGACCGGTGATACCCGCTTCCGCCAGCGCCCGCGGGCCTTGCGCCACCAAATCACTAATCACCGCTCCGTAGTCGCCGGTGTTGCACCACGCATGCAGTTCGATCTGGCTGCCACCGTCGATCAACTTGGTGTTAACGGCGGTCGGGGCCGGGTCCTTGACGACGCCTTTGATCTTAACCGCCATGGCAATCAGCGTGGCCTGTGCCTTGGCCAGATCCTGCCCGCCTCCGATGCCAAATTGCAGGTCCGCCCGACGAATCGGATTGGCCGTGTAATTGGTGATCGTGCCGCTCATCAGCGCCGAGTTGGGTACGATGATCTTTTTGTTATCCACCGTGTTCAGGGTCGTGGAGAACACCTGCACTTCCTCCACGGTGCCTTCGATACCAGCACCACTGATCACATCACCCGCGCGGAACGGCCGGAAAACCACGATGAGAAAGCCCGAGGCGAAATTCGACAAGCCACCTTGTAGAGCCAGACCGATGGCCAGGCCCGCGGCAGCGATGACGGCCGCGAAGGTCTTGGTATCCACCCCGAGCTGTCCGAGCGCGGTGATCACCACGAAGGTCATGATGCTCGCGTGAGCAATATTCCCCACGAACCCGCCGATGGTGGAATCGATGTGACGACGGGCGAACAGCCGCTTGAGCAGGCTGCGCGCCATGCCGGCCAGGACGAATCCGCCGATGACGATCACCAGGGCGGCGAGGAAATTGATGCTCCACAGCGCCACTTCCCGGGGAAGTCCCGTGGCCTGTTCGAAGCGGGCGACCAAGCCATGTTCGGCGTTGATCAGGGTGGAAGCCTTGCCGGGTTCGGCGGCGGGTTCCAGGGCAGCGGCAGCAAGCAGCAGGTTCATAATCTTTTGAAACGATCCAAGGATGACGGAAGGGCACAACCGACGACGGCCGCACACCCAACGGCCGCGGAGGGTACCAATCCGGCACGGGAAGGCAAAACTTCGGGAATCGCGCAGGAAATTTACCTGGCACCGCGGCGGGCGTCTCGCGTTCGTCCCGAATCCCTATCCCAACGGGATTGCATCTTCCAGCCCAGGGTCGCCCGCACCGGGCCACCCTGGGTTACCGCCCCTCCAATGATCCCTACCCTGAAAGGGTTGCCTCACGGGACCGCTCCGGGCGCACCCACGGCGCCCGGGAAAATTACCTGGCACCGCTGCGGCCGCGGCGATTGTCACCGCCACCCGTTTTCGGCGGCATCGATTCAACCCCTACAGGGTTGTCTCGAGTTATCCCCCAACCCGGGGTAGTGCGAGTCCGCACAACCCCGGGCTGGTTGATTCAATCCCGTTGGGATAGTGAAAATCACCTAGCACCACCGCCTCGCTAATCCCCCCGAGCGGCCCCATTCACGGATCATTGAATTGCCCGGTGGAATTACCTGGCACCGCCGGATTCATCCCGCCCCCCCTATCCCAACGGGATTGCATCCTCCAGCCCAGGGTTGCCCGCACCGGGCCACCCTGGGTTACCGCCCCCAAAGGATCTCCTACCCTGAAAGGGTTCCATCACTGGACCGCACCGTTCACTCCCACGGCACCCGAGGAAATTACCTGGCACCGCTGCAGCCGCGGCGTGCGCCACCGTCGCCGGTTTTCGGTGGCATCGATTCAATCCCTTCAGGGTTGCACCCAATCTCCCCGCGGCCCGGGGTAGCGCGAGCCCGCACAACCCCGGGCTGGTTGATTCAATCCTGTTGGGGTAGAGGAAATTACCGGACACAACCGTTTAGACGCGCCGACCGATTGGACCACGTGCCACGGCACCTTGCCTGCTTTCACACCCATCACTACGGTTGCCGCAACATATGCGCCGCCTGCTTTCCGCGCTGACCGCGGTTTTATTGGCGGCATTTTCCATCCACGTGTCCGCGACACCAGCCGTTCCCATCCGCAAACCCGTGCTGCTCATTCACGGCATCAAGGACGACGCCCGCAAAATGGAGCCGATGGCGCGCTATCTTCGAGCGGAGGGTTGGGACGCAAAGACGATGAGTCTGCGCCCGAGTTGGGGGCAGGCAGGCCTTGAGGTCCTGGCGGCGCAGGTCGCGGAGTTCATTGCGCAAAACTACGCGCCCGGCGAAAAGATCGATCTCGTCGCCTACAGCATGGGCGGGCTGGTGACGCGCTACTATTTGCAGCGGCTTGGTGGGCTGGATCGCGTGGAGCGCTACATCACCATCTCCACCCCGCACCGCGGCACGTTGATGGCTTATCTCATTCAGAATGACGGCTGCCGCCAAATGCGCTTTGAGAGCGCCTTTCTCCGCGACCTCGAGAGCGACGCCGACCAGCTTCGCCGCCTCGACTTCACGAGCTTTTGGACACCGCTCGACGCGATCATCGTTCCGTCGCACAGCTCAAGCGTGCCGCAGGCGCGCAACGTGCGCCTGATCGTCGCGTTACACCCGCTCATGGTCCGGCAGAAGCGCTGCCTGCGAGCGGTCCGCGAAGCCCTCAGTCGGTGACACCGTTACGAAGCGGAGATCCACCCGCGAATTCCGCCGGGCAGGGAAATTCACCTGGCACCGCCGCCGCCGCGAAGATTGCCACCGCCACCCATTTTCGGCGGCATCGATTCAACCCTTTCAGGGTTGCTCCCAAACGCTCCACGACCCGGGGTAGTGCGTGCCCGCACAACCCCGGGCTGGTTGATGCAATCCCGTTGGGATAGAGAGAATCACCTGGCACCCCAGCCTCGGTGATCCTCCCAAGCGGCCCCATTCACAGATCATCGGATTGCCAACAAAATTACCTGGCACCGCCGGATTGATGCCGATCCCCCTATCCCAACGGGATTGGATCGTCCAGCCCAGGGTCGCCCGCCCCGGGCCACCCTGGGTTAGCGCCCACATTGATCCCTACCCTGAAGGGGTTGCCTCACTGGACCGCCCAATTGCACCCACAGCGCCCGGGAAAATTACCTGGCACCGCTACCGCTGCGACGAATGCCGTAGCCACCGATTTTCGGTGGCCTCGATTCAACCCCTACAGGATTGCTCCCAACCTCTCCAAGACCCGGGGTAGTGCGTCCGCACAACCCCGGGCTGGTTGATTCAATCCCGTTGGGATGGTGCGGAAAATCACCTGGCACCGCTCGGACTCAGGGCGTCGGGATGAGGCGGAAGTACTCGTTCGCATTCACCAACGGCACGGTATAGGGCGGGGTCGTGGCCACCGTCTGCCAGTTCAAGACCTCCAAGCTCGCCGTGCGCTGCAACACAAACCCGGCCGGCCAGGCAGGAATCGTCAGCCCCGCAGACCCCGCCTGAAACGGCGTGAAGACCAGCGGCGGCGGCGGCAACGGACCCGCCCCCGTCAGAATCCGCAACTCCGCCGCCAAACTGGTTTCCGCATAGCCCTTGTACCGAATAAGACACCGATAAAACCCGGTGTCCGCCGCCGTCACCGTTCCCAGTTCGAGCCGGCTCGCCGTCCGGCCCGGCAAATCGACGCCGTCCTTCTGCCATTGATAATTTCCGTCCGGCACAAAAAACGTCGTCGCCACCTGAAAGGTCGCCGTGTTCGTCCCGCCGCTCAGGGTGAAAGTTCCCTCCGCGCAACACCCGTCGGCTGCCGCAATGTCGAGATGGAGGTTGAACCGGCCCCCCAGCAGCAATCCCAGCGCCCCATTCGGTCGGCCTTGATCGAAGGTCCAGGGTGACAGTCGGACATCGGCAAAATCCGAGGCGAAGCCCAGCACCTGCCAGGCACCTTGATGCGCCCCGAGATCGCCCGTCCCTGGAATTTCATAGCTCCCCGGCTGAAGCCGCAGTTCAAACTTCCCGGCCAGGGGAAACCGCGGCGACGTGGAATTCGTGATCACGAAATTCAGCCGCTTGTCCGCGAGCGAATTGGGCGTGAAGGCCACGCCATCGATCGCCGCGCCCGACACTTCTCCGCCGAGCAACACCATCCGACTCTGCGGCTGTGTCCGAATGGTGAAGGGCGGAGCCACCGTGATCCGACTCGGCTCGCTGGGCGTCGAACCATACGCGTTGGACGCCACACAATCCCAAAGCCCTCCGTCCGTCACCACCGCATCGGTGAATTGATAAAAATCGTTGGTGGCACCCGCGACCGGTATCCCGTCATGTCGCCATTGCCAGGTCACTGGCAGTGGACTGTTCACCTTTACGCCGATGCGCACCGAATCCCCGGTCTGCAAGGTGTACGCGGCGATCGGTTGCTGGGTAAATTGCGGCACTGGCAGCAGCGAAGCCGCGGAAAGCTTCACCAGGTAGGCTCCAGCGGTATTAAAATCACCGGCAAACCCCTTGGCCGGCACCGGGTAAATCTGACCCATCAGTTTTACGGCATTGTTAAAGCCGCCCGACAGATAAACATCGCCCGCCTCGCTGACCGCATAGTTGCCCAACTGAATTCCATCCGACCCGTTGCCCGGCACGGCGTTGGTCGTGGTCGCCAGGACGCGGGCATTGAACAAGGTGCCATTGGTGTTCCACCGGGCATACCAGACGAACGGGCGCTGGGGGCCCGCCGTCAGCGTCGTGCCACCCACCGCCAGCGAGGTCGTCGCACTGCCCACCGCCACCGGCTCACCGGCGCCCGTGAGGCCGAGCTGCCGGATTCCCGGCGCCAAATTCAGACTGCCAAGAAGAGCACCCGCCGGAGACCAATGCTGGGCCACATTATCCCGCGTCAGCAGGAACCAGAGCTGGCCACCGCGCAGAGCGAGTGGATCGCCCTGCAAGGCGGTGCCGCCCGTGCGCTGGATCCAGACGGGTTCGCCGTTGGTACTCACTTTGCCCAGCCAATGCCCGGGCACGCCGACGTTCAACAGCTGCAGCGTCCCGAATTGAATCGAGGACGAAAACATTCCGCTGAGGTAAATGCCGGATTCATCCGCCACCACGGTGTTCGCTTCACAGGTCGAGCGATTGAACGTGAATTGAGGATAGCTTTGCAACCACTGCGGCACCCCCGTCGGACTTAGCTTGCCCAGCACGGCGGCCGTATAGTCATCCTCGAAAACCGAGATCGTGCCCAGATAGGACCGCCCAAGCTTGCCCCCGTGGCGACCCACAAACACCACGCCCCCATCCGCCGCCACCGTCAGATCCCAGATGGCCGGCCCCGCCGCTTCGAACAGGCGATACCAGAGCGCATGTCCGTCCGGATCCAGCTTGGCAACGAAGGCCTGCTGATGCCCGTTGGGTCCGATGACCGTCGACGTATTGGTCATCGGCATCTCCCCGAACGTGGCGGTGTTGTGCAGCACCCCGCTCACGTAGGCATTGCCATCGCGATCCAACGCCAGCGCCCCCAACTGCCCGAAATCCGGCTCCACATAACGGGTGGACCACAATCGCTCTCCCGCGTCATTCCACCGTTCCACGCCCCGGTTGTATAAAAGCACGAGTCCGCGTCGGCCATCGCTGACCTCTTTGAGGACCGTCTCGGGCCGGAACGGATTGGCGGCGTTGGTAAACAAGCCGGCCGTGGTGGTATTGGTCAGCACAGTCCACTGCGGCAGCACGGCGCGCACCGTGATCCGGGCGAAGGAACTGGTGACCGCCCCGAAGGCGTTGCTGACGACCACCGCGTAATCCCCGGAATCGGCCGTGGTGAGCGCCGGGAAAACCAGGTTCGTGGCCGTGGCCCCGGCAACCGGTTGGGGCCCATGCCACCACTGCAAGCTCAACGGAGCTTCGCCGGCCACCGTTGCGAGGAGGACCGCGCTGTCACCCGTGTAAGCCGTGACCGGCTGCGGTGGCACCAAAATCCGGGGCTGACTCTCGACGACGAGGACCGCATTGGAGCTGACCACGCGTCCCTGAAGATTGGTGACAACGACCTGATAGTCCCCCGCGTTCGCCGCGGCGACAGTCGACAGCACCAGTCGATTGCTCACCGCTCCCAGCAGATCCTGCCCCTGGAATTGCCACTGAAAACTGAACGGCGGCGTTCCCCCGACCTCCACCCGGAATTCCACCGCGGTCCCCGCGTCCGCCTTTTGGCCGGCGGGCTGAAGGGTGATGCTCGGCTTCTGCGGGACCCCGTTGTTCAAGAGGCGAAAGATTCCGGAACGAACGAGCACCTTGGGCGTTATTTGAATGTAGGTTCCGATGACCACGATCCGACCCTGGGCATCCAGCGCGAACACGTTAGGCGTCGTGGGCGAGGAGACGGAACAAGGTCGACCCGGCGAGATTGGCCAACAGCTTGCCGTCCGGCTGCAGCACCAAGCGGGCGACGGTCTTATCGCCAGCAGTCGTGCCGTCGCCCGCATATTTAAACGACGGATCCAAGCCACCGTCCGGTTTCAGTTTAAACAACGTTCGCAACCCACCGCCCGTCACCGCCGCCGTGGTTCCGCCCACGAAGAGACTTCCCTCGGCGCTCAACGCGAAACGCGGAGTGGCCGAAGCAAAGGTCGACTCGACATACAAGGGATCGCGCCCGCCGTCCGAACTGAGTCGGAAGATTTTGCCCGACTGCGCCACGAGCACCTTGCCCGAGGCCTGCACCGCCAGCGCCTGGATGTCGCCGGCGTCCAGGGAACCCGGTACAAACGCCGGATCCTTGGCGCCGTTCAAACCCAGGCGAACCAACCAACCACCGGCGTAACCCACATAAACACCACTGCCATCCGGGACAGCCACCACCACGGTCGGCAGCGGGTTCCCCACCACCGGGGCGGTGGCGAAACCGGCATCGGGCTCGCCGGTGGTTTTTAGGAGCGCTAGATTCCGGCTGGTTGAGGCGCCCAAAGTGGTGAACGTCCCCCACGCCAGACTGCGCCCATCCGGCAGCAGCGCGAGCCCCGTGAAGCTAGCACCCGGCACGTTGTAGTTCGAATCAATCGTTCCGTCTTCATTCAACCGCAGGGCACTGCGAATGGCAATGGGGGAAAGGGTAACGACCGTTCCCCCGGTGACGATGACCCGCCCGTCGGACTGGGGCACCAGGACGCTGCCGCCGGAAACCTGAGGGTCGACGAAGGCCGGATCCAGCTGCCCCGGAGTCTGCGCCAGAACGACGCAGCAGCTTTGCACCAGAGCGTAAAGCGCCGCGACCCACAGCCGGAGCAATTTTAAAATTCCCATTTCGGTCCTGCTAGTAGTTGGCCGCCCTCCGTGGAGACAAATGGGAATGCCCCTCGATCTGTCCCCTGGAATGAGACGGCCCCAACCCGCGCAAACGCCCGAAAACACTGGCTCGATTGCGTCGCGCGTGCCTTGGTTTCCGGGCCACAAGGAGTCTGCCATGCGTCCACTCTCACACCGCCTCGCCACATTCACCGTTCTGCAACTGCTCGGCACCGCCCTCCTGGCGGATGCCACCGCCGCCCGCACCTACCTGCAGGAAGCCCGGCAGTTGATCGAAAGCCGCGATTTCGACAAAGCCAACACCAAACTCGAACTCGCCGAAGCCGAACTGGAGGACGTCAAAGGCGCCGAAAAAGGCGCCCTCGCCGCCCAGATCAAGGACGCGCAGTCGCGCATGGCCCAAACCCGCTCGGCGGCCGACAAACCCAAGTACCTCCGCCAACTCCGCAATCTGATGGACGACGCGGAAAGCGGCATCGGGAATCTCGTCACCTGGCCCGGTACCGAACGGCAGCTCACCGAATTGTTCGCGGACACCACCGCCCAGGCCGCAGTACCGGAAGAACTCGCCGCCGCCGCGAAGAAATTCGCGACCTACAAGAAACTGCACTCCCGCAAAGCCGCGTCCGCCATCGGCGCGCAGTTGGAGGGCGAAGTCGAGGGCGCCGAAAAGGAGTGGGCGGAACACAAGCCCCTCTTCAGCGACCCGAATGCCTCGCCCAACAGTAAGGAGTCCGCCATCGAACGTACCGGGCGTTACGTCGACAACGCCCGCAAACACCTCCTGCAAATGCCGCCGGAGGATGAAACCACCCGCAAACTCGCGGCGCGCCTCGACGCGGTCAGCTCGGAGTTCACCCGCCTGGCGCTCGCGGATCGAGCCAAGGACGTCGCCGAACGGCTGCAGCGCAATCTCGACAGTTACGCCGATGATTTTGCCGGCTGGGAGAAGGAGGCCGCGAAGCCTGGACCGACTTGGGACGCCTATACCCGGCAATCGAGCGCGAGCATGTCCGCGTTCTTCGCGCCGAAGACCAAGGAATTCCGGGATCGGGCGGAGTCCTTCCTGAACAATCTTGCCGACAACACCGAGTACCAATCGGTAGCCTCCGCCCCGGCGGTGAAGGCCGTGGTGGACCGGGTGCGCACCCAACTCGCCACCGCCACCGCCACCCTGCTCCAACGGATCCAGCCCGTCGTCGCCGCCGCCGAAAAGGCCACGGTGAAGGATCCCAATGAGCTCGATCGCCTGCAGAGTAATGTCCGCCTGGCACTCGGGGCGTCCACCTCGGAATCCCTGGCCCTAATGTCCCGGCTCAAAGGCAAAGCCGATGCCCATGTCGCCGCCACGACCGGCGCCGAGACCGCAAAGGTCCAGTTGATCGAAACCCTCCGGACCAAGGCCGAGGCGGTCTGGCCCGACCTCTACAAGGACATCCCCTACGTCACCGAAATTAATCTCGGCAAAGTGGGCCAATCGATCGGGTTCCTCGCCGACAACCTCATGGGGTATCGATTCAAGCCCGGTGATTTCTATTACGCCACCACGCTGGGCGGTCATCCGGTGGCAGCCAAGATCGATCCGGCCCTCATGGCTGGGATCAAAGCCACCGAGGAAAAGATCGGTCGTTCGCTGGGCGACGACGATGGCGACGGCAAATGGGACATCATCGCGATCGTTACGAATCAAAAAACCCGACTGCTGGCCAAGCGCACCTCCGAAGCGACGGGAACCATCGGCGGACTCGACGTGAAACTGACCGGTGAATACGCCGAACCGGTGGACGCCGTCATCATTGAAATCATCGCTGCGAAATGCGGCCCCTTCGCCGGCGCCCGCGGACGCGGCGTCCTCAAACCCGACGGCACCGTGGGCAAATAGCCACCGATTCATCCCGAACAACGTCCGGCAGTTCGCCCCTTGTCATCGATGACTCCTCTGCCGACCACCCGCGACGCCCTGCTTACCGCGGTGCAGGCCGGGGCAGCCTTCCCCATGACCTTTTTCTGGGGCCATCGTCGACCGAAGCAAGGCGGCATTTCCGCGTCCTGTCTGAGCCAATGGTATGACGCACCCTTCGAGGTGGCGGGCGAAACGTATTCCACGGCCGAACACTTCATGATGGTCAGCAAAGCCCGACTCTTCGGGGATGAAGCCACGGCACTCGCCATTCTGCAGACGGTCGATCCGGGGGCGGCCAAAGCCCTGGGGCGGCGGGTTCGCGGGTTTGAGGAGTCCGTTTGGATCGCGCATCGGGAAGTGATCGTGTTTCGGGCCAATTGGGCGAAGTTCACCCGGCACGGCGCGTTGCGGAAATTCCTGGAGGCCACTCAGGGGTCGATCCTGGTGGAAGCGAGCCCGCTGGACGCCATCTGGGGAATCGGACTGTCGCAGGCGGATCCGCGCGCCCAAGACGTGGGCAAATGGCCAGGACTGAATTTGCTGGGTTTCGCCCTCACCCAAGTCCGGGAGCAATTTCTGGGGAATTCCGGCGCAACCAACGATCACTAGTCAGAATTCGTTCGTCGACTGCAACGGATCAGCCTCCGTCGACCGGGATTGATAAACCGCGGAACCACCGCTCAGGCGGCGACACCCGCGAACCACCAGTCGCTCACCGCACTGTCCTCACTGGGAAAAACATACACGGCCCGCTCACCACCGGCCCACCGATCAAAGGCGGCGAAACACCACCGGCCCATGGAATCCTGCCAGTGCGTGCGATTGGGATGGCTGTCCGCCAGCGAGGGATATTCCAGATTTAACTGGGCGAGTAAACAGGGATCGGCCGGCTGCAGATTGCGCAGCGCATATTCCCGCAAAATGGCCGCATCATCCACCCGTTGATCGACCTTGAACAAGACCACTTCAACCTCCCCGGGCCGGGAAGGCGGAACGCCCGCAAGAATCTCCCGCTCGACAAACTGCACGCGACCTGTCGCTTGCAATAAGCGCTCCAAGGACAGCTCGGGATCCACCTTGGACATCAACGAAATCAAATTGCCCCCCATCACTTCAAACTTCTGGACGGCATCCAAGACCCCACGGGCGATAAAGCCAGCGTTACCCTCGGTCGGATGGGGTTCACAATGAACACGAAATCCAGCAGCCTGCGGCCGCCCCCCTAAAACATCCCACCCCGTACCTCCCTCTTCTGCCTCGAGCATTCCCTCCAATGCCTCAGCCATCATGGTTTCCACGGCCGCAATCTTCCCAAGATCAGCCGAAACATCCATTTATTTCTGATAAATAAATCCCGCCTTCTTAAGGGAATTCTTCAGAATTAGACCCCGGAACACTTCGTAAAGGTCCGTCCCCGATTGAGCGTTCCCCTCCATCTTTCGATGGGCTCACACCAGCCTCAGGAATCCACCCCTGGCACGGCGGCTTGATGGGCCCCGAGAAAATGCGCTTCACCCGCCGAACTCGCGGGGAAAAACTCCCGGGGCGAGTCCTTCCCCGGGGTGGATTCCTCCGCCCATTGGCGGGCCGAAAACACCAGCAACCCTTCCAGTCCGCTTTGAAAACTGGCCCGCTCCCGGCGGCGCTCCTGCTGCCACAAACTGTTCATGCGACCCATGGGAAAACTCCGGTACTAGGCCGATTTCGAACCCCGAAACAGCCCCAACGACCCAATCCCCAGGGCCACCGCACCCGCGATCAACAGCCAAACCGCCTTGTCCGTGGGCGAACCCGTAAAAAACCGCGAGACGTCGGAACCAAATGAATTGGTGGCATTGATGCCAATCACCAGCAGCACCACTCCAGCTGCCAGCAGGACCATTGAAACAATTTTGTTCATATAAGTTAAATAATTTTCCGCTCCCCCCAAAATCCACCCCCGCCCCACCGGCGAAGGTGGGCGCGCCCGCGCACCCACCCCTTCGGTCAGCCGGACTACTTCCCAGCGACCGGCGTACCAATCGTCATGTTATTGATCACACTGAGGACTCCGGGAACGTCCGTCGCCAGTTTGGTGACCAGCGTCTTCTCCGCCGCGTTCTTCGCGTTGCCACTGACCGTCACCACGCCCTCGACGGTGGACACCTTGGTCTTGATCGCGCTCGTGGAGCGATGCGACATCAGCGCCGCCCGCACCTGAGCGGTGATCGAGGCATCATCAATGGTCTCGGCCAGGGTTTCCGCCGGAATTGCGGAGGTCTTGCCAATCGTCATTTCATTCTTCACGCCAACGGTGTCTGTCTAGTTTCACAGGTAAGCTTTCATTGCAATGCGGAAGTGGCTCAGGGCGGCCGTCCAGCGCAGAGCGCGGATAATTCCGTTGCGC
Organism: Verrucomicrobiota bacterium; assembly: GCA_947471985.1. GTDB lineage: Bacteria > Verrucomicrobiota > Verrucomicrobiia > Limisphaerales > UBA9464 > CANIZL01. Next base: position 49 of record CANIZL010000110.1, on the reverse strand, counting down.
AGCGCCCGGATAAACTGGGCGGTCAATTGCACGATTGCCGGAAGTTTCT
>CANIZL010000109.1 GCA_947471985.1 Verrucomicrobiota bacterium | reverse complement strand
GGTACAGGGACCGCTTCAGCCCGAAGCGGAAGGATGGGGCCCGCCCCATCCGAGGCGTCCCACTCCCCGGAATCAGCGTCCTACGCGACCTCCGCGTCGACGCCATCGGCTGACGGCTCAAAGAACCCATACTTCCACAGGCCGAACCGGCGAAATCCCCGCGCCGGATCGTGAGAACTCTGCCTGTCGCTGGCGTAGGCGAGGCACCGAAGGCGTTGTGGCCCGCCAAATGGGCAGACCCGCAGCCCAAATTGACCGTTTCGGACCGGGACCAGCGCCCAAAGCTCACGCCGCCGACGGCGGCATCGCCGTCGGAGTCCGCTGCGCAAGATACCGAGGCTGGCTCCCTATCCGGCGAAGATAGCGAACCTGACACGATCGCTACCTTGGGCGGATAGAGAGGGTGGTACCACGGGGCGGGAAAGGTGAACCTGGCGCCTTGTGGGAGCTTTGGGGTACGGTCGCTATATGCATTTAGTTCTCGATCGGCATTCGTGAATCGAGATGGCCCATTGCGGCCTGATTGGAGATCGCCGGTAACGGCGGCTGGCGTGGCCGGGGTGGCGCGTTTTCTTCCCGCCTGACGAATGCAGCCCTTCGTCGCGCCTCAGGATCCGGAATTCGGGCGTCGCGATTTCGGCGGTCGCACGCATACGAAGCCGGGGAATGGAGCAGGCCCGGCGGGCCCGCTTTTCACTCGCACCCCACTCCGGCAGCGACCGGGTTGGTTGGCCTTCACCAATGCCTTCTGCTACCCAAAGGCATCATGCGTTTCCTCCCCGTCAGCCTCGGTCTCGCAGCCGGTTTTTTCGTGGCCCATGCCCAGTCGAAATGGGAACGAATGGACTACGGCCCCGCGCTGGCGTCCTCCGTCACCCTTCCCTGGTCGAAAAACGGCGAGGACGTCGATGGCATTACCCTCAAGGGGCTCACCCTTCGATCGGGAACGAATGCCGCGGCCTGTTTTGATACGAGCGAACTCCGTTGGTCGGGGGTCTGGACCGGCGGCTGGCTGAAGCTGATGGGCACACCCTTCGATGGCACGCACCGCCCCCCGGAGCGCTCCCGTCCGGCCGTAAGCGGGACACCGATTTTCGGTACTTCGCATGGACCCGGCTGGGCCCGGGAAGGCGATTGGCGGGATCCCCGCACTGAACCATACGTTCCCTTGCCCCCGGAATGGGCCCGGTGGCGCGGACACTACCGAGTCGGGGACCAGACCGTCCTGCGATATTCCGTCGGCGAAACCGACATACACGAACTGCCCGCCCTCGTGTTTCGCAATGGCGTCAACGCCTTCCGTCGCACCCTCAACATCGCCGCTCACCGGCCGATCTTGAGCCTGTTGGTCGCCGAATTGCGCCTGGAATTGCGCGACCGACGGGCCTCGGTGGGGGTGCCCCCGACTTTGAAGGATCGGGTGATGCCATTCGGTCCGCTGACCGCCGGGGTCGCCGAGCTGCCACCCGGCGCACGTTGGGAAATCCTCGCCGGCACACGTCTGGTGCTCCACCTACCACCGGCTGCGAAGGCGACCCAACTCGATCTCTTCGTCGCCGCAGACGGCGCGACGCCGCTGGGCAATTTGATCACTGCCGAGAGCTCACAACCAACTCGATATGAACTCGGCTCTGGCACCCCCAAAGTCACGGCCGCGGAAATCGTGAGCGAACTGGCGACTGCTCCCGCTAACGGAACGCCGCGGTTAAAATGGCCCACTCACGGTTCGGAATCAGTCACCACCATCGGCCGCCTGGGCCGCACCGGCGCCGCCTACGAAGTCGATTCCCTACCCTTACCGGACGAGAACCCATCCCAATCCTGGATGCGTCCCAGCGGATTCGACTTCTTCAGCGACGGCACCCGGGCCGCCCTCTGCACATGGAGCGGTGACGTTTGGATTGTTTCGGGTATCGACGCGGAACTAACGAAACTGACTTGGCGCCGTTTCGCCGCCGGACTCTTTCAACCGCAGGGACTAAAAATCGTCAAGGATCAGATCTACGTCCTGGGCCGCGACCAAATCACCCGACTGCACGATCGCAACGGCGATGGCGAGGCCGATTACTACGAGAACTTCAACAACGCCGTCAGCGTCACACCCAATTTCCACGAGTTCGCGCTCGACCTGCACGCGGACGCCGGCGGGAACTTTTATTTCACGAAAGGCGGGCCCCTATTGGGCACTGAATACTGGGATCCCATCGGAGCCCATAACGGCAGCCTGCTGAAAGTCAGCGCGGACGGACGCAAGCTCGAGCGGTACGCCACCGGATTGCGCGCGCCGAATGGCTCCGGCGTGGGCCCGCACGGTGAGGTGACCTGCAGCGACAACGAGGGAATCTGGACGCCGGTCTGCCGGTTGAATTGGGTCAAACCCGGCGGCTTCTATGGCGCGATGGGACTCGACCACCGCACGACCGCACCCGCCATGTACGATCCCCCGCTCTGCTGGCTCCCGTTCGCGGTGGACAACTCCGCCGGCGGCCAGGTGTGGGCGGGCGGCAATTTCGGGCCGCTGAGCGAAAGTTTGATCCATCTCAGTTACGGCAAATGCCGCGCCTTCCAAGTCCTGCGCCAGGAAGTGCATGGAACCGTTCAAGGCGGTGTCGTCCCCTTGCCGTGGAAATTTGATTCCTCCGCGATGCGCGGTCGCGTGCACCCTCGCGATGGCTCACTGTGGGTCGGCGGACTCAAGGGGTGGCAGACGACGGCCGCGCGGGATGGCGCCCTGCATCGCATCCGGTACACCGGCCAGCCGTACCCGACTCTCACTGGACTCGTCGCCGCCCACGACGCGCTGGAACTCCACTTCAGTGCTCCGATGGAGCGTGCCGCCGCGGAAGACCTGCAGAACTGGGACCTTCAGCACTGGAATTATCGCTGGAGCGAACATTACGGTTCGGATCTGTATTCGGTGACCGAGCCCGGCAAGATCATCGGCAAAAAGGGGGAATTGAAGGGGGAAGCGCTCGCCGTAAAGGGTGCAAAAGTCTCGGGCGATGGCCGGTTTGTCCGGTTGCAGGTGCCCGGACTCCGCCCCGTAATGCAACTGATGCTCCGAGGAACGCTGAAGACGGCTTCCGGCGCCCCGCTGCCACTGGAATACTACGGCACCCTCAACGCGGTCCCATGAACGGTCCTCATTGTCACCCTTCAGGTTCCCGTTAGGGTGCGGCGATGAAGAAGTTTCGGGTCCTGTTGGTTCTGGCCACCGCGCTGTCCGTCGCGGCAGCGGAGCGCGCCTTTGATTTTGCGGAATTGAAAACCGGCTCCCTGCCGCCCGGTTGGCAAGGCTTCGTCGCCGGCGACGCCGCCCATCCTGCCGATTGGCAGATTGTTCAGGACGATGCCCCCACCGCCTTCGCCCCCTTGACCGTGGGAGCACCCCGGACTTCCCGCCGTGCCGTCCTCGCCCAACTCTCGCGCCTGACCACCGACGAGCGCTTCCCTGTGCTGGCTTTTGAAGGGGAACGTTTTGGTGACTTCAATGCCCGCGTGCGTTTCAAATTGGTGGATGGCGCCGTGGAACAAATGGCCGGTCTGGCGTTTCGCATTGTCGATCCCGGCAATTTTTACGTTGTCCGCGCCAGCGGCCTGGGACGCAATCTGCGCTTCTACAAATTCGTCAACGGGGAACGCAGCTCACCCATCGGACCGGAAGTCGCGTTGGAGCGGAATCATTGGTACGAGCTGGGCGTTAAGACGGAAGCGAACCGGATTCAGGTGTCCCTCGACGGAAAGGTCATCATGCCCGAGTTGACCGACAACTCCCATCTCGCCGGCCGCATCGGCTTCCTCACCAAATCCGATTCCGTCGCCTACTTCAGCGATCTGCGCATCACCTACAAACCCTTGGAGACCCTCGCCGCCTCCCTGGTTCGGGACATCCTGGAGAAGCAGCCCCGCCTGCTCGACGTCCAGGTACTCGGCATGACGCCCCAACAGCCCGAATTGCACGTGATGGGAGCCAAGAATCCGGAATCGCTCGGACGGCTGGCCACCGATTCGGAGAAGAAGGCATTCGCCGACGGTCGGGCTTATTGCAACCGCGGCGGTACCACCAACGTGGTCAATCAACCGCTCTATGATCGCAATGGCGATCCGGTCGGCGTGGTCCGCTTCGGAATCAAGGCCTACCCGGGCCAGCTCGAAGATGCCCTCATCACGAAGTCGATTCCCTGGGTTCAGGGCATGAATCAACGCATCGGCGCTTCGAAGGATCTGACGGAATAAATCCGTGCCGCGGATGGGCGGTCCTGCCAGCGTTCGCGACTCATTGCACCGGCCAGGCCAACTGGAGACGTTGGTCCCCGCGCAGCACGGTGGCGGAAATGGAGTCCCCTACCCGGTGTCCGCTGAGCAGACGACCGACAAGTTCGCTCTCCGTGGTCTGCGTCCGAATTCCGTCCACGGACACCAGGACATCGTCCTTCTGAAATCCGGCCTGGTGCGCCGCGGCGTGTTTGCCATAGAGGCCCACATGCTTCGCCCGCAACGCCATGGCGGTTGGTTCCAAGTGCAACGCCGCACGCTCAGTCGGGGGCAAATCCTCCAATAACATCCCGCCCGTCCCCATGGCCCGAAGTCCCCACGTGCCGGCCCGTCGGGAGATATCCGAGCGTTGCCGCCATCCAATCGAAAGTGGAAGCGAAGTCGAGTGCTCGACGCCCGCCCGACGATACACCAGCGGGAGCGCACCCGTCAGCGGGGCGCGATGCAGCGCCCAACTGACATCGGCACTGGAGATCAGCGCCTGCCCCGCCAGTGACACCAAGACGTCGCCCGCTCGCAGCCCCGCCCGGGCGGCCACGGATTCAACCGCCACGTCGATGAGCGTCGCCGCCGAATCCGCTGCCAGGGCCATCCCCACGGTTTCCGGACCGGGTTGCGGATAGATCATTTCGTCGGGAATTGAACCCTTCTGCTCCCGTTGCGTCGTCCGGAGGGCATCGCCGATCTGATGGCAATGCACGCAACTGGGCACAACCTTGCCACTCCAGTTCAACGTGCGTTCGTACTTGCCCGCCAATCCGGGAATTTCCAACGGAGTCAAAAAGGGCGTCGGTGCGCCCTGCTTGCCGACGAGGCTGGTGCGATTCGCCGGATAACCGCGGTGCAGCGCCAGCGCGCCGGTCAAGGCCGCCCGATATCCGGCTGTCGTCTTATCCAGCGCGTTCTTCTGGTGCAACCACGAGCCGTAACGCCCGTAGAGAGTTCCGTCGCCATTGAAAAACAGCGTCGAAAACGAGAGGTCGTAGTCGAATTGGAAGCGGGACAGATCGAGCGTGTTGGCGTTGATGAGGCGGACGCACACAAACTGATCCAACAACGGATCCAGCTCCGTGTCCCGCAGCAACACCTGGGCGTCAATGCCCGCGCAGGCGAGACACGGAACACACCGCAGCACGATGAGAACCGGCTTCCCAGTGCGTTTCCCTTCCGCCAATCCCTTTTCCCAATCGTTGTAAATCCACCGGGCATCCATCTCCATCGCCGACCGGTCACTGCGCACCGCTCCCTCACGGTCCTTGACCGTCTCGGCCAATAACAGGGATCCACTGGCCGCCAACAGCGCGACGGACCTAGGCCATGAGAATTTCATCACCCTGTTGTGCCAGTTTGCCCTTCGATGGCAATACCAAATCCCGGGAGTGACGGAACCCTGACACAAAAAACCCGGGAGTGTTGGCTCCCAGGCTTCGTCAATGGTTTGCGCCGAATTAGCGTCCGTGCGGCAGCGCGCTACGGCCGGCATAGACCGCGTGCTTGCCCAGGAGCTGCTCGATGCGCAGCAGCTGATTGTACTTGGCGGTGCGATCCGTCCGGCTCAACGAACCGGTCTTGATCTGTCCGCAGTTCGTCGCCACCGCGATGTCCGCAATGGTGGAATCTTCCGTCTCACCCGAGCGATGCGACAGCACCGCGGTGTACTTGTTGGTCTGGGCGAGCTGCACCGCATCCAGCGTCTCGGTCAGGGAACCGATTTGATTCACCTTCACCAGAATGGAGTTGGCCGTGCCGGTTTCGATGCCCTTGCGGAGGAACTTCACGTTGGTGACGAACAAATCGTCGCCCACGAGCTGGGTGGTGGAGCCGAGCTTGTCGGTGAGCTTCTTCCAGGTCTTCCAGTCACCTTCCGCACAGCCGTCCTCGATGGAAACGATGGGGTACTTCGCGCACAGGCTCGCGTAGAACTCGACCATCTCGTCACCCGAGAGCTTCTGGCCGCTGCTCTTCTTGAAAACGTAGGTCTCGTTGCCGGTGTAGAACTCCGACGCCGCGACGTCGAGCGCGAGGAAGATGTCCTTGCCCAGCTTGTAGCCCGCGTCCTTCACGGCCGCCGCGATGGCATCCAGCGCCGCCTCGGCACTCGCCAGCTTGGGCGCGAAACCACCTTCGTCACCCACCGCGGTGCTCAGGCCCTGCTTCTTCAACACACCTTTGAGCGCGTGGAAGATTTCGGTGATCGCCTGCAGGCCCAGACTGAACGTCGGGAAACCGTGCGGCATGACCATGAACTCCTGGAAATCGATCGGCGCGTCGGAATGCGCACCACCGTTGATCACGTTCGCCATCGGCACGGGGAGGACCTTCGCATTGGGTCCGCCGAGGTACTTGAACAACGGCTGGCCCACCGCGATCGACGCGGCCTTGGCGGTGGCGAGGGAAACGGCGAGGATCGCGTTCGCACCCAGCTTGGACTTGGTCTCGGTGCCATCCAGATCGATCATCGTCTGGTCCACTTCGAGTTGGTTCATCGCGTCCTTGCCGACGAGTTCCGGGGCGATTTTGTCGGTGACGTTCTTCACCGCCTTGGTCACGCCCTTGCCGAGAAAGCGCTTTTTGTCGCCGTCGCGGAGTTCGATGGCTTCGTGCTCACCGGTGGAGGCACCGGACGGCACCGCCGCGCGACCGAGCGCACCGGAGGCGAGTTGAACGTCGACTTCCACCGTGGGATTGCCGCGGGAATCGAGGATTTCGCGGGCCTGAATATCAATAATGTGACTCATTTTCGTATCGTAAGAATGGTTAAAAACCTCCGCAGCGGAGCGGCCCGCAGGGCGAGCGTCAAGGGGAGAGGCGCCAAAGACGCCACTCTGCGCCAACGGAACAACCCGTTTACAGGGAAACCAAGCCCCCCTAATTTGCCGCTCATGAATCGTTTCTTTAGCCCCCTGCTCGTCAGTCTGTTCGCGGGCACCCACCTGCTGGGCGCGACCGGCGATACCTGGCCGCAGTACCGCGGACCGGCGGGCGATGGCCTCGCCGCCGCGGAAGTCCCGGTGCGGTGGAGCGAAACGAACGGCATCCGCTGGAAGACCGCCGTCCACGGCAAGGCTTGGTCCTCGCCGGTGGTCGGAAAGAAACAAGTCTGGGTCAGCACCGCCACCGAGGATGGCCACGAATTGTCCGTGCTGTGCCTGGATCGGGACTCCGGTCGGGTGCAGCGCGATCAGGTGCTGTTCAAAGTCGAGAAGCCGCAGTTCTGCCACAAATTCAACTCGTACGCCTCGCCCACGCCGGCGCTCGAAGACGGTCGCATCTACGTCACGTTCGGATCCCCCGGCACCGCCTGCCTCGACACCGCCACCGGCAAGGTGCTGTGGACCCGTCAGGATCTGGAGTGCAATCACTACCGCGGCGCCGGCTCGTCCCCGATTCTTAACGGTGATCGCTTGATCATGAATTTCGACGGCAGCGATCACCAGTTCCTCATCGCGCTCGACAAGCGCACCGGAAAAACCGCTTGGCGGGTGGAACGTTCCATCGATTACAAGGATCTTGGCCCGGACGGAAAACCCGAGTCGGAAGGCGACTGGCGCAAGGCCTTCGCCACGCCGCACGTCGCCACTTTGGGCGGCATTCCCACGTTGTTGAGCCAGGGCGCCAAGGCGTTTTACGCTTATGAACCCGCCAGCGGCCGCGAACTCTGGCGCATCGAGGAACGCACCAGCCATTCCGGTGGCACGCGGCCCGTCGTGGGAAATGGCTTGGTCTATTTCCCCACCGGGTGGTCCGCCGGCTTCATTCTCGCCGTGCAACCCGGCAAGGCGGGTGAAACTCTGGACGTAAATTCTGCCGACGCCGGGACCACCCAGTTGAAGGTCGCTTGGAAAACCAAACGCAATGTGCCCAAGAAACCCGCCCTGACGCTGCTCGGGGATCATCTCTTCGGCATTGACGACGGGGGCGTCGCGACCTGCTGGGACGCCGCCACCGGCAACGTCGAGTGGAATGAGCGGATTGGCGGCAATTACTCCGCGTCACCCGTCATTGCCGGCGGGCGGATTTACTTCTGCAGCGAGGAAGGAAAGGTCGTCGTGGTCGCCGCGGGTGCGAAATTCGAGAAACTCGCCGAAAACCAAATGGACGACGGCTTCATGGCCTCCCCGGCGGTCGCCGGCAAGGCCCTCTATCTGCGGACGAAATCCCACGTCTACCGGATCGAAAACTAAACCCCGCTTTCACGACCTTCCGTTGCCGCCTCCCGTCGCCGACTGAATCCGCCTTCGATGAACGTACCGTTTTTGAACCCGGGCGCGCAAACCGCGCCCCTGCGCCCGGCCCTGCTCGCCGCCATGACCGAGGTCTTGGATCGCGGCCATTTCATTCTGGGCCCCAACGTTACCGCCCTGGAAAATGAGATCGCGGCCTTCGTCGGCGCCCGCCACGGCATCGGGGTCAATTCCGGCTCCGACGCCCTAACCCTCGCGCTCAAGGCCCTCGAACTCGGCCCCGGCGACGAAATCATCACCACCCCGTTCACCTACATCGCGCCGGCGGAATCGATCCATCAGGTGGGGGCCAAAATCGTTTTTGCGGACATTGATCCCCGCCGCTTCACCCTGGATCCGGCCGACGTGGCGCGTCGGATTACGCCCCGGACGCGGGCGATCCTGCCTGTCCATCTGTTTGGTCAAGCGGCCCCGCTGGAGGCACTCTTGCCGCTGGCGGAGCGGCACGGATTGAAGCTCGTCGAGGATTGCGCTCAAAGCATCGGCGCCACGTGGCAGGGACGCAGCACCGGCAGCGTGGGACACATCGGGTGCTTCAGTTTTTATCCGACCAAAAATCTGGGGGCCGACGGCGACGGCGGGATGTGCGTGACCCAGGACGAAGCTTTGGCCAAACGCCTGCGAATGCTGCGCGTGCACGGTATCGAGAAGCGTTACCATCACGATCTCCACGGATTCAATTCGCGACTGGACGAACTCCAGGCGGCCATTCTGCGGGTCAAGCTCCCGCATCTGTCCGCTTGGAATGCGCGTCGCGGCGAAATCGCCGCCCAGTACACCGCCGGGCTGGCGGACTTGCCAGTGCAACTCCCCGCTGCGGCAACGGGCAATACGCACATCTGGCACGTGTTTGCCCTGCTGACCGATCAGCGCGATGCCCTCCAGGCTCACCTGACCGCGCACGGAGTTCCCACCCTGATCTACTATCCCGTGCCGCTGCACTTGCAGAAATGCTATGCGGATCAGGGATGGCGCGCCGGGGACTATCCTGTGGCCGAAGACGTCTCGCGTCGAATCCTGCCGCTCCCCATGTATCCGGAGCTGACCGAGGAACAAGTGGCTCATGTGATCCAGGTGATCCGTGGCTTCTTTACCCAGTGAGGTAGGCGCTCCGATCCGGCCCAGCGCCCGCGAATCAGGGCGGTGTTTCCTTAACCGCTCGGGGCGCATCAAATCGCCGCCCCGCCGACTCACCGGGGAGTGAACCAACGATCTTCCCAGGTCATCGCCGCTTTTCGGAAATCCTCGGCCAGTTCCATTTGGTCGGTATTGAAACCGGTGCCCGCCGCGATGTCCCGCAATCCGAATTCCAGATCGATCCGCGCCCGGCGGGCACTCGCATGGACCAACGCCACGGCGATCCCATACGCGAAACAATAATAGAAAAAGCCACCAAATGCCCCACTGGTGAATGCCACGGCACCTAACCCCCCCCCGGCGACCCATCCCGGCGCCAAGACGCGCACCACCGCCCCACGCAACGCACGCAGGGGATCCGACTCCCGCAGGGACGCTCGCAGGGCAATCTCAATTCCCCAGCGGCAGTCCAGCAGCAGCATGGCACCCGCGGCCGCCGCCAAGAAGCTGTACGCAACAATTGGCGCCCACCCGAAGTCCCCGATCCAGCTCACCCCCGCCACCAGTGCCAGCAAGAGCAGCAGCAAACTGATCAGCAGTGGCTGGAATTCCGCGAACAAGGCCCGCCGACATCCGCCCACGATCTCCGCGGGAGTCAACGGCGTGGTCAGCAATAACTCCAGTCCGCCCGAACGCAGGTCCTCGCCCAAACGCCGCGTGCCGGCAATGAGCACACCGAGCTTGATCAATTGGGCCGCCACAAAAGCCGCCCCAAAGGCGATGAACACCAATCCGGGATCTACCGCCGTCGACTGACCAATGCGCAACGCCACGGCGGCCAACATAATCAGCCCCGATATTCCCATCGCCAGCCACGCCCACAGCGCCAAAGGGCGCCTTTCCGGCCGGCACGCCCGTTCCAGCCAGTAATACGGGTTCTCGTCCAGCCAATCCCGCCGCACGATGTGCCGCCAGCCCGCCAACGGTGACGCGTCGGGCTCCGATTCCGGGACCGGCGCGTAAGTCTCCCCTTCCAGCGACTGCCGTCGAATCGCCACCGCCGCCACCGCGAGAGCGATCACCGCGAGGCCCAGCAGAAGCCCGGCGCCCTGACTCCAGCGATTGCCAGCCCCGGGATTCACCCGCTGAAATTCCGCGAATCCGCACAGCGTCTGCAACAGTGGGCCCAAACTCAGCCAGAATTTCGGGGGCGTCCGGGACGCCACCGCATACCCCACCATCACCGCCACGGGCAGCACGGTCACCAGCCCCAGCAGTCCCAGAAGGGCGCGCAACGCCTGCCAAAAAGTGCGACAAACGGTGGAGCACGCGAGGCCCAGAGTGAGTGAAAGCGCCTGGGTCAGCAGGAGACTGCAACTGACCCGCCAGAACTCCCCGGGCGCGATTCCCCCCAGAGCCACCGGCAAGGCAAGCACCGGCAAAACGCCGATCAGCATCATCACCTGATGCAGCGCGGTGGCCGCCAATTTGCCGAGGATGACGTCATATCCCCGAAGATCCGTCAACAGCAGCAACCCCAGCGTGCCTTCCCGTTTCTCCCGGGTCAGGGCATCCGAGGTGAAGAGCGGGCCCGCCAGCCAGGCCAGGATCCACAAGAGTCCAGCCAGCACATTAAACAGGCGTTCCCCCACGATCTGGGGCGTGTGCCGGCCGCTGACCAGGATCAGGGCAAACACCAGAATGCCCGCACCGACGGCACCGAATCGCTGCCCACGAATGGCGGTCGAACGGGACGCCACCAGCAGCTCGCGTTGAACGACGGGCAGAAAGGTCATTGCCGTGATTTACCGTCCCGACTCCGCCCACCCAGACTCCCGGGACGGAGCTATTGAGTCTCCCCGCGAGTCACCTTGAGGAACACTTCTTCCAAGCCCATCTCGTCCTCGCGAAATTCCACCAACCGCACTCCCGCCCGCACCAACACCTCGGGGATCAAACTCGGATCCGTGCGGTCATCATTCAACATCACCTTGATCCGCCCTTCCTCCTCCAGGGCTTCCCGGATCTCCGGTTGGGCCTGGAGCAGTTCCACGGCCGTCCGCATCACCCCGGCCACCCGCACCCGGAAGATGCGCCCCGCGTGCGTTTCGTTCCGCACCCCTTGCACCGGACCGCTGTAAATCAGCCGGCCCTTTTCAATGATCGCACACCGATTGCACAGCGTCTGCAGCTCGCTGAGGATGTGGGAACTGATGATGATGGTTTTACCGAGCCGTTGAAGTTCCTGCAGGATCGCCATCATCTCGATCCGCGCGCGCGGATCGAGTCCCGACGCCGGTTCGTCCAGCAGCAGCAATTGCGGATCGTGAATCAACACGCGGGCCAGCCCCAGACGCTGCTGCATGCCGCGGCTCAGCGCGCCGATCAACGAGCCCTTCTTTTCGGACAGCCCCACGAGTTCGAGGACGTCGGCCACCGTCTTCTCCCGCTGAACGGCTGGGATCTTGTAGCACGCACCGAAGAAATCGAGATACTCGGTGACCTCCATGTCCTTGTAGACACCGAAGAAGTCCGGCATGTAGCCAATGAGATGCCGCACGCGATCCGCCTCGCGCACGACGTCGTGTCCGAGGACATCCGCCCGGCCCGAACTTGGCGTCAGGAAGGTCGCCAGGATTCGCAGCGTGGTGGTCTTGCCAGCCCCGTTCGAGCCGATGAAGCCGAAGAGGTCTGCCCGGTTCACCGTCAGGCTGAGACCGGACAACGCCGTCATGTTGCCGTAGACGCGGGAGAGTTCGTGGGTGGAGACGGCCGGAATCGACGGCGGTGCCGTGACTTCAGCCCGGGGCGCAACTTTGAGGTCCATGGGATGCGGAGGAAGTGGAAAAAGTGAATCAGGGTGTTTCCGCGGATTTCGGCACCACCAGGCGGTACATCACCGATTTGGTGCCGCGCAGCGCCGTAAACTGGTTCATTCGGGGGACAGCCGTCGCGTCGGCCTGCCAGGCAAAAATAATGGTGTCGCCCCGCAATTGATTCGGCGTCAGATCAAAACCGTTGGACCACATCCAGTCCCGCTGATTGTCCGCGTCATTCACGGTCAACCGGCCACAGAAGGAGGCCGCCACCACCGCGTCGACCCACTCCGGCGGATTAATGTGCTCCTTGGAGCTGTCACCAAAGGTCGTCTCCCGTCGTGCCGCCACCGAGGTGAAGCGGGGGCCCCAGGCGGCCATCAGTTGTTCCAGCGGCTTGCCGGTCCGCTCCGTAAAATTCACTTCCCCCCCCGCGCCCAGCGGTCCCAGCTCGTGCATCTGGTTCCCTTGCACCACGACGATCTGCTCGAATTTGTGGGCCGCCGACTTGATCGTCAGGCGTCCGCCCGACCACGAGGCCGAAACCGGGGCCTCGGTATCCGTCATCCAATCGCCCACGTAGCCTTGAGCCGTCCAAACGGGCACGTACGCACCGGCCTCAAAACCTGGGGAAGCCAGTTTTATGTCCAACCGGCCGACATCGTTGTTCACTCCGTAGCCGCTACGGAATTCGCCGCGGAGCGTCGCCACCGGGAGTTCGCTCTTTAATTTGTAGGTGTCGTTCGCCGGCGAATACAAACTGGCAAAACTCCGGCCCCGCAGCGCCGCGTCGCCCGAATGTCCCCGGGGCAAAACATCCACGACCTGCATCTCCGAGTACTCGCTCTGACCGGAGCGAAGCTTGAAGCCGATGAAATAGATCAGCAGGGAAAACAGGGCGACGTACGCCGGGAAAGTAATCCAGGTCAGCATCGGCCGGTTGATCTTTTTGAGCCACCACTGATCAAACGGACCAATCACCACCAGATAGACCAGCAGCAAGACGAGCAGGACACCCACCGGCAGCTTTTGGATCTGCCGGGTGTCAATCATGGCCCCGAAGACCGTATCAATGCCGCGTCCTCCCCAAAGGGAAAGGCGATCATCCCCCAGCAACTCGAGCGGCACACTGGTCAAGCGGGCAAAGAACCAACCCCGATTCTTCCAGGAACGGAAGGGTTCCACTTCCGGGTTGAAGGCCAGCACCGTGACCACGCCCCGGCCGTAACGCCCGGACACGGCCAGGGGGGCTTGATCCGTCCCCAGAAATACGTGGGCCTCGGGCACCGGCGTCAGCCCAACCACCGCCACCGTTTGCCGTTCAAATTCGGCATCCAGGAGGACCGCATCAAACGGGCTGCTGCCCCCGCCGGTCGAACGCCGCGAATGCAAACCCACCGGCTGGGTGGCGTACTGCAGATCCAGCCGGCCAGGTCCCGTGCCCGCCACCAGAAAACGTTGGAAGGTCTGGGCGGCGGGCGCCGTCGCCCCGCCGGTTACCTTCGCGGGCAGGAGTTCCTTCAACCAGGAAGTGGCACTGACATCCGTCGGATTGTCCACCGCGACGATCACGTGACCACCTCCGGCTGCCCAAGCGAGCAGGGCCGTATATTGGGGTTCCTTTAACTCCAGAGCCCGGCGGGAATTCAGGTAAAGGGCATTCAACCCCTCCAACGCCAAGGAGTCGTCCGGGAAGAGCCCGGTATCCATCCGGGCCGCCAGAGGACGCAAATCGCTATTGGCCCGATTGGCCGGTGGCTCGGGAAATCCCGGCGAACTCTGCGCCTGCCCCGGCAGAGTGCCGACAATCACGGCTTCCGGAGCGAGGGTCACGACCTGCACATTCTTCCGCTCGGCCACCGTTGTGCCGGCCTCGTTCACCAGCCGAATGTCCAAGGCCACGGCATTCGGCGAGGACGCGAACAGCGGGAGCATCACCCGCTTGGTGGTGCCCGCGGGCAGTTCGATGGGAAAACGCACCGGATTCCCCCCGAAATTCCCCGCGGACACTTCAATATACCCCCGCACGGTGGGCCCATCCCCCTGTAATTCCAAGGCCAACGGGTAGTGCGTGCCCAATCGGGCATACGCGGCGGTGGAATAGCCTGGGAAGGCATCCAACCGCGGAGCGGCGCTCAATGCCGGGCCGATAACCAAACACACCAAGCCCAGCCAGAATCGAACGGCGAAACGGATCATGTCACAATGGTCTGCCAATTTGTACGTCGACGACACCCCGGACGGCAACGTAGATCTCGACAGCTTCCGGCTTCTGACCCGGGACGAGGCAAAACGTCTCGAAATTCTTCCAGCGAACCACCCCTTCCCGGCCGGCAATGAAGGTTTCAGTCGATCGCCTAAGGGATTCGACTAACCATTGTTCCGGGCAAACCCATACCCTAGCCTGAATTCCATGGCGGTAACGACTCCCCCGGAAAATCCCCACGCGCTACCACCTGCTTTGGTGGCGATCTTGTTTGCTGCCTTGGCGGGCGGGCTCGGTCCTGGCATTTTCATGACCTTGACCGCCTCCCCCGGCAGCCGTGGCTCCCCGCTCAACGGTTTGTTGCTGCCGTGGACGATTCTACCGTTCCTGATTGCCGTCGGGGTGGGATGGCGTTCCCGTTTCCAGCCTCCCGTGCGCACTCTGGCGATCGTCACCGTCATCGCCGCGGTGGGCGGCTTGTCGGTCTACCTTTACGGGCTCCTGTTTCATCCCAACGGCGCCCAAAACACCGAATTGTTCCGCTGGGTACCCGCCGTGCAGATGCTTTTGATCCTGCGGGTCGCGCGACGCACCTGGCGCGCGTTTCGCCCGCAGGCGACCTGAAACCGGCGTCGGCCCACTATATTGCCCCTGAATATCCGCATGGAGCCCCCGGCACCGTTTGACTCAGCAGGCTTGCGAAAGCCCGTCGAACCCACCAATTTACCTCTGGATGGCACCCCTCCTCTCACAGCAGCATCTTCACCGGCGTCCACCGGTGGGCCTACCAGTCCATGGCGACTGGCAGGCGTGAATGCCCTTACCACTTCGCGGCCACCCGAAACGGCGCCGCTCGAGCGGGTTACGATCGACGGGAAATTTTTCCGAGCCGGGCGGGCGAAATTCCACCCCAAGGGCGTCACCTACGGACCTTTTGCTCCCAACGCCGCCGGTGAACACTTCGCCAGCCCCGAGAATACCCGACGGGATTTCGCGCAGATTCGCGAGTTGGGCGGCAATGTGCTCCGGGTCTATTACATCCCGCCCCCGTGGTTCCTGGACCTCGCCCGGGAGTACGGCCTGCGCATCATGGTGGATGTCCCCTGGAACAAACACCTGTGCTTCCTCGACGAGGCGGTGTCGCGGGACGGTGCCCGACAAACCGTCCTGGAAGCCGCCCGCATCTGCGCCCGGCATTCCGCGGTCTTCGCCCTCTGCGTCGTCAATGAGGTACCGGCCGACATCGTCCGCTGGAGCGGCAGCAATGCCGTCGCCGATTTCATCGATGAACTGATCGCCATCGCCAAGGCCGTGGATCCCGGCCTGCTGTGCACCTTTGGCAATTTCCCGCCCACCGAGTTCCTCCAGCCCCAGAACGTCGATTTCTACTGCTTTAACATCTATCTCCACGAACGTCGGCCGTTCGAAAACTATCTGGCCCGACTCCAGATGCTGGCCAACACCAAGCCGCTTTTGCTGGGTGAGGTGGGCATCGACTCGAAGGGCGAGGGTGTGGAGCATCAGGCGGAGATCCTGACCTGGCAGGTGGAAGCGGCGTTTCGCGGTGGTGTGGCCGGGATGGTCCTATACAGCTACACCGACGACTGGTTCAAAGAGAACCGGCAGATTGAAGAATGGGCCTTTGGCCTGACGACCCGCACCCGGGAGCCCAAGCCCGCCTTCGCCCGGGTGCAGCAACAGTTCGCCATCGCGCCCTATTTCCCGCTGCCCCCCGCGCCCCGGGTTTCCGTGGTGGTCGCCTCCTATAACGGCGGCGCCACCCTGAAGATCTGTCTCGATTCCCTCATCCGGCTCAATTATCCGGACTACGAAGTCATCCTGGTCGACGACGGCTCCACCGACGCGTCACAATCGATCGCCGTCCAATACCCCACCGTCCGCAACATCCGGCACGTCCAAAACCAGGGCCTATCGGTCGCTCGTAACACCGGCATCGAAGCCGCCACGGGTGAAATCGTGGCGTTCACGGACTCCGACTGCCGGGCGGATGAAGATTGGTTGTATTATTTGGTCGGCGATTTGCTGGCCTCGCGGTATACCGGGATGGGCGGCCACAATTTTCTGCCGCCGGATGACGCCGCCACAGCCGCCTGTGTCATGGCCTCACCGGGTGGCCCGGCCCATGTCATGATCAATGACCGCCTGGCCGAACATATCCCCGGCTGCAACATGGTGTTCTATCGGTGGGCCCTGCTGATGGTCGGCGGATTTGATCCCGTCTATCGCAAGGCGGGCGACGATGTCGACATCTGTTGGCGGCTCCAGCAAAAGGGCTACCGGATTGGCTTCAATCCCGCCGGCTTTGTCTGGCACTATCGACGCAATACCATCCAAGCGTATCTGCGGCAACAGGGCGGATACGGCGAAGCGGAGGCGATGCTGGAGCGCAAGCACCCCGAGAATTTCAACGGCATCGGCGGCTCCCGCTGGGCCGGCCGCATCTACACGCACGCCAAGATCGGCGTCGAGTTCCGGCCCCCGATCATCTACCACGGACTATTCGGCAGCGGTTTCTTCCAGAGCCTCTACACGCCGAACCCCGGTCTGACACTGCTGGTGGTGACCAGCTTGGAATACCACGTCCTGGTCACCCTGCCCTTGCTCGTTCTGGGCGCTGTCCTGCCTTATTTCGGCACCGTTGGAATCGCCAGCCTCGTCTTCTCGGTGGGCCTGTGCATCGCCGCCGGCGCCCAGGCACAGCTGCCCCAGTCCCAGATGCGGTGGTGGTCGCGGCCGTTGGTCGCCCTGCTCTTTTTCCTCCAGCCCATCGTCCGCGGTTGGGCCCGCCACCGGAACCATCTCCGCGGGCAGCAAACCCCGCTCAACGCCCGGGAAAACCTCGCCTCCCTCGCCCTCGCCGGGAAACCCAAGGATTTCGCCCAACTCCTGTACTGGTCCGAGGCGGGAGTGGATCGCATGGAATTCCTCACCCGGGTCCTCACCCGCCTCGACGAACGCGGCTGGCAGAACAAGCCGGATTCCGGCTGGAGCACCTTCGACGTGGAAATCTACGGCTCCCGCTGGGCCCGCCTCGAGTTGCTAACGGCCACGGAATACCATTCCGGCGGACGACAACTCCTGCGCTGTCGGCTTTCGGCGGAATGGAGTTTTCTTTCGCGAGCGATCTTCCTCACGGTAGCCAGCGCTCTCCTGCTAATCATCGGTGCGCTGGGCAAATGGTGGTTATGGAGCCTGCTGCTGTTGTTGGTTCCGCTCGCCTGGTGGCTGAACAGCAACCGCCAAGACCTGCGCCGGTTGATCGTCTACTTCCTCGACGAGCGCGCCAAGGAATTCGGCCTCATCCGCGTCGAGCGCTAACTCAATTTTCGGCCCCGAACCGAAATTTCGACTCAGTTCGGGCCGACCGGAAACTTGGTGTGGGTTTTTGCCGGGGTTTCCGGACCTGCCGCCCGGCAAATTCACCAACTTCGTGGGTAGTGCCGCCCATTCCATCGCCGCCCGGCGTTGGGCTTCGAACGTGGGTCTGGAAAGCCATGTTTCTGCGCGGTCATTCCCACTTCAAGGATGCCAAGCCGTACCGGTACTTCAGTGCCGTGGAAAAGCGTCCATTCCACGAGCGCCGATTGGCGAACCTGGCACCCCATTCCCCCCCACGTCGCCAAGGCGCAACTTCGAACCTGGCACGCCATTCGGGGTGGGCGCGCACGGCAAATACTGAACCTGGCACGGAATTCTTACCGCCCGATTAGGGAACCTGGCACCCCATCCAACCCTCACTCCCACAGGGCGTAACTTTGAGCCTGGCCCGCCATCCGGAGAGGGCGAGCGTTGGAAATTCTGAACCTGGTACCGGGTTCATTGCGCCTTAATAAGGAACCTGCCCCCCAATTCGGCCGCACTTCGCCAATCCGGAAGTTGGGCTCGTGGTCCATCGCTCGGCTCGCCCGACGGGCGGGCCGCGCCCATTCTCGAGCCACCAACCGGGACCAGCGCCAGCCTCCGTCCGTCATTCGCACAAACGGAGCGGATTCAAGCCGCGTCGGTTTTTGCTCGCACCGCGAATTCCGATTACCGGCGACCCCGTCCGTAACGCGTCTGAGTCCACCGACCTCGGGGCCTAGTCCATGTACCAGTTGACCACACCCAGGGGATCCCAGCGCAGCCAGCTGACCGCAGCGACCAAGCCGACCAAAGCCAATCCGCTGCAGATCAGGCAACTCACCCGTCGCGCCCGATCCACCCAAGCCTGCCCCAGCAACCCCAACACCGCACCGGCAAACAGAGGCAATCCAATGACCAACAACGCCATCGTCCACAGGTACGGGACATCCACCCACAGACCGATGCTCTTGGGATCATCCAGTGAAGGGCGCGGCCAATAGCCCAGTTGCAGGCGCCCCGCCACCCAGGTGCCAAGGAAGGCCAACGGCAGGGCCACGGGATAAGCGAGGGCGTAGAGACGCAGGGCAATCATGGCTGCAACGTGCCCCAGCAGACTCCGGATCGGATCGATTGTAAATCGCAAAATTCCGCGCGCCGCACCGGCGGGGATCGATCTCCTATTTCCGTCGTTTGGCCGCCGCCCGCGCCCGATTCTCCGCCACCCGAAATTTCACCATGCGACCCATCAGTTCGAGCGGCATCGGTTGATTCAGAGGGAACTTCACCGATCCCTTGGCCCCAGTGTACGCGGACAGCTCCTTCCGAAACGCCTCATGGCCGGAGGCGGTGGCATAAAATCCGATGTGTCGTTTAAAGGCGCCAAAATGCACCAGATTGCCATCCAATACGAAGGTTGGAAGCCGATACTTGATCGCCTCCTCTGCCTCGGGTGCCGCCTGGGCAATCGTCGCCCGAATCCTTTCCAAAATGGCCCGCACGTCGGGCGGAAATCCGGCGATATACCCATCCATGGTCTGCGGATTCGCTGCGTCCGTTTTCATTGCTCCCAAAGTGAGTCGGCGTTCTTCCCGGCTAAAGTCATTGCCACCCACCCCGTCGTCGCAACGCCAGCCCTCAGCGCGTGGGATTCGCAGCGGATCGCAGCGCACATCGCCCTTCGCCGCCCGCAGGCTTTGCGAAGCGCCACAGCGCCCCCGCGCCGATGGCCAGCCCGAGCAACGCGACGCACGTCGGCTCTGGGACCGTGGTCACCTGCAATTGCGCCGGATGCCCGTAATTGAGCTCGATGGAGCTGAAGACATCCGTACCCCCGGTATTACGAAGATTAAATCCCACAAAGGAACCACTCACTCCGGTCAGAAAGGGGGTCACGTCGAACGTCGCATCCTGCCCATATCCCAGGTCGGGCGAGAGGTACATCGTGCCCAAAAACGTACCGGCATTGGCGTCGTCCGCACTAATGATGGCGCCACCCGCCGAAATCCCATACACCCCGACATTCAGATCAAAGAGTGGCAGTCCATAGGGATTGACGGTGAGCACCGCCTGGCTGATTGATCCGGCAATCCCAGCCATGGGGAACCGGACGATCCCCTGGATATACTTCCCCGATACCAAAACAGAGGCGCTCCGATCGACCGTATTGCACCCCTCACAAGTGTTAAGTGTGCCATCGTCCGACGGGTTGATGGTGACGGTATCCGCCACGGCTGAGTGGAAGCCACCCAGCCACACTGCGGACGCGATGGAACCAAGTAGTAATTTCTCAAATCGCAGCATAAAAGTGGGACACCTTGCGGATTACGGGTTGTTTCTGTTTTGGGCGGGCGCTGAACGCCCTAATTCGGGGATCGTCGGAATAGTCCCGGCCGACCGCAAGAGTGGGAATCATCAAAATGCAGCCCGATCGCCAAATCGGCCCGGAAGGGTGATCTCAGTCTTTATCGGTGGACTCTTTGGACCCGGTCCGGCCGGGATCGCCATCCAGAAGAAGCCCGCCCCCGATAAACAATCGCCCCCCATTCGTCAGGCCGGGGAGCGTCACACCGAAGAATCCAGCGTCTTCGCTCCAAAGAGGAATCGGGCAACCGCAATCTTCCCGTCCTTTATCTCATACATAGCCACCAACTCAAGCTTCCCAGGGCCTTCCGGGAAAGTGCGCGTCACCTCCTCGTGGTCGATCACGACCGACCCCATCACGATGCGCCGAATCAGGCGCGCGTGAAGATTAGGTTCCATGAACCGCAGCCGGCTGCGCTCCCGCACTTGCGCCGCCCCACTCACCAACAGCGTGGCGGGATACTCAAATTGCTGTGCCTCCTCCGCGTACGTGGCCATCAAGGCCTCCAGGTCACGGGCATTAAAAGCGTCCAACTGCCGCTGAACGACAGACTCAGGGGTCATCGCAGGTGTCATGGTCGGTGAGAACGGCTAGGCGCAAAATGCCGGACTGGCCAGCCCCAATACTCCAGCCTCCACCTCCGATCGCAGTGAATCGAACTCCCCAAAATCCAGACGGACGTTTTGAGTTGCCACGCCTAAGCCCGCTTTCGTGAGCGACTATACAGAGCTGCCCCCGCCCGTCCCGGAATCGTTACAGCACAGCGCCTCCCAGCAAGCCGATGCCCCCGATGACCCGCTTCGTGACGCGACCCCATCAGGCGGAATCCTCGATGCACTTTTCTGCAAAAGTCTCAGACCACCTGATCCCGAGCCTTGAGAAAACTGAGGTGTGGAAGAGGGGTGGCACTGGATTTGCATTTTTGTGGCTGTGCCGCGGATTGGGCCTGCTTGTTTGAGGACTTGCTCCACGGGCGCTTGCGGTCGTCCTTTGGCCGATGC
>CANIZL010000108.1 GCA_947471985.1 Verrucomicrobiota bacterium | reverse complement strand
CTTACCAGACTCCCAAAGCGGCCCTGCCGGTTCTCAGCGGATGAAAATCCGGCGACGGGAGCGCTTGATCTGAAAAAACGGAGCCGGAGGTGGTCGGAAATCGCCCGCCACGGACTCGCCGTAGCTATTTGAACTCACGTTTTTAGGTTGATCGGTGCGACGCCCACCGCGGAACTTCTCGCCTACGAAGGGTTCGACTATGGCCCGGCGAACGCGTCGCTCGTCGGAGGAAGCCTTGGCAATGGTGGCAGCGGCTTTGCCGGTCCCTGGCTGGCGGGTCTTGATACCGGCATCCCGACCTCGCGGTTCTCCGTGGGCAATCCATCCCTGACCTTTCCCGGTCTCGCCGTTCAAGGCAGGCATGCCCGCGTGGTCGCCGGTGGCGCTCAAGGAGCTCGTCGCCCCACCACCCTGCCGCTCGGTGAGGACGGCACGGTGCGCTATGTCAGCCTGCTGGTGCGGCCGGATGCCAACCCGGCCGCAACCGCCTATTTCGGCCTTCATCTGGTCGGCAGTGCCGGGGCGGACCTGTTCGTCGGCAAGCCGGGAGGTGGCGACACCCTTTCGTATGTCCTCGAGAATGCCGGTGGGGCCGGACAGGTCGTCAGCCCTCGCAAAGTCGTGACCAACGAGGTGGTCCTGATCGTCCTGCGACTCGAGTTCAACCCCGGGAACGATCGGATCTCGCTCCATCTAAATCCCACTCCCGGCTCGCCCGAACCAGTCGTCGCCGACGCCGTGAAAACGGATCTCGACCTGGGGATCGAGGTCATTCCCGGCCTGAATGGAACCCCCGCCTGGAGCGCCGACGAACTGCGCGTGGGAACCACTTTCCAGTCCGTCCTTCCCGTCGGTGCCGACTTCCAACTGAAGCCAGTGTCGGGTGGAACGGTCGCGGAGCACACCGCGATGAGCCGGAAGATCGAGACCGTCGATCCGCTGCCCGCGGGACGCACCCTCGCCTTTGAAATCGTGGGAACCACCCACAATGCCCAGATCGATCCGGCCAACGGTCAGTTCACCTGGACCCCCGGTGAACTCGACGGCGGTCAATCCCGCAGCTTCACGGTCCGGGCGACCAGCAACGCCAACCCACCGGTGTCCGTGGAAGTGTCCTTCACCCTCATCGTCCAGGAGACCAACCAACCGCCCCAACTGGCAGTGATTCCCGACCAGCCCCAGCCCGATGGACAGCCCTTCGAGCTCCGACTCAACGGGTCGGATTCGGACGTTCCAATCCAACCGCTCTCCTTCACGCTCATCAACGGGCCCACCGGCATGCGGGTCTCGACCGCCGGCATCCTCACCTGGACTCCGCCTTCGGGATTGGCCGGCTCGTTCTCCATCACGGTCAGCGTCTCGGACAACGCCGCCGGACGCGCCGAGCGGAGCTTCCTCCTGACGATCACCGCGCGCCCATCGGTCTTCGCCCGCTGGATCGCCACCGTTGAGGGCAACTGGAACAACCCGGCCAACTGGGACATCGGTCGGGTTCCCAGCAACACCGCCTCGGAAGTCTTCCACGTCCGCCTCGAGGTGCCGTCCACCACCATCCGCGTGTCGGAGTCCTTCACCATCGGTTCCCTGAGCTGGGCATCGGGTTCGCGACTCGTTCTGGAAGGTGCCTCCGCCAGCATGGAGGTCGAACGGACCCTGAACTGGCGGGGGGGGACGCTGTCCGGGCAAGGCCGTCTCGTGGCCGGGGCTCGCGCCGAATTACAGGGAACCCTGGCAAATTCCCTCACGCTTCAGGGCGAGTGCCAACTCATCCTCAAGGAAGTCTGCGAGCTCCAGTCCCCGCTCCACTTCGATGGCAATGCCCGGTTGCTGATCGAATCCACGGGCACCCTCAACCTCGGCACCGCATCCGGCGGTCTCATGCGGATGAGCGGCAATCCCGAGTTGAGAAACCTGGGCAAGGTCCAGGTCGCGCAGTCCTTGGATCCCAGGCCCTTCATCCCGGTACGCAACGCGGGAACCTTCACCGATTTTGGAAGTACGCTGACGTTCCAATCCGGCGCCACCGCCGACCTGATTCAGGAATCGACCGGCGAATTGAAGCTCGATCCGGACTCACGGCTTGAAGGAAAGGTCATCTTCGATGCCGGAAGTACGCTCAGCGGTGCCGGTTACCTCCGGGACGCCCAGATCAACGGCAATGTCCGGGGCCGCTTTGGCTTCGATCGGTTGACCCTGGGATCCACTGCCGTCCTCCGCTTCGGATCCGGAGACCGGCTCAACGCCCGACTCCCCGTCGCCCTCGCCGGACGTCTGGAGCTGGTTCTGCCCTGGCCCGCCCAACCGGGACCGAATGACGTGTTTGATCTCATCCGCTCCATCGGGGGCGTCAGCGGAGCATTCATCAGCCCGTCGCTCGGGCAGCGCCTGCGACTTCCCGGCAGTACCGGCTTCATGGCCCTCGACCGAACCGACGACTCCCTCGCCCTCGTGCTCCGCAACTACCGGCAGGACTCGGTGTCCCTGGACGACGCACCGCTGAGCATCGTGCTCCCCGAGTCGCCGGGGGACGCGTCCCGCACCTTCACGTTGCCGCATATTGCAGTCAACCTGCCCGAAGGCGACTGGGCCGGCGGCCTGGTATCGGTGACGATCACCGAGGGCTTTCGTGCCGCCGTGGATCACCTCGCGTTCCAGGGCAATCCCAGCTTCGCCCTCACGGACACGGTCTCTTTCGTTGGTCCGGCCAACGGAGATCAGGCCGTTCATTTCCGCAGCAATCGCATCGGAACAGCCCGCATCGCCGGGAACCAGATGACCTGTGAGCTGACCCCCGAGGCGGACCGCGAGGCGGTCGTGGCCCTGCTGGGTCACCTTCAATACTCCAACAGCGAACTCACTGCTGATTGGTACACCGAGGCCGACTCCCAGTATCCGAAGCGGATCCTGACGACTAAACTCTCTGACAGCCTCGGCAACCTGACCGAAGTCGCCCGGGAAATCGGGTTTCCTGTTCTGATCGGGTTGAGGCTACCTGGGTCCGTGCGACTCCCGGCGGGCGAATCAAAAAGCTTGGATCTGGAAGGGCGCTTCTCCAACGGTCAGATCCAGTTCGTCCGGCAACTGAAGGCCCTCTGGACGGAAGGCTGCCAACCCGGGGTGCTTGTGTTGCCCAAGACCGGGGTTCCCGGCCAGCACTTGGTCTACTCCCTCGCGGTTGCCGAGACTCACACAACCCCCCTCAAGCCCTTCTGCTGCGACGTGACCGCGACCGCCGGCACCCTGTTTGCCAGTACCCGCCTCTACGAAGGTTCGTACGAATTTCACCCATCCGGACTGCTCGCGGCCTTTATTGATTTCTTCACTCCATCCGGCGAGAGCCTGCGCTGTCCGCTGGACCTTTCCCGACTCTTCGAATTCGAAATCCCCCCCTGCGGCACCACCGGACGCGGTGCCGCGCTCCAAGGCGATCCCGCCGCGAGTGCTTCGATCGGCTCGATCACCTCCTACCACGCGCTGGAAAGCCTCATGAAGGAGACGGCGGCAGGTCGGCGGTGGGTGGACCTCTACCGTCAGCACGGTCCCGAAGTCGTCCGACTGTTCATCGCTCATCCGATGCTGTTTCGGCAGTCGCAGGAACTCCTGACCTTCTGGCATCCGGGCGTCGCGGCACTTCTGTCGGGCAGAGGCGAGACCAGCCAGATCCAGCCACTCATGATCACCCAACTGGACGCCTTCTGGGCCGCCCTCGCCGAACATGCCAGTCCCGGCTTGAAGGCCGTCCTGGAAGACGAGCGCCGCCGGTTCGATCAGTTCCGCCGCTTCGAAGGCGTCTCCTTCGCCGAATGGGCGGGCATCCTGGGCATCCCCATTCCCACCCAACCCCGGCTCTACATCTCGCTGGTGAAACGGGACGGCGACCGCTTCCGCCTCGCCCTCAACGATCTCCCGGGCGTCCTGGTGCGGCTCTGGCGGAGCACGGACCTCCGGAACTGGGCCCCGGTCCCGAGCGCAGTCATCGAACGGGATGGCGCAACGATGGTTATCATCGATCCAACTGCTCCCGCCTCCGAGGCGTTCTACGAGGTCCGGCCGTAGACTGCGTGGAATTGCACCACTGAATTACATCATTGACGACTATTACGGTGGAAGCACCTCCGACACTGGCCCGGTGGTGTTTTCCGGGAACTGTCGAAATTGCCAAACACGAGATGGCTGTGCAGGGGGCTGCCTTGGTCAGCGTCAAATTCTACAACAACATCTTCTCCAATAACGATAGCGCCTTCTACAACTGGGACGCAGCCAACCCCTCGAAGCAGGATGTGTCCTACGACAGGAACCTCTACTACTACAACCGAAGGCACGCCATTTTCGAAATCAACCGCGACCCCACGGTCTCGTTCGCCACGTGGCAGTCTGTCTATCACTTAGATCAAAATGCAGCTCAGGGAAATCCTCTATATATTGATGCGATTAACGGAATGTTCCGCGTCAAACCGGCGTCTCCCGCCATGACGCTCGGGGTTGACCCGCTCGACTTGAATCGCAATGGGAACACCACCGACATCATTCCCGTCGGAGCCTACATCACCGGCAACGAAGTAATTGGGCGCGTTCCTGCGCCAGCCATTCTCGAAGCTTCCGTGGGTCCAGAGGACCAGCAAGTGAGGATTGGGATTTCCGGAACCATCGGCGCTACCTACCGTCTTGAGTCCGCGACCGAGCTCGTCCCGTCAAATGGAACGTACTTACCAACGTGCTGCTGACAACATCTCGATCCATCGTACTGGGCATCAACGATCTGGACAATCCCAGGACATTTTACCGAGCAGTCTCCGAAGAGTAGTCCAAAGTTACCAAATTTTTAATGAACCAAGAACTCCACAAAGCTCGTCTCCTTTCACTCATTCTGTTCGTCGTCGCGCCGCTGGAGGGAGCTTCCGTACTGGGGAACTTGGCTGCGCCAGGACTGGCGGAAAAATATCCGGGCGATATCGGCATCGAGCATGATCCCGCCGTCCTCTTTCATGAGGATTTCGAGAAGGACCCGATTGGCACGCACTGGGACGAAGTGAAGACCCGGGGCAAGTCTTCGACGCCCGCCGTGCAAGAGGAGCACGATGCCCCCATCGCCCGGGGAAACCGATCGGCCAGGGCACAACTGAACAAAGCGGGTCAGGAAGATGTGACACTGGTGAAACGGTTGCGGCCCGGCCATGACGAATTGTTCATGCGCCACTATGTCAGGTACGGGAAGGATTACGGTTACCACGGGCATGGTGGGAGCGGGTTCATGGCTGACGCGGGCAAGGGTTCGTTCAAAGGAGCGGGCAAGGCTCCCGATGGAGACCGGTTCTTCTGGGCCACCCTTGAACCGATCGGTGGACGCAACCGCGATTGGAAACCGCCCGGCGCGCTCATCTTCTACGCTTACTGGTGGCAGATGAAGCCGGACGGGCGCGGCAATCATTGGGGCAATTGGTTCGAGCCTAAGCCCGCCCAAATTCCGGCCATCGAAACTTGGCTGTGCGTCGAGTGGCACGTAAAGGTCAACACGCCGGAACGCGATGATGGCGAGCTGGATTGCTGGATAGACGGAGTTCAACGGGGCAAGTTCACGGGAATCAACTGGCGGAGCGACGAACGTCTGAAGCTCAACCAAGTCTCCCTCTCACAGTGGCTGGAACCCGGTTCCTACGACGAATCCGGCGGCGGCGCCACGCGAACGGTCTGGTATGACGACGTGGTCGTCGCGACGAAATACATTGGCCCCAAGAAGGCCCCAGGAACCAGTGGCGATCACAAGTAGCAACGCAAGCCAAGCGAGGCGGTTGGTTAACCCAACTTTCGGTACTGGACCCGAATTTCGACTATTTTCGGGGCGACCGTAGACTTGATGTGGGGTTTTTGCAGGGGTTTTCGCCGACGCCGCCCGGCAAATTCGTCAAAATCGTGTGTAGTGCAGACCCACTCCATTGCCGCCGGTCTCTCAGACCCGAACTTGGTTCCGGAAAACCATGTTTCTTCGCGTTCATTCCCGCATCAAGGACGGCAAACCTCACCGGTACTTCAGCGTCGTGGAAAGCGTCCGCTCCGCGGGCGCCCGCCACCCCTATCAAAAGACCCTGCTCTATTTGGGTGAAATCAATGCGGAACAGGAAGCCGCCTGGATCAAATCCATCGCCGCCTTCGATCCGCAATCAGGACAGACCACGAACCTCTGTCTCTTCCCCGACGACCGCCCCTTGCCCGCAGATCTTCCCGCTCCCGCGCTGCCGATCAAATTGTCCGACTATACGCTCAGCCGCCCCCGACAGTTTGGTGCTTGTTGGCTGGCCAGTGAACTCTGGCGGACCTTGAAGCTCGACGAGTTCTGGTCCGGAAAACTCGGTCGCAGCCGAGAGGGCACCGATTGGGCGGCGTTGCTCCAGGTTTCGGTGGCCTACCGGCTGATCTCCCCGGGGAGTGAATGGAAGCTTCACCGCCACTGGTATGACCAAAGCGCCATGGGGGACTTGTTGGGCGGCAGTTTTCACTGGGGTGGTAAGGATCAACTCTACGAAGTCCTGGATCAGCTCCTGGTTCACCGGGACGAGCTGTTTACCCACCTGAAAGCCCGCTGGGAGGATCTCTTCGGCGTGAAGTACCAGGTGCTGCTCTATGATCTCACCAGTACCTACTTTGAAGGCGAGGCTGACCTGATTCCGAAGGCCAAACGGGGCTACAGCCGGGATCATCGCCCCGATTGCCAACAGATTGTGATTGCCTTGATTGTCACCCCGGAAGGCTTCCCGCTGACCTATGAAACCTTGGACGGCAACACCCTGGACAAGCAAACGCTGCCCGACTTTATCGCCCGAATTGAAGCCAAATACGGCTCCGCGGAACGGGTCTGGATCATGGATCGGGGTATTCCCACGGAAGACCAGTTGATCGAGATCCGGAAGGTCCATCCCACAGTGAAGTATCTCGTCGGCACGCCCCGAACTCACGTCCGCACGAAGCGAGAGCAGTGGGAGAGCCTGCCTTGGGAAAAAGTGCGGGACACCGTCGAGGTGAAGCGATTTGAAGAAAACGGCGAGCTGTACGTGGTGGCGAAAAGTGGCGGGCGATATGAGAAGGAACGGGCCATGCGGCGACGGCGCCTGGTGCAATTGCTCCGGGCCTTGCGCCAAATGCGCGCGGAGACCGACCGGGATCGCTTGCTCCAGCGGGTGGGCGTCGCCCGCAGCAAGGCGGGCCGGGCCAAGAGCCTGGTGAGCGTCGAACTACCGCCCGAAGGACAGAAACCGGAACGGGCCAACTTCCGCTTCAAATTGGATAAAAAGAAGCTGAAGGAAATGGAGCTCTACGATGGACACTATCTCTTGCGCAGCAACCTCATCACCAGCGATCCCAAGGCGACCTGGCAGATGTACATGTTGCTCGTGGAAATCGAGGCCGTATTCCGGAACTTCAAAAACGACCTGGGGATCCGGCCCGTGTTTCACCAATTGGGTCCCCGGGTCGACTCCCACATCTTCGTTTGTTTCCTGGCGTATTGCTCCCACGTGACATTGAAACATTGGCTCCGAAAGCTGGCACCGGGTCTCACTCCGAGGCAGGCGTTGGACCAGTTGGCCACCGTTCAAATGATCGATTTGGAATTTCCCACCACCGATGGACGCCAACTGGTTTTGAGCCGTTACACGCAACCCGAGACCGCAGTGAAACTCTTGCTGGCGGGCCTTGGGAAGAGCCTTCCGGAACAACCGCCTCCGCAAATTCGCGGCAAGAAACTGGTCTGAAAATGACCCCGAAAATCAATTTTGTAGTGCAGACCTAGGTCCGGGAGGACGCAGTTTTTCCAATAAATCCGCACTTTCTTCAAAAAAAATAGGCGTCAGTGCCGAAAGTCAGTCTAACTCGACCGGCGGGACTTCCACCCGCGAACACACCCACTTCACTGGCGCCCGCGCCGAGAAAGCAAATTCTTCAGTCGGATTGAGTCCGCTCGAGCGATCCGCCAGTCGGCCACCCACGGCATAGCCGAAAGCCAAGGCCACCAGGGTGACCCCGATTTGGGCCGTCCAGACGAAGTGTGACGTCCCCAGGTAAGGCGCCAGCAGTTTGGCGCCCAGGATCTCCACAATCTTGATGGCGGCCCCGGTCAGGGCGGCCGTGAACAGCAGTTAGCGTCGCAGACCGGCACTGATCGCTGGCGGCGGGGTGTATGAACTCATGACAAGGCGCGTGAAGCGCACCGAGGTGGGCGGGCGGCCTGAAAAGTCAAACCCGCCCACCCCTCCGACCGCCGGGAGACCCCCCATGTACCGGAAAGTGATCGCCCACCCATCAGCGGTGGCGGTCGTCACCGGTGTCAGGGTTTCGCCGACGTTCGGTAGTACCGATGCTGACTTTCGTCCGCATCATTGTCGCGGTGCACATCGCACCCGGCCCCCTGCACGGTACTCGCAAAGCGATGCCAATTGACCAGGTCGTCCGAGAATTCCAGGGCAGATCCCTGCTGGGGCACATCCACCACAAAGAGTTGAACCGAACCGTCCGGCAATCGGCGGACCTCCGCGATGTGTGGCGCGGGAGGAAACACGCCGTCGATCGGCACCACCGGCACTTTGACCGAGCTGCCGTCCGACGAAAGAATGGCCGCACATCCAGCAGTCGGAGCCCCGCCAATTAGCGCCGTCAATTGCCGTTGAGTTCCGTCGAAAAACGGGCCCCAACGAATGACTCCCCGGGCGGGATCGAGAACGCCCTCGTCGCTAATGCTGGTCGCCGTGACGCCCGGGGGCATGGCTACTTCCAGAGCGTGAACCCCAACCCCGACTCCCGGTGCGGTCCAAACGCGGAGCTGACTTCCAGAGTTGGCCACCACCAGATTGGCGGCGACAAAACTTTGGATTTCCCGCAGGCGCTGAATTGCGGCGGCAAAATCACCGGGCGACAAATCAAGATTCGGTGCCGCCACCGGCTTTCCGACCGCATGCTCATTGACCCAGCACAAGGGGGCCACGCCCGCCGATGGATCGTACCGGTAACCTTCACCCGTCCGCCACAGCGCCCCGGCCCAGGTCACGAAATCCAGGGGAATGGGATTGGGCCCTACCAGCCACTTCGCTCCGGATTTCCAGGCCGCCCCGTAC
This sequence comes from Verrucomicrobiota bacterium, assembly GCA_947471985.1. GTDB lineage: Bacteria > Verrucomicrobiota > Verrucomicrobiia > Limisphaerales > UBA9464 > CANIZL01. Next base: position 13,033 of record CANIZL010000108.1, on the reverse strand, counting down.
GCCGTGACCTCGTTTAAACCGATAGACCAGTCGCGCGGACCGTTGTCGGCCGGGTGCACTTGCAAGGTGCCGCTGATCACCTGATCCCCGCCGATTTTCGACTCATGCCCATTCTGCGACGCCAGGCCGGAGAAGCGCCCTTCTCCCACGAAGTCACTGCCGGGGGTAACATCGTACGAAAGGCTGCGTGACTGCCCGTCGAGAAACGGACCAAACTTCACCGCGCCACGAGCCGCGTCCCAGCCACCGCCATTGCTAATGTTGGCCACTGTCCAACCCTTCGGCGGATAGTCCTGAACCGCGTAACTGCCGGACTTGGTGTCCGGTGCGGCCTTCAAGCTGACTTTCAATGGAGCGCCCGATGCGTAGGACGCCGGCAGATGGCGCGTCACAAAGAACGCGGGTTCCGCAGTCACGACCACCAAACGCAGTGGGGCAGATCCAATGGACTTTCCGCTGGTAGTCCTGGCGACGGCGGTCAAGGAATATTCACCTGCCGGAACATTCTTCCATACGAAGGTAAACTCCAATGGCGTCCCGGGATTGGGCTCACAACCGAAAGCAAAGCAGATGATTAAGGATGAGGTGCCCAGCAGTTTTCCATTCGCAAAGAAATCCACCGCCACCGCATAGCCGGTCGGATCCTGAGCGGTCACCCGCAATTTGAGATCATTGCCCCCAATCCATTGACTGCCGTCCTGCGGTTCCAACCACGCCACTGAACCGCCATCCAGGGGCGGCGCGTCGTGGATCACTACGCGGGCCGCACCCGGTACGCCGACGGAATAGGTACTCCTCGCCAGCAACGTCAGCTCCACGGTCTCGTCGCCTTCCACCAGCGCATCCGAAAGCGGCACCACTTGAATCTCGCGCTCGCTCTCACCCGCCGCAAAGGAGGCGTCGCCGTCGAGGAGGCCGTAGTCGCGGCCGTTTTTCGCGGTTCCGCCCACCGTGTAGTCAATCCGCAGCGGTTGGTCCGTGCTCCCGCTGCGCTTCAAGACAAACGTCCCCGGGAAGACAGCCATCTTTGAGCCCAGCGGAACTTCACGGGTATCTGCCACTCCCGCCACCACCGTCACCACCGGGCGAGCATCGGCCCGAACCACCCGGATGAGAACGGCCTGCGAGAAGACTTTTTGGCCCTGCGCATTCGGACCCACCGCGTAAACCTTGTGCTCACCCACCGGAGGATTTTTCCAAACAAACTGATGTTCGATCGACGTCCCCGGATCGGGCGCGCGAATGAACGTGATGTTCGACTCCCCAATCAACTGGTCTCCAGCATACAGCTGCAAGGAAGTCATCGCCCCCGACGGATCCACCGTTCGCGCCCGGAAAAGGATGGACTCCGGACTCGTGAAGGTGGTGCCATTTTTGGGTTGAAGAATTTCCACCACCGCCAACCCGCCAGTCGCCTTGTCGTCGTGGATCACGACGGTGGCCGAGGCCGCCTTGCCAACGATGCGGAAGCCCGAGTCCGCCGCGTCGCTACAGAGTAAGGTCGCCACCACCGATTCTTCGCCCTCAACCAGTTGGTCTCTCAGCGGCGAAAGATAAACCCGCGCCGTGTCTTCACCGGGCTTGAAGGTCACCGACCGTGCCGGCTTCTCAAAATCGAGTCCCGGCGTGGCTGTCCCGGAGAAACTCCAGGGCACTTCCAACGCATTCTTCATCTGGCCACCCGAACGTCGGACAACAAAAAGAATGCCAATACAGTCGGCGCTGTCGGAACAACGCTCCCAAGCCTGCCCATTCGCTTCAATCCAGACCGAGGCAATCCCGTCGGCGGGCTGGCTGCCGTCGTAGATCTCCACCCGGGCCGACGAAGCCAGCGGATCGAACCGATAGTGCTCCAACGGTCCCAGCGTCAAATCAGGAAGGATCTCGACCGACGCCACTTCGGTGTCCTCAATCAAACAATCCGTGAACGCCGTCAATTGCAGTGTCACCTGATCGCTGCCTTCGGGAAAGGTCAGGGTGGCCCGGGGTGACTCGTCGTCCGTGACCCGGTAGTCTTCGCCCCAGGTCGCAGTGCCCGACCATTTCACAAAAAACGTCAGCGGCCCATCCAAACGGCCTCCGGTGCGCCGAAACACCAGATCCACCGGGGGAATCTTGCAGGCCAACTGCGACGGGCACTCCGCGATACCCGGGCGCGAAGCGGTCACGCTCAAGACCGGAACGCCACTCGTGTCGGGGGCATCATGGATCACGACTTTCGCGGTCGCCGATTCGGGATTCACGGCGTACTGCGGGAAGATGCCGTCCGTCGGATCAGGTTCAATCTGGGCCACCACCGTCTCCGCACCCTCCACCAACTGATCGTAACGCGTCAAAACGATCAAATCCCGAAATCCCTTCCCGGCGGGAATCTCCACGTACTCGGGCAGCTTTTCGTAGTCGACGCCCGGGGTCGCTGTGCCGGAGTAGCTCAGCAACACGTAGAGAGCCGCCTCGGTCGGTCCCGTGCGACTGAGGCGAAAGATTCCCGGCGCCACCAGGCAGGTGGGACAACCCTCACTGGTCACCGGTTGGGTGGCTACCAAACTGACCACGGGGGTAAACCGGCCGCCCAAATTATGAATGACCGCGGTCGCCTCGCCGGTGACCACACGATACGGCGGCGGCACATCCGGCAATCCCGGCGGCGTCAAAATATGCGCCACCACCGTCTCGTCGTCTTCCGCGATCTCATCCGCCAAAGCCGTCACCAGGATTTCGACCGAAGACTCCCCCGCCGGAATCGTGACGTTTCCCGGGAGTTTTTCGAAGTCGATTCCATTCGCTGCCGTTCCCGAGTAACCGAGCGTTACGTTGAGCGGCATCGACAAATCGCCACCCGTTCGGCTGAGCGTCAATACCGCCGGTGCCACCTCTGGCAACAGGGGACACGGTGGCGCCTTGCACAGGAAAGGTTCGCGGGTTTCTTTACGGGTGGCGGCGATCCCTACCTCTGGCACGCGGTTAATGGTGGAATCATTGATTGTCACCTGAGCCTGCCCGCGGAGCCGGTCAATCTCGTAGGTCAGCGGCCCATCCGTCGGGCCAAAGTCGAGGCTGGCGATCACCGTCTCCGGTCCCTCCACCAATTCGTCCTGGGCACCGGCCACGTACAACAGCACCTGGTCCGCACCCTTCGGAAAGATCACCCGCCGAGGCAATTCGGCATAGTCCTTACCGGGAGTTGCCGACCCGCTGTAAAGAAGCCACACCGGCAGTTCCGCGGCGGTGTCACCCGTGCGCCGGATGGCCAAAACCCCTGGCGCCAACCGGCAGGTAGGACACCCCTCCCCGGTGAACGGTACTGTCGCCTCAATCGACACTTGCGGCAGCGTCGATTGAGTCGATTTCACCAAGCCCAGCAACTCGAGATCGAACGAAAGATCCGAACTGGTCAGACTGGCCTGATGCACCTCGACGGCCAGCTGATTTCGGCCCACGACGAGTTGCGGCCCGGGCACCCGAAATTCATGCCACGCATTTTCCGGACCACCCGCCGAACCTTTGGCCAGGGTGGCAAACTTGATCTCGCCGTCCGGAAGATTGTCAGTCACCAACGCGTGGCCGTTCAGCCAGACCCGCGCACCGTCGTCGCGTAACAGGCGAACCACCAAACCGGCAATTCCCACCTCCGCCGGCACCTCAAACGCCCGGCGGAAATAAACTGTGGGCTGCCGCGGCTGCGTGGCGGGAATCTTGGTGATTTCGTCCCCATCCCCAAACCCGAGCTGGGCCGGGCCCACCGGCCAGCCTTTGTCCACGAAATCCGCCGCCAGCCACGCCGTCCCCAAATCCTGATTCAGGGCATTATACCGCCACTCTGAACCCGCCTTGACCAGGGCAATCCGTTGGGATTCTGGAGGATCCACCAATGGACCCACGATGAATTTCAACCCCAGCTCCGCCTTGCCGCCCTGATCGTCCGTGACCTGAACAGCGAATTTCCGCGCGCCAGATCCGGCGGCAATCCATTGACCTTCAAATACTTGAGTCAAACCAGAGGGCGGCGCCACCAGGAAGTTGATCGCCTGTTCCGCCACCTTCTGGCCATCAATAAAAAAGGCGGCGTGGGTCGAATAGCCATCCGAATCCTTTGCCTCCACGCGAAAGGGCACCGTCGCGCCCACCGGGTAACTGGCAGCTTCGGTGGGAGTGGTGATCCGCAGGACGGGCGCCTGATTCGCCACCAACGGGCCAGCCCCCATCAGTATCGCGGCAAAGCCCGCGCAAAGCCCGCGCAGGCTCAGGTGATTAGCGATGTTCATACAGAAGAAAATGTGTTTTGGTCGGCCGAAGCGGACATCTGGAATTGGACTGGAGGCAGGATAGGACAGGAATCGGCCCGCCAAAGTGCGATGTGGCCCAAGATCCGAACTCACGGGCGGCCCTTGGTTGACCGGTCCGTCCACCTACGTCTGGTAAAAGCATCTGCCAACCGGCAGTACCACGGCTCGCGTACCCACCGCAACGGCCGGCCGCCCGGTTTCGGGGTACAGATTCGAAACAATGACTTCGATCTGTCCGACCTGCTGACTTTGGCCTCCGCCCCTCGATCGTTGCTCACGCCAGTCCGTGTTCTCCGAGCACCGTCATCGCACTCTAACCACACAATCGGCCCATTCGACCCACTTCCTCCCCGCGCCCTTTGCCCAGTTTGAAAAAGTATTTTCACTGTCCTCTCTTGGGCCCACCCCGAATGTCGCTCGATCAAATTTAGAAACCGCCGTAACAATGGCGCCCGCCATCGGAATCGTTCCTTCCGGCAAATTCATGGCGTAGTCATTCGCGATATCCATGGCCACAGCCCGCCCGGAGAGTCCCAAAGCCATCAAACACTGCCCCGCCAGCACGGGGTTCTGATCATTCTCAAATCGATCATCGTCATTCTTCCAAGACCGTTTCTGATCCCAAAACACAGGCCGACTGGCTCGCTCCAAAAACATGGCGGCGACGTCAGACCGTTTTGCCATCCGCCCGAGATTGAAGATCAAGCGATACAGTCCCGCCTTTTCTTCGAGGGTCAGTCGCCGGTCCCTGAAGTCGCGGGTGTGGGTCTGAATCAGGATTGCCGCGCGACTGTCGTCGGGGGTTCCGGCGAGTTCGTCTGAATGCTTGGCTTTATCTACGATTCCCTCGGATTTTTGGTAAAGCGACACCAACTCGCTCACTCGGGGCGCCACCATTGCCGGATGAACCCGATGGGGCATCGGGGCTCCAGTTGGATGCTCGACGACCGTCATACCCTGTCGGGAACCCGTGTCCCCGACGACGCGAATCCTTGACGACTTTTCTATTCCCCGGTCGAAAGCAGTCCCCCAGACACTCGGCAAGCCTGACAAAAGAATTGCCCCACCAAGGCCGACCTGAAGGTAGTATCCCGTGATCCTTTTACGGATGGTCGGGAGCAACAAGGATGGTGGAACCTCCCCCTATCCCTATATATGCCGCACCACCTCCGCCGCCGGAAACCGCACCTTGGGCAGGGCCGCATACTTGTCATCCGCCGCCCGGTAGCCCACGGCGCACGCGACCACGGTTTTGTACCCGGTGCCCACCAGCCCCAGTTCCCGGTCATATTGATCCGGAACCAGCCCCTCCATCGGGCAGGTATCGACGCCGAGAACCGCCGCCGTTTCCGCGGAGCGTTGAGAAACCGAATCTATCAATAAATCACCAGGGCAGGGGCAAAGTAATTCTGTTTCGCCCCCCCGAGGATCGCATCGGCAAAATGTCCGGGCATTTGTTCTTCTCGACGCTCTGCGGAAGAGCAATCTTGTCGGCCGAACACCGTTCAAATGGGATTGCGGATTCCCTCCCCACGGGGCGGGTGCCACCCCTGAGGCGGCGGAGATTTCCGACCACAGCCGGCTTGTGCCGACCGCGAGCGTCGCCTTAATGTAGGAAATTCCCAGTGGGCGCGATTGCTGCGATTAAGCCTTTAACCCCTTTAATTCCATGAACACATCCCAGCAGACTCTTCTTGGTTTTGTGGTGGCGCTCGGCTTGCTCGGTTGCGCCACCAATCTGCGTTCCCCGACCTCAGCCCGGCCGGCATTGAATCACCTGGGTGGACATTCTTTCACAATTACGACCCAGTCGGCCCCAGCGCAGCGCGCGTTCGATCGCGGGCTGAGCTGGGCCTATTCCTTCGGTCACTTTGCGGCGGAGAGGGAATTCCGCGCCGCACTCGCCGCGGATCCCGATTGCGCCATGGCGTGGTGGGGCATTGCCCTGGTCAATGGCCCGCACATTAACTTCCCGCTCGTCCCGTCGGACAAGGCAGCCAAAGCATGGGAGGCGATCACGAACGCGCAGCGGCTGGCTTCGCAAGGCTCGCCGTTGGAGAAATCGCTGATCGCCGGGCTGGCCAAACGCTACGCCCATCCGCAACCCGCAGACCGTTCCGCGCTCGACCAGGCTTATGCCGATGCCATGCGCGAGATCTGGCGTGCCAATCCGGACAACGCGGATATCGGCTGCCTCTTTGCCGAGGCCGCGATGGATTTGCATCCATGGAATTATTGGAGCGACGGCAAAGCGCATCCGTGGACGGATGAGATTGTCACCACCCTCGAAACCGCGCTGCGGCTCGACCCAAAACATCCCGGCGCGAATCACTTCTACATTCACATCGTGGAAGCCTCGGCCAATCCGGAGCGCGCGCTGCCCGCGGCGAACCGGCTTCGGACGCTCGTGCCGGATTCGAGCCACATGGTCCACATGCCGTCGCACATCTACGTCCGGGTCGGTCAGTGGGAGGACGCCGCGATCGCCAATCGGTACGCCATGAAGGCCGACGGCCGGTATCGCGCCGCGTTCCCGCGTCCCGGCTTTTACGCGATGTACATGGCGCACAACACGCACTTCCTCGCCTATGTGAGCATGATGCAGGGCCGGAGCGCGGACGCCCTCCGGCTCGCCGATGAACTGGTGTCGAGTATCCCCGGGGATTTCTTAAAAGACTACGCAGCCATCGCCGACGGCTTTATGATTTTCCGCGCCGAGGCGGCGATGCGATTCGGTCGTTGGGAGGACATTCTCCGGGAGCCGCAACCGGCGAAGGAATATCTGTTCGCCACCGCGATGTGGCATTTCACGCGCGGCGTCGCGCACACGGCGCTCGGCCACATGGACGCAGCGCGTCGCGAACGCGCGCTTCTTGCCAGCGCCACTACCGACGTGCCGGCCGACCGCACTTTCGGAAACAGCGCCGCCGCCGACCTTCTGGCGATCGCCGCGCTGACCCTCGACGGCGAAATGCTGGCGAAGGAGGACAAGTTCGATGCGGCCATCGCGAGACTGCGCGAAGCCGTGGCGCGCGAGGACAAGTTGGTTTACGACGAGCCGCCGGATTGGATTCAACCTGTGCGTCATACGCTCGGCGCAGTGCTCCTGCGCGCCGGTCGCCCGGCCGAAGCGGAAATCGTCTATCGCGAGGATCTCAGAGTGTATCCCGAGAACGGCTGGTCGTTGATGGGGCTGCGAGATTCGCTGGCGGCTCAAAGAGAAACCGCCGAAGCGGTCGCCGTGGACCAGCGTTTCAAGAAGCAATGGGCTAAAGCGGACATCACGCCGACGTCTACCTGCTACTGCCAGATTCTCAAACGGAAGTAGACACACCGGTTCTGCGGAAATTGCCACTCGGCGTCCGGATCAATGACCCGTGGATAATTTGCTTTTGGGTCAAAGGGCCGTACATGAGACGGGCGCGGCCCAATTTCAGCACCCGTCCGCCAGGAAGTGGCCATCCGGGTCCTCGGTGCGTGATCGACCTGTCCGAAGCGGACGCGCGAGAGTTGCTTGAGTCAGTCAAACCTCATTGAATCCATAACTTGAAGACTTTCCGTAGCATACTTCTCCTGACCGCGGTGCCCCTGACGGTCGTCGTGCTAGCCGCGGTATTCTGGATCTGGCTGACGCTCCCGTTCGGGGAGGGGGCCCATGTCCACACCACAAGTCAGATGCCGACTAACATTGTGTGGCTTACGACGGGTCTGGACGCCGATGAGCAAGTCCTCTGGCATCATTTGAGTGAGGGCAGCGAAGTTGTTCCGCTGAGCATCCTCGAGGCCCTGATCAGCCCGAAAACCGGCCGGCCATTTCTCTCCAGTCTCGCGGACTACGGCTTCATGCTCGAGAGCGACGACCCCCACCACCTGCCGATTGGGTGGACCGTCAAGGTTAAGGATCTGGCCGGTCGAAAGGTACCCTTTGTCGGTATCAACTGCTCCGGATGCCACACCGGCGAGCTGCAATATAAGGGCAAGTCCGTACGGATAGACGGTGCGCCCAATCTGTATCAGTTGGAGGATTTTTTCGTAGATCTGGACCGCGTGGCGATGTCCGCCATGTCCAACCGATTGGACTCATTACTCCTGCTGCGGCGGGCTATTAAATTAAGCCATGTTGGCAAGAATGAAGGAGAGTTTTTGAAGCTTCCGCCCGCGGCGATCGCCCGGCTCGACGAGGTCGAAGTACCGCCTCCGGCCGCCGCGGAGATGCCGACGTATGGTCCCCAAGTGCGCGCCCGGCTTCGCGGTTCGAAGACGAACGGGATGGCGACGATGACGGATACCGGCATGGACATGCCATCAGAACTCCTCGCCAGTTTTACTCGTGACGGCAGTTACCTGAATCGTCGGCTTCACGGTTTGCATACCGTGGCGGCCGCGATTAATTGCGGGGTTGACCTGGGACCGGGCCGTGGGGATTCGTTCGGCATCATTCGTCGATTGCTCTGGGCGTTTGACCGGATCGAACTCGATGCGCCGGTGAGCACCCCGCACTTATTTAATTTTGGCCAGTTTGAATGGCTTCACTGGGACGGGAATACCACCAGCGTGATGCAAAGGAACGTGGCTCAAGCGATTGCGCTGGGAGCGGACTTTGACACCGCCACCTTCAAGTCCAGCGTGTTGCCTTGGAATCTGCACCGCCTGGAGCATATTGCGCGCAATCTCAAGCCTCCCGTCTGGCCGACCGAGATTTTCGGCGCCATCGACTTCGCCCGGGTGGAACGCGGCCAAGTCCTCTATGAAAAGAACTGCCTGCAGTGTCATGACAAGGAACGGCTGATCGAGCTCGATCGGGTGGGAACGTCCCCAATGCGGGCCCTTAATTTCGCCCGTCCGCTTGCTTTCAAGGCTTTCCCCGACGCACTGGGGGCCATGGCGGCATTCGCTGAGACCGCCCTCTTCAATCAACACGGACTCACGCCAATAGAGCGGCTGAGACTAGAACCGGACACTAACCCCGTCTGGCGCTCTACGATGATGTACCAGGCACGCCCGCTGGTCGGCATCTGGGCCACGGCGCCATTCCTGCACAACGGTTCGGTTCCCACGCTCTATGATTTGCTGCAACCCGCCGCGAAACGTCCCGGTAGCTTCCCGATTGGCCACCGGGATTTTGATCCGAGGAAGCTCGGGTTCACCACCGACGTGACCAACCCCATTTGGACCTTTGATGCCACCATCGAAGCGAACAGCAATATTGGCCACGAGGGAACCGAGTTTGGCACCGACCTCCCGGAAGAGAGCAAATGGGATTTGATCGAGTATGTGAAAACCCTCTAAAGCGGCGGCGAAGGAAGGATAACGATCTCAAAACGCGCCTTAACGGGGATTCGGAGAAAGGGGCGGTGGCCGCCCGGTTGCGGGCGGAGACGACGCTGACCGTGGGCTGGGTCGCCCAGCGCTTGAATTGGGGACGCGCGGGCATTTTCATTGTCCAGCACGGAACCCGCATCCAACACTCGCGGTTCATGAGACGGCGCCAGCTGGGAGTTCCGCGGGATAGACCGGCAACTCGAACCGCGAACAAAAACCCACCCCCGGCACCGGAGCCTGGATCTCGAGCTTCCACTCATACCATGGGCTGTTCCCGCCCGTGGGCGGTTGGTCCGCAGGAAGGGGCAGGGAGAAAGACACCCGCATCGCCTCACGTAGGTCGCTGGCCCTCGAACACGCGCACAGTGGGCTGGACCAGAAAGTCCTGGTGCGATGGGAATCCCCGTCGTTGCCGGAGACCCGCGTGATTTGGTAGCAGATCGCGCGCACCTTGAAATCAACGCCAGAGGGGACGCCGCGCGGGATTTCCACCGTTCCTTCAAGGCTTTCGCCCAAACGGCCCGGCAGGGACCGCAGGTGCAGAACCACCCGGCCAAACTTGAGCCGGTGCCAAAATGCATAGGTGACGCTGACGATCAAGGCAGCACCGACAAGACAAGCCCCACTCCCCATCCAGAAGGCGACCTTCTTTCCTTCCGCGTCCATCCCGGGGCTGTGGAACCGCCCCCAATGAATGCCCACACCAACACCCAGGATGAGGCAAGAGATCAGCAGACCCAAACCCAGTCCGCGGTTTCCTTCCGCTTTTATCCGGGCGGCGGCCCAGTCGGCTCGTCGCAACCAGGGTGGCCGTGTGTCGGCTGCCCGGGCTTCCTGTTTCTGCCGTTGACGTCGACCGGAAAGAACAAATACGTAACAGAAGACCAACGTGAAGATCCCCAACCCCAGTGCGATGAAGCCCGGGTTTGCATGACCCCTTCGGAGTTCCGCAATCCCAACGACGATGGCAAACACGCCTGCCAGTGGGAACATACTCAGAAAGCCAACTATGAAGATCCCGAAAAGGATCGATCCCACTTTGCCCAGCTGATATTCCTTCATAAGTTTCGCTCCGGCGTCCGCCAAATCCCGTTATGCGTCCGGCAGGATAATAGGTAGATGGCACGAGATCTGGCAAACAGGCAAACCGAACGTTTGTAGGTCCATTAGTGCCATGGAAAAACCAAGAACTATGATGATGGGTGGTCTCCTCGGAGTCATCGGGGTGGCGGTGGTTTCTGCCTGGCTCATCCGCGAGCACAACCGCGAGCAACGCAGCGTGCGTCGCACCAATCGGTGGCTCGAACAATTGTCCCTGGTCGCCTCGTCCCGGCAGCGCGTTCTACCTTATCCCCTGCCATCGCGGTGGATGGCCATTCGTTCCTGCAATACAGCGTTGCTGCGGGAAATTCTCGGTTTGCGACATCCCGTGCTGTGGAATGAGGCCTTGGGTCGGGCCCGCGAACGCACGTTCTTCCTTTCCCAACCGGTGAATGACTGACCGCTCCTCGTTGGCGGGCCAATTCCCGATCCGGTGCAGAATGTCGATGCGGCGCTTCGCTGTCTAGTCCTGGACCCTGATGGACCCAACCTCGACCTCGGAGGCGGATTCCGCCAATTCACCGATCCCGACGGCACCCACCACGCCATTAGTTTCTATCGACTGCGGGCGCTTTGAACTTAAAGTTACTCGGAAGGCCATCAAAGTGCCCTTTCGTTTATGAAACATAAGTCTCCAACGGCCTGGCTCCTTGGTTTGCTGGTCTGCACGGTGGGTACAAATGCCGCCGTGGGTCCGGAAATCGCCGTTGAGCATACGTTGGCAAGATTGGGAAGAGTTGTCGTTTGGGGTTCCAATGGTTTTTATCAGAAAGCAATTCCCGACGGTTTGACGGACATTCAGGGCATTGCGGCGGGATCGTTTCACACCCTGGCACTGCGGGGTGATGGCACCGTGGTCGCTTGGGGTCGCAATGATCAACATCAAACCAACGTGCCGGCCGGTTTGACCGGTCTCCGGGCGGTGGCGGCAGGCGCACGTCACAGTCTGGCGCTCAAACTTGACGGCACAGTGGTTGCCTGGGGTTCCGATCTTTTCGGAGAGACGAGAGTGCCGGCTGGTTTGGGCGGCGTACAAGCCATCGCCGGCGGATTGAATTCCAGCGTGGCGCTTAAAAGCGATGGAACCGTCGTGGCTTGGGGAAACAATGACCAGGGACAGACCAACGTGCCCGGGGGACTCACCGAGGTAAAAGCCATCGCGGCGGGCGAACGGCATATGGCGGCGTTGAAACTCGACGGAACGGTGGTGGTGTGGGGAAGCGGTGGTGACGAACGGATCCAGGTTCCCTCCGGACTGACGGGAGTACAGGCGATTGCAGCGGGTGCTGATTACACGGCCGCCCTCAAGGGTGACGGAACAGTTGTTGTGTGGGGCCGTCCAACGGGAATCCCCACGAACGTGCCGGCCGGTTTGCGGGGAGTTCAAACCCTGGGAGCCGGTTACCAACACATCGTGGCCGTCAAGAACGACGCTACCCTGGTTGCCTGGGGGCAAAATTTTGATGGGCAAGTGAACGTGCCAACCGAATTATCAGGCGTCCAGGCGGTGGCCGCCGGGTTTTCTCATAGTGTGGCCCTGGTGGGCGCCAGCGCGAATTTTGGCTATCAATTCGTCGGCACGGCGGGCCCTGCTGTCGTATTCACCATTAAAAATACCGGATCGGCTATTCTAAGACTCGGTCGGGTGGATTTGATCGGCGGCAACGCTTCCGATTTTACTGTCGATACCACTGGAATGGCGACGACCTTTGTGCCAGCCGGGGGCCAGACAACCTTCACCGTTGCCTATCTTCCCCGGGCCGCAGGAACCCGTTACACGACCCTGCGGGTCATCAGTGATGACGCCGATGAAGGGAGCTATGACATCGAACTGGTCGGGACGGCAGGATTTGATGTGGCCCCGGAGATTTCCATTCAGCACCCCGGTGGCTCGGTCGTCGCTTGGGGGCGAAACGATAGCGGACAAACGGAGATCCCAGCCGGTTTAAGTCAGGTACGGACCGTCGCCGCCGGGGGGAGTCACTCATTGGCCCTCAAGCGTGACGGCACGATCGTGGGGTGGGGGCGAAATCTCGAGGGCCAGCTGAATATTCCGCCCGGGCTGACCGAGGTAAAGGCCATTGCAGCGGGTCCGATCTATTCGGCAGCCCTCCGGAACGATGGCACGGTGGTCCATTGGGGTTATCATAACGACGGCAAATTGTCGATACCCGCCGCAACGGTGTCTGGCGCGTTAGCTAGACTAAATATTAAGATTGTGCGGAATAGCGCGAGGATGGCTACCGCGAGTGATACTCGATGAAAATGCGCGCTGAGGTGATTAAATTGAGAGCATCGAATAAAAAATCGGCCGGCCGCTTCTT
>CANIZL010000107.1 GCA_947471985.1 Verrucomicrobiota bacterium | reverse complement strand
ATTTTTTCATCGCCCCGACAGCCGCTGCCGCGGAAAGTTGACCAACTCAACCTCAGGCTCATGTCAAACATAAACGCGCGATTTGCTCAGTATTTTAACGATTTTAACCCACTATTCTCAAGCAATGAGTTTTCAGATGGGCTCTAAGAGAAACAGACCGGCACCGCTTCATTCTTTGTTTTAGCCGCGTCATCCGCGTTATCCGCGGTTACTTCCCTCCGCACAAAGCTCGCGACATCGGCGTCCCGGCCTTGGAGGTAACGCTGACTTTCGAGTCGGGGAGCCCGGCCGCTCAGGCCGGTTAAAAACCGGCGGTACAAGGAGCACTGACGTCCCAGTCGGCGAGAATCCCACCACCACCGCCCGCTTCCACAGAACGATCCACAGACCCAAAAAATGAACCGCGGATAACGCGGATAAACAAACGGACCCGCACCGCTTCATTTTCTGCTTTATCCGCGTCCTCCGCGCTATCCGCGGTTACTTCCCCTCCCGAGAGCCCGCAACAACGTGGCGACGACATCTCTTGGATGGAGACCGAACACTACCGGCGGCCGATCACAAGTCATGCAGGCACACACCGTGTTCGCGGCAATAACGCTCCCAGCGGCGCCGGTCCCGATAATAATTCCACAGACTGAACGGTCCCCAGACGGCGCCGATGCCCTCGGTGGTCCGGGCCCGTAGCGCCGCCTCCAGATCGGCCCAACCGCGACCGGGGTATCGGGTCATCGTGCGGGCCACGGCCCAGAGGAAATGACTGTCGCTGCCCCCATACTCGGCCAGAGGCCGGCCGGCCCGACGGTGCATTCGGCGCACGCGCCAGTTGTTGAAGAATTCCGTGGGCGTGGAGTTATAGATTTCCACTGCATCGAACGGGAATCTCAGAAAACCGCGCCCGACACCCGTGAATTCCTTCAGCCCCGGCAGCCACGCAAATGGATGCGCCGCCAGGGCCAGCCCGCCGGCTTCGTGGATGGCGCTGATCGTCTCCGCCGCGTCGAGGTCGCGCGGGATGACCCGCTCCACATTCAGCGCGATGATATGGCCGTCGCGGCTCGATACCTCGACGCCCGGCACGAGCACGAGCTCGTGCAGATGCTCGTTGGTCGCGCTGGCGACGAAGTCCCGGGCACGCCAGTACCCATCGAGCGTGTTGTGGTCGGTGATGGCGAGGAGGTCGAGCGGTGTGTTCACCGACACGTAGTTCAACAGCATGCCGGGACTCATCATCCCATCACTGGCTGTCGTGTGGACATGGAGATCGGCTAATCCCATGTACAGAGCTTGGGCCCCACACCGCGGACGATCAACCCCCACCCGCTTCCCCGGAAAAGTCCACGGGCCCAAAAATTGAACCGCGGATAGCGCGGATAACACGGATAAACGAAACAGACCCGCACCCGCTTCATTCTCTGCTTTATCCGCGTCCTCCGCGCAATCCGCGGTCACTTCCTTTCACTGGAGCCCGCGACAGCGGCGTCCCGGCATTGGGGGTAACGCTGACTTTCCCGTCGGCGAGCCCTGCCGCTCAGGCGGGCTAAAAGCCGGCGGTACATGAAGCGCTGACTTTCCAGTCGGCGGGAATCCCACCATCCCCACCCGCATCATCCTCTGCGCTATCCGCGGTCACTCCCACTACCCTGAATTCGCCTGGGGCTTTTGATCGCGGAAATTTCTGGGCCCGGACCGCACCATCCGACACGCTGCCGTCATGCTGCCCCGTCGCGAATTCATCAAAGGTGCCACCGCTCTGGCTGCCGGAGCTTTTGGCATGCGCAATTGGCCGCTGGCGCTGGGTGCAGACGCACGTCCACTGCGGGTGGCGGCCATCGTAACCGAATATCGGCCGTGGTCCCACGCGGATGTTCTCGTGGGAAAATTCATCCAGGGCCTGAAGCTCGATCTCACCCCGTCCTGGACCCCCATTCCCGTGCGGGCGATGTACGTCGATCAATTCCCCGAAAACGACATCAGCCGCGCCTTGTCGCGCCAGTACGGCTTCCCCATCGTAAACTCCATTGCCGAGGCCATTCTCGACGACCGCGGAGAAATTGCCGTCGACGCCGTGCTGTTGGTGGGGGAACACGGCAAGTACCCGGAGAACGAGCGCGGTCAGCAGCTGTATCCCCGGCGGCGTTTTTTTGAGGAGACCGTCCGGGCCTTTCAAAAGGCGGGCCGGGTGGTGCCGGTATTCATCGACAAGCATCTGGCGCCCCGCTGGGAGGATTCGAAGTGGATCTATGAAAAGGCCAAGGAACTGAAGATTCCCTTCATGGCCGGTTCCTCGGTGCCGCTGGCCTGGCGACGTCCCTGGCTGGAGATCCCCCTGGGAACCCCGATGGGCGAGGCCTTGTCGGTGGGTTACGGCGGCCTGGAATCCTACGGTTTCCACGCGTTGGAGACGCTGCAATGCATGGTGGAACGTCGTCGCGGCGGCGAGGTGGGGGTGGTGGCCGTGCAATGTCTGGAAAACGAAGCCGTCTGGGAAGCCATGCGCGCGGGACGTTTTTCGCGTGACTTGCTGGCGGCCGCACTCAGCCGCAATGATCCGCGGATCGAGGGCGATTTCGAGGCCCGTTGTCCCAAGCCCACGGCCTATCTGGTGGAATATGCGGACGGCTTCAAGGCAACCTGTCTCATGCTCAACGGCCTCGCCCGACAATTCCTCTTTGCTGCGCGGCTGATCGGCGATACGGGGCTGGTTTCCACGCAATTCTGGTTGCAGGAGCCGACGTTCGGTCACTTCGATTATCTGGCGAACGCCATCATGACCCTAGTCCGCACCGGCCAGTCGCCGTACCCGGTGGAGCGGACCGTCCTGACCTCCGGAATTCTGTCCACTGCGATGGATTCACGATTCGAGAACCATCGGCGAGTGGAGACCCCCGACCTGCGGATTCCCTATCAGGCGGTTGATCACGCCTTGGGCGCTTATCGGCATCCCCTCGCGGCCAATGCCCGCCACGGCGGTTGGATCGATTTGTTCAACGGCCACAATCTGGACGGCTGGCGCGAGAACCGATTCGCCCACGAACCACGCTGGGAAGTTTTGGAAGGCGTGTTGATCGCCCGGGGCGGACAGGGTTATCTCGCGACCTTGGAGGAATTCGAGGATTTTGAGCTCTTTACCGAAGTACGCATCACAGATTCGGGGGCCTGGCACGGGAACAGCGGGATCTATATACGCTGCCAGCCCCATCTGGATCGCGGGCAGGAATTTCCGCCGGGCTACGAAGTCCAATGCGATCACAACGACGCGAACAACTACTCCGGGAGCATCTACAATCTGGGAGTGCCCGGTGCGCGGGCGCCGAAGCCGAAGGTGAAGGACGGCGATTGGTTCACGCTGCGGGTGCTGGCCCGGGGCGATCATTTGCAAAGCTGGGTGAACGGCGATCCGGCGGCGGATTGTCACGATCCCAAGAATCGTTTCACCCGCGGCTACGTGCTGTTGCAGCAACACCACAAGACGGGTGTCGTGGAATTCCGCCAGATTCGGATCCGCCGCCTCGACGCCCCAAAGGCGCCGTGAGCGGGGCGGAAGGGTACCGCTGATTTTCGGGTTGGAGATTCCTGCAACACTGGCCGGTTAAAAACCGGCGGTACAGGTAACCCTGACTTTCCAGTCGGCGAGAATTCCAGCATCCCCACCCGTTTCCACGGAAGGGTCGCCCAACCCAAAAGGTGAACCGCGGATAGCGCGGATAACACGGATGGGAAGACCAATTCACACTGCCCCTTATTGCTCTTTATCCGCGTTATCCACGGTTACTTCCCTCCGCCCGGAGCCCGCGACAGCGGTGTCCCGGCCTTGGTGGTAACGCTGACTTTCCCGTCGGCGAGTCCCGCGACTCGTGCCGGTTAAAAACCGGCGGTACAGGTAACACTGCCATTCCCGTCGGCGAGTCGCCCCAATTGCACTGGAACCAGAATTCCAGGTTGGAATCAGCCTGGATCAAACCGAATTTCCGAATCTCCAACACTGGGACGCCCAACCATAAAACCGGGTAGACGACCACTGATAAGCCGCGGCGCATCCGTCCTCGAGCGAAACCGCCGCTGATATATATAACCAACAGGCCGTTCACCACACACCCGTCCTCGATTACTGCCACGCGCACCGGCATCGGGCGAGGATCCCCCCGCACTTGCTCCCTGCCTTGGACCGACGCAGACTGCTCGCGATGAAGCCCCCCGCAAAATATAAATTCCCGGTCTGTAAATTTGTCCACCTCGCCGGGTCGGCGGCGATCGCCCTCTTCGCCGCCGCCGGCGGTGCCACTCACGCGGCAACTTCGTACTACGTCGCCACCACCGGCTCCGATGCGAATCCCGGCACCCAGACCGCACCTTGGCGCACCATCAACCACGCGGCCCAGCTGGCGACCGCCGGGCAGACAGTTTTTGTGCGCGGCGGTACGTACAACGAATACGTGAGCCTCGCCAACTCGGGCAATGCCACCGCCGGCTACATCACCTTTCAGAACTTTCCCGGCGAGAGCCCCATCGTCGACGGCACCGGCGTCAACTGCTGCGGATCGAGCATTCGCGGACTCTTCAACATCGCCAGCAAGAGCTACATCATCCTCAGCGGCTTCGAGATCCGTAACTACAAAAGCGCCTCGGCCCTCGAGGAGCCCGCCGGGATTCTCGTGGTGGGCTCCGGCAGCAATATCCAAATCCTCAACAACTCGGTCCACGACATTCAGACCTCGGCCGAGGCCTCCAACGGCAACGCACACGGAATCGGCGTTTATGGTCAGGCCGCGACGCCGTACAGCAACATCACCATCAGCGGCAATCAGGTCTACAACCTGCGCACCGGCTGGAGCGAGTCGATGACCGTCGAAGGCAACGTCACCAACTTCACCATCAGCAACAACGTCATCCACGATAACGACAACATCGGCATCGACCTCGCCGGCTTCTGGGGCACGGGACCGACCGGCCATGATCAGGCCCTGCTGGGCACGGTCTCCGGCAACACGATTTACAACATCACCAGCGCCAGCAATCCCGCCTACGCGGGCGGCCTGGGTGCCAACGGCATCTATTGCGATGGCTGTTCGCAAGTCACGATCGAGCGCAATCTGGTGCATCACTGCGACATCGGCATTGAGGCGGCCAGCGAACGAAAGGGCCGCGTGGCCAGCCTGGTAACGATCCGCGACAATCTCGTTTACGACGCGAATCAGGTCGACATCTCGATCGGCGGATACGCGTCAACCGTGGGTGGTTCGGACAGCATCACGATCGTGAACAACACGCTCTATCAATCGGCCGGCAGCCCGGGCAACGGCTTCCAGATCCAGTACAAAGCCGCGAACAGTGTTTTCAAGAACAACGTCGTCTACCTCGCCAACGCCGGCCAATTCCTCTACTACTTCACCAGTTCCACCACGGCGCCCGTTGCGATGGACTACAACGTTTATTTCGATAGCGCCACCAGCCCGACGTGGGTCTGGAAGAACAAAACCTACACCAGCCTGGCCCGTTTCACCGCGGGCAGCGGCCAGGACACCCATTCCCGGTATGCCAACCCGCTGTTTACCAATCTGCCCGGACTCGACTTCCACCTGACCGCCACATCGCCGGCCGTGGGCGCCGGCATGAACCTGGGCTCCGCGGTCGTGGGCCCGACCGACTTTGCCGGCTCCACGCGCGTCGTCGGAGTCATCGATGCGGGCGCCTACGAGCGGTGAAGCTCCCCCCGCAGTCGCGGTCGTACCTGGCGCCATCGGGCGAACGGCACGCAGCGCTGGACACCCGCCATCACGCCACGGCGGGTGGAGGATTTGCACCGCGCCGACGGCCGCTTCCCGATGGCGCAATCTACGATCAGCCGAACCATCCTTGTTTCGCCTCCACATAACCGGCTCAGGGATTCGCGACACCACGCCTCCCCACTCCCGGCAACAACTGTCCAAACGCGCCCTCGGCAGTCATTGATCCGTTCCCTTAAAAACGCTTTCAACCACTGGAAACAGCGAAAGTCCCCGATGGAGAGTCTCCCTTGGCTCGGCGGACAAATCGGCAACTTTCGCCCGGCAGGTTGCACATGGATCAGCGAATGAACTTCAAAGTCAGAAAGGTATCCACGGACACTCGTCTCCTGGGTTTAGGAATTGGCACCCTGTTTTTCACGGTGGGTCCGGTTCAACAATACATCGTACCATGGTTCGATGCACAGGGCCGTCCCGCTGCCGCGAATTCCCTCCTGGCCTGCCTCTATGTCTCGTTTTTCGCGTGCTCATTTTTCACTCACCGCCTCATCGCGAGGATTGGCGAGACTCGTTCGCTCTACCTGGCGAAATCCTTGTACACCCTGTTTTTATTCGTCGTCGCATTGGGCTCTCCCGTGATGGGGATCTTCGCCGCCGCAGTGTGCGGATTGGCGGCGTCGATTCTATGGACCACCGAGCGGGTGTTGCTCAACACCCTGCCTGCGCCGGAGCAACGCGAAGCCAGTGCCGGCAACTTCTACTTTTGCTACTATCTGGGCACCGCTCTGGGGTGTCTGTTGATGGGGGGTCTCGTCGCCCGTTGGTCCTTTCCCCTTCCGATGCTGGGCTGTGCATTTTTATCGGTATTGGCACTGATCCCCCTGCTGTTTCTCGGCCCCATCCGAAGTGATCGCGCGCCAGTGGGCACCCAACTGGAGCGTTGGCCGGCCTTTGGGTCCACGGTGTTGCGGGTCGTGTCATCGGTATTTGCCTTTCGCTTGGTCTACGGACTGGCCATCTCCCGGATCCCGCATGAGATTTCGGTGAGGTGGGGCGCCGGATCCGTCGGCACGGCCTCGTCGCTCTTCTTCATTGCCTCCGCCTTCGTGGCTCTTTTTGGCGGGAGATTTATCGGGCGATGCGGAATGGGGGCGACGGCTCTCGTCGCAATTGCGTTGACGCTTGCGGGGATGGCGTTGCTTTTCGTGGGCTCAATGGGCTGGTTCCTCTTGCTGGGATTCTTTGTAGCGGGCATCGGCGTCGCCTTGATGGGCCCGGTTGAAGCCCTCATGGCCGGAAACATTTCGCCCCCCGACCAGCGACTCCGGGTCAGCAGCACGTTCACCCTGGCCAGTTGCCTGGGAACCTCCTCCGTGCTGCTCGCGGGTCGCTGGTTGGCGGCGGAGACACTCTATTTGTTGGTCGGGTGTGCGGTGGCGGGATCGGCCTGCCTGATGCTGCCGCTGGTAGCCCAACCCGCGGTTGAACTGCGGGCACGGGTGCACCGGGAAATCCACCGGCGTTGATCGACAATGCCCGCCTGAGGCCAGGCCAACCCAACCGCAGAGGAATCGCGCGGTCTTTCGGACGATCATCCTATGCGACTGGCGATGGGGCGCGACGCCGTGTCGGTGGAGCCAGGTCGGAAGCCGCTTGGGCCATTGCATCCCCGATCACGTCTCAGTGGGTCACGTCCGACAACGTTGATTCCCGGGACCGCGTCCCCGCGACTCACGCCCCCAAACCCATCCCGTCCGCCCATCGGCAACTCCAAGAAACAGAACCCGGCAGGACGCCAAATCTCCCTTTGCCCCGGA
Source organism: Verrucomicrobiota bacterium (assembly GCA_947471985.1). Lineage (GTDB taxonomy): Bacteria > Verrucomicrobiota > Verrucomicrobiia > Limisphaerales > UBA9464 > CANIZL01. The sequence continues at coordinate 14,598 of CANIZL010000107.1, read as the reverse complement.
GCGCCGACCCTTCAAATTTCCGCCGCCTTGACAACGACACCCTCAAGTAGCCCGCTTAATAGTGCACTTTCGCCGAGAAACGCCTCCGTTTTTAGGCGTGGGATCGGACCTCTACATTTGTCGGTTTTTGCGCTGCTTATTACAACGTCTCTCGCTTCGGCGGCGGTCCGCTTGATAAAGGATATCAATCTCCTGCCACCGGACTTTGATGCCGTGCCTTTCTCGGCCAATCCGATTGGCAGTGAGCCCAATCTCGAAGGCGATACGTCACCCGGGCAGAGCACCGTGCAGTTTGTGGAAATCAACGGGGTTTCCTATTTCAAAACCTCCCTCGGGGCCGAGCTGGGGGCGGAACTGTTTCGGACGGATGGTACCGCCGCTGGCACTTATCTGGTTCGGGACATCAATATTGGCTCGGGAAGTTCGAATCCGGGCAATTTCACACGGGTGGAAAACACCTTGTATTTTACGGCGGATGACGGCTGCACCGGTTACGAACTCTGGAAGAGCGACGGCACGGAATCCGGCACGGTCCTGGTCAAGGATATCCAGCCCGGACCGCGTGGTGCTCAAAAAAGCCAATTGACCGGCGCCGGCGGTTTGCTGTTTTTTACAAGTTACTTTGCCGGCGTGAACCAGATGTTCCTGCAGCGCAGCGATGGCACGGCCAATGGCACCTTCACCCTCGCCGGATTTCCCGCATTTTTCCCGTCTGCTCCGCGCTATCTGGTCTCCGCCGGCGGACTCCTCTTTTTCACCGCCAATGGCGGGAATCGGGGGACCGAACTTTGGAAATCGGATGGCACGGCCGCAGGAACCGTAATGGTCAAGGATGTCGTTCCGGGAGCCAATGGATCCTCCCCGTTTGGGCTGACTCCGTTCAAAGGCCAGGTCTATTACTTTTGCGATGATGGCACCAATGGGGTCGCCCTTTGGAAGAGTGATGGCACCGCGGCCGGAACCGTCCTGGTGAAGGATCCCAATCCCGGGCTGGGCAACGGATTCTCCCTCACCGAATCCAGCTTCCGCATCGCGGCGGCCAAGGACTTTTTCTGCTTTGAGTCGAATGACGGAGTGCACGGCACGGAGATCTGGCGCAGCGACGGCACCACCGCCGGGACTCGCTTGTTGAAGGATATCCGGCCGGGATCAGCGGGGTATTCCACCGACAATTACACGCCGGCGGGCAATATTCTCTACTTTGTGGTGCTGGGGGCCAATGGCCGGGAGATTTGGAAAACGGAGGGCACCGAAGCGGGCACCGTGGTCATTTCCCCCGTCAAACCCACTTTGCCCAACAGCCTGTTCAGCGTCGGGTCGAGGCTCTACTTCACCGATGTTGTAACCGGCGCGGGCCGGGAAATGTGGACCAGCGATGGTACCGATGCCGGCACTCTTCCAATCGCCGACTTTTTCCCGGGGCCAGGGATGGTCTCGCCATCGGCGACGGTCAGTTTGGCTCCCTGAACAACCGCGCCATCTTCTTTGCCCAAGTCAGCCCGATCTACCGGAATTTCTTCCTTACAGACGGCACGCTGGACGGCACCTTTCAGCCCGGGTTTCGGGATAGCGCTCCGAAGGGGCCGGATTCCAGCCCCTCCGGTCTGGTGCTCGCGGGCCAGACTTTGTTCTTCTCCGCGGCCACCAAGGAACGTGGGTATGAATTATGGAAATCGGATGGCGCGGCGGCCGGTACCGCCGAGTTAAAGGATATCCGGGTTGGATCCGTCGGGGCAACGCCGCTGAAACTGACTGCCGCCGGTTCGAGATTATACTTCTGGGCAAATCAAGGCACCGGGTATGATCTTTGGAAATCCGATGGCACTGCCGGCGGCACAGTGCTCGTGAAGGCGACCCCCATCATTACGCCGGCAGGACAATCGCCCGTGGGTCCGGTTCAGGCACTGGCCGTGGGAAGCAGCGTCATTTTTAACCAGGGTGGAGAGAACTGGTGGAGCGATGGCTCCACGGCGGGAACGGTCTCGTTGAATGTGCAATCGAACGGCGGACTGCCCACCCTGCCGAATTACGCGATCCTCGGGCCGGAAGTCTTTTTCCCCGGGCGGAGGGCCGGAGGATTCCTCGGCTTGTGGAAGTTCAACACCGCCTTGGGCGCCGCGGCCGAAGTGGTGCCAAAAATCACCCCTGAAACTCTCATCACCTTGGGCAGCGGGATTGTCTATTGGCAGGCAGGCGACCTTTGGCGCACGGACGGGACGCTGGCGGGCACCAAACGAATCGTCACCCTGCCCGCACCGGCTGCGGGGCGGCCACGGGCCGGGACCGGCGCGCATCCCTCGTGGCTGATCAAAGGCGACAAACTTTATTTCGGCAGCGATGAGCTGTACGTGACCGACGGGACCCTGGCCGGGACCAAGCTGGTGCGGGACATTTTCCCGGGGGAAGATTCTGCCGGGAACCGAAACGAATCCAAACCCTACGATCTCGTCCTGCTCAATGGCACGATCTATTTTGCGGCCACCACCGAGCTGGGCCGCGAGCTTTGGAAAACCGATGGCACGAGTGCGGGCACGGTTCTGGTGAAAGACGTAAGAGCCGGCGTCTGCAGCTCCGGCACCGCCGAACTCGCCGTGCTGGGCAGCAAGATTTACTTCAATGCGAATGACGGGATTCACGGCGGCGAACTTTGGGAAAGCGATGGCACAACGGACGGAACCGTTATGATCACCGATCTCTACCCGGGCACGGCGAGTTCCTACCCGGTGGATCTTACGCCCTTGAACGGAAAACTATATTTCATTGCGTCGAGCTATACTGCCGGGCGGGAGTTTTGGGTATTTGATCCCAACACCGTTGAAGAGGGCGTGCCCGCTCTTTCGATCGCCTCCCTGGGCAACGGCGTTCAACTTTCCTGGCCGGTTTCCTTCAAAACCTGGAATTTGGAATACAGCAGCACCCTGAACACCGGATCCTGGATCCCGGTTGTGGCGCCCTGGGTCGACAGCGCCACCGAGCACACGGTGGTTGTGCCCTTCGCCCCCGCCAATCCCGCCCGATCCTTCCGACTCCGGCGCAACTGAACGGAGCACGACAACTCCTGCACGGCTCAGCCGAAAATTCAAAGCCCCTTGAATCGTGGTGGTTCAGGGGGCTTTTGCTTATCCGGGGCAACCCCGTGCCAACGCCGGAAACCTGACCACGGATTCAAAATTGTCTCGGTGACTTGCAGTCGGCCCTTACGGCAAGGCGCATTCTCCGTTCCAGCTTTCCAGTCCCCGGCCGCTCCGTTATCACTCCCCGATCCACATGAATAAACGAGCCCTTTCGGTGCTTTCGCTGGTCACGGCCCTGGCATTGCCGGTCGCCCACCTCACCGCCGCGCCCACCGCGGTTGCGCCGCGGCTCCAACCCTTTGTGCAGAAACACGAACTCGCCGGCGCCGTCGCGCTCGTGGTGGGCAAGGACAAGGTGCTCGCGGTCGAGGCGGTGGGCTTCGCGGATATCGCCGGGCAAAAGGCGATGAGGACCGATTCGATGTTTTGGATCGCCTCGCAATCCAAACCCATGACGGCGACCGCGGTGATGATGCTCGTGGACGAGGGTAAGATTGCGCTCGATGACGCCGTGGGGAAGTACCTGCCGGAGTTCCGCGGGCAGATGGTCGTGGCCGAAAAGGACGGCGAACACCAGCTGCTGCGAAAGCCCAGCCACCCCATTACCGTCCGCGAAGTACTCAGTCACGTGAGCGGGTTGCCCTTCCAGTCCGACGTGGAGAAGCCGACGCTCGACGGCCTGCCGCTGGAGGCCGCGGTGCACAGCTACGCCATGACGCCGCTCCAATCCGAACCCGGCACGAAATACCAATACTCGAACGCCGGCATCAATACCGCCGCCCGGATCATCGAGGTCGTGACCAAAATGAAGTACGAGGAGTTCATGCAACTGCGCCTGTTTACTCCGCTGGGCATGAAGAACACGACGTTTTGGCCGACGAAGAATCAGGCCAAACGCATCGCGAAATCCTACCGACCCGATAAGGCGGAAACGCATCTCGAAGAGTTCCCCATCAGCCAGCTCATTTATCCGCTCACTGATCGCACCCGCCGCTTCCCCATGCCGGCTGGCGGATTGTTCTCCACCGCGCAGGACACCGCGCGCTTTTGCCAGATGCTCCTCAACGGCGGCCAGCTCGACGGCAAGCGCTACCTGAGCGACGCGGCGTTCAAGGAACTCACCCGGCGGCAGACGCCCACGTCCTTGAAGGACAGCTACGGCCTCGGCTTCTCCGTCGGCAGCGACTCCTTCGGCCACGGTGGCGCGCACGCCACCAACATGGAGATCCGACCCGCCAAGGGCGTGGCCCTCGTCTGGATGGTCCAGCATGGCGGCTTCCCCGGCGATGGCGGCAAAGCTCAGGGAGTCTTCCGGGACTGGGCGCTCGAACAATTTGGTAAATAATGTGCATCCTCGGACGAGCGCGGCTGCGTGGGGCAGCCCACCTCGCAGTGCCGACAGCTGACGGGCCGGATCCAGCATTCTCCAGGAGCGATGACGAAGGGCAGCCTCGCTATCCTCCCGCACTCCGGGCATCACCAGAATGCCAGGAAACGCACAGGAGTAGGGTTACACCCCATTGGGTGCCTTGCATTGAGCGCCAGTCTCGATGTGAAAACAATCGGTGTCGGTTCTTCTAACCCAACCCAGCGCCTAGCCTGCAGCTTGTACTCCCGCTCGTTATGGCTGAAATAAGACCTCAAAGACACCGCACCCGTGCAAGAAGCCGTCCGATGACCTAAACCCACCCTGCCCCACCAAAAAGAAGGAGCTACCCATGCCTCAAGGCGACAAGTCCAGTTACACCGACAAACAAAAACGTCAGGCGGCCCACATCGAAGCGGGCTATGAGAAGAAGGGCCTCAGCACGAAGAACGCCGAGGCGCGGGCATGGGCTACCGTCAACAAACTGGATGGCGGCGGCAAATTGAGTGGCTCCGGTCGGAAGAAAACCTCAAAACAATCATGATTGCTCTAACTGCCAAGGAAATCCCGCCGCACTTAAAAACCATCCCGAAATGGTCAAAGCGCGCGAAGACCATCCACCGCACCTTTAAGTTAGCGGGATTCCCCGAAAGCCTCGCGTTCGTCAATCGCATCGCCAAACGGGCGATCAAGGCGGATCACCATCCCGAGATTGAGATTCTCTTTGACCAGGTGACGTTGAAATTCACGACGCATGATGCCGGCGGGCTTACCGAAAAGGATTTCGCCCTGGCCCGGCAATGCGACGAGGATTTCACCAAATTGACGGGGGCGTGACCCTTGGTGTCCAGCTTCCAAGCGGGTGCCGATCCGTCGGGCAGCGACACTTCCTGCGTCTGGTTGAATCGCTGTCGCCGCCGGTGCCCGCGAAGACTTCGTCTCCAGACGGTTGCGGGTGCCGCTTCACCATCACAAGGTCCAACTCAATGAACACTGCGTGTGGGATGGAACGACCTCTGGACCGTTCTTTCAAGGCGCCTCCGGTCGCTTCCGATAAGGTCCGACGCCGGGCTCAAGGCGGCCCGTTCCGTCTGGCCAAGCCCGCAAAATGCCCTTGGGTCTTGCTGCAGGTGCTCGCCGCATTTCTGCTGACACTCTCGATCCTCCACCTCCCCACCCTGGCCGCCACCACCGATCCCGTCGTCCCCGGGGACATGGTGTTCATCGACAACGGGCAGGTGCGGCTCGGCGTGAAGCAGACCTCCGGTGCGGGCATCGCGTGGTTCTCGCTCTCGGGCACGAATCGCAACCTGATCAACCACTGGGATCGTGGTCGCCTCATCCAGCAGTCCTACTACGGGGACACAGACGGCTCGCTCTGGAACCAGCAGCCGTGGCGATGGAATCCCGTGCAGGGCGGCGACTGGAAAGGCAAACCCGCCACCGTGCTCGATCTCCAGAGCACCACCAACACGCTCTACGCCCGCAGCTGGGCGCGCCATTGGGCGGCCGGCAACGAGTTGACCAACGTGGTCTTCGAGCAATGGATTACGCTCTCCGGCAAGACCGCCCACGTGCATTTCAAGATGACCTACTCCGGCGACCACGCGCACGAAGTCCACGATCACGAGATCCCGGCGTTCTTTGTCGCCCCGGACCTCAACACGCTGGTACTCTATGCCGGCGACAAACCGTGGACCCACGATGCTCTTCACCGCTACATCCCCGGTTGGCCCAATGAAGGCCGGGCCATGACGGAGAACTGGGCCGCCTATGTCGGCACCAATGGCATCGGCATCGGCGCGTATGTGCCAGTCGCCACCAACCTGACCTGCTACCGCTTTGGCGACGGCCGGGAAGATCACGGTTCCTGTTCCTACTTCGCCCCGCTCACGAGGTTTGCCATCACGCCCGGCAAGGTCTTCGAATACGATCTGCACCTCGCCATCGGCACGGCGGACGAGATCCGGGCGACTTTCGGCAAACTCCGCCCGGCGCGATAGCCCGGCGGCGCCCGGCCCCATTCCGTCGTCTCGACCAGCCGGCTGAATCCGAGCTTCACCGCAACTGGATTCGTGATGGCACACCGCTCCGTTCCCGTCGGCAACACGTGATCGTCGAGGCCGCCACCTTCAGCCAGCTGGAATAGACGCCCCCCAACGCCTAGGTGCAGTTCATCGGCACCGGAGAAAACGGGTTGCCGCCGCCTCGGCTCCGGCCAGCTTTCGCCCCATGCCTGCTCCGATTCAAAAACCGCAAAAGAAACTCTCGCTGACGAAATCCCCCACTCCCAAACCGCCTCCGAATGCCAGCCACAACCCGGTCGGCTGGTTTGAGATTTATGTCCAGGATATGAAGCGGGCGCAGAAGTTCTACGAAAAGCTCTTCGCCGTGAAACTTCAGGCGCTGCCCAGCCCGATCATAAAGATGCTGGCGTTTCCGATGGGGCCGAAGTGGCCCGGCTGCGCCGGTGCTCTGGTCAAGATGGACGGAAAGGAGTCCGGCGGCGGCGGCACGCTGGTCTATTTCTCGTGCGCCGACTGTGCCGTCCAGGCGGCCCGCGTGGTGAAACTCGGCGGAGAGATTTTTAAGCCAAAATTCTCGATTGGTGAATTTGGCTTTATCGCCCTCGTGGTGGATACGGAAGGCAACCTGATTGGCCTCCATTCCCTGAAATAACAGCGACCCCACCTCAGTCGCTGCTGCCGCGGCGCCGCCCCCACTCGCGGACTGCGATCTGCGCTTCCTATCCTGGGAGCCCCCCGGACACCTCGCAGCCGGTTGGTTCTTACGGAGCCCCGAACTCCGACACGAGGCGGTGTGAGATACGAGGCCAGGACGGACGAAGTCGAAGGATGTCGGGATTGGGCGCCGGCGGAAGCCGGAGCTCCGGGTCGACGAAGCGATCCCCCACCGCCACAAAGCGGAAGTCCGGCCCGGTGGCATTACGCCAGGAGTCGAGCGAGGGAATGGCCCACTGAAAATCAACCAGAAACACGGGAATCCCGTCCGCCCTCCAGTAACGGTTTTCTTCAAACCGCACCCGGTGTTCGAACCCGGAAATCGAGACCAAGATTCCGTGGTTGGAGGCCACCACCAGATTGCTGCGGATGGACGCTTGAATGGAATTCCCCATCACGCGCAGCGCGGCAATGGATTCGGGCGGCGCGATGACGGTGTTTCGTTCCACCGTCAACCCCGTGATCCGGCAGTCATCTTCCGCCCCCAACTGGATCCCTGCGTAGCCGGAGCTTTTGGCGCCATCATTCCAGGAGATATTCTCCCGCACCAGACAATCACGATCGGCATACGCGGCCCCCGTGTACGTGTACACCAGGAATCCAGGACCATGGTTGTGATGGGAGAAATTCCGCACCAAGGCACTCTCCTCGCACCCGCCGTCCAGATCGAAGCCGCCGCCATCCCGAAGCCAGGAGCGGTTCGCGTAGGATTCACAGCCCTCGATGATCACCCGACGGGAGGCGTGCGCCCAGATGCCCACGGGACCTCCCCGCTCATTCCGACACGCCGCCCCGTTGCCGGCCGCGACACATCCCCGGATGGTCGCCGTATCCACTCCATCAAGTAGAATGCCGCTGCCCGAGTGGTGTCGCCGTTCCTCCGGATCGCCAGGATTCCCCACGGCCACGCAGTCCTCGATGCGAAAATCGGCGTGGGGCCGGTTGGTTCTCCCCGCGGGATTGCCCCCATACACCATGATCCCGGCGTATCGATTACTGGCCGCCAGGCACCGCTCGATCCAGACGTTCTCATATCCCCACCTCCGCTGACTGGCATCGACCATGATCCCGTGCCAGCCGAAACCGGTTAGTGAACAATCTCGAATCACCAAACCGGCAATGCGCTCCGGAGATTCCCGATCCCGATCGCAACGAATTCCATCCCCCAAACTTCCCGGGGCGGCAGTGAAATTCAGTTGGGAGACGGTCACCCACGGAGTTTCCCGGATTAAGAGTCCGGTTTCCTGGCCCGGCCGGAGCGTCGCCCGTCCGCGACCATAACTCGATATCCGGACTGGGGCCTCACGGGTCCCGCCACCGGCATGTTCCACGCGAAGAACCCCCTCAAAGGTCGCCCCACCTTCGAGCAACACGCCATCACCAGGCCCAAGCCGGTGATCGGCAATGTGTTGATTCACCCGCTGCAGCGACTTCCATGGCGTACTCCGCGAGGTTCCTGGATTGGCGTCCTTGCCGCGGGGAGAAACATAAAATTCAGCGGCATCGACTGCCCAAAGGCTGCCGACCATCCCCAATACAAATCGCACCCGCTGCCAAAAGTCCTGCAATATCATAACACCCGCACGCTGTCCGCCCTGTTGAAAAAGGTATTAAGCCCACACGAAACACGAAATCCCCATTCATCGTCAAGTCAGACCGCCAGTTTGTCTCTCGCCGCCACGAGCTGGGTGGCGCCCGCATCCGTTGCGGGTGATCCGCGAAATTGGGGACAAAACCCGTTCAATCAGGAACCTCGACATCCGATGCGCCCCAAAACGGGATTTCATCAATCTGTGGCTGTGTCGGCGCACCATGGCCCCGAAGCGCCCTGCGGGTAACACCCCATTGGGGCCGCGATCCAGGAAGGCACCTTCCGGTCGCAAATGATCACCCCACTCCCCAGCCCGCCTCCGGCTTCCCCCAAGCCCCCCAGTAATCCCAAACCAGAGGTGGCGGGCAAAGCCTACCAAAGCGTGAATCCTTTCAACGGCGAAACCCTCAAAACCTTTGAGGAACTGACCGCCGTTCAGTTGGAAAAAGCGCTCAAAACGGCCGCCGCTTGTTTCGAAACCTGGCGGCACACCACGTATGCCGAGCGCGCCGCCATTGTTTCCCGAGCCGCCACACTCCTCCGGGAACGCGCGGAGGAGTTCGCCAAACCGATGACCCTCGAAATGGGCAAGCTCATCGCTGAAGCGCGGGGTGAAGTGGCCCTGAGTGCGGAGATCCTCGATTACTATGCGTCGAACGCCGAGGCCTTCCTCGCGCCGCAAATCCTCCAACCCAAGCTCGGCGAGGCCGTGATCGAGAGCACCCCGATCGGGGTGCTCTTCGGCGTGCAGCCGTGGAACTTCCCCTACTACCAGCTCGCGCGCTTCGCCGCGCCCAACCTGATGGCGGGCAATGTGGTGATGGTAAAACACGCCGGCTGCGTGCCCCAATGCGCCCTGGCCTTTGCCAAGTTGTGGCTCGACGCCGGGGCCCCCGTGGGCGCGTACACGAACCTGTTCATCTCCCACGACCAGGTAAACCAGGTCATCGACGATCCCCGCATCCAGGGCGTCGCCCTGACCGGTGGTGTGGATGCGGCCCGCAGCGTTGCGGCGCAGGCCGGACACAACGTCAAAAAGACCACGATGGAATTGGGTGGCAACGACGCCCTCATCGTACTCGCGGATGCCGATCTCGACGCCTCCGTCAAGTGGGCGATTTGGGCCAAGATGAATAACACCGGGCAATGCTGCATCGCCGCGAAGCGCTTCATTATCGCGGACGAGATCGCCGATGCCTTTATCGCAAAATTCCAGGCGGCGCTCACCGCCCTGCAGCCCGGCGATCCCATGGACCCCGCCACGACGCTGGCTCCGCTGTCGACGGAGTCCGCCTTGCTCCATTTGCTGGAACAGATCAAAGGCGCAGTGGCGAAAGGCGCCAAGGTCCTGCTGGGGGGCCATCGACTGGACCGCCCCGGCTCCTTTATGCAGCCGACTATTCTCACAAACATCAAACCCGGCAATCCGGCCTACCGCGAGGAGTTCTTCGGTCCGGTGGCGCTCATCTTTCGCGTGAAGACGGAGGCCGAAGCGATCGCGCTGGCCAACGATTCCGATTTCGGTCTCGGCGGCTCGGTCTTCACCCGGAATGTTGCCCTGGGCAAACAGGTCGCGAGTCGAATGGACACGGGCATGGTGTTCATCAATCACCCGACGTGGACGGCCTGCGATCTGCCGTTCGGCGGCATCAAGAATTCCGGTTACGGCCGCGAACTATCCGGCTTGGGCATCCAGGAGTTCGTGAACAAGAAACTGGTTCGCGTCTCCTCCATCGACGCGCCCGCCTGATCGGGAAACGTCCCGCGCCACAACACCGAAGAAACGGCACAACGGGAATGCTCCCATCGGGGCACTTCCGACGAAGTACGAAAATCGCACCAATATTTATGGAAATAAAAGCGGCCGTGACCGGCCATCCCATCTTGAAGCTTCTCGCGACCCGCTGGAGTCCCTACGGCTTCAAGAACCGGATCGTGACCAACGTCGATCTGCGTTCCCTGTTCGAGGCGGCGCGATGGGCCGCGTCTTCCTACAACGAACAGCCTTGGACTTATCTGGTCGCCACGAAAGAGCACCCGGACGACTTCGAGCGCTTGCTCTCCTGCCTCGTGGAAGGAAATCAGGCGTGGGCGAAAAATGCGCCCGTGCTGGCCTTGGGCGTCGTCAGTTTGCGCTTTGTCAAAAACCAGCAGGATAATCGGGCCGCCCAGCATGATCTGGGCCTCGCCTCGGCGAATCTCGTGATGGAAGCCACCTCGCGCGATTTGTCGGTCCATCAGATGATCGGCATCCTGCCGGACAAGGCGCGCGAACTGTACCAAATTCCGCCACATTTTGAGCCGTTGACCGCATTGGCCATTGGCTACAAAGCCGATCCCGCCGAATTGTCGGACGCCCTCAAGACCCGCGATCTGGCCCTGCGCCAACGTAAGCCGCTGAGTGAATTCGTCTTCACGGGAAAATGGGGACAGCCCTCACCCCTCCTGCGAAACGGGGAATCCCAACGTACGGATGAACACCCCAAATCACACCATTCATGACGCCAATCACGCCATCCGCTTCGCGTATCCCCAAGTGTGAGCCCGCCCGTTGCGTCATTGCGATGGCCGCCTCAGTGGGCGGTTTGCAGGCGTTGTCGGTCATCCTGGGTGGATTACCGAAGGATTTCCCCGCGGCCATCGCCATCGTCATGCACCTTTCCCCCACGCATAAGAGCGTTCTGGCGGAAATTCTGGACAGCCGGAGTGACTTGGAAGTCCGGCAGGCTCGCACCGGTGACATTCTCTGTCATTCGAGTGTTTTTGTGGCCCCGCCCAACCATCACCTGGTGGTCGGCAAAGGGGGCCGCTTAAAGCTCTCGTCCGTTACCGCGGCCAAATTTCATTATGCCCGCCCGTCCGCCGAACCGTTGTTCGCCTCGGTCGCCAATTTCTATCACCAGAAGGCCATTGCCGTGGTCCTCACGGGTGGGGATGGCGATGGCTCTTTCGGAGTGCAGGTCATAAAGGACGAAGGGGGGCAGGTCATTGCTCAAGATCGGCCCACCTCGCAGGACTTCAGCATGCCGGAAACCGCGATAAAAACCGGTGATGTTGATTTCATCCTCCCGTTGAACGAGATCGCTCCAAAACTGATCGCGCTCGTGGCGGCCAACCTTGGCAGCAGCTGATTGGCGCGCGGGCCCTTTTTCAACGAGCGAGGGAAATCCCCATCCGTCCGCGCAATTTCATTTCTGCCGCGTCTACCGGGTGACGGCAGCAGCAGGAGCTTCTAGGATCGGCCGCATGTCGACACGACCAAGCTTCGGAAAGCTGGGCGCCACGGTGCGCCTGGCGGCGGTGCTGTGCTGGATTCCCTCCGCCCTCGCTGTGCTCGGGCAGGATGCGGACGCCAAATTGGACGCGTTTTATCGCCACTACCTGGAAACCCATTTCACCCAGGAACCCCTCGCCGCCACCCAGTTGGGCGAACATCGGTTTGATGCGGAATTGGAGGATGTCTCAGCCAAATCGCGCGCCACGTGGGACACCCTCACCCGCGAAACGCTCCGGAATCTCCCGAAATCCGTCGAGTATTCCCAGCTGACCCGGGCCGGACAAATTGACTTCGAGATTCTCAAGCACGATCTCGAGACGTCCTTATGGCTCGGGGCCAACACCCGCCCCTACGAGGACGATCCCCGGGTTTACGGCGGCTATATCAGCGACAGCGTCTACAGCCTCTTTGCGCAATCGACCTTGCCGAAGGAAGAAAACGTCCGGCACGCCCTGGCCCGGATGGCGAAGATTCCCGCCATCATCGACGAGGCCCAACGGACGTTGCGGCATCCGCCGAAATCGATCCTGGAAACCGCGATCCGTCAGAATCGCGGCGCCATTGCGTTTTACGAAGGGGAATTGGTGGAACTGATCGGCGCGTCCCCGCAGTTGCCCGCGGTCAAGGCCGCCGCGGCACCGATCGCGGCCAAGTTGAAGGAATATCAAAAATTCCTCGAAGGCCCCCTGATGGCGCAGGCAAACGGCGACTGGCGACTCGGCCGGAAACGTTTTGCCAAGAAGCTGGAACTCGTGCTCGATGCCGGTCTCACCGCCGATCAGGTGCTGGCGGATGCAGAGACCGAGTACCAACGCGTCACCCGCGAACTGGCCGTGGTCGCCCGCCAATTGTGGAGCCGGTATTTCCCCCGGCAGGCGGTCCCGGCCGACGACGCCCCGGGACGTCACCAACTGATTTCCCAAGTCATTGCCGCGGTCAGTCGCGAACACGGCGCGCCGGACGCGCTCGTCACGGACGCCCGCGCCACGGTCGATCGGATTAAAACCTTTATCCGGGATCATGACATTCTTCGCCTGCCGGAGCCGGATCGCTGTCAGGTGATTGAGATGCCGGAATTCAAGCGGGGTAACTCGCTCGCCTATATGGAATCCGCGCCGCCGCTCGAACCGGCGGCGTCCAGCCTCTATGCCGTGAGTCCGCCGCCCGCCGATTGGAGTCCCGAGCGGGTCCGCAGTTTCCTGGAGGAATACAATCAGCACATGTTGCAGGTGCTGACGATCCACGAGGCCTATCCGGGACACTACGTCCAACTCGAATACTCCAATCGGAGTCGGTCCTTGATCCGGCGGATCCTGCAATCCGGCGCCTTTGTCGAAGGTTGGGCGGTCTACACCGAACAGATGATGCTGGATCAGGGCTATGGCGACGGCGATCTGCGGATCCGGCTGATGCAGCTCAAGTTTTATCTGCGGGCCGTCGTGAATGCCCTGCTGGATCACAGGATGCACTGCACGGCGATGACCGATGACGAGGCGCTGAAGCTGCTGACCGAGGGGGCGTTTCAATCCGAAGGTGAAGCCCGGCTCAAGATCATCCGGGCGAAGCAAAGCTCCACCCAGTTGAGCACCTACTTCGTGGGTCGGATGGCCCACTATCGCCTGCGGCAACAAGTGCAGCATGAGTTGGGGGATCAATTCGACCTGGGCCGTTACCACGAAGCGGTGATTTCGCACGGCTCCGTGCCGACCAAATACCTGCCGGAGCTGGTCCGCGACCGCCTGCGCCAACCGCGCTAACGCCTGGGGTGCCAGTCGCCGCTGTATCGCTGACTTTCTAGTCAGCGAGAATCCCCAACCACACCCCGCTTCCACTAAACGGCCGTAGACCAAAAAGTTAAACCGCGGATAGCGCGGATGACGCGGATAAAAGAGACAAACCCTCGCCGCCCCTTCTTCTGCTTTATCCGCGCTATCCGCGTTATCCGCGGTTCCACCCTCTGCTCAAAGCCGTCCCGGCCCCGATGTATCGCTGACTTTCTAGTCGGCGAGAATCCCCCCAACCGCGTTACCGCCGGCAACCCCGGCCACAATGCATCGGTGGTTTGCCGAGTTTTCTGCGTAACCCGCGACGGGAGCCGTGCCGTCGCAAAAGAGATTTAAGCAGTCGTTATCGTCATTACCCTCCTTGCCTCGGTTCCCTTTGGGTGGGGTTTTGGGGTGCACCTCCCCCAATGCGCTTGCCTCATCCGTCCAACCACCGCAAATTGGGCGGCCATGGACGTCATCGAAACTCCAATGCTCCCGCTCAGCAGAGCTTCGAGCCGCCGGATTCCTGCGATTAGCAATCGACCTCATCCCCTGACCGACATCCTTCGAAACGCGACTTTCTTGGGGCTGGGGCTGGCGGCAATAGACCTTGCGGCGGGGGCGGCGGATTGTGTGCCACCGGTCCCCGGCTTGGTGACCTGGCTGCGCGCAGAGGGCAACGCGCTCGACACTGTCAGTTCAAGTCCGGTGACCCTGGTAAATGGAGCGACCTTTGCCCCGGGGCTGGCGGGCCAGGCGTTCCGCTTCGATGGGGTGGATGAT
>CANIZL010000106.1 GCA_947471985.1 Verrucomicrobiota bacterium | reverse complement strand
GGGCCAGCACGTAGTAGGCGTGGTCTTGCTGGCGGATCTCCTCCATCAGGGCGGCATGCTGGGCGCGGGTAGCGGCGTCTGTCATGGGCCGCACCGTGGCGTTTTCCGGCTGCCCGGCCAGTTGAAATGCAGGGAAGATGGCGCGGAAAAAATTGCTGAAAATGGGCGGAAATCCCTCCGATTCACCCCGAAAACAATTTGCTTGCCGGCGGGGGGCCTCTCGGCATCTTGGTAAGGTATCCCGCGGATCATCTGACCGAAAGGAAAGTCCCCGGTTCCACCCCCGATTGGCGAAGCCCGTATGCGGTTGCCGAGCCTGTCCCGGAACAAATCCGATCCGTGGAATCAACTGCCTTAAATAGAGCGGTTGGATCTTTAGTCTGGTCTTTTAAGTTTATTGCTGAAATATTCAACATCGGTCCGCCCGGTGAGTCTCAAATCCATTTCCTGCCATGCCTCGTGTTGCTAAATCCACCGCGGACGCCGCACCCAAGAAGGGTGCCAAGGCCGCCAAATCGCCGGTAGTTGCGCCCGTAGTTGCGCCGGCCAAGTCCGCCCCCAAGGCGGCGGTCGAGACCGTCTCCCCACCCAAACCCCGCGGTCGTCCCAAGAAATCTCCGGTGGAAGTCGCGCCGACTGTCTCGCCGATCCAAGCTCCGTCAGTTGTGGTCCGGCCCGTTGCCGTGGCACCCAGTGTTCCGGTTGCTCCTCCCGCGTCGTCGACGGTCAGTCACGCTCCGACGTCCGGTCGATCCTCGGCCTCGCGGTTCAATGAACGTCCGGCGTACCGGCCGGCAGCGCGGGGCGAGGACGATTCCCACGACATGTTGCCGCCGGCCCGCGAGGCCGAAGTGGAGACCGCTCGTTCGGTCACCGATGAGCCGGAGACGGAATCTCTTCGTTTGCCGCCCGCCGCACCGCCGCCGGTCGAGGAAGAGGACTATGTGGTGCGGGCCAGCCCGCTGCCGCCGCGGATGCGCATGGAAATTCCGCCCGAGGACATCCAGGCGGACATCCTGCCCGCGCAACCCGAGATCAAGGTCAATGCCCGGGCGATCAATCTACATGAGCTGCAGATTATGACGATCATCGATCTCGCCAAGGTGGCGATCGAGTTCGGCGTGTTCAATTACGGCACCCTCAAGCGGCAGGAGATTCTGTTCCAGATCGTCCAGCGCAATCTGCGCGCTGGCGGCACTGTCTACACCCGCGGCGTTTTGGAAGTTTGCCCGGAGGGCTTCGGCTTTCTGCGCTCGCCGGCCTTCAATTATCTGCCGTGTCCCGAGGACATCTACGTCTCGCCCTCGCAGATCCGACGTTTTGATCTCCAAACCGGTGACGACATCGAAGGACAGATTCGTCCGCCGAAGGAGAAGGAAAAATTCTACGCGCTGCTCAAGGTGGATCGCGTGGCCGGCGTGGATCCAGATCTCGCCAAGGAGAAGACCCACTTTGAAAATCTCACGCCGCTGTTCCCCAACAAGCGATTCATTCTGGAAACGTCCGCGGATGAATTGTCCACGCGGGTGGTCGATCTGGTCTGCCCCATCGGCAAGGGGACCCGCGGTCTGATTGTGGCGCCGCCGCGCACGGGCAAAACCGTGCTGATGCAGAAGCTGGCGAATTCCTTGCTGAAAAATGATCCGGATACCCATCTGATCATCCTGCTGATCGATGAACGGCCGGAGGAAGTCACCGACATGGAACGGACCTGCCGCGGTGCGGAGGTCGTCAGCTCCACGTTCGACGAACCGCCTGAACGGCATGTGCAGGTGGCCGAGATGGTCATCGAGAAGGCGCGCCGCATGGTGGAGCACAAGAAGGACGTGGTCATCCTGCTGGATTCCATCACCCGTCTGGCGCGGGCCTACAACACGGTGCAACCGCATTCCGGCAAAATCCTTTCCGGTGGTGTCGATGCCAATGCCCTGCACAAGCCCAAGCGCTTCTTCGGCGCGGCCCGCAACATCGAGGAGGGTGGCTCGCTCACCATCATGGCCACCGCGCTGGTGGATACGGGAAGCCGCATGGATGAGGTCATCTTTGAAGAGTTCAAGGGCACGGGTAACATGGAAGTGCACCTGGACCGGGGCCTGGTGGATCGCCGCATCTTTCCCTCGATCAACATCGAGAAATCCGGCACGCGTAAGGAAGAGCTGCTGTACCATCCTGACGAATACGGTCGTGTCACGGTGTTGCGCCGCGCACTCACGGGCGTACCGCCGGTCGAAGCCATGGATCTCCTGCTGGGCCGCCTGAAGAAGACTCCGAGCAACGTCATGTTCCTGCTGACGATGGGCCAGACCGGCCGCTGAGCGCAAAGCCGCGGACTTTGCCGGTACACGAAACCGGGGGTGCTAATCCAGCGCCCCCGGTTTGTTTTTTGAAGCGCCCGGCCCGCGGGACGGGGCACGTGGGCATCGGGGTGGCGTTTTTTGGATTTTGTTTCGGGGGAAATTCTTGGGGTTTGCGATTGCCCGGAGGAGGCGCGCGGTATTGACTCCGTCCCATGCGGTCTCTTCCGGCCATCCTTGGTGCGCTTTTCCTGACAGTCGCCCTGCGTTCGCCGGGGGCCGAATTGGCCGCCCCCGGATTTCGCGCCACGCCGCTCGGCGTGCACGCCTTGATCAATGCCCGGGTTTTTGCCCGGCCGGATACCGTCTTCAGCAACGCCACGGTGCTCCTGCGCGATGGATTAATCGTCGCTGTGGGACCGGCCGTGACCCCGCCGCCCGACGCACGGATTTGGGACCTGCGCGGACACACGATCTATGCCGGATTTGTCGATGCCTACCTGAATCTCGGTGCCACCAATCTGCCGTTGCATCACGGTCCGAATGAGACCGGCGTCCGGTCGGCGGACACGCTTGGCACGCTCACGTCCGGTGCCAATTCCGGAGCGCCGCGGTTCTTCGGCGTCACCGGGCAGGAGACGGATCCGGGTTTGCCTGGCCCGGGCCACGGATTGGCGGAAGTGCATCCGGAACTGCGCAGTGCTGCGGGTTACGCGCCGGACCCCAAGGAATTGGAAGCACTCCGGGAACTGGGCTTTACTGCGGGGCATCTCGTGCCGTCCCAAGGCATATTTCGCGGACAGAGCGCGCTGGTGACCCTGGGGGATTCCGGTCCCAACAACGCCGTCCTCAAGCCGGATGTGGCGCAGATCGTGGCCTTGGCTCCCAGTGGTCGCGAAGGCGTTTATCCCGGGTCCCTGATGGGAGTGTTCGCGGTGATTCGGCAGGCGCTACTGGATGCCCGTCATCAGCGGGAGTCGCAGGGCTGGCTCCGAACGCAGACGACGCCTCAGCCGCGGGCCCCGTTTAATACTGCCCACGACGCCCTGCAGTCGACCCTCGATGGGCAACCGGTCTTCATCGAAGCCGGGGGCGCATTGCTCGCCAGCCGGGCGGATCGGATCGGCGCCGAGCTCGGACTTACCAATCGGGTGCTGGTTGCCTCCGGCCAGGAATGGCGGCGACCGGATTTGATCCGGAGTGATTCGGCGTGGGTGGTTCCGCTGGGCTTTCCGGCGGTACCCAAACTGCCGGACGAAGCGGCTTGGGATGGAATTTCACTCGATCAGTTGCGCGCCTGGGACTGGGCTCCGGAGAATCCGGCGGTGCTGCGTCAGCGCGGCGCGATCCTGGCGTTGACCACCTTTGGTCTGGCGGAGCGGAAGGATTTTCGACCGCACCTGCGGGCGGCACTCGATCGGGGGTGGCGCGAGAGCGATGCCCTCGCCGCGCTGACCACCTGGCCGGCGCTGCTTTGCGGAGTGTCGGATCGTTTGGGCACCATTGAACCCGGGCGGATCGCCAACCTGACCATTGTGGAAGGCTCCTATTTCGATCCGGCGGCCCGGGTTCGCGAGGTCTGGATCGATGGACGGGAGTACGATTTTGGTCCGGGTCCCGCCAAGGGTAAACCGGGCGAGACGAAGGCGGAGACGGCAGCGGATCCGAAGAACGAAGCCAAGGCCGCTGCGCGGCGTGAGCTGGCGCGGCTGCGTACGGCGCGTTCGCCCATGGCGGGCCGCGGCGTCCTGACCAATCCGCCAGCGGTGTATCTGCGCAATGCCACGTTGTGGACCAGCGGCCCGGAAGGCGTCCTCACCAATGCCAGTCTGCTGGCGGTGGGCGGTCGCATCACGTTTGTCGGCGGGTCCTCAGCGCCGTCGCCGGAATTGCCCACGAATACGCTCGTTCTGGATCTGGCTGGACGGCATGTCTCCGCCGGGCTGATCGATGCGCACAGTCATTCGATGATTCTGGGCAGCGTCAATGAGGGCACGCTGCCCAGCACCGCGATGTGCCGGATCGCGGATGTCGTCAATTCCGAAACTGCGTGCCTCAATCAGCAACTCGCGGGCGGATTGACGGTGGCCAATCAGTTGCATGGTTCGGCCAACCCCATTGGCGGACAGAACTGTGTCATCAAGCTGCGCGACGGGGCCGGGCCCGATGAGCTGGTGTTTTCGGCCGCCCCGGCGGGGATCAAATTCGCCCTCGGCGAAAACGTGAAGCAGTCCAACTGGGGGGAGAAATTTACGACCCGTTTTCCGCAGAGCCGCATGGGCGTGCCGGTTTTTTATCTGAACCGCTTCGAGGCCGCCCGCCAGTATGTGGCGGCCCGCGCATTGGCGGCGGCCGGTTCCGCGGCGCCCGTACGCCGTGATCTGGAACTCGACGCCCTGGCGGAGATCTTGGCGGGCACGCGGCTGATTCACTGCCACAGCTATCGGCAGGACGAAATCCTGGTCTTTCTGCGCACCATGGAGTCGCTGGGCGTTCGGGTGGCCACGCTCCAACACATTCTCGAAGGGTACAAGGTGGCGGATGAAATCGCCCGGCACGGGGCGGGCGCCAGCGCCTTCGCGGATTGGTGGGCGTACAAATTCGAGGTCCTCGATGCGATCCCGTATGGCGGCAGTTTGATGCGGGATCGGGGCGTGCTGGTGAGCTTCAATTCCGATTCCAACGACCATGCGCGACGCCTGAATTTTGAGGCGGCCAAGGCGGTGAAATATGGCGGCGTGCCGGAGGTTGAGGCTTTGAAGTTCGTGACGATCAATCCCGCCCGCCAATTGCGAATCGATGCCCGGGTCGGTTCGCTCGAACCGGGAAAGGACGCGGATTTTGTAATCTGGTCCGGCCCGCCGCTCGATTCCGGCAGCCGTTGTCTGGAAACCTGGATCGAAGGCCGGAAGTATTTTGATCTGGGCCTCGAAGCGGTTCACGTGACGGCCCGGCAGGCCGAACGGGCAGCGCTGATCGCCAAGGCGAAAAAGCTGACGGGTGACGGCGGTGACGCTGGTCCCTCGGACAAGGCCCGCGGTGAGTTTTTTCGCACGGCTTGGGAGAATGCCCGGCGCCTGGGCGTCAGTGCGTGTCAGGACTGCCAATTTCCCCAGCGTCCGTAGTCGCTGATGCCGTGGGTGATTATGAAGTTGACCCCAAAAATGGGGACCCCGACTGTGCGCGCATGTTGGTGACCGTTGCCTCGCTTTTTCTTTGCCGGACCTTCCGGAGCCCTTGCTGATGGCCGCCGCGACCCTGACGGAAGCCGAGCAGTTGGAGGTGACGCGCGTGTGCGCCCAAACCAGCCTGCTGTTGTTACAGCACGGCGCGGAGAGCGCGCTGGTGGAATCGGTGAGTCGCCGCTTGGGCCTGGCGTTGGGCGTGGACGCGGTGGAGATCGCCCTCATGGCCAATGGCATCACGCTCGCCACGCTCTGCGGTGATCGTTCCCGAACGGCCGTACGACGCAACCAGGATCGCGGGATCAACATGCACGTGGTGACCGAGGTGCAACGCACGCTGCTGCTCGCCGAAGCGGGCCGACTGGATCTGGCCGGTGTATCCCGGCAGCTCGGCGCCATCAAGCCGGTGCGTTACAATCGCTGGCTGGTGTCCTTCATGATCGGACTTTCCTGTGCCTGCTTCGCCCGGCTCGCGTTGGTGTCGCGGGGGATTCAGGATGACTACGGCACGCCGCTCCTGACTTTTGTGGCCAGCGCCGTGGCCATGCACCTGCGGCAGTGGCTGGCGACGTTTCAGTTTAATCCGTTGATCAATTTTGCGGCCGCGGCGTTTGTGGCGACGTCCATTGCGGCGCAGGGCGTGTTGCACCGCTGGGTGGCGAATCCCAAATTTGCCATGTCGGCCTGCGTTCTGCTTTTCGTACCCGGCTTTCCGTTGATCAATGCGGTTTCCGACATGGTTAAGGGATTCATCAACACGGGCATTTCCCGCGGGTTCATCGCCCTGCTGCTGCTGCTCGCGAGCTGCGCCGGCATCCTGCTGGCCATGACGATCTGGAACACGTGGACCTGGCTGTGATCACTTTCAGCAAATTGATTGAGGACGCGATCCTCACGGCGGTGCCTGCCGTAGGTTTCGCGATGCTCTTTAACGTGCCGCGGGGCGCGCTCATGCACTGCGCCCTCGGGGGCGCCCTCGGTCACGTGCTCCGGCTCTGTCTGCATCAGGGCGCGGGCATGCCCATCGAGTGGGCCACGCTCGCGGCGGCTTCTGTGGTCAGCGGCGTGGGCGTCTATTGGGCGCGCGCATGGCGGGCGCATCCCAAGGTCTTCACCGTCGCGGCGATGATTCCCATGGTTCCCGGCGTCTACGCCTTCACGGCGCTGTTGGCGTTGATTGAGATCGATCGCCACGGGTTCACCATCGACCTCATGCGCACCGCGGTGGATAACGGGCTGAAGGCGCTGTTTATCGTGACCGCGCTGGCTGTGGGACTGGCCATGCCCGGGTTGCTCTACTACCGGCGCCGGCCGGTTGTTTGAATCCCGCTGCAGCGCGGGGACCGTGGGCGCGTCACCGGCGTCGGCTGCCGCCGGAAATACTGCCCATGACGCTGCGCAGGATTTCCCGGCTAAGGGTGCCAACGATGGCCGTGGTGACCGTGCGGGCCGCCGACTTGGCGATTTGTTCGCCGAAGCTTTGCGTCGCCCGTCCGCCGGTGGATCGGGGTTCGACCCGGGGCAGGGCAGGGGGAGGCGCCGGACTGGGATTGGCCTGTGCGGCGGCGGATGCGTCGCCGGAGCCGAACAGGCGTGACCAGAAACCCTGCTTGGCTTCGGGCACCGCCGGCGCCGCCGCCTGGGCCGGACTGCCGGAGACGGCGGCGGTCAGTTTTTCGTACGCGGATTCGCGGTCGATGGTCTTTTCATAGACGCCGGCCACGAGACTTTCGGCCATCAACTTCTGGCGTTGGGCCGGCGTGATGGGGCCGATCTGGGATCGCGGGGGACAGATCAGTGCGCGATCCACCACGGTCGGCATGCCTTTTTCATCGAGCACGCTGACCAGGGCTTCGCCCACCGCGAGTTGCGTCAACACGGCCTCCGTGTTCAGTCGGGGATTCGCCCGAAAGGTCTCCGCGGCGGAGCGGACGGCCTTTTGATCGGCCGGAGTGAAGGCCCGCAGGGCGTGTTGCACGCGGTTGCCCAATTGGCCCAGCACCCGGTCCGGAATGTCCCGGGGATTCTGCGTGACGAAATACACGCCCACGCCCTTGGATCGGATCAGACGGACAACTTGTTCGACCTTCTCCAGCAGGGCCGCCGGCATCTCATTGAACAGCAAATGGGCCTCGTCGAAGAAAAAGACCAGCTTGGGCTGCGGGAGGTCGCCCACTTCGGGCAGCCGTTCGAACAGTTCACTCAGAAGCCACAGGAGGAACGTTGCGTAGAGCTTGGGTGACGCCATCAGCTTGTCGGCCGCCAACAGATTGATCACGCCCTGGCCGTCGACGGTTTGCAGGAGGTCGTCGAGATTCAGGGCCGGTTCGCCAAAGAATTTATCCGCCCCCTGGGATTCGAGTTGCAGCAATCCGCGCTGGATGGCGCCGATGCTGGCGGTGGAAATGTTGCCGTAGTTGGTGGTAAAGGCGGCGGCGTTTTGGCCGAGATAATTCAGCATCGCGCGCAGATCCTTGAGATCGAGCAGGAGCAAACCGTGTTCATCGGCGACGCGGAAGACGATGTTCAGCACGCCTTCCTGGACGTCGCTGAGATTCAGCAACCGGCCGAGGAGCAGAGGACCCATCTCGGAAATGGTGGCCCGTACGGGGTGTCCCTGTTCGCCAAATACGTCCCAGCAGGTGACCGGACAGCTCGAAGGCGCCCACTCGGTGAGCTTCAATTCGCCGACTCGCGCCGCGACCTTCGGACTGTTGCCGCCGGCATGGGCCAGGCCGGAGAGGTCGCCCTTGATGTCGGCCAGAAACACCGGAACGCCGCGCCGGCTGAATTCCTCGGCCAGGGTTTGCAACGTCACGGTCTTGCCGGTGCCGGTGGCGCCCGCCACCAAACCGTGGCGATTCGCCATGGCCGGAAGCAGAAAGGTGTCGGCAGACTGGGACCGGGCGAACAGGATCGGAGCACTCATGCGTCGGCTGGGAGCTTGCGAAATGTCCACCCGAAAGCAACCACGGACGCTGTCAGTTCCGGGCTGACAGCCTTCGTGTCGTGTCCCGGGACGGGCGCAGGTGAATTGCAGCAGGCGACTTCAACGCTCCACACTCACCCGCAGACCCACCCAGCTCATTTGCCGCAGGTACTCGGCATTCCAGTTCGCCAGCCGAAAACAACCGTGGCTTTCCGTGCGCCCCACTTGTTCGGGCGAGGGTGTCCCGTGAATGCCGTAGCCCGGTCGATTCAATCCAATCCAGGCCACGCCCACCGGATTGTTCGGGCCCGGCGGAATAATGAGTCGGCGATTCAGTGTGCGGGCTTCGGCGGACTCCGGGAAGATGTCCGGATCGAAGGTGTAATTGGGATCCTTTACCGCCACCGCGACCGCCAATCCGCCAATGGGCCGCTTCTCCACACGGGCGGCGATGCTGCACGGAAAATGCGCAAGCAGTCGGCCGCCGTCATCAAACGCCCGCAGCCATTTTCCGGCCAGGCTGATGCGGATCAGGGCGGCGCGCCGGACCGGCGGGAATTTCGCGGCGGGAACCTTGAGATGGAGTCCTTCGCGCGGATGGTCCCAGTCCACGGCCGGATTCAATCGCCGCAGATATCCCGGATGACATTGCGCGGCTTCGCCGACCAGTTCCGCCAGGCTTTCGAAGTCCAGCGCGGGAACGGACGACTTTCCCAGCCAGGTGGTGGGTAGTCGATGCAGTCGGGCCAGGTGTTGGGCCGTGACGATGAACTCGGTGAAGGATGGCTCGGTCAGGGTGAGTTGCTCCGTCGTTTCCGGATCCAGCCGTCCATTGGCCTCCAGGCGATGATCCATTTGGAACGCCCGCAGCGCCTCGATCGTTTGCCCGCCACCGACCCCGTCGATGGATCCCGGGGAGATGCCCCGGGAAACGAGGGCCAACTGGGCGGTGAGCCAGGTGCTCGCCTTTTCAGTGGCGGGCGCCGGGGTGCCCACGGCCGGTGGATCGACGACCGTCAGTGATTCCGGCTCCGCGGGGGCGGGAAGGGGCGTGCGGACAATGTTGGTGGAGACAATCACCGTGGGTGGAGGCTCCTCGGCCGGCGGCAGGACGACGGGAGGCACCACAATGGGCGCGACAACGCTCGTGGGTGGTAGGACCCGGGCCGGAGGTTGGACTGCGGGTGCCGGTGCCTTGGACGGCGCCGGCCGCAGGCGAAACCACCACCAGACGAAGCCTCCCAGCGCCGCGACAAGGAGCGCTGCGACCAACCAACGGGTCCATGAACCACCGGAGGATTCCCGGCGGCTGCGGACCTGTCGGCGTCGCTGACGTGCCATGCGTGTAGTCGGGGCTTTCCCGTCGGTGAGAGGTTTAGTTTCGGGTTACTTTTCCCCGGTGCCTTCCAAAAGGTAAACCGCCGGATAATTCATGTAGCGATGCCGATCGTCCATGCCGTAGCCGGCGAACCATTCGCTCCCCGAATAGCGGAAGCCCACGTGATCGGGTGTGAACACGCTGTCCAGCCGCAGGCGATGAATGAGGACGCACGTGCGCACACTGGCCGCCCCGTGCGCCAGGAGACGCGTGCGCATCACCTCCAGGGTCCGGCCTGAGTCGCAGATATCATCGACCAACAGCACGTGACGGCCGGCACAGTCGAAGTCATCCAGGCTGACCTGCACGCCGTCCTCGGGCTGCAGCACTTCCGTCGTGGAATAGCTCCGGCAACGGACAAACGCCGGTTGGACCGAGGTGGGGATCGCTTTGAGGAGATCGCTGAAGAACGCGAAGGCGCCGCGCAGGATGCACAAACCCAGCACCTGATTCCGGTGCTCCGCATCGACACGGAGTGCCCAGGGGGCCAGTTCGGCAGCCAGTCGGTGCACGGTCGTTTGGACTTCCTCGGCCGAAAACACTTCCCGGTAATGGGCGGGCACATGGCGGGTGACAGACATTCCCCGGAGCGTGGACGCTATCTGTATGGGCTCAAGGGGTTCGGTGGGGGGGGAGGGCAGGTTGCTCGGCCCGGTTGGGCGTTCGGTCGAGAGAGTTTTTTTCGGCGGGTGCGCACGCGCTGTTGGCGAACGGAGAATTTTCCGCCTTATTTGCCCGTATGTTCAATAAGGGACAACGCGTCGTCTGCATCAATGACGACTTCCCGCCGCTGGCGTACGAACTCTTCGAGCAGATGCCGAAGAAGGACTCGGTCTACACCGTGCGGGCCTGTTACATCGGGCGGGGGAATCTTACCCAGGCGGGCTCGGGCAAGCAGGATGGCGAGATTGGCGTGCTTTTGGAGGAAGTGCGCAATCCCCGTGATCCGGCCTTGAAATCCGGTCTGAATGGCGAGCTGGGTTTTAATTCCGAACGCTTCGCTCCGTTGGAAGAAAAGACGAACGAATCGACCCTGACCGAGGAGGAAGACGAGGAGATCCTGATCCCGGCCTGAACGCAACGAGCGGTCGTTGTGTCGTTCGTCGTTGTGTCGGGGCGATCGCCGGTCACTGTGCCCGGCGAGTGAAGGTTTCCTTGGGCAGCGTTTTTATCGCGGCACTGCTAGGCTTGTCCGGCTGTGTCCATCCACCCACCGCCGGCCAGCCTCGTCGGCCGGAGATTCGGTCCTGGCTGGGGACTCGGCCGGCGATCGATGGCGTGCTGTCCCCGGGTGAGTGGGCGGATGCCACGGAAATTCGAGGGGTCCGTCACTGGATTCCGGAGTTTTCTCCGGTCGAGTCGGATCGCGATTTGAGTCTCCGCGGCTGGGTGAAGCACGACGCCGAGAACCTCTTCTTCGCCTTTGAAATCCACGACAACCTGCTTTACGGACTGGAGACACCGCGGTGGTTGCCGGCGGAGAATCCGCGGGCCCACGAGTTGAGTCCGGAGGGCTTTCCCTGGTTCGGCGACGAAATGGAATTGCTCATCAATGCGCCGAATACCTGGGCCGCCGATGAAGGCATGGCGGGCGACGGTGCGTCGTGGCAGATGGTCTGCAATCTGACGAAATCGCGTCTGGGCGGCATCGGTGTCGGAGGCTTGCTGGAGGGCGAGCCGCGGACTTCGGCGGCGGCGTGGGCGACGTACCAACGTTGGATTCTCACCGGCGCCCAGCAGGCGGTGGCGAAGGTGCTGCCCGACGGCCACGGTTATGTCATCGAATGGCGGGTGCAATTCGACCCCTGCCTCGAAACCGCCCCCGGACATTTCTATCATCTCGCCGACGGAGAGCGGGCCGTCGGCTTGAACCTGGCGGTGGGCGACCTCGATCAGCCTGCGGATGGCGGGGAAAATTTCGGCCAT
This sequence comes from Verrucomicrobiota bacterium, assembly GCA_947471985.1. Taxonomy (GTDB): domain Bacteria; phylum Verrucomicrobiota; class Verrucomicrobiia; order Limisphaerales; family UBA9464; genus CANIZL01. The sequence continues at coordinate 10,622 of CANIZL010000106.1, read as the reverse complement.
TTCCGGCACGAACAATGGTGGGCGGGCGCACCGCACACGCGCACCCAGAAGAACAATTGCGGCACCCTGCGGCTCATGGGGGCGCGTCGGCGCTGACGCGGCGGGGCCACTTTGCCTCGGCAACGGGTGACGTGCGGGCATCGCCCGGAGCGATGCTTCCCGTTCTGGCCGGAGGCAAAAGCAATCAGGCGTCCTGCGTCACGCCGTCGGCTGGCCGATTACTCGCGACTGCGCTGGAAGACGAACAGGTTGTTCAGTCCGAGCTGAAATGAGGAGTGCTCCACCAATTCAAAACGCGGGGATGCGAAAATTTGGGGCGTTTCCGTCACTTCGTATCCGTGGTGTTCCTCCAGCGACATGCCGTGCACGAGCCGCAGTTTGACGAGGACGTCGAGGATCATGTCGACGGCGGGCGACGGCACTGTGATGATCATCCGCCCACCGGGCTTCAGCAGCCGCGCGCAGCCCTCGGCCAAGGGACCGTACTGCGCGGCCGGGAAATGTTCGAGCACCGCCAGCATCACGATGGCATCGAACGTGCCGGCGTTGGCGGGCACGTCCTGCGGAAAATAGCCCCGGACCAGCGCAAAGCCCTGCCGGCTGCGGGTGGTCGCCGGTAGTATGGGATCAATGCCCAAGCTGCCCGGACCACAATCGCCAAGGCGCTCAAACAAGACGCCGTCGGCTGAGCCCAGGTCCAGGACGCGATCGCCCGGTTTGATAAAGGGGCGGGCCTTGCGGACGCGCCAGTTCTGCAGGAATCGATCGACAAAGGTCATCGCAGTGCCGGGGAAAGGGTGTAACTCAGGAGAACCAGGGATTGTGGGCTTTTTCCTCACCGACCGTGCTCAACGGGCCGTGGCCGGGAGCGATCAAGGTGGCCTCGGGCAGGGAGAAAATCTGTTCGCGAACTTTGGTGCGGGCGAGTTCCAAGTGTTCGCGGGCGCCGCCCATCGAGCCGGCGAAGAGCGCGTCGCCCACGATCGCCACGTGCGACGCATCTTCGGGCCAGTTGCCCACGACGTACGTCACTCCGTCATCCGCGTGACCGGTGGTTTCGCGGTTGGTGATCCGGAGGCTGCCGAGCATGATGAAATCATTCGCCCGATTGCGTTGATCCACGGGCGCGCCCTTGATGCTGGAATGCAGCCGAAGCTTGGGATACCGGGCACGAATGGGTTCCAGCGCCGCGAGGTGATCCGCGTGGCTGTGGGTGAGAAACAGGTGCTTCAGATTCAACCGGTTTTCGTCGATCAACTGGAAGATCGGAGTGGCGTCGAAGCCGGTGTCGAACACGGCGGCTTCCAAGGTGACTTCGTCCCAGACCAGATACGCATTGACCGTCATGTCATCGCTCGCGGTGGTGATCACGCGGAATTCCCGCCAGCCACCCACGTCCTGCGGCGCGGGCCGCCAGCCGTCGTGCTGCGCTTTCAGGCGCAGTCCGTTCAGGGTCAGCAGCGTGCCCAATTTGTCCCAGTTGAGACCGGCCGGCGCCCGGCCCGTCCGTTCGAACTCCTGGTACGCCGACACGGAAACACTGCCCGCCGCGGCCGCCACTTCTTCCGTCGACTGAGTGGAAATGCGGCTCTTGCGCAGGATGTCACCGATCGAGTCTTCAAGGTTCATGAACGGGTACGATAAGTGGCGGCGACCGCTGGCGCTAGGGAGGAGTGCAGGCCGCGGGTAAGGGGTTGACGCGGATCGCGGCGCCGCGCGCGTAGGCGGTGTCCGGTACGATCGCTGGCGGAGTGCCTCCCGCGTGGAATCGAAGGATGGGGCGGGCGCTTGGCCCCAAAGCCCCGCCGACGGTTGACTTCTTTGCGGTGGTTTGCCTACAGGTTGACCCCATCGGATGAAGAAAATACGACATTTGCAGGCAAAACTACTGGTTGCGGGCGCGGTGATCGCGCTGGTGGGCGTCGCCTGGTACCAACTGACGGCGTTTTCCGTGGCGGAGCCGACGCCCGCCGAATTGTTGATTGCCCAGAACCGCTGGCCCGAAACCGACGCGGATTCCCTGTACGACGGCTACAAGACCTTCACCACCCGCTGTACAAAATGTCACGGCCTCAAAAATGTGGGGCGCTTCACCGAAACCGAATGGGCGTCGACGTTGAACAAGATGGCCAAGAAGGCGAAGCTTAACGAGGAGGAGAAGGAGAACGTGAAGCGGTACATCCTCACGGAGCGCGAATATCTGCTGTCGCCCCGGCCGGCGAAGGCCCGGATCTAGTATTGTCGCCCCGCCGGCGGCGGTCCCCCGTGTGCGTTTAGTGAGAAAAGGATCTTCGACCGGAGCCGGGAATGCGGGCAAGCTCGGCGCGATGGAAATCCTACCCCATACGCTGGGATGCTTTGTCTGCGGAACGCACAATCCGCAGGGACTCAAGCTGGACCTGCTGAGCGACTCCCAGGTCGTGGAGAGCCGGTTCCAATTCCGGAATGAGCACTGCGGCTTCCGTGGCACAGTGCACGGCGGACTTGTGGCCACGGTGCTCGACGAGGCCATGGCCTGGGTGATCGGGGTACACGCCCGCCGCTTCTCCTACTGCGCGGAATTGAATACGCGCTTCCTCGCGCCGGCGGCCCCCGGGGTGGACTTGCACTTGCGGGCGGAATTGGTCGAGAACAAGCGGGGCCGATTGTTCCTGACGCGGAGTGAATTGCGCGATGCCCAAGGGGTGGTTCTGGCGGAAGCCACCGGCAAATACCTGCCAATACCGGCGGCGCGTCACGCCGAAATGCTGGCGGATTTTGCGGAAAACCCGGGACAATGGGTGGATCTGGGAGCGGCCAATTCCTCGCCCCTGCACCCCACGCCCATTCCTCCTGCCTAAATCCGGGGAATAATAATTTCAGATCAATGCATCCTGATTTGTTGATCTGTTACTTGCATCCCGCGGTTTGCCTTTCACCCTTCCGGCGTGATCCGTCCGATCCGTGACTTGCTCCAGGCGAGTGCTGCCTCCGGGAGGCCGACTTTTTCGATTGAGTTTTTTCCGCCCAAGACTGACGAGGGCGAGGCCCGGCTGTTTGCCGAGACGTTGCCGGCGCTGCGGCGGCTGCCGGTGGATTATTGTTCAGTGACCTACGGCGCCGGCGGCAGCACCCGCGAGAAGACGCTGGGTATGGTGGAGCGCATCCAGCGGGATTTCGATCTCACCACCATGATGCACCTCACGTGCGTCAACGCGACGCGGGACGAACTCGCCGCGGTGATTGCGGAAGCGAAGGCCCGGGGCGTGAAAAATATCCTGGCCCTGCGCGGTGATCCGCCGGGCGGCACCGGGGAGTTTCAAAAGACGGCGGGTGGTTTTGAATTCAGTCGCGAATTGGTGGCGCATTTGCATGCCGACGGCGGCTTCAGTGTGGGCACCGCCGGTTTCCCGGAAGGTCACATCGCCCAGCAGGCGGGGCGTCAGGTGGACTGGGATTTCCTGGCGGAGAAGGTGCAGGCGGGGGCGGATTTCATCGTCACCCAACTGTTCTTCAACAATGACGACTACTTCCGCATGCGGGATCACCTGCACCGCAAGTTGGGTCGTCCTGTCCCCATCATTGCGGGCTTGCTCCCGGTGGTGTCGCGGAATCAGACCAAGCGCTTCACGGCACTGTGCGGGGCGGCGCTGCCGGCACCGTTCGTGGCGCGTCTGGATGCCTTGGGCGACGACGATGCGGCGGTGACCGCATTTGGCATCGAGTACTGTGCGGAGCAGATCCGCGGCCTGATCGCGCAGGGGGCGCCCGGCGTGCATTTCTACACGCTGAACAAGGCGCACTCCACCACCGAGGTGATGCGCCAGCTGGGCTACCTTTGAAAGCGCCCTCCGGACCGGCCCTGATTTCGGAAAACGCACCTTGAAGGCGCCTTCCAAGGCCGGGTACTTCGTGCTCGAGGGAAGCAACTCCGTCGCGGCGGCCTTCTATTTCAATCATTCGCTGTTCCACCTGAGGGATCACCACGGCTTCACGCAACTGCGCACGCTGTGGCTGCTGGCGGGGTTCGGGACCATTTACGCCCTGTGTTCCGCCCTCGCGGGACGGTTCGCCCAACGGTACGGCTATTTTACGTCCCTCGCCGTGGGTTTTGGCGGCCTGATGCTGGCCACGGGTCTGGGATGTGTCTGGCCCGCGCTGGTCGGACAGATTGTTTCCCTCGGAATTTGGTCGGTGGCGATCTGTTTTACCTGGCCGGTGCTCGAGGCGCTGTGCAGCGAGTTTGAAACGCCGGACCGTCTGCCGGATCGTCTTGGCATGTACAATGTGGTGTGGTCGGTGCTGCAGGCGGTGGGGGTTGCGGCGGGTGGGATTGTCGTGACGCTGGCCGGGGCGCGGAGCTTGTACCTGGTTCCGATGTGCATCCACGGCCTGCAATTGCTGCAATTACCGCGCCTGCGCCGGCAGCGGGATCTTTACGTCGCCACGCATCATCCCGGGGCGGATAAACCGCCGATCCATCCGCCGGGCGGTCCGGTGCATTTCCAGACGTTGGCTTGGATTGCGAATCCGTTGGCGTACATGGCGGCCAACGTGTTGACGGCTTCGTTGCCGACGATGGCCTTGCGATTGCATCTGACGCAGGCGGAGGCGGGGGTGTGGCTGGGACTGTGGAATTGGATCCGCTCCGTGGGATTCATCGCGCTCTGGTATTGGGCCGGCTGGCACTATCGATTCCGGCTGTTTTTGGTGGCGTGCCTCGGAGTCTGCGTTGGCTTCCTGACCATGATGCTGGCGCCGTCGTTGTGGGTGATGATTCTCGGAGAACTCGCCTTCGGGCTGGGCATTTCCCTCGTGTACTATTCGTCGATTTTCTACGCCATGGACGGCAGCGATTCGCATGGCGAACAGGGTGGCACCCATGAAGCCCTGATTGGTTTGGGCCTGGGCGGAGGTCCGGCGCTGACGGCGCTGGCGGTGGTCTGGACCGGTTCGCCGGCCTCGGCGGCGCTGGCGGTGACAGGCTTGCTGGGAGTGGGCATTGGTGTCGTCGGCTGGGTGCATCGCCGGGCCCGTGCGGGTGGGGCTGGAGTGACGGGATAAACGCCCGTGCGGGTGTGGCTGGATTTGCGGGGCTCGAGTTTTTGGTGCGGCGCAGTTTTTGGTGATCGTGAAGACGATTGGTAAACGCGTTGAAAAACCGCTTGCCGAATGGAAGCCGATCCGTATCCTGCCGGTCGCTTGATCCGGGACGACCGGCGAGCAGGAAGTAAGCGCGGTTAGCTCAGTGGTAGAGCACTACCTTGACACGGTAGGGGTCACAGGTTCGAACCCTGTATCGCGCACCATCTCAAAAATCCCCCCCGGGAAAAGTGCGGCCGCTTCGTGCCCGCCCAGTTGCTGAACTGGAATTCCCCGTACCGCTGACTTTTTAGTCGGCGTGACGTGCTGGATGGAAAATCAACGTCGCTTTAACCCCGTACTTTCCCTTCAATCACCCGGGTCCCGTGCCCGACCCCCGGTCATTTCGCAGTCCGGAAAATTTCGGGCGGATCGCTGAGCGGCGGGACTTCAAATGTCTTGTTGTGTTAGCCGGCTTGCTGCCAGGCTGACGAAAATGAGCTACCAAGGAAGCTATACTCATTAATCGACCTGCGCTGGGTACCACGCCCGTACTCCACCGCTGCGGGAGATGGTCTCCCGCTGCAGCAATGGCGGGTTTCGTCCGGGGCCTGATCGTGGGCGGGCTCTTAATATTTCAGGGAGTCGCTATTGCCCAGCAACCGGCGCCTGGATCCGCGGTCACTTGGGGAAAGGTTTCTACGAGTCATCAGACCCGAGTGCCCGTGACTCCCGTGGCGGAAGTGCGCAGCAACGTTACCGCCGTGGCCACGGGAAATCCCTGGACCATCGCCGCCCGGGCGGATGGTTCGGTGGTGATTTGGATCAGTGATTGGCTGAGCGCGCAGGGCGTGCAAGCCTCCGTTACCCCGACGGAAGGTGTCCGCAAGGTCATCGCCGTTTTTCGAGGAGACTTCCCCGGCCGCGGCCTTGCGGTCCGATGGGTCCGTGATGATCTGGACAATGGCGGACCTGGACGTGACTCCGGTGGCGCTGCGCACCGGTGTGAAGGATATCGCCTTCACGGGGAACGTATCGCTCTCGGGCAACAATCTTCTGTTCGCTGCCCTGGAGGACGGGCGGATCATCGTTTCGCCGATCCAGGGAGTGCCCGAGAACCTGAAGCCGCCGCTAACTCCCGTGGGGGCCATCGCCCTGGCGGGTGGGGCCGCGCACGTGTTGGCGCTTCGGGCTGATGGTTCGGTCCTGGCGTGGGGCGTGGACTTTTCCGGGCAAACCGACGTGCACGCGGCGGCTCAAAGTGACGTGATCGCCATCGCCGCCGGCCTGGTCCAGTCGTTGGCGTTGCGGCGCGATGGATCGGTTGTTGCCTGGGGCAGCAATGGGTCCGGGGAATCCGACGTGCCCACCGCGGCGCGGAGCGGGGTGGTGGCCATCGCTGCCGGTTGGCAGCATTCCGTGGCTTTGAAATCCAATGGCACCGTCGTGACCTGAGGAGGGAATATCTATCGGCAATCCGAGGTTCCGGCGTCCATCCAGGGGCGGGTGACCGCAATTTCCGCCGGCGAATATCACGCGGACGCCCTGGTTGAGCCCATCGCACCCGTGATCGCGAAGGCACCGGCCGACCGCTCGGTGCCGATCGGCCATCGGGCCGGCATCACCGTCGATGCCCAGGGACCCAATCTCACCTATCAATGGCGCAAGGCGGGGGTGAACATCCCCGACGGCACCAATCGGGTTTACGGTTTGCCGTTATCACCCGCGGGCGAATACACCGTGGTGGTCGCCAACCTCTTTGGCATCGTCACGAGCGCACCTCCGGCTGTGGTCACCGTCCGACCGAATTTGCCGGGTGCCGTGGTGGCCGGGGCGCCGGGCTGAGTCGTCCCACGGAATGGCCGGAGGAAGGCCAATCGGTTGTGCCGCTAGAGGCCCTGAGCGGCGTGGTGGCGGTGGCCGCGGGCGTCACTCATTCGGCGGCCCTGAAGGTGGACGGCTCAGTGGTCTTCTGGGGCGATGCGGATCAGGGTTATTTTCAGGGCCGGTTTCCGGAGGAAGCGCGCCAGGGAGTCACCGCGATTGCTTCCGGTGATTATCACTTACTCGCGCTGAAGGACGACGGCTCCGTGATCGCCTGGGGTGATAATGGTGGCGGCCAGACCGACGTTCCGAAGGAGGCCCGCTCCCAGGTCATCGCCATTGCGGCGGGTGAAGAGTTTTCCCTGGCCCTGAAGGCCTCCGGGGCGGTCGTGGCGTGGGGTAATAATTTTCTCGGGCAGACCAAGGTCCCGATTGCCGCGCGTTCGGGCGTCGTTGCCATTTCGGCCCACGGATCCGTGGCGATGGCTTTGAAAGCCGATGGATCCGCCATCGCCTGGGGCAGTATTACCAATCTCCCGGCCGCGGCTCAGTCCGGTCTGTCCGCGATCTTTGCCGGCGGCGAGCCCCTGGGCTTGAAACCGGATGGCTCGGTGGTTTACCTCGGCACGAGCGGTGAACTGCCCCCGGAGGCGGCGCGGACGGGGGTGGTCGCCATTGGATCCGGCGATGGCCATAGTGTGGCGCTAAAATCCGACGGCACGCTGGTGTCATGGGGCTGGGACAATGACTACGGCCAGGTGGATGTGCCGTCCGTCTTCCAGGGCAAGGTGAGTGCGGTGGCGGTGGGGCGATTTCACACCCTGGCGATTCTGGGCACGGCAGCGTTGCAAACCCGCCTTGCCGGCGGCGCGATCCAACTCGCCTGGCCCACAAATCTTTTAGGATTCCACTTGGAGATGGCGCCCGAGTTCGCAGCGGCGACCTGGAAGCCCGTCCCGGACGCTCCGACGATCCTCGGCAAACAATCCGTGATCACCCGATCGGTGCCGGGCGCCCGGCAGTTTTATCGCCTGAGTCGGTGAACGGACCGGCAGTGGCGGCGTGAGGTGGGGTAGGGTGAAGGCATCCTCAGGTGCTGGGTTCGAGGCACCAAGTTCTAATGGTTTCACCACGCCACAACGCAGCAGTGTTCGAATGCTTCCGTTATTGTTTTGAAGAAATGATCGGCATCGGTCGGGAGTTTAATGAAATATCGATGCCCGCTACCAACTCCGCGGCCTTTGCCGATATCCAACATCGGAGTCAATTCCAAAACCTCATTAGAGTTCAGCGACACGTGCACCACCCAGCATTCATTGCGGGCCTTCCTGGCCTTTTTTGCCTCCTTCGAGTCACCAAACGTCTCCGATCCGAGATCTGAATCGCGCGACGGAAACTGGGCCAGATCATCTAGCACCAGGCGTAGCCCGTTCGACATGAACTCCTGCTCTGTCAGATGCACCAATTTGCCCGAGGTTGTTGTAAATCCATTGAGTTTTTCAACACACCACGATTCAAGGATGTATTTTGGCTTATGGGCGTGGCGGTAAACTGCCACCATTGGATTACTCATGGATGAATTACTGTTGCGGAGCGTTGGGATTCAGTGACCCGACCCGCGAAATGTAGCGATCAGAAGCGGGGCGCCAACGCCGGGTTCACTGGCGGAAGATTTTTGGCGAGACCAGAATTCAAATGTCGGGGTCATCCCGAAGGCCGGCGCGGAATGGCGTCACGACCAGCAGCCAGAAGAGCAAAATTCCCACCGGCAAAGCGATCGCCTTTGCGGCTGTTTCGGTAGCGACTGGCCACTGCGCCCAAGAAAAGTTCCACAAAAAAACGCAGCTGAAATAGACTGCGATTCCCAGTGCCACGGACCGCATTGATGCTCGATTTTGCGCCATACAATGTGTGCTCGAACGCCGGAAATCATTGCCCCGGCCTAGAAAGGGTAACGATTGGTGGCGGGACACCAAGGCCGGGTTCACCTGAATGGGGTTCAGAAGGTCGTGAGTTCAAATCTCACCGCCCCGACCATCTTCCCTCTTCGCAGTTTGTTGGGCTTTTCAGGTGAAGCCCGCCTGGCGAAATCCAATCCCTTCCTAGGTCCAGGTGCCAATCAGGTGCCAAGCATTGCGGATTTGGCTTTGCCGCCGCCCGGCGACCGCCGCATCCACTGCGAGCCGTACGCCATCACGGCAGCCTCAGCCGCAGCCAGCGTGCTTCGCCGGCACCGCAGGTTTCACTCCAGCCAGCGATGCGGCGCAGTTCCACAGCCCCGTCACGCTGCGCTGCAACCCAATGGCACAACTCGCCAAGTCGCATGAAAAGCCAGCGCATCCTTCGCAAGGAGTTTCCCAGAGTTCTTCAGTATTTGAGGCGGGGCAGAACAATCTACATCGTTGATTGCCGCAGCCGCTTGTACGGCACAAAAACACGGCACGTTCGAACCACCGCAAGCGCAGCATTGCAGCTGCACTCAGAAATTCGTGAAAAGCTTCGGGCAGCTGCCAAACCAATTGCTGAATCTGGTCTTAATCCCAATCTGAACGCTGCACTGACCAAGCTGGCGGCAAATGGTGGCAACTTGCAGCAAGCCGTTGAGCTCTGGATTGAGCGCAACGCTCTTGAGCTACAACAGTCACGGCAACCCAACGTAAATTGTTTATGCCAAGAATGGATGGCTTACAAGTTGGATAACACGCTCAACAGCATTTCACGAAAAACAGCAAATGAAGTTCGTTCATACGGCAACTTTATTTGCAGAACTTGGGGTGAAAAACAAATTGATTCAATAACTGAAAACGATATTGAAAGCATCCTTGAGCAATTGAAATGCAAAAACATCACCAAGCGTCAGTATTTAAGATACATCACCATGTTTTTGAGGTGGGTAATAGAGCGGAAGCGTTTGATTTCTGAAATACCAACAAAACATATACGGATTAAAGTGGCAGAAACAATAATCCATATTTACTCACCACAACAAATTCAGATGATGTACCAACTGGTGGTAAATCATTTTCCTGAACTTAAAAGCTGGTTTCTGATTTGCACTTGGGCTGGTTGCCGCCCCAGCGAAACTTCAAGAATGTTGTGGGAAGATATTTCAACTGAAACAAATCAAATACATGTCAACAGTGAAGGTAAAACCGGCAGTCGTTTTGTTTCAGTGGATTCAAACCTCATTTCAGCACTTCTTTATATTTACAAAACTGATACAAACCACCCATTAATCCCAACAGGACTTGAGCGTAGACTGAAGATGTTGCGCAAATCAATCAAACATAAATTGAATACTGAATGGATTCAGGACGGATTAAGACACACCTGTGTGAGTTATTACTACTCACTACATCAAAGTTGGGACAAAGTTGAATACAGCTTTGGACACAGTGTTAGAACCAGCAAGAAATACTACCAGAAAGCAGTTCCTGAACAGGCAACAGAAAGTTTTTGGGGTGCTTTGAAGCTTATAAGCAACCACACTTCGGGCTTGTTATAAGCTCTTAGTTTGTAAATTAGTAGTTTCTTTTTATTTCTTAATTTCAGAATTTTCATCAGTCAGCTTGGTGCACAGTGAACCTAAGAGCCCATCTGAAAACTCATTGCTTGAGAATAGTGGGTTAAAATCGTTAAAATACTGAGCAAATCGCGCGTTTATGTTTGACATGAGCCTGAGGTTGAGTTGGTCAACTTTCCGCGGCAGCGGCTGTCGGGGCGATGAAAAAATCGAT
>CANIZL010000105.1 GCA_947471985.1 Verrucomicrobiota bacterium | reverse complement strand
CCTGGAGATTCTGCCGCCGATCCAACTCCACGCATTGCTCCTGCAGCATTTCGCAGTAGCCGATGATGTGATTCACCGGCGTGCGCAGGTCGTGATAGAGCTGCGGCAGATTGCGTCGACGATCCTCGAACTTGGCCTCGTCAAAATACTCGGAAATCACCACCAGCAGTTGCTGGCCGCCCAGTCGGATCCGCTGCAGGTCAGCGAGGAAAACCGGGGGCAACTGCTCCTCCTCCAGCAGGAGTTCACAATAACCGATGATCTGATTGATCGGTGATCGCAGATCGTGGCGGACCTGGGAGAGATCGAGCGTGGGGGTCGTGGCCATGGTGCGGGGTTAGCGGTCGTCGTTGTGGCGGCCCAACAGGAACCACGTGCTCATCTCACCCTTGCCCTTGATGGACATGGTGCCGCGCTCCTCGAAACGGTGGGTTTTCGCCAAGCGATTCCGCAGCACGCTGGAGACATGGATGCGGCCGGGGGCGCCGTGGGATTCCATCCGACTGGCGGTGTTCACCGTATCCCCCCAGAGATCATAGCTGAAGCGATGACGCCCGATGACGCCGGCGACGACCGGGCCGCAATGGATCCCGATGCGCAGGACGACGGAATGTCCGGTGCGCGACGCGAAGCCCTCGCAGAAAGTGGTGAGGTCCAGCGCCAGATCGGCGGCGGCGGTGGCGTGATCCGCGCGGACCTCCGGCACGCCACTGACGGCCATCCACGCGTCGCCGATGGTCTTGATCTTGGTGACACGGTGGCGGTCGGCCAGCTCGTCGAAGGCGCAGAAAATTTCGTCGAGCAACTGCACCGTGGCGGGTGCCGGCAGGGTGGCGGCCAATTCCGTGAAGCCGACCAAGTCAGCAAACAACACGGTCGCGTCCTCGGTGGCGTCGACGAGGTTGGTTTCCCCGAGTTTGAGCCGGGCGGCGATGGTGGCGGGCAGGACGTTGAGGAGCAGTTGCTCGGAGCGTTGTTGTTCCGCCAGGAGTCCCGCTGCCAGCGTGCGTTCGTGGTCGCGCAGCCGCTTCTTTTCCAGGCAGGACCGCAGGCGCGCCCGCAGCAGGATGGGGTTGAACGGTTTGGTCAGGTAATCCTCCGCGCCCGCTTCGATGCAGCGGGCGATGCCGTTCTCGAGATCCAGACCCGAAATGATCAGGACGGGCAGATCGCGCAACGCGGCGTCGGCCTTGAGCCGCAGCAGGACCTCGTAGCCATCGAGGCCCGGCATCAGGAGATCGAGCAGGATCAGGTCGAAATTCTCCCCGCCCGCCTGCAGCCGTTCCAAGGCGGCCAGGCCGTCGGAATCCGTGACCACGTCGCAGCCGTCCCGCTGCAGGTAACGCGCCAGGATGTCTCGGTTGGCAGGGTCATCGTCGACCACGAGTATCCGCCCGCCGCCGGCCGGATCGCGCAGCTCGGGACGGGGCGCGACAAAGGCAATGGCCGGACCCGTGGCCGGGTGAGACCGTTCCCCGGGCGAGGCCGGCCGATTCCCCCAGGGCAGAACCCGTTCCTCCAACAAGGACAACCAGGTGGTGGCCGCTTGTTGGATCCGCTGCAGATCCACCTGAAATTGCTCTGCGTCACCGCGCCGCGCCCGCAGCTCCAGGATTTTGCCGCAGCGCCGGATTTGATCGATGGGTGTGCGCAGATCCGCCTGCAGCCGGGTCAGGTCGAGGGGCAGGGTCCGCAGCCGGTTTTCGTCGAGGTAGTTGCTGACCGCCTCCAATAGTTCGCGGCCACCGGAGCGAATGCGATCCAGTTCCGGGCGGAATTCCCCGGGCAGCGATTCGTCCTCCAGCAGAAGTTCGCAATAGCCGAGCAAATGGTTCAGCGGGGTCCGCAGATCGTGGCGGAGGCGGCTGAGATCCGGCGGAATGGCGCTCATTGGCGGGCGGGCCCGGGTCCGTTCAAGCTTTGCCCACCCGGACCAGCTGCGCCTGGATCTTCGCCAGCAACCGGGTCAATTCGACGGGCTTCGTATCAAAATCATCACACCCGGCTTCGCGTGCCCGCATTTCGTCGGCGGACATTGCGTGGGCCGTCAGGGCAATCACCGGAATCGGCGCCGTCACCGGATCGGCCCGGACCTGACGGGTCGCTTCCCAGCCGTCAATGACCGGCAGACTCATATCCATGAGAATCAAATCCGGCTGCGTGGAGCGGGCCATCGCCACGCCTTCGGCCCCATCAACGGCCATCACCACGGTGAACCCCCGCCGCTCCAGTCGTCGCGAGAGCATGTCGCGGTTCATCTCGTTGTCTTCGATGAGGAGAATTTTTGGCATGGCACGCAGCGGGGAGGTGTGACTTCGACGGAGAAAACCGTATGACAGGGGAACCGTGGTGGCAAACCCGGGGCCCGGTGACTTCTGCGGCGGTCACGCTCCGAACGTCGCGTCCCGGCGACCCCGGGAATCAGACACACTGACGGGCGTCTTCGATGACCTCCGCCTGCTTTAGATCCTCGTTCAGCCCACAGATGCGCAGCACTTCCGTCACCGTCGGGTGACAGCCCAGCAGGGCGAGCCGACCGTTGTGCGCCGCCAGCGATTTGCTGATGAGCATGAGGGAACGGATGCCGGAGCTGCCGAGATAGCCCACCGCGGAAAAATCGAGGATCAGGCGGTGTGCCCCCGCCTCCACGAGACCGATCACAAAGGATCCGAAAATGGGGGATGCAGTGGCGTCGAGGCGGGGCGGGGCTTCGACAATGACGATCGGTTGAGGGCGCATCGGTTTGATCCGGATTTAGGTTTGAGAAATGACCTGCTTGATCAGGACGACCTGATTTCTGCCGTCGCGCCGTTGATGCTCCACGTGATCCATCAGGTTTCGGACGAGGCGGATCCCTTGCCCCGTGATGATCCGCTGGCCTGGCTGGATCGGCTGATCGGTGGTGGCGACTTCGGTGAGATCGAAATCGGTGCCGTCGTCGGAGACCGACAGCCGGATCTCGTCCTCGTCGGCGGACAGGTCCACCACGATTTGATGCATCGCGGTGTCGTCATAGGCGTGGAGGATGACGTTCTCGAGCCACTCACCCAGCGCCAGCAGGATGGCGTGGATGTGTTTCAACCGGACGCCGCGCGCCTGCAGAAGGTATTTAATTTCCTCCTGCAGGGGTTCAATCTCCTCCAGGCGATTGTGGAGTGTGAACGTTTGTGTTTCCATGACCGCGCGGGCGGGAGAATCGGGGACCGTCGGCGATCCGCAATCGAGAACTCAATTTCCCGCCAGTCTTTCCGGCCGGACATCAGTTCGGGGCGGTCAGCAACGCCCGTACCTCCGCCACCAATTGCTCTTTGCTGGTGCTGGCCTTCTCGAGAATGCGGGTCACTTCGCCATTGAGCTTGCGGCGATCCTCTTCGGTCAGGGTTTTCGCGGTGGTGATAATCACCGGGATCCGCGCACCGTCCGGGCGGCGGCGTAACACCGCGAGGAATTCGAAGCCGTCCATCTCCGGCATCATCAGATCCAACAGAATGAGGGCCGGGGGTTGGGCGGCGACCTTCGCCAGACCATCCCGCCCATTTACGGCCGCGGTGGTCGGCCAGCCTTCATGGGTCAACTGGCGGACCAGCAGATCCCGCGTGGCAGAATCGTCCTCAATGACCAACACGCGGTGGCCGGTCCCCGCCCCCACATGCTTGCGCACGGTGGCCTGCAGGCGGCTGAAATCCACCGGCTTGGTCAGGTAATCCGTGGCGCCCAGGCTGAAGCCGAGATGCCGATCATCGACGATGGTCATCATCACGACCGGGATCTCCGCGGTGAGCGGATCGGCCTTGAGCGCGCTGAGGACCGCCCAGCCGTCGAGGCCCGGCATCATTACGTCGAGGGTGATGACGCGCGGACGGAGTTGCCGGGCGAGTTCCAGTCCCTGTGCGCCGCTGGCGGCGGTGACCACCAGGAATCCGTCCTTGCCCAGAGTGCGGGCCAGCAGATCGCGGACGGCGGAGTCGTCGTCGATGACCAGGACCGTCACTCCGGTGAAGGCCGCGGCTTGGTCCCGGGGCGCCACGTGGGCATCCGGGTTGAGCGCGTCCGTCACCACGGCGGGCAGGGTGACGGAGAACGTTGAGCCGCGGCCCGGTTCGGAGGCGACGGCGATCGATCCGCCCATCAGTTCACAGAACCGTTTGCTGAGGGCCAAGCCGAGTCCGGTGCCGCCGAAACGTTTGGAGGTGCCGGCGTCCGCCTGCGTGAACGCCTGGAAAAGCCGCCCCAATTGTTCCGGGGTCATGCCAATGCCGGTATCGCGCACCCGGAAGGTGACGCCCGCAACGCTTCCGTCACCGGCCTTGGTCGGCGCGACTTCGAGGTGGATGATTCCGCGTTCGGTGAACTTGCTCGCGTTGCTCAGCAGGTTGAACAGGGTCTGCCGCAATTTGGTGACGTCCGCCGTCATGGTCCCCAAGCCCGGCGTGCACTCGACCGTCAGGGAATTTTGGTTTTTGGTGACCAGCGGCGAAACCGTGGCCGCGACCTCCCGCACCAGGGCCGTGACGTCGAACGTCTCCAGGAAGAGCGTCATCTTGCCCGCCTCGATCTTGGAAAGATCCAGGATGTCGTTGATGAGTCCGAGCAGGTGCTTGCCGGCGGTGTGGATGCGCTGCAGGTCCGGTTTGAGTCCGGGAACGTCGAGATCGTCGGCCTCTTCCTGCAGCATTTCGCTGTAGCCCAGGATGGCATTCAGCGGCGTGCGCAGTTCGTGACTCATGTTGGCCAGGAAGGAACTCTTGGCCTGGCTGGCCTCCTCCGCGCGTTGCTTGGCTTCGGTGAGATCCCGGTTCAATTGACGCAGTTCCGTGGTGCGTTCGGCGACCTGATCCTCCAGGTGCTCATGCTGTTGCCGGAGCGCCCGATCGCGCACTTCGATCTGCTCCAGCATCTCGTTAAAACCTGCCACCAGCCGGCCGACTTCATCGTCGCTGCCCACGCTGGCCCGCAGCGAGTAATCGCGTCGCTCGGACACGACGCGGATGGTTTCGAGCAAGCGGAGCAGGGGCACGGTGATGAACCGCTGCAGGCGCGAGGCGGCGATGGAGGCGAGCAGCCAGAGAATGGCCAGAGTGGCCACCAGCACGGCCAGGCTCTGCCAGAGAAAACGCCGCTCGGTATTGAGATCGGCGCGCAGGTATACCGTCCCCAGCGGCCCGGCGGCGTTGGTCACCGTGATATAGGTTTCGAAGGCCGAGGGATATTGTCCCAGTGCCGGGAGGGTTTCCGGCAGATCGTGGTCGGTCAGGGGGCTGCGATAATGAACGAACAGGGCGCCGTTGGTGTAGATGCCGCCGGCGATGATATCCGGATTGGCTTGCAGGGCGTTCAGTCCATCGCGTGCCCCCTTCTCATCCGCCAAATCCAGCGCGACCTCGGCGTTATACGCCACCATGCGGCCGGAGGTGGTCAACTGGTGCTGGAGGGTGGATCGAAAGGACACGAACGCCATGACCCAGGTGATGATGCCCGCCAGCACGAGGGCGACGCCGCTCGTGGCCGCAATCATGCGGCGCATTTTTTCCTCGACGGAATTGGTGCGGAACAATGTCATGGCGCCCCCGGTTCCGGCCCGGCGCCGGCGGTTCTGTAGACCTTCAAAGCCAGTTTAAGCCGTCGCGAGTCCAGTTTGACCTCGCTGGACTCCGCATGACTCAGGTTGAAGTAGAAATTGCGTTTGGTGAGATCGAGTTGGATCACGCCGCCGCTGGCCAGAAAGGTGGCGCCATTACCGATGGTCAGCACCGAGGGTCGTCCGGCCGCCGGTTCGCGTCGCCATTCCAGCCATTGGGCTTGGTGTTCGCTCGGCACAAACAGCACCTGACAGCGGGAAAAGGCTGCCGGATTGGTGACGGTTATTACGGACACGGATCGCACCCCTTCCATCCGGGTGTTGGAGAGCAATTCCCCGAGTTTGCCCTCAAAGGGATCGCGTCCCACGAGGCCAACCGTCAGCGTGCCGCCCGCCGTGGTCAGGGTTTGCCGTGGCCACGTGGTATAGGGGATGATCTTGGCCAGGAATCCGGCGGTCCAGACATCCGGCGGTAGTTCGGTGGCCTCGGCGGCGTTGGCCATCCGGGCCAGGCTACCCACCGGACCGGAGCTCAGGATCCAACAGCTCCACCACAGCACGAGCCAGGCTCGGCGGCAGATGGAAGGTTTGGACCCTGGTGCCATAAGTGATTTCTAAAGATGTCGTTAGGAAAATCTAGTGGGTCTGGCGTATTGGGCCAACGATTTGTCGCGGTGGATGGACGATGGTGCAGAAATAACATTCGAACCGGCGGGACGACCCAGTCTCAAGTAGGGAATTTCGGCAGGAGAGGTCCTGCGGCAGATTGGCGTCCGGCGCATAAAAGTGTTTGTTGGCGTCGCCCGGATGTGCACTAAATCAAGGGCATCGGAAAATGAAACCACCTGTCTCCTTGCCCTTTCCTCGATTTTCCCGACGGCGGCCGCCGTTTTTTCTCCCAAGTGTACCAGTTCTGCTGGTGGCCGGGTTGGGTCTAACCGCGTTTGATTTGCGGGCAGCGGACCCGGCCGTCCAGCCGGACGAAACGGATCAATGGGCCAAGTTGAAGACCATGAATTTCGACGACCTCCTGAAGGTGGAGGTCACGTCGGTGTCGAAACGGTCCCAGAGGCTCTTTGAATCGCCGGCCGCTGTGTTCTCCATCTCCGGCGAGGATATCCAACGCTCCGGTGCCCGCTCGATTGCCGACGCTCTGCGCCTGTCCCCAGGTATGAGTGTGGCCCAGCAAAACGGCGCGGATTGGGCCGTAACCGCCCGCGGTTTCAATGATGTGATCGCCGACAAACTCCTGGTTTTGATGGATGGACGGACGCTCTACTCGCCGGCCACCGACGGCGTGAGTTGGAACACTGTGGATTATCTCTTTGAGGACATTGAGCGGGTGGAGGTGGTCCGTGGCCCGGGCGGCACCCTTTGGGGCGCCAATGCGGTCAACGGGGTCATCAATATCCTGAGCAAGGACGCGCGGGATACGGTGGGTTCGTACGTCGATGCGGGCGGTGGTTCCTACGAACATGCGTTCGGTGGCGCCCGTTACGGGACCCAATTCAGTGAAAACGGATATGGGCGGGCGTATCTCAAGTATAACGTGCGGGACGAGCTGCCCGGCGGCGGGGATTCCGGTGAAAAGGTTCAGGGCGGATTCCGGACGGACTGGCACCTGCCGACGACGCACCTGACCCTGCAGGGCGATGTCTATTCCCAGCGTCAATACACCCGGCTTTCGATCCCGCAATACACTCCGCCGTACCTGCCGCTGTCGGAACACCTGTATCTGTATTCCGGGGCCAATCTCCTCGCGCGCGCGGAACACGAGTTCAATGAGAATTCCGTGCTGGAGGTGCAGGGCTATTACGACCACACGGAGCTGGATCAGTTCAATCGACTTTCGCTGCAGCACATCTGGGATGTCGAGGTGCAGCACACCTTGAAGCTGCCGCCGTGGCATACCATCGTTTACGGCTCGGGTTACCGTTACACCCCGGACTATCTCGCCACCAATCCGTACGTCAGCTACACGCCGGCGGTTCGGCACAACCAGGTTTTCAACGCGTTCGTGCAGGATGAGTTGGAGCTCGTGCCCGATCATTTGCGCCTGACGTTGGGAACGAAGGTGGAGCACAACGATTACACCAGCTGGGACTGGTCACCCAGTGCCCGGCTGGCGTGGCTGCCGACCGAGCGCCAGACGGCTTGGGTCGCCGCCTCCCGGTCGGTCCAGGTGCCCACGCGGGGCTACAGCGATCTGACCATTCCGGCTCTGGCGATCGAGCCCACGATGGTGAACGGCCTGCCCTTGTTCAGTCGCGGACAGGGACGGCCGGGTTTGGAAGCCCAGGAGTTGATTTCCTACGAGGTTGGCTATCGGGTGCGTCCCACGGATGCCGTGACGTTTGACCTCGCGGGTTACTACAACGTTTACGACAACCTGATCACGGCCGAGTTCGGCAACGTGTTCCTGGAAACCACTCCCGTGCCGCACCTCGTCCTGCCGATTCATGCGGTAAACGGGGGCAAGGGCGAGACCCACGGTGTGGAACTGTCGGCCCACTGGCAGGCAATGGAATGGTGGCGGTGGTCCTTGGCCTATTCCTACCAGGAGTTCAAGATCGAGGGCTTCAACCATTCCTTCACGGAGGGACGGGATCCCCAGAATCAGGCGTCCCTACGGTGGTCGTTCGATATACCGATCGGAAAGCCCAGTGAATGGCGGCTGGATCTTTGGGGCCGTTACGTGGATCGGCTGCCCGCGTTTCCGCTGGATGCCTACTGGGACCTCGATGTTCGCCTCGCATGGCGGCCCAGCCGCCACGTTGAGTTGGCGATCGTGGGGCAGAATCTCATCGATTCCCGGCGTTATGAATTCAGCTCCGCCGCTGTGGCCGCGAACCCGGTTTCGCCGATTCCCCGCAGTGTTTACGGGGAGCTGAGCATTCGGTTCTAAGGCCCAACCCCAGGCCTGACAAAGCCGATCCTTCGGGCCGCGATTTTCAGAGCCGTCGCAACGGGTTGATTCCCTCGCGGCGGCATTGCTGCCACACAAGCACCAGATAGAAAACATGCAGCAGGATCATCGAGATGAACGCGGCGTGGATGAATCGGTGCGGCACCTCCGGCGGTGGGGCATAAGGCATCAGCGTCATGGCGTAGCCAAAGCTGTTGCCCAGCAGGATGCACAGCATGATGTAAAAAGACTGGCCCCGGACACTTTGGCGGCGGAGCAGCATGGCGGGAAATTGAATGGCCAGGATCAGTCCATTGATGGTGCCGGAGGCCCGGCCGTAGTAATCGCCGTAGCCGGTGATGAAGGCCCATTGAATGGCCAATCCGCCGAGCAGGCCCGCCACCAGCCAGGGACGGAACCAGCGTCGGACCAGTGGTTCGGCGTAATCTTCCGGCCCGTTGCGGAAGCATTGGTACCAGATGACGAGATCGAGCAAGAACCAGGCGACGGCCACTTCGTGGAGAGGCGAGGGAACGCGCGGATTGAACGCCACCAATCCCTCCCAGGCTACGTTGCAGCACAGCACCGCGGCGGGGATGCCGAACGAACGATCCCGATGCGACCGGCGAATGATCAGGATATAGGCCAGGGTCCAGAACAGAGAGCTGGCGAGGCAGATGGCCAGATCAACCGGGGTCGGTTGCGGAGCGGCGCTCGGCGACATAGGGGCCCACAGTGCATTTGCCCCGGGGCGCTCTCCAAGCGAAAAATGCGGCCGCTGTCGGAGGTTGGTTTTTGAATATCATGAAACGTCTTTTCAAGCGCGGACTGGTCCTGGGGGCTTTGCTTCTAATCGGGGCCCTCGCCACGGGCCTGTGGTATCATCTCCTGCGACGGGAGCCGGCGCCGCACTTCGCTTCCGAGGCGGAAAATTTCAAATACGGTTCCATCAACACGGCGCCGGGATTCCCCCTTTATATCTGGGAGGCGATGCTGGACGGGATGGCGGATCAACTGCCGCCGGGCGGGCTGGGTTTGATTCAGGAGCCGGGACGTTCTACGCCCGTCGGCTTCGCGCTTCGGACGGTGGGCTTCCCCGGGCTCAACGCCAATTGTGCCCTGTGTCATTGTGGGACGGTTCAGTCGGCAGACGGTTCTGGCCAGCAGGTTTACCCCGGCGCCCCGGCGCAGCAGTTCGATTTCCGAGCCTTCGAGAGCTTTGCCATGAAGTGCGCGGAGGATCCGCGTTTCACGGCGGCCACGTTGATGCCGCTGATCCGCCGCCGTCATTCGCTCGGCTGGTTCGAAGGGTGGGTCTATCGTTGGTTGTTGATTCCGGCAACCCGGAAAAAAGTCCTGGAGCAGCGGGACGCTTCGGCGTGGGTGGATCGACGTCCTCCGGCCGGTCCGGGACGCACGGATGCCTTCAGCCGGCTGAAGATCAATTTCCTGGGGCTGCCCGA
Source organism: Verrucomicrobiota bacterium (assembly GCA_947471985.1). Lineage (GTDB taxonomy): Bacteria > Verrucomicrobiota > Verrucomicrobiia > Limisphaerales > UBA9464 > CANIZL01. Next base: position 12,408 of record CANIZL010000105.1, on the reverse strand, counting down.
CGACGGAACCACGGACACCTCGGACTCGGTGCCGCTCTGGCATCAACAGGCCCGCACCGGGCGCCGCCTGCATTGGAATGGGGCCGGGACGCGCGTGGATCAGGACAATTTTTTGTCCGCGGTGACGTTGATCGGTAAGCCGGGCAATCTCGATGCCGCGACCTTCAATCGGATGACGAATTTTCTTTGGAACGTGAAGGCGCCGGCATTTCCCTCGCCGGTGAAGGCGCCGCTGGCGGCCCAGGGTGAACGGGTGTACCGACAGCATTGCGCGGAATGTCACGCGCCGGACGGTGCCAAGACGGGTCAGGTTACGCCCCAATCGGAGGTGGGGACGGATCCGGATTTCCTGCGGATGTGGACCCCGGCCTTTCAGGCGGCATTAAAGGCGTATCGGCAGCCTCCGTTCAATTTCGATGGCATGGTTCCCAGTGATGGCTACGTGAATCCCTTGCTGGATGGCTGTTGGCTGCGGGCCCCCTATCTGCACAACGGCTCGGTGCCCACGCTGGCGGACTTGCTGCAACCTCCGGCCGAACGTCCCACGGTCTTTTTTCGCGGCGGAACCGTTTATGGTCCGGATCGAATGGGATTTGTCTCGACCGGACCGGGCGGCTTTCGCTACGACACGTCGGTGCCCGGCAATGGCAATCGCGGTCACATTTATGGGACCGCGCTGCCGGCGACGGAGAAGACGGCGCTGCTCGAGTATCTAAAGACCCTCTGACTTAGACCCACGGATCATGAAAAAGACGCTGATAGTGGTTTCCGTAGGCGTGGCGTTGATCGCCGTGGTCTATTTTTACTTCACCATTCATGAGCGGCACCGCTTCCGGGAGGTCCGCCTGCCGGAAAATATCACCTGGCTCAAGTCCGGGCTGACCAAGGAACAGCAGGAAATCTGGCATCATTTGTCGGAGGGCAGTGAAATGCTTCCCATGAGCATTTTGGAGGCCCTGCGTCAGCCGGCCACGGGACGCCCGTTCATTGAGTGCCTCACGGACTATGGGTTTCTGGCGGAGCGGTCGGATCCGCTAATGTTGCCGGTGGGTTGGACCTCGCAGATCCGGGTCGTGGGGGACAAGAAGGTGCCGTTCATTGGCATCAATTGTGCCGCCTGCCATTCCGGCGAATTGCGTTACCGAAACCAGACGGTGCGCATCGACGGGGCCCCCAATATGTTCGCCCTCGAACAGTTTTTGATGGATGTCGATGGAGCGCTGATGCAGATGCGCACCAACCGTCAGATCGCTTTTCACTTCGTGCGGGATGTCATTCAGGACAGTCAGCGGGATCCGGCGCTGGGACGCATGATCGCGGTCTCCCCGCGAGTGCTGAAGTTTTTGGAGAAGGCCCAGCCGAACGCCGGGACGGACGTGCCGCCAGGGCAGCTTCCTTCGCCCGTAAACGGTGCGGCTGCCGTGGCACCCCACGAGCATGAGGATTTGATCACGGAGGTGGTGTCCGCGGTGCAGGATGTGGGCGGTGAACTCCGGCGGCGCATCGACACCTTCCACATCCTGCGCCAGGCGGTTCAAACCGGGGTGCCGCTGGGACCCGGACGGGGCGATTCGTTCGGGATCATCCGCAACCTCCTGTTCCCGGAAAATCCGATCCAACTCAACGCGCCCGTCAGTACGCCGCATCTTTTCAACATGGCGTCGTATCACTGGCTGCACTGGGATGGCAATACGACGAGCACCATGGAACGGAATATCGCTCAGGCGATCGCCCTGGGCGCGGACTATGATCCCTCGACCGCTCGGTCCTCCGTCCTGCCGCGGAACCTAAGGATCATCGAGGGCCTGGCGCGACGATTGAAGTCTCCCGCCTGGCCGGAGAACATCTTTGGAAAAATTGACCGCGGGCAGGCCGATCGGGGCCGTGTGGTTTATCAGGATCACTGCGGTCGCTGCCACGATTCCGAGCAGATGCACCCGGCTGACCGAGTGGGTACCTCGCCTTTTCGGGCCCGCAATTTTGAGGAAACCCTCGGGGGACGCCCATTCCCCGAGTTGTTGAAGGAAAAGGCGGAACGGGCCCGTCTGGCGCTCTTTGACGGCTTTGCTGCGTCGGACACGGAGGCCGGTCCGTCGGAGCCGACGAACTCGGTGTGGCGATCCACCGGAGGCTATGTGGCCCGCCCGCTGGCAGGCGTGTGGGCCACCGCTCCGTTCCTGCACAATGGTTCGGTGCCCACCTTGTACCATTTGCTGCTTCCGGCGGCCCACCGACCGGTGCGGTTTCCGGTCGGCAGCCGGGAATTCGATCCGCAAAAACTGGGCTTCGATCTTACGGGAACGAATGCGGCTCCGACGTTCGTCCTGGATACGACGCTCAAAGGCAACGGCAACATGGGGCACGAATACGGCGTCAACCTGCCCGAGGACTCCCGGATGGCGTTGTTGGAGTATCTCAAGACGCTTTAACATCGGTCGCCTCCGTTGCGGCATGGCGCCTGATCCGGCGGACGCCTACAAGAAACCGCCACATGGAACTGCGGGAACTGGCCGAACGGATACTCTTTGCGACCACTCTGGAGGAAAAGCTCCAGGAGCCCGACGGTGTTACCGACGAGCAGCCGGGGCGTGCGCTGGAATCGGCGCCGGGGCAACCCGGGCGGCCGCGGGAATTGAATTTCAAGACCGCGGCGACGGGTGCGGCGGAGTTTCCGAGTCTGCAGCGACTCGAGGACGAACGTGAGCGGGGGCGGTTGCTGCATTTTTTCTGCAACCACGAATTACTGGCCACGGAGCTGATGGCCCTGGTGCTCCTGCGATTTCCCGACGCTCCCGCGGCCTTTCGTCGCGGTGTCTGGCAGACCTTGCGGGAAGAACAACAGCACACCCGCTGGTATCTGGATCGCATGCGGGCGTGCGGGCAGACCTTCGGGGAACTGCCGGTGAGCGGTTATTTCTGGCGGGCCGTGTCCGGCATGCAGAGTCCGATGGATTTCGTCGCCGGTCTGAGCCTGACGTTTGAGCAGGCCAACTTGGATTTTGCCCGGCACTACGCCGCGGCGTTCAAGACGGTGGGCGATGATACCAGTGCGGGGTTGTTGGACGCCATCTATCGCGACGAGATCGCGCATGTCGCGCATGGTTTGAAATGGTTTCGTCGCTGGAAGGATCCGACGTTGGATGATTGGTCCGCCTATTGTCGGCAACTGGTCTTTCCGCTCTCGCCCACGCGGGCCAAGGGGCCGCAGTTGAACGTCGAGGGGCGGCGTGCCGCGGGACTGGACGCCGGATTCATCGCCGAACTCGATGTGCACGGGCAATCGAAGGGACGCACTCCCACCGTCTTCTGGTTTAATCCACTGACGGAGGGCTGGCTGGGACGGGGGCCGGGGTTCACGCCCGCGGCACCGCAGGCGGCGCTCGTGCGGGATCTGGCGAATCTTCCGCAGTTTCTGGCGCGGCAGGACGATGTTGTGCTGGTGCCCCGCCGACCGGCGGTGGAATTCCTCAGTGGTTTGAAGCGTGCCGGCTTCCCGTTGCCGGAATGGGTGGAACTGCCGGCGGGGGACTGGCCGGCGGATCATCCGCTGCGCACCCGCAAACTGGGCGGGCTGCGACCTTGGGCCTGGGGACCGGACAGCATCGCCCGGCTGACCCCGTTGTCGGCCCATCTCCCGGGTGGGCATCCGCCGATCGAACACTGTTTTACCCCTGCGCGGGAACGCCTGTATTCGAAGAGTTGGAGTGCCGATTTTCTCCGGCGGATTCATCCCCAACTGACGGATCGAACCTGGTTGTGCGCGGAGGAGGCGATTGGTGTTGAATGTTTCTCCTGGTCGGCGGTGCACGAAGCCGTGGCGGAAATTCGGACGCGGGGCCATCATCGGGTCGTGGTGAAGGCCGCTTTCGGATTGGCCGGTCAATCGGCCGTGCGTTTGTGGGAGCCGACGCTTCTGCCGGCGCAACAGCGTTGGATCGAGGGGGTGCTCGTCGGGGGGCGATCGGTCGTGGTGGAGCCCTGGCTGGAGCGCTTGGTGGACTTCTCTGTTCAGTTGGAGATGGGCCCTGGCGGTCTTCGTTGCCTGGGCTTCACGGGGCTCACCAATGATGCCCGCGGACAGTTTCAAGCCAACTGGGTGGGCGGTGATCATGGCCGGAAGCCGCCGCTGCCGGTGCAGTCCATCCTGCGGGAGGCCGGCGCGCCGGCGAACTGGCTGCTGCGGCTTTACGCGGAGCTGTGGCCGGTGCTGGAGGCGGATCTCCGGACCGCGGGATTCCTCGGCCCGTTGGGGCTGGACGCCTTTGTTTACCGGGCGGCGGACGGCGCCGTGCGTTTGAAACCGGTGGTGGAACTCAATCCCCGTCACACGATGGGCCGCCTGACCCTGGAACTTATGGGCCGAGTGCGACCGGGCGTGGGCGGGGAATTTCGTCTGCTCAACGCGTCCCATCTGCGATCGATGGGTGGGACCACCTTTGCGGAGCTGGCGCAGGATTGGAGCCGGCGCTTTCCGGTTCAGCGGGAAGGACAACCCGTGCCGCTGCTCCAGGACGGCGTGGTGTTTCTCAATGATCCGGCCGCAGCTGAAAGGGTCATGGCCGTGCTCGCCGTGGGGCCGGCGCGGGCGGCGTTTACTGCCTTGGAGGGGACGCCGGCGCCGTGAACCCCGCCATCGGCCGCTAATCGGGATTGGGCGTGAACAGGACCGAGGAGCCCTGGCTCAGCCGCCGGTACGCGTGCTCGACGCAGAAGGATTCACAGAAGCCCAGTTCCTTGCCGCCGCAGACGTGGTCCAGGCGAAACTGCTCCCGCTTGGTGGCGAATCCCCGACACTCCTCGACCCACGCGAGGTTTTGGGTGGAGGTCCATTTCATGGCTGGTGTGGTCGTGGGTCGTGGGCGTGGGCGAACCGGCGGTGTTGGATCAACCCGACCGCGGAGGGCGACCTCACGCCGCTCCGGCCGGTGCGGGAGGCTCGGTCGTAGTCCCGGGCTCGACCTCGGATTCCGCACCCGGCTCTGCATCGGGTTCGGTTCCGGGCTCGGTGCCGGGTTCCGATGGCGCACCCGGCTCTTTGGCGGCGGCCAGCTTGCGGAGGCGTTTCTCTTCCTTCTTCGCCTTCTTTTCCAAGTCGCGGCGGCGCTTTTCGAACTGGTAGTTAGGTGATGCCATTTTTGCTAATTCTTCGGATTCAAGATGGGATACCGCAACACGCGGTGGTCCTTTCCAGCACACCTACCCTCGCAGTGCGAGGGGGTGTTAGGAAATCGCTTTTGCGCGGATCCATCGCCCGGTAAGTGCCCCATCACCCAGAATGGCCTCGGCCGTCCGGCGGCGGACGCACGTACGGGGCGTCAACGCGATGGGCCCGGGGCCGGGGCCGTTCCTAGCCAGCGCCGAAATTCCGGGTCGGCCACCGTACGTTGGGCGAGGAGTTCGTACCCGGCCGTTAAGGGATGACTGGCATCGGCGTAAAGTTCGCTGGGAAGCGTGGCCGGCACGGCGTGCGGAATCTGCTGGCGGCTCAACCACGCCACGATGTCGTCCCGCCGACTTCGGAAGGCCGGGCGATTGTCCTCGGCCAACAGGTGTTCGTTGAACGGGCCCACGACGACAAAAACGTCGGCGCCGCGCGTGCGCAGCTTTTCCACCATGCGTTGAAAGGCCGCCCATTGCTGGGAGGCCACCAGGGGCACCCATTCGAACCGGGTCGTTCCGTTGGTCCGGCCGGGGGTCTGGCCCGACCAGGAACGATGCCGCGGGCTGTCCGGTCCGCGGTCCGGGTCCACCAACGGGGCGGGCGGAACCTGCCGGGTGATTTGCGCCAGGGGATTGCGCTGGGCATTGGGATACTTCGGCGGATCCCCGCCGTCATCCGCCAGGGTCCATCCGGGGAGACTCTTTTGCTGAAAGTAGGCGTCCTGCAGGTGATTCACCCAGCCCAGGAAGGGAACGCTGCGTTGCACCACCGCACCCAGACGTTCGGTGGCGTCGGCCCGATAGCAGGGCAGCCGCGGTGAGAATTGGGGCACCAGCCGGGCGTGATTGAAATGCTCCTCCTTCTCGGAACTGAGATCGGCCTGCGGACTGGTCATCCACAGCAGATTGCACTGGAGCAGCACTTTTTGGCCCCGCGGTAACGGAGCGTGGTGATCCACCAGTCCTTCGAGGGCGAGGGGAAACAGGCCGTTGACCCCGGCGTTTACAAAATGATATCCGGCCGCGTTGGTGCGATTTAGAAAGGCGGGCCAGGTGCCGTCCGGACGAACGTACTCGCCCCAGACCACGGAATCCCCGAGCACGATGACCTGCGACGGCACCGTCTCGCGGGTGAGCCGGCGTTCGTACAGCCAGTAGTCGCGGCTCAAGGCGTACGGCAGGCGATAATCCGGACCGGTATCAAAACGCTCGATCCAGGTCCACACCCGCGGGGCCAGACATATGAAGGGGATGACCAGCGCCAGCGCGAGCAGCCACTGACGGCCCGTGAGCCGCAGGTCGGAAGGGCTGAAGACCAGATCGGACGTTCCGGGGGCGTGGTTGGATTCCGAGGCGGGGTGGGCCATATCAGAATTGGAAGTAGATGAAGGCGCCCCCGCCGGAAGAGCCCAAGAGGAGATAGAGCATCATGAAGACCGCCGTGCCGATGCGGGCCGGCGCCGTGTGGATCCAGGCTTGGAAGCGGGAAGCCGAAAGTTGTTCGTAGGCCCAGAACAGGGCGATGAGCGCCAGCATCAACAGCGGGATGTGCGGATCCGACCAGCCGGACGCGAAGATCCGCCGCAGGATCAACAGGGCATCCGTCAACGATTCCGCGCGGAAGAACACCCAGGTGAACGAGACAAAGGCAAAGACGGCCGCCTGTTTGAGCGCTGCCGGAATGTGATTGCGATAAAATGCCGCCCGTTCGAGTTCGCGCGTGATCACCACACCCAGCCCGTGCAGCAGACCCCAGATGACAAACGTCCACGCGGCCCCGTGCCAGATTCCCGAAATCAGGAACGTGATCAGCAGATTGCGATACGTCTTCCAAGGCCCGGCCCGATTGCCTCCCAAGGGGATGTAAACATAGTCCCGGAACCACGACGACAGGCCGATGTGCCAGCGCGTCCAGAACTCGCCGAGGCTGGTGGCGAGGTAGGGGGCGTTGAAGTTCAGGATCAGATTGAAACCCATGACGCGCGCGATTCCGCGCGCCATGTCGGTGTACCCACTGAAATCGAAGTAGATCTGCCAGCCAAAGGCGAGCGTGGCCAACAGCAGCGCGGGTGCGCCCTGATCCTGCGGATGCTCATAGACGCGGTCGACATACACCGAGAGGTAGTTTGCGAGCGCCAGCTTCTTGAAAAGCCCGGCCAGGAACAGCGAGGCGCCGTCGGAAAAATTCCGGCTTTGGATCGGCGGGAATTGGCGGAATTGCGGCAGGAGATTGCGGGCGCGTTCGATCGGGCCGGCCATGAGCTGCGGGAAAAAACAGACGAACGTCGCGAACCGCAGGAGGTTTCGTTCCCGTTCCCCCCGGCCCAGATAGAAATCGATGGTGTAACTCAGGGACTGAAACGTGAAGAACGAGATGCCCACGGGCAGCAGGTACGCGGCACCGAAGGGCATTAACGCCGCCGGATCCGGGAGGGAAACCGGCCAGTGCCACGTGGTGAAGAGCGCGTTCAGGTTCTCCACCAGGAAGCGGGCATATTTGAAAAACAGCAGCAGCGCGAGGTTGTTGATGAGGCTGACCAGCAGCCAGATTCGGCGGCTGCCGAGCCACGCACCAAGCGCCATGAGGGCCATCAGCAGGCCGGCCCCGGCACACGCCGGCCGCAGCGTGGGAGGACCCCAAACGGCGAGGGCCCCGATGGCTGCCGTGGCCAGCACCGAACCTCCGAAGGCGATCCGGAGCAGTGGATCCGCCAGCCCCGCTCCGAGCGAACGCGCACGGACCTCCCCCGGGTCGCCGGCCTTCGGGCAATGATCCATGAACGCGACCAGCGCGTAGTCGAGCAGCGTGGAGTAGGCGACCAGCAGCAGGTAGTACGGGTTCCACCAGCCGTAGAAAAAATACGATGCCGCCGTCAGCCAGGGCAGCCAAAACCGGGTTCCCCGCAAGGCGAAGAACACCGGCAATACCACCAACAGAAACAGGGCGAACGGCCAGGTATGAAACAGCATGGGCGAAGCGCGGATCCAGGGCGGCTATTTGCCGCCGGGCTTCAACTTGGCCAGGTCCGCCGCCGAGATCCGTCGGACACAGCGGAAACCGCAGAAATCCGTGGAGAAGCAGGCATCGCTATCGCCGGTGACTTCACCTTGTCGGGCGGCCGACCGGCATTGGTCGGCACTGGATTTCCAGCTGCCGCCCTTGATCACCCGTCGCACGTCGGCGCCGGTGCCCGCCGGACCCGTCGGGTCCACGGCCGGGCTGGTTTGATAAAACGTCGGACTGTAGACGTCCTCGCACCACTCGGAGACATTGCCGTAGAGATCCTGCAGACCCCAACGATTGGCCTTCTTCTGTCCCACGGTGTGGGTCTTGCTTTCGGAGTTCTCCGCGAACCAGCCAAACTGCCGCAATTTGTCCGCGGCACCGAATTCGTAAGGACCGGCCGTCCCGGCCAGACTGGCGAATTCCCACTCGGCTTCGGTGGGCAGGCGATAGCCGGAGGCGGTGTAATCGCAGTCCCAATCGGGCGTCTTCTCGTTGTAACAGGGCTTCAAACCCTCGAGTTGCGAGCGTTCGTTGCAGTATTGCTTGGCGTCGCGCCAGCGCACCCGCTCCACCGGACCGCGCGGATTGTCGCGCCAGTGCGAAGGATCGGGCAATTGCGCCTTGGCGAACAATTCATGGGTCACCTCAAACTTATCCATGAGGAACCCGGTGACCGTGACCTTGTGCGCGGGGGCTTCGTCGCGGCTCCCGTGATCGCTGCCCATCACAAAACTGCCGCCCGGAATATACACCACCTCGACCCCGGAAGCGGTGATCGCTTCGGAGGGGGCGGAGGGGGCTCCGGTCGCGGCGGCGGCGGGCGTGGTTGCGGTTGCGGTTGCAGTCGCCGGGGCGGCGGGCGGGGTCGATGCCGGTTTGTCGGAACTGCCGGGGCCGCATCCAGTCAACAGGAGTGCGGTCAGACCCAGCGACGGCCAGGAAAGTCGAATCACGGCTGCTTGGGAGTTGAAGTCTTCGCCGTGAACCAGGAGGACTCCTTGTTGCTGAAGCCATTGGTGGTCACGGATGACCATTCCGCGGCGGTCGCCTTGTCGAGTTCCAGCACGCCTTGGTGATCGGCCGGCACCGCCAGGATGTCCCATCCGGGCGCGTAGACTCCCACGATTTCACAGGCGGATTGAAAGGTGCCGCGCTTGTTCGGATCGCCCTTGGAGGCGGGGCCCCGGCTGAGGCTCAGGAAGCGGCTGTCCGGGGACCAGTCCACGTGGTAGGTCTCGTTCTTCGGGTCATGGATGGTCATGCTCCAGGCGCCGATCGCCGGCTTGGGATCGTCCAGGTTGATCGGCGCCACCGCGATTTCGTGATCGCCGGCACCCCACGCGAGTTGTCGTCCGTCCGGACTGAAACACGGACGACAGCCCGGAATGTTCAGGTTGATGATGTTGGTGCCCTTGGCTTCGATGAGGAGGATGGCATGGCCGACGCCCATGCCGGCGTGAACGGTGGAAACGATCCACTTGCCATTCTTCGAGAACCCCGGGTTGTACAAGTGATAGAGGTTCGCGCTGTTGACGTGCGGTTCGATCTGCCCGGTCGCGAGATCGTAGAAGCTCATCCCCTTCGTGTAGTAATCCATCACGTTGAACTTCGGATACTCCTGGGGCAGGAAACCGATTTTTCGGCTGTCCGGGCTCCAGAAGGGCTCGCGGGCGCTGTCGACCAGCTTGCGGCGATGCCCGCCGTCGATGTCCATCACCCAGAGACTGCGCACGGCCTCACGGCCTTCGCCGGTGTCCACGGAGAAGCAGATGTGGGCGCCGTCCGGCGACACCTGCGGATAGTGCTCGTGGATCCCGGGGGTCGACGTGAGGTTGACCGCGTGGGAGCCGTCGGCGTTGGCGACGAAGATTTCCCAGTTGTCCTGGAGGTACGTTTCGTACGCAAGCTTGTAGGGCAGTGCGTGGAGGCGATCGCGCAGCGCGGTGGGTTCAGCGGCGCTGCCGGCGGGACCGAAGGCCGTCAGACCCAGGCAGGCGGCGAGCAGGTGCGGCGCGAAACTTCGCGAACCGCCGGAGAGGAATGAACGGGAGCGAAACATCGGCGAAGGCTAGACGGGACCTTCGACTCCTCGCAAGCGCGACACCGGTTACTTCCGCTGCGCTGGGTCGCGGCGACGGATTCTGGGTAATAAAAAACCGCGCCGGAATTGCCGGCGCGGTGAGTTTGTTCCTGCGAAAGGGCGGATCTCAGAGCGGCTTCCATCCGACGTAGCGGTACTTGTCCCAGACCCACTGGAAATCCGGGTTGTTCTTGCCGCCGCCCGTCCAATTGAAACCGGAGACACCCACGGCGGAATCCTGCGCGGTCTTGATCGTCTTGGGGTCGGTCCACTTGTGGCCTTCGAAGTGTCCGTCTTGAAACGAGAACGTGCTGAAGATCCCGTGGAACACGGCGAAGGGATCGATCCATCCCGGCGAGGACACGCTCAGCACCCAAGTGCCCAGGTTGGAGTTCCGGGGATCCGATTCCTCGATGAAGATGAACGTGCTGGACGGGCTGTCGATCTGGCTGGCCTTGGCGAAGGGAACTTGGGCTGCTTCCCATCCTCTGAGGCCGTTCATGCCATTCGCCTTGGAATAGCTGTCGTAGGCCCAGCCAGCGCCGGGCTTCCGGCGGGAGCGCAAATCACCGGGGCAATGGAACGCTCCGAAAGCTCTGCAGTAGTCCCACAGCGGTCCATTGGTGAGTCCGTTGCGCACCCGCTGCAGCGCGGTTTCCAGCGTGATCCCGGACGCGATGTCGGGTGTCGGACCCGCCCAGTAGCCGCCTCCCGTCAGCGGCACCGTCACGCCCGCCTTGTTCTTCCAATCGTCGGTCGGGGCCAGCCCGTCGTTGAAGTCTCCCGAATAGAGGGTCCAACCCAGCGCCAGCTGCTTCTGGTTGTTGGCGCAGGCGGCGCCGGTCGCCTTCATCTTGGCCTTCGACAGCGCCGGCAGGAGCATGCCGGCGAGAATTGCAATGATGGCAATGACCACCAGCAGTTCGATCAGGGTGAAGCCCGCGCGTCGGCGACGCAGCGGGTGAACGGGAGTCAGATTGGATATCATGGGTGCGACGGGCTTTGGGAGCGGCGAGATGCGAGGGAAATTAGACCGGTCATCGACCGCGACCCAGACCGGGTCGGATGACTCCACGAGGAATGAAGGAACGGATTTCATTGGCCTAATCCTCAGAAGCTACTCGTCCACTGAATGACGTCAATCACACAGGCGGCCGGCGAACCGATTCAGGGACGAGCGGTGGGAGCGGTATTGGCGGTGGTGCCAGCGGCGGCCGTCGGCGTGTTCCAGGCCAGGAACAGGAGCAGGAGCACGCTGATGGTGATGCCGGTGTCGGCGACATTGAAAGCGGGAAATCCGATTTCGGATTCGCTGCGGGTGGTGCAGTAAAAGTAGAGGAAATCCACCACATGACCGCGGAGCAGTCGATCCAGCAGATTGCCAACGATGCCGCCGAAGAGACAGCCCAGAGCGATCTGTCCGCCGAGCCGGGCGGCCTCAAACTGGTGGCGCCACCACCAGAACGCGGCGAGGGCGACGCATGCCACCCCGGCGAGGATTCCATTATTGCCGTGAAATTGGCTCCAAGCCGCGCCGGTGTTCCCCCAGTGAACCCAACGGAAAAAGCCGGGAAGGACCTCCAATTGATCCCCGTAATCGAGGGACCGAACCACCCACCACTTGGAGAACTGGTCGAGTCCCAGCACGCCCGCTGCTATGGACAGGATGCGTCGTTCGGACGTCCAGCTAAGCCAACCATTTGCCACGGCCGCAGCATGGCGGATGGCGCAGACCTGGAAAAACTCGTTTAGCGGAATCTGGTTGGGACCAACGGGCGGAGGTGCCGGTCCGCAGCGGTGCGAACAGATCCAACCCACCGCGTGAGAAGTCGCGGTAGTGTCCTGGACTGCGGTAGTCTTCTACCGCTTTGGAATGCGGTAGGCCCGTCCGCACCGCGTTCCCAAAAACTGCAACCCCCGCCCGCTGATGATTTCGGCGCCCCATTGGCTCGCACGTCTGATCTCCAAAGCGGCAGAAGACTTTCGCAGTCCAAAACCTTGCGGCCTTCCCCGCCGCGTGAGAAGTCGCGCCAGCGTCGTGGACTGCGGTAGTCTTCTCTCATCCTTACCCACATTTCTTGGTGCTATACTTCCGAGGTGGTTTTGCCTTGGCTTGCGGGGTGAACGGAGGCGTTGTTGGGCCGTCTCGTGTTTGCCGTTG
>CANIZL010000104.1 GCA_947471985.1 Verrucomicrobiota bacterium | reverse complement strand
CAACAACGCCTCCGTTCACCCCGCAAGCCAAGGCAAAACCACCTCGGAAGTATAGCACCAAGAAATGTGGGTAAGGATGAGAGAGGACTCCCGCAGTCCAAGACGCTGGCGCAACTGCTCAAGCGGCGAGTGATTTCCGCGAGGTCGTGGACTGCGGCAGTCCTCTGCCGCTTTGGAAGAAAACCGTGCGAGCCGAATGGGCACCGAATAACCCAGCGGGTGGGCACGGTAGTTCTGCGGACGCCGTGGATTCCGGTCACGCTCCGTGGCAAAGCGGTAGAGGACTCCCGCTGTCCAAGACGCTGGCGCGACTGCTCAAGCGGCGAGTGATTTCCGCGAGGTCGTGGGCTGCGGCAGTCCTCTGCCGCTCTGGAAGAAAACCGTGCGAGCCGAATGAGCGCCGAATAACCCAGCGGGCGGGCACGGTAGTTCTTCGGACGCCGTGGATTCCGGTCACGCTCCATGGCAAAGCGGTAGAGGACTCCCGCAGTCCAGGACGCTGGCGCGATTTCTTGCGCGCCTCTCCAGAGGTGCCGCCCCAGCCCCGCCATGGTGAACAACTCGGGCGATTCACCGCTTGACCGCGCGGCGGCGGGAACAATGGTGGCGCTCGGTGGTCGATGACGTCCAGTTCCCGTCGTTCGACGACCGTCTGGCTTCTTCCGCGCGTGTACTTTCCCTTTCGCCCCGGTGCGTTGACCGCACTCTGTCTTACGTACTTCCTTTGTCTCGCGGCCGGCTGCCACGCCCGCCGCGAGCGCTCCGAACACGTTGCCCTGCGCTTGACCACCGAAGAACTCGAGCCGGGCTCGGGCTTCGAAGTCGTTTTTGACGATCCGGTCGTGCGCCTGGAGGACATCGGGTCCACCAACCGCAATCCACTGCGCATCGAACCGCCACTGCCGGGGACCTTCGTCTGGCGGAGTCGTCGAAGCGGCTTGTTCCGTCCGAGCGAGCCCATGCGCCTCGGAACCGCTTATCGTTTCTCGCTGCGCGCCGGGCTGAAGGATGACGGCGATCGTCCGGTGATCGCCGATCTGGAACGGACCCTGACCACGCCGTCGCTGGTGGCGACCCTGCGGCGCGACGGTTGGTGGGACGCGAACGATGTTCCCGTGCTGCCGGTGCTGGTGGCCTCGTTCAATGCCCGGGTCGATGCGGAGAACCTGGCCCGGGTGGCGTCGTTTCGGGACGGTCACACGCGCATTCCGGCCGTGGTGGAGGCCCTGGGCGCGCTCCAGTCGGAGGCCACGGAAGCGGGCGGGGTCAGTGGCTATAATCCGTTTCGCCAACCCGAACCCACCTGGGCCGAGCGCTTTCCCGGTTGGACCAACCTGCCGCCCCTCGCTCCGGGGCCGGTGGGGCGGAGTGCGGGATTCCTGCTGCGGCCGGAACGGCCGTTGGATTCCACGAACGAATGGCGCTTGGAAATCGCCGCGGGCTTGAAATCGCCCGAAGCCGGGGTGCGCCTGGAAGCGCCCGTCCAATTGGTGGTGGGCCGGGTGGTGCCTTTTGAACTGATCGCCGCCGAAGCCGCGAATCATTTGTCCTCGGGCCGACAGATCCGCCTGCGTTTTTCCCAGCCGGTGACCACCGCGGTGACCAACCAGGATCTCGCCGCGTGGTTTGAGTGCCGGCCCGCGGTGACCAACCTGCACGTCGAACGTTCCCCGGGCGGCCGGGCGCTGGCGCTCTCGGGGGGCTTTGAACTGGATAAAACCTACGAAATCCGCGTGCGGGCCGGGCTGGCCGGGGTGGAGCCGATACGGCTCAAGGCGGACGCCACGGTGTCGCTCCCGTTTGAGCCGATTCGACCGAGCGTCTGGTTGCCGGAGTTCGATACGGTCCAGTTGTCCAGCGGCCGACGCCACTTCGACCTCCTGGCGGTGAACACGCCCGAGACGCGCCTGCGACTCAAATCGTTGGATGCGCACGGATTGATCCCCACGCTGCGCGCGTACGAACGGTATCTGCGGGATGGTCGGGCCGTGGCACCGGACGCCGTGCCCGGGGCGCCCTTGGATTATTCCGGCATCCCGGGCCGCACGGTGTTGGACACCAACCTGGTGACCGTGGGGCCACGCGACGAAGCCGTGCACTGGGAGCGATCCTGGAACGATCTGCTCGCCCGCCTGGACGCCGTCGCGGGTCCGGTGGTGGGGGCGTATTTCATCGAGGCGGATCTCCATCACGTACCGGCGAATGAAACCGGCTCCGAAAACCGGGTGGGCCCGCAGGGGATCGTGCAATTGACTGATCTCGGTTTGGCGAGCAAGACGGGCGCCGAAATGACCACGGTTTGGGTTTTCTCCCACGACACCGCGCGGTCCCTCGCCGGCGTGTCCGTCAGTCTGCGTTCCGAAGAGAACGAGGTGCTGGCGGAGTCGGTCACCGATGGGGAGGGACTGGTGCGTCTGGTGAATCGACCGGGGGCGGCGTGGTTGCTGGCGGAGCTGGGGGCGGATCGACATGCCCAACGCTTGAGCGAGGGGCAGGTGTCGACGTGGCGCTTTGACATTCCCAGTGAGCGCTCGGAGCCGTCGCCCTTGCGGCTCTTTGCGTTTTCCGATCGCGAGGCGTATCGGCCCGGTGAAACGGTGCATCTGAAGGTTCTTGCCCGGACGTGGCAACGGGACGGTTGGCATTTTTCCACCAATGACACCGTGGAATTGAAGCTGAACGGTCCGCGCGGGGATGCGCTGCTGCAGACGAATTTGGTGTTGAGCGACACCGGTGCGGGCGAGTGGACCTGGGAATCGCCGCACGGCACGCGCGGGACGTATCACGCGACCCTGACCTGCGGCGAGGGCACGCTGACGCACTCGTTCGAGGTGCGGGATTTTCAGCCGGCAGCGTTCGAGGTGACTGTCGGGGCGCAGCCGGTTTACGCCGCGGGTGAGCCGCTCGTGGTGCCGGTGCAGGCCCGTTATCTGTTCGGTCAGCCGCTCGCCCGGGCCAAGGTGCTCTGGCAGGTGCGGGCGATGGACCAGGCTTTTGCGCCGAGGGGCTGGGAAAGTTTTCGCTTCGGGCGGGCCCTTGATGACTGGCGGTTGCTGGAGGAGGAAGTTCCGCATGGGGAAACGGTCCGGCAGGAAACCGTCCCGATGACCAACGGCACGCCGGTGGTTCTGACGCCGGATCTGCCCTTCAATCCGAAGCATCCGCAACCGCAATTCGTGCAGGTGTTGGCCGAGGTCACCGATTTGAATCAGCAGACCTTGAGCCGCCAGGTGGAGTTTATCCGGCACGCGTCGGAGTTTTACCTCGGCTTCCGTTGGACCCACGGCGAGGAGGTGCTGTTGACGACCAATCGCCCGTTGGCGTTTCAAGTCGTCGCAGTCGCCGCCGGTGGGGCCGCCACACCGGCGCCGGTCGACATCCAGGCCCGCTTGCGTCGGGTGGAATGGAAATCCGTGGCGGTCCTGAAGGCTGGGCGGGTGGTCGGACGGCGCAGTGAGCCGGAGTATCACGACGTGGCAGCGCGGACGGTGCGGCCGCAAACCGTGGCTCAGGTTGGCACCCGCTGGCAGGTCGCCACCGAGGGCGAGAACGCGGCGGAATTTCCCGCGCTCGCCGAACCGGGAGCCTATGTCCTAGATCTGCGTTGTGCCGATCGGGCGGGACGTCCGGTGGTGTCGACGATCAGTTTCGCCGTAAGTGGTGATGGTCACCTGGTGTGGCATCAGCGGAACGGCGCCCAATTGGATCTGGTGCCCGACCGCGAGGAACATCGACCCGGCGACGTGGCGTCGCTGTTGGTGAAGGCGCCCTTTCCGGGCACGGCCTGGGTCACGGTGGAGCGCGACGACGTGTTGCGTTCGTTCACCACTGAACTTCGCGGCAACGCGCCCGCGGTGGCGATTCCCCTCGAGGCGAATGACGGCCCGAATGTGTTTGTGGGCGTAACTCTAGTGCGCGGGGTGGCGGGCAATCCGCATGCGTTTCCGATGCCCGAATGGCGCGTGGGGTATAACTCGCTGCGGGTCACGCATCCGCAGGATCAACTGCACGTGACGGTCACGCCGGCGGAATTGGTGCGGGCACCCGGGGATCCGGTGTCGATCCGGGCCGCGGTGCGCGATGCCACGGACGGTCCCATCGCCGGAGCGGAAGTGACTTTGTATGCGGTGGACGAGGGGTTCCTGCTGCTGACCGGAGCGACGGTGCCGGATCCGGAAGCCACCTTTTATGCCCCGCGACATCTCGGCGTCAGCACGCTGTTGTCGCTGCCCAATTTGTTGCCGGAAGACCCGGAATTGCGGCGTTTTGAGAACAAGGGTTATCTGGCGGGTGGCGGCGGTCGACTGGCCTCGCAACGTCGGAACTTCATTCCGTGCCCGTATTGGAATGCGACGCTGAAGACCGACCTGCGCGGCGAGGTGGCGGTGTCGTTTGCGGCGCCGGACAGTTTGACCCGCTATCGGGTGGTCGCCGTGGCGACGCGCGGAGCTGGTGCGATGGGTGCGGGTGCGTCGTCGTTCGAAGTGCGCAAAAATCTCATGATCGAGCCGGCATTGCCGCGGTTTGCTCACGTGGGCGATCAACTGGCGGCGCGGGCACTGGTGTTTAATCAGGGAACCAATCCGCTTTCGGTGCTGGCTACTTTGCAGCCGGGGACCAACGCGGTGTTGCTGGCCGGGAACGCGGGAACGGTCCGGCTGGAGGTGCCGGCCGGTGGCATTCAAGTGGTGGAATTCCCGGTGCACTTCGTCACGCCGGGCGCGGATCTCTGGCGCTGGCGGGTGGAGGCGGACGGCCTGGCGGATGCCACGGAGGCGCCGCTGCCGGTGACGCGGGCGGAGGCGTCGCTGCGCGACGTGCGACCGCTGCAGGTGGGGGCAGGGGGCACCAATCTGCTCGCGGGAGCCGATCCCGCGGTGCTCGAATTGCCCGAGACCGCCACGGTGCGCCTGGCCCTGCATCCGCTGGCTTTGGTGGGGGAAGGCGTGGAGCAATTGCTGCATTATCCGTACGGCTGTGTGGAACAGACTGGTTCCAGCCTGTTGCCGTGGCTGGCGCTGCGCGATTTTTCCGGACTGTTGCCGGCCGAACGCCGCGCGCCCACGAATTTCACGGCGGCCCTGGCAGCGGGGGTGCAGCGATTTTGGTCAATGCAGACGGCCGCGGGCGGCTTGTCGTACTGGCCCGGCGGGGCGTCGCCGCAACGCTGGGGCAGCGCCTACGCGGCCTGGATCCTGGCCCTCATGCAAGAGGCCGGCACCGAGGTGGCGCCGGAACGATTGGATCGTTTGCAGCGTTGGTTGAATGAACAATGGCGCGCCGAAAAGGGACCCTTGGACGCGGCGGGTCTGGAAGAGCGCTGTTTGACGGCGCTGGCCTTGGCGGAAAGCGGTGCGGCGGAACCGGCGTTACAGGCCGCGTTGTTTTTGGAGCAGGAACGTCTGTCGCCCGAAGCGCGTGGTTGGCTCGCGCTCGCGCACTTGAAGAGTGGCGGGGATCCGGCCGCCGCCGCGACCTTGTTGCGGTTGCCGAAGGGGAAGGCGGCGCGGGACGGAATGGGATTGTTTGGCAATTCCGCCCGGGTGACGGCCGTGCGTTTGTTGGCCTTCCTGGCGTTGGATCCCACCGCGCCCGAGGTTCCGGGGTTGGTGGAGGAATTGCTCGGCGCCGGCCGTTCGGGACATTGGGTCACGACCCAAGGCAACGGCTGGGCGCTCTGGGCTCTGACGGAACAGGCGCGACAGACGGCCGGGCGCAATGACGGCACGGCCACGCTGCACTTGGGCGGCGACGCCCGCACGGTGGTGCTGGATCGCGAGCATTCGGTGGTGACCGAAACTTTCAGCCTGGACCCGGCGACCGTGAAAACCGGTTTGCACTTGAGCCAACCCGGACCGGGCCGGCTCTTTGTGGAGGTGACGGTGACCGGTCGACGTCCGACCGCCACGAATGCGGTGGCGGCCGTCGATCACGGTTTCAATCTGCAGCGCACCTACGCGCGGTTGGACGATCAGAATCAACCGCAATCGCTCACCGGCCTGAGCGTTGGGGATCGGGTGTTGGTGACGCTCGACATCGATGCCCCCGAAGCGGCGGACTGGGTGGCGATTGAAGATCCTTTGCCCGCGGTGCTGGAAGCGGTGCAGGGCGTCTTCGCCACCGAGGCCACGGCAGCGACGGCTCTATTGCCCTCGTGGTCGAGTGACTTCCGGGAGGTGCGTTTGGATCGCACTTTCATTTTCCGCGATGCCCTGCCCGAGGGGCGGCATCGGATCCAATACCTCGCCCGGGTGCGGGCGGCCGGGGAAGCGGTCGCGGCGCCGGCCAAGATCGAGGCCATGTACCAGCCGCAGCGGCATGGCTTCTCTACCGGCACTCGGCTTCGCTCGGTGTCCCCGCGGTGATCCGGTACGGGCCAACGTCATGAAATCCGCGCCTGCCATTCCGGTTGGGGGCCACGACGCCACTGCTGCGGGCCCTTCCGCGCGGTGGCGGCGGCGGCTTTGGGGTTGGAGTTGGCGCCTCGCCCTGGCGGGCGTGGTGGTTTGGTGGGTCGGTCACGTGGCGCTGGGGTGGATGCCGCTGCCGCGCAGTTTGCGGAGTGGGTTTGTGGGGGTGACGCGAACCGAGTTGCGGGATCGTCATGGCACATCCTTGCGGGTTCAAGCCGGGGACGACGGGCGCGTGGGGCGCGAACTCGCCGAGGCGGACATCCCGCGCTTCGTGATTGCCACGACGCTCGCCGCTGAGGACGCGCGGTTTTATCGCCACGACGGCGTTGATCCGCTGGCCACTCTGCGGGCCGCCGGCCAGTGGGTGCGGCATCGTCGGGTGGTGAGTGGTGCGTCCACGATCACGCAGCAATTGATCAAGCTGGCGGAACCGCGACCGCGCACGCTCGACACGAAAGTCGTTGAGGCGCTCCAGGCCTGGCGCCTCGAGCGCGATTGGGACAAGTCCCGGATCCTGCGCGCCTACCTGGGCCGCATCGATTACGGCAATGGCTGTGCCGGACTTGCCGAAGCGGCCCGGCATTATTTTGGCAAATACCCGGCGGATCTCGATCTCGCGGAAGCCGCCTTTCTCGCGGGGTTGCCGCAGGCCCCAAGCCGGCTGAATCCGCGCCGCCGTTTTGCCCGGGCCAAGGCGCGTCAGGAATGGATTCTGTCGCGCTGCCATCAGCTCGGCTGGATCGATGCCGCGCAATTGCACCAAGCCCTGGAAGCACCGGTGCGGCTGCTTCCGCCCGGGCGGGATTTCGCGGCGCCGCATTTTGTCGAGTACGCGCTGGGACAACGGGCGGCGCTCGGTTCGGCAGTACTTTTACCGGATCAAGTCACCACGCTGGACTTGCCACTCCAGCGCCGGTGTGAAGAAATCGTCCGGCAACAATTGGCGGGCTTGAAATCGTACCGTGTGGGCGATGCGGCCGTGGTGGTGTTGGACAACCGGACCGGCGACGTGCTGGCGATGGTGGGTTCGGGCGACTGGTCGCGTCCGGACAGCGGTCAGGTGAACGGCGCCCTGGCCCGGCGTTCGCCCGGGTCCGCTCTGAAGCCTTTCACTTTTCTGCTGGCGTTCTCCGACGGAGCGACGGCGGCCGACGTGGTGCCGGACGTGCTCGCGGAATTCGCGACGCCAACGGGAGTTTTTCAACCGCTGAATTACGACCGTCATTGCCGCGGCCCCGTTTCACTGCGCGAGGCGTTGGGGAATTCGCTGAACCTGCCGGCCGTCCGCGTGCTCGCTCAACACGGCGGCCCGGCGCGTCTGCAAACCCAACTGCAGACGTTCGGACTCACGACCCTGGAACGGCGACCGGACGAATATGGACTCGGTTTGACGCTGGGTTCCGGCGAAGTGCGCCTCCTCGAACTCGCCAACGCCTATGCCACGCTCGCGCGGTTGGGCGACTGGCGCCCGGTGCGCGCGTTGACGGCCCAGGCGATTCCACCGCCGCGGCGGGTGGCATCCGCGGACGCCTGCTGGCTGGTGGCGGACGTGCTGCACGATCCGGCGGCGCGGTCGACGACCTTTGGTTTGGAAACTCCGTTGCGCTGCGATTTCCCGGTGGCCTGCAAGACCGGCACCAGTTCGGATTTTCGGGACAATTGGGCGTTTGGGTTCACCCCGGAATTCACGGTGGGCTTGTGGGTGGGGAATTTCGACGGCACCGCGATGGCAGGTGTCTCGGGTGTGGTGGGCGCGGCGCCCATTCTGCACGATGTGCTTTCGGAGGTGCATGCGCGCTACGGCACCTCATGGTTTTCGGTGCCCGGCGGCGTGCAGACCGCCCGCGTGGAACCGCTGACCGGACATCGACTGAACGGGGAGGGCGGGGGACGCACGGAGGTCTTTCTGCCGGGCACCCTTCCGCCGGAAGCCTCGCCGGCGGATTACGATGGACGGGACCGGGTGCGTTTGCCGAGCGAATACGCCGCCTGGGCCGCGAGCGCGGACAATCGCTGGGGCGAACGCGTGGTGGTGGTCCAGGAAACGTCGTCGGTTGCGGCGGGTGAACCTTTGCGGATTCTTACGCCCTTGCCCGGCACCGTGCTCTTCCTGGACGGCGATGTGCCGTCGGCGTCGCAACGGCTGACCTTGCGGGCGTCGGGTCCCTGTCAGTGGCACTGCACGTCTCTGGTGCTCGCCGAACGGACCGGGCGCACGGAGGCGAGTCTGGCGTTGGGTCGACATCAATTGCGGGCCGTGGATCCCGCGACGGGGCGGACGACGGAGACGTGGATCGAAGTACGGCGTTTGTGAGGCGGCCGGTATTCGGTGGGAGATTCGCTGTGGTCCATGGGATGGTTGCTTGAGGAAATCGGATCCGTGCGGCAGATTGCGACCAACGATGGAGAACGGGCCGGCGGTAAATTTTCCCGAGACGCAGTGGAGTTTGGTGCTGGGAGCACGCGGCACGGGGGCTCCCAGTCGGGCGGCATTGGAAACGTTGTGTTCCACGTACTGGCCCCCGCTTTATGCCTTTGCCCGTCGGGCGGGTAATTCCCCCGAAAGCTCAGCGGATGCCGTGCAGGGCTATCTCGCCCGGTTGCTCGCCCGCGGGGATCTCGCGACGGTGAGTCCGGAGCGGGGACGTTTTCGGTCGTATCTCCTGTCGGGCTTTCGCAATTTCCAGGTCAGCGAGGCGCGTCACGATCAGGCGGATAAGCGTGGCGGACGGGAGGAAACCTTCTCGCTGGATGCCTTGGAAGGCGAGCGTCTGGTTACCGCAGAATTGTGCGAAAATCTGTCGCCCGAGGTCGCATATGATCGGCGTTGGGCGCAGACGGTGATCGACCGCGCCCTGAATCGACTCGAGGCCGAACACGCGACGCGCGGCCGACGGGAGCACTTTGAACTCTTGAAACCGACGCTGGCCGGAGAGGAATCGGCCGGGTATGGCGACCTGGGACGTCAATTGGGGCTGACGGAAGGCGCGGTGGCGGTGGCGATCCACCGGCTACGTTCCCGCCTGCGCGAGATCGTGCGACTGGAGGTCGCTCAGACGGTGGGCACGGAATCGGACCTGGACGATGAGCTGCGGTACCTGTTGGCGGTATGGAGTGAGTGAAAGACGAGCGTCCCATCCTCCCCGATTTTGTTTGGCCTACCCCTCGGCCGAGGGGAATCGTTCCGGGAATGATTTCCTGGAGGGGAGCATTGATCCTGGTCGCGGTGGGCACCGCCCTATTTCTGCTATTATCCCGAGGTTCATCCGCCAAGGGCAATCCAGGGGAGGCGGATGCGGTGAGACCGGCGACGGGGGCGGCCGCGACCCGGCCGCCGCGGAATCTGCGGTCAGTGCCGACGGAGCCGGGCCCGGTCACCCTTGAAAGTCAAAGGGCGGAGGAGGTGGAAACCCGCATTCAGACGAGGTATCAGGAGCTCTTTAAGGAACTTCCGGAGGGCCAGATGTACTTGGATCTTTTGGACCGTGCCGGCACCCCGGCGGATTGCCGCTGGCGGGCCTTTCTGACGCTGCACACTTTTTGTCTGCTGTTTGATGAAAGCGAGTTCGAAATTCGATCCTTGAAGGCACGCTCCCTGGAGATCCTGAATTTGTCCGACCAGCCCCCAATCGAGCCAGGAATCGAACCGGACCCCAGAGCGATTTCGACTGAGAAGGATCCGGCGGCAGCGGTGAAGGCGCTCAATGCTCATGCGGATAATGTGCAGATCAATTTCGACTTACTCCGCAGACAAGCGGCCACGGACCTGCGTCGATTTAATCCCAACTTATCCGATGCGGATCTGAGTGTCCTGTTCCGATTCCGCCCGGAACGGCTTCCTCTTGCGTTGCCCCGGGTGGAGCGGGATGAGGTTTACTTGGGTTATTGACGGTCGTGGGGGTGCCGAACGAAGCGAGCAAGCCGCCCGGCGCTCGAGAATTCGGTAAGGAGTCCCGCCTTTAGGCGGTTGGGCGTGTGCTGGCGGGACGGACGAGGGAACTTCCAACGCGCTGGATCCAGTGAAAGCCCTGGCGGATGAATCCGGGAGCTCGAAGCTGGAACTCCGAACCCGGGAGGCGACGAGTCCGTCTTCCAGCGGCGGGTCCCCGGGTCTCCGACTTTGGCAAAAAGACGTTGCCCCCGTGTCCCTCCTTTGCCAGTATAGTCGTTCTTCGACGGAGCGATCCGGCGGAGAGTAACGGCCTTAATGTGTCCGGGGAGTGTTTCCCAGGCGGCCATAACAACATCGGTATCAATCCGGAATTTCCGCCGGATGGCCCCCGTTTCGGGCGGCCCGGAGTCGGGTCGGCGAAGGGTTGGGTCTCAAACAATGGAAAGTGTCAGCCAGCATGAGCAATAGCATCGGTATCAAGGAACTCCTCGAAGCAGGCGTTCATTTCGGTCACCAGACCAAGCGTTGGAACCCGAAGATGAAGCCCTTCATTTTCGAGGCCCGCAACGGCATCCACGTCATCGATCTCAGCAAGACGTTGCCCCAGTTGGAAACGGCGCTGGATTACCTGTCCCTGACGGCGTCCAAAGGCGGCCGGATCCTGTTTGTTGGCACCAAGAAGCAGGCCCAGGAAGCGGTCAAGGAAGCGGCCAAGTCCTGCGAACAGCT
Organism: Verrucomicrobiota bacterium; assembly: GCA_947471985.1. Lineage (GTDB taxonomy): Bacteria > Verrucomicrobiota > Verrucomicrobiia > Limisphaerales > UBA9464 > CANIZL01. The sequence goes on along the minus strand of CANIZL010000104.1, from coordinate 11,386 downwards.
GTTCGTCACCGAACGTTGGCTCGGCGGCACGCTGACCAATCTCAAGACGCTCCGCGGTTCCATCAAGCGCATGAAGGAAATCGAGCGCATGGAAGTCGACGGCTCGATCAATAACTACGTCAAGCAGGAGCAGTCGGCGATCCGTCGCGAACACGCGCGGTTCTTCAAGTATCTCGACGGTCTGCGCACGATGGACCAGCTGCCCGACGTGATGTTCGTGGTGGACATGAAGCGCGAGCATAACGCGGTGGCGGAAGCCAAGCGTCTCGGCATCAAGGTGGTGGCGCTGGTCGACACGAACTGTGATCCCAGCCAGGCGGATTTCCCGATCGCCGGCAACGACGACGCGATCCGGTCGGTGAAGCTGATCCTCGGCGCGGCCGTGGCGGCGATCGCCAAGGGCAAGGCCGAGGCGGATTCCCGCCGCAGCCGCAAGGTGTCCCCCGAACCCGCGGCGGCTCCGGCCCCGGCCCCGGCTCCGGCGGCTCCGGCACCGGTGGCGGAAGTGGCTCCCGCGGCGGCTCCGGTGGCCTAAACGCGCGACGCTCATTCACGAACGCGCCGCGGGCTTTTTGCCTCCGGCGCGTTCACGTTCTCTCCAACGAATTCTTTAGAACCTCGATTCACAATGTCTGCTATCACTCCCGCAATGGTGGGCCAGCTCCGCGGTATGACCGGGGCGGGCCTGATGGACTGCAAGAAGGCCCTCGACGAATCCCAGGGAAACCTGGATGCCGCCGTGGATTGGCTGCGCAAGAAGGGCGCTGCGGCCGCCGGTAAGAAGGCGGATCGCGCCGCAAACGAAGGCCTCATCGGCCAGGCCGTCACCGCCGGTGGGCGGATCGGTGTGCTGATCGAAGTCAACTGCGAGACCGATTTCGTCGCCCGCAACGACAGCTTCAAGGCGTTCGTTGGCGAGCTCGCCGGCAAAGTGGCCGCGGACGGAAACGTGGACCTCGACGGCGATCGCGTCGCCGCGGTGGCCCGCATTGGTGAAAACATCCAGATCCGTCGTCACCAACGCCTCGAAGTTTCCGGCGTCGGCGCCGTGGCGGCGTACATCCATACCGGCGGCAAAGTCGGTGTGCTGGTGGAGATCGGTGCCACCAAGGACGCCACCCTGGCGACCGAAGAGTTCAAGCAACTGCTCCGCGACGTCACGCTGCAGATCGCGGCCGCGAGCCCGGTGTCGGTCAGCCGTAACGATGTCCCGGCGGCCGTGATTGAGAAGGAACGCGAAATCGCTGCCCAATCGGATGCCTTGAAGGGCAAGCCGGCGGCGGCGATGGAGAACATCCTCAAGGGCAAGCTGAACAAGTACTTCGAGACCAATTGTCTCTTGGAGCAGGGCTTCGTGAAGAACCCGGATCTCAAGGTCGAAGCCCATGTGGCGTCGATGGCCAAGTCCCTGGGTGACACGCTCACTGTGCGGCGGTTCCTCCGCTTCCAGGTCGGCGAGGCGATCTAAGGCGTTCGCTCGGTCAGCGATTCCATTCGCCTTTGGCGGTACCCCTAACCGGGTACCGCCTTTTTGCTGAGTGGCAACAGGGACCGCCGGTTTTTTAACCGGCGAGTCAGGTGCGGGCTTTACTTGGGTTGCGCGCTGCGCTTGGTGCGGCTGGTGGTTTTGGTGCCCGTCATGTTGCGGCCCGGCCCCGACGTGGGAAACTCGCCGACTGGAAAGTCCGCGATACCTGCCAGCCGACTTTCCAGTCGGCGAGTTCGCGAATACGGTGCCAGACACGTTGCGCGAATACGGTGCCAGACACGTTGCGCGAATACGGTGCCAGACACGTTGCGCGAATACGGTGCCAGACACGTTGCGCGAATACGGTGCCAGACACCTTGCGCGAATACGGTGCCAGGCACGCTGCGCGGGCTGGCCTGAGGTGGGGAACTCGCCGACTGAAAAGTCAGCGTTACTTGGAAGGGCGGTTTTCCACCGGCGGCGCCGGCGTCCGCCGGACTAACGGGAAGGGCAGTCGTAGGAGGCGGTTTCCGAAACACGCGACCGCTTCCGTATAATCAAACTGCTGCGCCACCGGGCCGAGGAACCCACCGCCGTGCGACACCGTTCCCGCCGCCCAATTCGAAAAGGCGGGTAGCAGCACTGCCTTCCGGTTCAGTAGGAAGGCGGGGACTTTGGCCGAGGTGGCCACGCCGTCCCCCAGGCGCAGGCTCGGGTGTTCGTGGCCGGATAAAACCGTCACGCCTTCGGCCATCGCCGGAAGCGGTCGATCCCCATGCACGAACAGCCAACCCGGGAACGTGTGTTCGAGGACCGTCGTCACCGGGAGTCGCCAGGCGCGGAGGCACTCCGGCAGGCCGTGATCGTGGTTCCCCAACACCAGGACGAGTTTCCGATCCGCCGTGACCACGCGCCCGCAGAGGTCCCGCAGGGGGGCGGCCAGCGTCTCCGTGGGCGTGGCGGCATGCACCACGTCGCCCAGGAGGATCACCGTCCGGGCCGGGTAATCGGCGAGCAGGGCTTCCAGGCGGGCGACGGTGTCGTCGGGCGCCAGCGGCAGAAGCTGCCCGCGTTGTCGTTGGGTCCAGGCGTATCCCAGATGGGTGTCCGCAATCACCAAGGACTGACTCTCCGGCAGCCACACCGCGCGACGGACATCGACGGTCAGCTCCGGGGAAATCGCCAGGGCCCCGATCGCCGCCCGGGTTCCCGTGGTATCGCCACCGCGAACTGGTGCCGGCGGGGCGGCGGCGGCGGCAGGAGTGGGGGCGGAGCGGCGAATCACGCGGAGGGGCGGGGCGTCGGGAGCGGTCAGGGCTTCAGCTCCGCAGGAGGCGCAGCACTTCGGTCTGAAGCCCCGGGGTGCAGGCCACCGCCGACGTGGCTTTGAGGTGGTTGGCGGGTTCCCCCTGCCAGGTCGTGATCACGCCACCGGCGCCGCGGACGATGGGCTCGATCGGCAGCAGATCCCACGGGTTCATGATCGGATCCACCATGACGTCCGCCCAGCCCGCGGCGAGCAGCAGATAGCCATAGCAATCGCCCCAGGTCCGACTCAGCGCGACCTGCTTTTGCAGGGCTTCAAAACCGGCGCCGTTTTGGTAGCGGGCGGGATGGGTGGGGTCCGTCGTCACCAGCGTCGCCTGGCTCAGGTTGGCACAGGGCCGCATCCGGACGGGTGAACCATTCAGGGTCGTGGTGGTGCCGTCACTCAACATGAGCTGCTTCAACACCGGCTGATGAATGCAACCCACCACCGGACGCCCTTCGTGCAGCAGTCCGATCAAGGTCCCGAAAAGGGGCACGTGGCTGATGAAGGACTTGGTGCCGTCGATGGGATCCAAAACCCAGACAAACTCCGCGTCTCCCCGGAGGGTCCCGTATTCCTCGCCGACAATGCCGTGCTGGGGGAATCGACGTTCGATGATCTGCCGCATGACCTGTTCCGCGCCGCGGTCGGCGAGAGTGACGGGGGAGGCGTCCGATTTGATTTCAAGGCCCATGTCCGTGCCGTTGTAATAGGGCAGGATGACGTCCGCGCTGGCGGCGGCGAGTTCGCGCATGAAGGCGAGATACGGTTCCAGATTCATCGGGCGCCCAACTAAGCACACGGAACTGCCCGTAGGAAACCGGTGAGGGGCCGGACCGGAAATCCCGTTCCCATTGTCGGTCTGTGAGCGTGGCCCGGCGAAATCCATTGCCAGCCCAAGGAAAACCCGGAGGCTTGGCCCTCTGATGCAACGCGTTCAGGTCATCGATTCCCACACCGGCGGCGAGCCCACCCGCGTGGTCCTCGCCGGCGGGCCCGATCTCGGCCGCGGTTCCGTGGTCGAGCAATTGCAACGGTTCAAGGACCAGCACGACACCTTCCGCTCCGCCGTGGTCAACGAACCGCGCGGGTCCGATGTCCTGGTGGGCGCGCTGCTCGTGCCGCCGGCCGATCCGTCGTGCTCCCTGGGGGTGATTTTCTTCAATAACGTCGGGTTTCTCGGCATGTGCGGGCATGGCACCATCGGGTTCATCGTGACGTTGGCGCACTTGGGACGGATCGGTCCCGGCGAACACCGCATCGAGACCAGCGTCGGCATCGTGACCGCGACCTTGCACGCCGACGGCTCGGTGAGCGTCCGCAATGTGCCGGCGTATCGGTAGGCCCACGAGGTCCGGATTCCCGTGCCGGGTTTGGGTGAGGTGACGGGCGATGTCGCCTGGAGCGGCAATTGGTTTTTCCTCGTGGGCGAGCATCCGTGGAAACTGGAACTGAAAAACATCGAGCAACTGACTGATGTTACCTGGCGGATCCGCCAGGCCGTCAATGCCCACGGCTATCCCGAGGTGGATCACGTGGAACTCTTCGGCCCGGCGGGGAGTCCGACGGGGGATTCCCGCAACTTCGTGCTCTGTCCGGGCAAGGCCTATGACCGTTCGCCCTGTGGCACGGGCACCAGTGCGAAGCTCGCCTGTCTGGCGGTGGCGGGAAAACTCGCGCCGGGCGAGGAGTGGGTGCAGGAAAGCATTCTCGGGACCGTTTTCACGGGCCGGTACGAGTGGCTGGATCAGGCGCGCGGGACGGTGATTCCGACCATCACCGGAACGGCCACTGTCACCCTGGAAGCCACGCTGTTGCTGGACGAGCGGGACCCGTTTTGTTGGGGTATTCGCTGAATTCGCGGATCTCGCCCCGGACGCGGTCCACGCGGATTTGGCCGGCGGACGTACTGCCGTGCCTGGCTCAGGGCTCGGGCGTCGACTTCAGGAAGGTCGCCGCTTGTTCCAGTTTGTCCGTATTGATCAGGTCCACGCCTTCGGTCCGCAGGGCGCGCCAGAAATCCAGGTGATCGGGGCCGCCCCAGAACCGCAACAAACGTCCCTGGGCGTGGGTTTGGGCGACCAGACGCCGGAGTTGATCCCGCTGCTCCGCCGGGAATTCGTCCCGCCCCGTCCACGTGAAGGTCGGTCGCCAACTGGTACTGATCCACGGCACCAGATGCGCGGGCGCGCTGTTGGTCAGGTCCGGCAATTGGCCGTCGATGGCCCACCAGCGTTGCGTTTCCGCGGCAATCACGGTGGCTGGTCGGCCGCCGGACAAAACGACCGTTATCGGGCCCGGGATGACGCGGGAGTCACGGACTTCGGTGAGGATTTCCCGGAAGGCGGCCAGTTCGTTGGTGACCGCGTGATGGAGTTCGGTCACGCCCGGTTCGACGTCCGCCTTGTAATCGAGCATCAGGAAGAACCCGGGCCGCTGCCGGTTGACGCGGTGGTCGTTGGTGCGGATCAGGCTGCGCAAGGGCTCGAGATACAGGGCGCGCAAGGTGCGGCCGGGCAGGGCGGCGGCCCGGGTGTGGGCGACCCGCAACTCGCCATCGATCCAATGGACGTCCGCCTCCACGCTGGTGAAGCCGGCGGCCAAGGCGTCCTGCAACGGGTGCACGTGTTCGTAATCGTTGTGCGCATGGGCATGGCGCAGGGCGACGGGTTCGGCGGCGGCGGTCGCGAGACCCAGGCAGCCGAGGAGCCAAAAGCGCAGGAAATTCATGGTGACGCACAAGCTGCCACCCGTGCCGCCGAGGAATCAAACAATACCTCGGTGACACTCCTGTGCCGTCTACGAGTGGGCGGGGTCGTCTTCTTTTTACTGAGGCGCGGAATTCGCCCGCCGCATGAGGAGTCGCGCCAGCGTCGTGGACTGCGGTAGTCCCCTACCGCTTTGGAGTGTCGCTGTGACGTCACCCGGGGCGAGCGACGAACTACCGTGCCCGCCTTCTGGGTTATTCGGTGCCCGTCCGGCTCGCGTGTTTGATTTCCAAAGCGGTAGAGGGCTTCCGCAGTCCAAAACCTCGCGGAAATCATCCGCCGCATGAGAAGCTGCGCCAGCGTCGTGGACTGCTTTTGGGCTGAAGAGCGGGCGGGGATGGGGATTTTGGCACGCGGGGCGCGGAGGCGCGGAGAGGGGGAAGAGGGGTTGGTTATGAAGGTTCTTGGTTTTTGCCTGTTCTTCGTGGCTCCGCGTTGGGCTTGCCCTGATAAAATGGACCGGGAAAAGAGTGGGCGGGGAGTGTCTTTTTTTCACTGAGGCGCGGAAATCACCCGCCGCACGAGAAGTCGCGCCAGCGTCTTGGACTGCGGTAGTCCCCTACCGCTTTGGAGAGGAGTGGTGACGTCACCCGAGGCGAGCGAAGAACTACCGTGCCCGCCCGCGATGGAGATTTCAGAGCCTCCGCCTTCCTTCATAAAATTCGGTCAGGGGGCGCCGGTCGCCGGCTCCGGGCGATGTTGAATCACCCGCAGCCGACGTGCCTTCTCCCGCCCCCTGACCCTCCTTGGCCCCCTTACGGGGTAAAATCCCGGGTGCCGCCGCTTTCGCTGAGCCCTTCCTCCGGGGCGAAATGGGGCACCTACAGGGCTCTACGGTTTTTCTGCTCCGTTGTTACGAGAAATCTCAAAAAAGTTTTCGGCGATTGGAAACGCCGGTGGGAAGCCGGGAGACGGCGCGGAAGGTGCCGGCCACACGTCGAGCGAGCCCGGACGCCGCGGCAGCTCGGGAATTGAGCCGAAATTACCTGGCACCGCCGGGGCCGCTGATGGCTCGGTAAATGGAAACGGCTCGGAAAACGAGTCGAAACTGGCCCTGCATGGAGCCCAACCACCCGCGCTTACATCCGATCCCAGGGCAGGAACAGCCGGGTCAGGACGTAATCGAGGATCAGGATCACGACGATGGAGTTCACCACCGCCTTGGTGACGCTGCGGCCGACGCCCCGGGGTCCGCCGATGGTGGCCATGCCGTGGTGACACGCAATGACGCCGATGGCCAGGCCGAACAGCACCGCCTTGATGAGACCATTGAGTACGTGTTTCAGCAGCAGGGTCTCGCGGAGATTGGCAAAGAAGGCAGTCCACGGGACGGACACATCGATGTTCCACGCGGCGACCGTGGCGCCACCGATCCAGCCGACGAGATTGGAAAAGACCACCAGACAGGGAAGGGAGATCGTCATTGCCACGATGCGGGGCATCAGCAGGAAGGGGACGGGGCGGATATTCAGCGTTTGCAGGGCGTCGATTTCCTGGGACACCCGCATGGACCCGAGTTCGGCCGCCATGGCGGAGCCGATGCGGCCGGCGAGGAGGATGCCCATCATTACGGGCGCCAGTTCGCGGCACATGGACAAACCGACGAGTCCGCCGAGCTGATTCCCCAGCCCGCGGGACGTGAGCATGGGCCCGGCCTGGAGGGACAGGACGCCGCCGATGAAGAAAGAGAGGAGGCACGCCATGAACAAGCTGGCGTTGCCGATCTCGAACAATTGTTCGGCGATGACGCGACGCTGACGCGGGACCTGAGGCAACGCGCGAAAAGCGTTCATTGCCAGCATCAACATTTGTCCCAATTCCCGAAACACGCGTTCAACAGAGCGGAAAAGCGCGACCCGCACCAGAATCAGTGCGCCGGGGCGGGTGGGGGGCACTTGAGCGCATGCCGTGCCGGCGCTTCAGTTTGCTGAGCTGCCGCGGCGGCGGATTGAGGCGGTCAAGGGATCGACGACGCGGCGGTTCCTCATCGGGCCGACGGCGGGGACGGGTTGGAAGTAATCCACGCGCTGGTGGACGGGGCCGGGGCGATCCAGGCGTTGTACGTGTACCACGGGGACCAGCCGATTGTCCGGTTTACCATCGATGCGGCGGGGAAGCCGGTGAACCCGTTTTACTACCTGGAAGAGACGCCGTGGCTTTCAAGGGGCCGGGGAGGCGTCCTGAATTCCCCGGGCCGGGCCGACTTGGCGGAGTCGGCCGGCCGATTGCTTCACAACCCGACGTCGACCACGGCTTTGATTACCCGGGCTTCGGGGCGGAGCCAGTCGGGGAAGACCCGGGGCACGTCCGCGAAGGGGGCGCGGTGGGTCAGCCAGGGGTGGGTGTCGATCCGGCCGCTTTCGATCAACTGGATGATCCGGGAGAAGTCGGGGGACAGGGCGTTGCGCGAGGCCAAAATCGTCAGCTCCCGGCGGTGCACCAGCGGGGCGTGCGGGAACACCAGATCCTTGGCCGTGATGCCGACGTAGACGATCCGGCCGGCAAAGGCGGCGAATTCGAAACAGCGGCTCATGGACTCGTTGTGCCCCGTGGCGTCGACCACCACGTCCGCCATCTGGCCCTGCGTCAGCTGCTGCACCTGTTCGAGTGCGGTTGGACCGGCCACCACCGTTTCGGCGATGCCCAGGCGGTCGCGGACGAAGGCCAGGCGTTCCTCGTTGAGATCGAGGACAATCACCCGCGCGCCGGAGAGGCGGGCGAATTCAATCACCGAAAGGCCAATGGGACCGGCGCCCAGTACGAGGACCGTCTCCTGGGCTTGCGGGTTGCCGCGCTGGATCGCGTGGCAGCCGATCGCCAGGGTCTCCACCAGGGCGAGTTGTTCGAAGTTGAGTTGGCGCGAAACGTGGAGCTTCCGCGCGGGTACCAGGAAATGCGGGCGCAAGCCGCCGTCGCAGTGAACGCCGAGGGTTTGATGGTTTTCGCAGCAATTGGTGTGGCCGCGCCGGCAGGAATAGCATTTCTGGCAGTTGATGTAGGGCTCCACCGCGCAGTGGTCGCCCACCTGTACCTGGGTGACGCCGGGGCCGACCGCCACGACCGAGACGCCCAGTTCGTGCCCGGGAATCCGGGGATAACTGAAGAACGGCATCTTGCCGAGGTACCCGCCGTAGTCGCTTCCGCAAATTCCCACGGAATGCACCCGCACCAACGCTTCACCGGGACCGGGCGCGGCGGGTTCGGGGGTGTCGATGATCCGGAATTGACCCGGTTTTTCCAGCAGCAGGGCTTTCATGTCAGTTGTTTTCCGGGAGACCTTCCTTGTGGCCGAGATTCCGGACCGGGGCGAACAGGGCCTGGACTTCCGCGAGGAGGGTGGCGTCGAGGGGTTCGGCGGCCCAACGCGCCCAGCGCCGGATGTTTTCCGGGTTGGCGCTGCCGGCGATCGTGGTGGTGATGTCCGGATTCGCGAGGCTGAATTGCAGGGCGAGCTGGGCGATGTCCACGCCGCGACTGGCGCAGTGAGCGGCGGCCGCGCGGGCCGCGGCTTTGACGCTTTCGGGTTCCTTGAGCCAGACGGGCAGGGGCGCGTTGGTCAGCAATCGGGCGCTGAACGGACCCGCGTTCATGGCGCCAATGCCTTTGCCCTTCAGGTAGGGCACGGTTTCATCGGCGAAGCGGGTGTTTTGCAGCGTGTATTGGTTGTAGCTCAGCACGCAGTCGACCGGCGTCTGGTCCGCGATGAAGGGGAAGATCTTTTGGGGATATCCGCTGAAGCCGATGTAGCGCACCTTGCCTTGTTCCACGCAGCGGCGCAGGGCGGGGAGGGTTTCGTCCACGATCTGTTGCATCGGCACAAACTCGATGTCGTGACAGAACACGATGTCGAGGTGGCCGCAGCCCAGGCGGTGCAGGGAGACGTCGACACTCTCCGCGACGCGTTTGGCGGAGAAATCGAAGTGGCTCAGATCGTAACGACCGAGTTTGGTGGACAGGATGTACTCGGAGCGGGGCACGTCCTTGAGCGCGATGCCGAGCAGCACTTCGCTCATGCCGCGACCGTAGAAGGGGGCGGTATCGAGGTAATTGAGTCCGCAATCGAGGGCGACCCGGACGCTGCGGAGGGCATCGTCGAGGGTGACCTGGCGGAATTCCTGGCCCAGGGAGGAGGCCCCGAAGCTGAGGATGGGCAACTCTAGGGGCGTACGGCCGAGACGTCGTTTTTGCATGGCAGAAAAAGGGAAAAGAATACGGATCGGAGGTCGGTGATCGGGGGCAGGAGGCTTAGCCGAGGAAGAGCGGGCGGAGGTGGCGGTCGTACAGGTTGGCCACGACGTTGCGGGCGACAACGGCTTCGTTGTCTCGGACGAGTCCGAGATAGCGCTGGCCCTTTTTGGCGGCGAGTTTGAAGGCGACGTGGAGCAGTTGTCGGAAGCTGGCGTTGAACTCCGGATGATTCGGCACGTGCCGCAGCGCGTTGGCAAACTGCGCGCCCGACCAGCCGGCGACGACGCCCAACGAGGGGAGGCGCTCGCGGTGGATATCGATCACCGAGGCGTAGGGACCGCAGAGTTCGTCGACGTGATCCAAGGCTTCGCCGTAAATTTCGCGGGCCAATTCCAGTCCGGCGCCGCCGGCTTCGGCCAGGCCGATGATTTCCTCCAGCCAGGTGGTGCCGGCGGTCTTCACGTGAATGCCCGCGCCGGTGCGCTGCAGGGCGCGGCGGATGATGGGATAGAGGGAGAATTTATCCGAACCGCTGTGGACGGAGAGCTTGAGATTCGCGGGGAGGCCGTAGCGTTGGATGGCCTGGGCGATGACGGCGAGGTCGTCATTGAATTCGCGTTCGAACTGCGCGAGATCGCCGACGTAATCCACGCCCTTGTTGAAGCGGCCGGTGAATTTCGGGGCGATGGTTTGCAGTTGGACGCCTTCGTCGGCGAGGGCGGCAAGGATCACCAGCAGCTCGGCGGGCGTTTGGGGCGCGTCGGTTTCGTCCATCGACACCTCGGCGATGAAGCCCGCCGCGCCCTTTTGGGCGGCGATGTGCCGGTAGATCCGGCCGGCATCGGCGACGGCCAGCAGGTATTTGCCGGCGATTTGCTCGATCTGGGCGCGGGTCGTCTGACCGACGGCGGTGGCGCCGATCAATTCCGGATGGCGATCAGCGAAAGCGGCGGCTGCGCCGGGGGCGGCGGGTTGGGCGATGCTGTCAGCGACGTCGATGGTGAAGAAATCGGAACTGCCGAGGAAGCGATCGACGGTATTGAGGCGGATGTGATCGGCGTCCACGTGCCAGGAGCCGGTCCAACCGGCGGCGGTGACGGCGGCCTGGGCGGCGGCGCGGACGCTGGGCGGTTCGCTGCCGATGAACGTGTGTTCGCGATTGGATTTGTTCCAGACCGGCACGACGGCGACGCCCTCGGCGGCGAGGCGTTGAAAGGCCTGCAATTGGGCTTTGGCCTGCTGGGCGAAGCGGTCGCCGACGCCGAACGAATATTTTTCCAGTACCAACATCGGCCGATCTTCAGCTGTTGAGGGGAGTTGGGCAAACCCGTTTGGATGGGGGGGCATTTTTCACGCGGGGGCGCGGAGACGCGGAGAGGAGAGGGGATGAACGTATTTTGTTTTTGCCTGTTTTCTCCGCGGCTCCGCGCCTCCGCGTGAAAAAAATGAAGTCTCACGCGGGGGGGGAGGGGAGGTTCTTGGTTCTTCGTGGCTCCGCGTTCTCCGCGGCTACCAATGAACTGAACCAAATTCGCGCCACTTGGGCGTCTTTGATTCAGGTTGCCGGGATTGGGTCGGATTCCTTCACGAGGCGGTAGCCGAATTTTCGACTAAGGGCCTCAAGCTTCTTGGTCGCCTGCTCTCGGTATCGCT
>CANIZL010000103.1 GCA_947471985.1 Verrucomicrobiota bacterium | reverse complement strand
GCAATTGACCGCCCAGTTTATCCGGGCGCTGCGCAACGGAATTATCCGCGCTCTGCGCTGGACGGCCGCCCTGAGCCACTTCCGCATTGCAATGAAAGCTTACCTGTGAAACTAGACAGACACCGTTGTGAAAGGCAGTGATACACGGCCGTCTCTCCCACCGGTTTGATTCGCTTCAGTCTCATATAGTTCTTCGTAGTGTTTGTGGTCCCTGCCCAACGGGGCGGGGTTCCACGCCCTGCTACGTAAAATTCGGGAAGGAGTTACAGACTTTTTTATACCCAGCCTGCCACGATCTCCGGAGGACGGCCGGGGATCGTGAGCTTGGTACGCCATCGGGCGGGTTACAGATTAGTGAACCTGCCACCCTATCAGGAGCGCTGGGGGGAATTGGCAGCGTGGTACCACTTCCCGGCGGCAGGGAACCGGGCACGGTTTTGGTGGGGGTGGATTTTGAACCTGGTACTTGGTGATGGGTGCAGCCGGCAAGGGTTCGACGCCGAAGCTCCGCGTGGCGGGTGCTTCCAAGGCCGGTGGGTCGCCGAACGGGCGAAGTCGATCTCGCCGGGCTCGCAATTTTGTTTCGCCTGCCAGCGGATTTGGGTTCTCTTGGGTTTCCGCATGAGTCTTAACCGCCGCATTTTTTGGTCGCTCACCGTGCCGGTGGCCGCCTTGGTGTTCTCCGGCTGCCAACAGCCTTCGTCCAACGGAGCCACTGCCACCGTTGCGGCCGCACCGTCGGCGGCGAAAGCAAAGGTTGATCCCGCCGCCCCGGTCACCCTCAGCCCCACCCACCGGATCATTCCCGGTAACCAGGTGACCGCGCTCGACCGCTACGTGGCGACGCCTGATCCCGCTTACAAATGGCAGGTGGCCACCAATAGTACCGTGGCCGGCGGTGTGGTCATGACCTCCATCGACCTCACTTGCCAGACCTGGCTGACCACCAATGAAGTGGACAAACCGGTTTGGCGGCACTGGCTGAATATTTACCGCCCGCCCGAGGTGGCCCATTCCACAGCGTTTTTGATGATTACCGGTGGCAATAACCGGGATATGAAACCGCCGAAGCCGGGCAACGAGATGGCGATGATTGCCATGGCCACCAAGTCCGTTATTGCCGAATTGAAACAAGTACCGAGCGAGCCGCTGGTATTTGTCGGCGACGGCAAGTCGCGCACCGAGGATGAGATTCTCGCCTTCGGTTGGGCCAAGTATCTGAAGACCGGCGAGGAACGCTGGATCGGACGACTGCCAATGGCGAAGTCCGCGGTGCGAGCCATGGACACCGTCACGGCCTTCTGCGCCACACCGGAAGGGGGCAGCCAGAAGGTGGATACCTTCGTCGTGGCCGGCGGCTCCAAGCGGGGTTGGACCACGTGGGCCACCGCCGAGGTGGATCGCCGGGTGGTGGCGATTGCTCCCATTGTCATCGACGTCCTCAATCTCGAACCGTCCTTCGTTCATCATTGGCGGGCCTATGGTTTTTGGGCGCCGGCAGTCGGCAACTACGTGGAGGAAGGGGTCATGGATTGGCCGGGCACTCCGGAGTACGCCGCGTTGCGCAAGATCGAGGATCCGTTTGAATACCGCGAGCGGCTCACCCTGCCGAAACTGATGGTGAATGCCTGTGGCGATCAGTTCTTTCTGCCGGACTCTTCGCAGTTCTACTTCGCCGATTTGAAGGGGCCGAAGTACCTCCGGTACGTGCCCAATGCCGATCACTCGCTCAAGGGCAGCGATGCCTACGAAACATTGACCGCCTGGCACTATGTGAACCTGAACAAAATCACCGTGCCGCGGTTCTCCTGGACGCACCCGACCCCCGGCAGCGCGAAGCTGACCCTGACGGATCGTCCGCGGAAGGTGAAGCTCTGGCAGGCCACAAATCCGGCGGCGCGGGACTTCCGATTGGAAACCCTCGGGGCAAAGTGGACGAGCACCGATTTGGCCCCCGATGCGAATGGTGAGGTGATTGGCAAGGTCGAGGCTCCGGCAGCCGGGTATACCGCCTACATGGTGGAATGTACCTACGACGTCGGAACCTTGGTGCCGCTCAAGCTCACCACCGACGTTCGGGTGATCCCGGATACCTATCCCTTCGCGGCTCCCAGTCCGTCGAAGCTGAAAGGTTTCCTCTCCGGATCGCCCGCCGCCGGCCAGAAACCGCGCACCGCGAATTGAAGAGGGCCGGTGGCTTGACCGTCAGGGGGGCACTATTACGGTGCGAACCATGAATTTTTCCGTCCGGGGATGGCAAACTTGGCTGACGGTGGGCGCTCTGGCCTTGGGCTTGGGCGGAGTTCTTCGGGCCGAAGACAAACCGGCTGGCCTGCTGGCGACGGTGTCGAGTGGCGGGGCGGCCGATGTCGTCCTGGCGCCGAACGTTCAACTCTTCGTACCGGCTGGTGAGTCCGCCACGCCGTTTCTACCGGCGGGGCCGATCACCGCGGTTTGGTCGGGCTTTTTGACTTCGGAATTGCGCGCGGAGTACACGTTCCACGCCGAATTCGTGGGTGATCTGAAGCTGACCTTGGGCGAGGCGACGGCCTTGGCGGGCAAATCCACCGATGGCCAGCGCCTCAGCGGGTCCGCAGTGCGTTTGAACAAGGGCGCCAATGTCCTCAAGGTGGAGTATCGGGGACCGGCTCAGGGAGATGCCTTCCTGCGGCTTTACTGGTCCAACAAGGAGGTGCCCGTTACCCCGGTCCCGCTGGCCCTCTTCACGCATGAGGCGTCAGCGGAGGGTGAGAAGTCCCGTCTGGTGCACAGCGGACGCGACACCTTTGCCGAATTCCGTTGCGGTAAATGCCACACCGTGGACGGCGGTAAGATGCCGGAATTAGGGGCCGATGCTCCCGTGTTCGCCGGCCTGGGGGGCCGACGCAATTATGACTGGCTCGCCAAGTGGATTCTAAATCCGCAGGCGCTCCGTCCGGGTTCGCCCATGCCGGCGGTGTTCACCGGGGCCGAGGCCGGGGAGAAAGCCGAGGCGGTGGCGGCCTACCTCGCGTCCCTGAAGGGCGAGGCCAAGTTTACGCCCACAACCGGGGACGCAGCCGCCGGGCGGGCGCTTTACGAGAAGTTCAATTGTGTGGCCTGTCACGTGGCGCCGGATGCCACCGAGGCAGCGGCCCCGGGAAAAATCTCCCAGAAAGGGGTCAAGGCGAAGTTCACGCCGGGGGCGCTGGCCGCGTTCCTGCGGCAACCGGAGGAACATTTCCAGTGGATCCGCATGCCCAATTTCCGGCTGAGCGCGGACGAGGCGGGTCATCTGGCCGCCTACTTGGAATCCAAAGCGGATGCTCCCACGGACCGGCCGGCGCCGACCGAGGCCGCCATTCTGGATAAGGGGAAGAAACTGGTGCAGACCTCCGGTTGTCTCAATTGCCACACTCTGGATCTGCCGAATCAGTTTGCGACGAAGAAGCTGAGCGACCTCATGGCGGCGAACTGGACCGCGGGCTGCATGGCGGACGAACCCAAGCCCGGAGCGGCCCCTCACCCGGCGCTTACCACCGAGCAGCGCAACGCCCTGCGTGCGTTCGCGGCGACGGATCGGTCGTCCCTGGGTCGGTCAACCGCGGCCGACTTTTTGGAACGTCAGAGCCAGGCGCTCAATTGTCGTCAGTGCCATGGCGTCATGGAGGGCGTTCCGAAGTATGATCTCTTGATCGGCAAATTGCGGCCGGAATGGGCGGCGAAGTTCATCGCTGGCAAGGATCCGGTGAAGCCGCGTCCCTGGGCGGAATACCGCATGCCCGGTTTTCCGGCTTATGCGGATTCCCTCGCCACCGGGTTGGCGACGTCGGGCGGATTGCCTCCGAAATCGGTCGTGGATCCAGTCCCGGAGAACGCGAAGGAACTCAGCGAGGCGGGGCGGAAATTGGTGAGTGCCAACGGTGGGCTTTCGTGCACGCAATGTCACAGTGTCGGGACCTTTGGCGCCACGGCGGTCTTTGAAGCTCCGGGTATTAATCTCGCGTATGCCGTAAATCGGTTGCAGCCCGCGTACTTCCTCCGGTGGTTGCGGAATCCCCAGAGCGTGGATCCGGAGACCAAGATGCCGGCGTATTTCGACGCGGAAACGGGCGCCAGTCCGCTCAGTGATATTCTGGGCGGTGATGGTCCCAAGACTCTCCAGGCGGTTTGGGAATACCTGCGCCTCGGGGACCAGATGCCCAAGCCCGAGTGAGTTGGTTTACCCGGCTGGGTTCAGTCGCTCCGGAGCCCGTACGAAATCGGGAAAGCGACATTCGTGGCAGAGCGCGCCGGCGGAATCGCAGAAATCCCGGGTGATCTGCAACAGGCCTTGTTGGACAAACGCCCGGGCGGGCAGGCGCATCGGCTGCGTGCCGAAAAGACGCTGACGCGTCAGCCGCAACACGGCGTTGTCTTCGCCGGCCGGCCATTCCCGCCAGCAGAGCTCCACCGCTTGGCGCAGTTCCGACGGTCCGCCTTCCCGGCCGATGCGGGCCCAGAGCCAGGGGAGGATGACGTTGACCGCCAGATCGGTAACGCGCGGGGCTCCCAGCAACGGATGGGCTTCCGGCAGCTCCATCGATCGAAGGGTCCAATGGCGGGCCCAATACGGCGGGGTCTCCGCAGCGGACGGAGCCAGCAATTGGAGCAGATCGAGCGCACGCTCCGACGGCCGGCGGGTCGAGGTGGAACGAATCCAGTTTTCGAGCCGAGTGGGGAGTGTGGGTTGATTGCGCCAGTGGGCGGCGAGAACGAGCCGGCGTTCGGGTCGATTGGCAGGACGGATTCCCGCCAGTCGCCAAAGAGTCTTGGGGACGATGATTTCGTTGAGGGCGTCCCGTTCGCGCCACCAGCAATCCCAGAGGCCGCGCAAATGGGGGTCCGCTCCACGGGAGAGATCGAGGGGGAGTAGACCCGCCAGCCCCAGAAAATGGGCTTCGAGGGCCATTGGGTGGGCAGTGGTGCTTGGGGCTTCGGCCGTCGGGCGGATGGCCGGCAGGGGGACCAGTTCCGCCAGGCGACGGAAGGCCCAAGCGTTGTGCTTGTAACCCAGCGCGGCCAACAGGCCTTCCCAAAGGGCGTTTTCCCAGCCGACATGCCGGGCGCGGGCGGTGAATTCGACCGCCTTGCGTTCTCGACGGAGTTGCGCGGCCTGGCGCAACAGTTCGGTGAGCGTGTCGGCGGACAGTTCCCGCAGCGGGCCGCTGCAGCGGCCGGGCACATTGTCCGGAACACTCGCCGGAGCTTCGAGATCCAACCACTCAGCCAGTTCCGAAAGCGGGGCATCCAGGAAGGGCTTGATCGCCATGACCGGCGGACGGGATCGATCCGTATCCGCCTCATCCCAGACCACGTGCAGAATGACATTGGCAAAGCGTTCGCTGGTGGCGTGGCCGTGGCCGCGCCATCCGGCGGTGACGAGATCGAGTTCCACATCGCCGGTACGGGGCGGATCATCCCCAAACTGAATCACCGCGCGCCGAAAATCGGGACCGGCCTCGCGATTCCAGAAACCCGGATGCAGCACGCGAAGCGGTGCGCCGTCCGCGAGATAAAGCTGGGTGCGGCGCACCCGTTGATGACGCCAGACCTGTTGCAGCCAGCGTTCGGGTGGTGGACCACCTTCGTGCAGGGTGTCCGGGGTGCCGGTGTCCAAAAGCTGTGCCCGTCGGGCGGCGCGCAGTTGGGCGTAGAGAGAGTTTGCCAGGTGCATTGCCGGTGGCGCGTCGGCCACCACCGGGTTCTACGAAGAAGAGCGCCGGGAGTTACGGGGAATTTGGCAGCAATCGAACCACGGCGTATTCCTGGGCTTCCAAGGCGGCGGCGAGCTTCAGGAATTGGCGGTGCACGACCTCACCCTTCACCGCCCGGAGCCAGGCTTCCAAGGACGTGCCCCCACGGGCGGTCAGCTCCGGGATGTTGACCACGACCCAGGTGACGCCTCGCCGATCAAACTCCACCCGCGAATACGGCTGGGGAATATGGTGCAGCCGCCGCTGCCCGTACGGACGCCAAAGGGAAGTCTCCGCATCATTGCCGGTGATGAAGCCCAGTTGAGTGACGTCCGTTGGTACGAGACGCCGGAGCGGACCAAAGGCGTCGGCGCGCTGTCCGTAGACGCCGTAGACCGTCTCGATGCGTTGGGCCAGGGAACCCGGGGTGGGCGCTCCCAGCGCGGCGATTACGGAGTGCACGGGAAACAGCGGCCGCGCCGGGGTGAGGATCACGACCATCGCGGCCAGGCCCAGTACCAGTAGCTCCAGCCCGCGCCGTAGGGGACGCGTCAGGAAATCGCGTCCGCCCGGAATCAGAAACGTGGGCAAAACCCACAGATAGAACGGGGCCAGGATTCGGCCGTTGGGTTGGATGGCCGATTTAGCGCCGTAAATCAACAGCGCCACCCAAGGAGCCAGAAGTACGGCGGGAAGCCAGGGGCCGGGAATCCGGCGGAACGCGCGCCAACCTTCGACCCGTCGGAGTGCGACGACGGCACCCAGAATCAACCACCACGAAACGCCCGCTCCGAGTCCGGCGAATTCTTCACCCGGCAATTCGCGCACGGCGTAGGCGTGTCGACCGCCTTCCGCAAAGGCGTCGAGCCGGGCCTTCCAGGACTCTGACACCGCCGACTCCACCGCGGCATTCAGTTTGCCGGCCGTGGGGTTGATGGGTGGGAGCAGGTTTTGCAGCGACCACAAAGCGGTGTTGTGGACGACCGCCACACCCGCGCCGGGCGGTTCGGTCCAGGCAAACTCCGCCCGGGCGCCGGTCCAATCGCCACACTGACGCCAGTTCAAAGCGGCTTGTGGTAAAAACGATGCGACCAAAGCGAGGCTGGCCAGCACGCCGGTGAGCCATGGACGATACCGCAGTTGACCCAAGGCCGGGGCGACCAGGACCAGCCAGGGCAGTCCGAGTAGCACGTTGCTGGTTTTGGCATTCGTCGCGAGGGCCAGGGCGAGGCCGGACCAGCGCAGGGACGTGGCCGCGGCCTCGCCGGAGAGCCGCCGGGTCCGCCAGGCCAATGCGGCCGCGGCGGCACTGACGGTGGCTCCATAAAGATCATTGGCGATGCCGCCCGCCTGAACTGCGAAGCAGTACCCGGTGGGAAACAGCCACATCCAACGCCAGGCCACCACGGCCCGGACACCCGCGGCGCGCAAGGTGGTAAACACCAGACCCGGCAGGAGCAGGAAGCAGAAAAATTCCAGCAGAAAGAGCGGTCGATCCGAATGGGTCAGGGCCAGTATCGGTGCCGTCAGCCATTCAAAACCCGTGGCGCGCACGTTGAGGCGTTGGTACGGACACGGAATCCAATGCCACTGTTCGGCCGCCAACCAGTGCAGGACCCGGGGTGTGCGATACGCCAGGGCATCGATGTTGTTCGGCAGATAGAGCAGACCCCCCAGCAGGGCGAGCCCCGCCAATCCCAGAAAGCCGGCGGGCAGCAGACGACGCCAGCGAGGTCGGCGCCAGCGCAGGAGTGTGGGCGCGGTGGGCTGTGAGGGGTGGTTGGTCCGTTCGCTTCGCCACCACAGCACGGTGGCCAGTCCGGCGAGAGTCAGTACCAGGGCATAGGCGGTGGCGGTGAGCTGATGGATGGCCGAGAGCCCCCACCCCACCACGTCCAACCCAGCCGCCCAAAGCAGACCGGCACGCCAAACCCAGGGAATTGTGAGGCGGGTCTTCATGCGTTTTCAGCGCAATTTTACCAACACCCATTCGGTGTCGCTCTCGATGGGGAAATGGCAATACACGCCCCGAAACAAGACCTCGGCCGAACCTGCCTGCAGCCACTCCTCAAAGCTCAAACCCGAGAGCAACGGGACATCCGTCACCCGCAGGACCACGTACTGCAACCCGCGCTCGCGGAAAGCAGCGGGCGTGGCGGGTGACGGAGGACGGACGACGCGGCGTCCACCGAACGGGCGCCATAACGGCGCTTCGAGAAACTGAAACTGCGCCAGCATGCCGATCTGCTTCACTCCGGCCGGCAGGTGGGCGAGGAACGGATCAAATCCAGTGGCCCGCTCCCGGCACACGGTGTAGGCGTGCCCCAGCCGATCGCCGGGCGATCCGGGCGTGAGGAACTTCGGATCGACGCGTTGCCGCAGCGTCAGGACGGGAAACCACGGACGCATCGGCGACAGGACGCAGATAACGATGCTCGACAGTCCGGCGCCCACGGTTACCACGGGCCACCAACGACGGCGCACCCAAGTGGCGAGTGCACCGGCGCCCAGCAGGCCGGTGATGAGCAGGGGATAGTACGGCAGGATCAGGCGGGCGGCGGAGGTGATGCCGGACTGCGTGGCATAAACCAAAAAGGCAATCCAAGGTGACCAGATCACCGCGGGAAGCCATCCGGGGAAAGGCGGGTTGAGGGTTCCACCGTCGTTCCCGTGGTACCGGGCCCGGCGTGCCTGGGCGAGGAGCAGAATTCCCAGCAGTATCGTGATCGGCAGTCCGAGTCCGGCGAAGTCCTCATGCACCAATTCCCGCAGCTTGTACGCCCGCACCCCGTCCTCGGCACTCGCATTGAGCCAGGATTTCCAGGACTCGGTCAATCGGCCCTCCACCCAGCGATTCACACTGCCGGCGGCGGGGAGAATCGGCGGGTTGAGATTCTGGCTGAGGAGCAATCCGGCGTTGTGTTTCAGATAGGCCACCGGACTGCCCTTGCCGATGATGGCCTGGGCCCGGGTTTCGGCCGCCAGTCCGGTCCAATCGCCGCAGTGGCGCAGATTCAGGAGGGCGGTGGGAACATTGGAACTGACGAGCGCCAGAGCCGCCGTCACGACGAGCGCGCCGCGCTGACGGAACAGGAGGGGAATCACCGGCCAAAGCGCGAGGGCCCACGGCAGGAGGAGTGGCAGGCTGCTGACTTTGCTGCCGATCATCAGGGCGGCGGCGAGCACCGAGAATCGCGCCGCGGAGGCATCTTTTCGTTGTCGGGCCTCGAGGGCCAATTGCACCGCGGCGACGCTGAACACCGTGCCAAAGAGATCGGTGAGGATCCCCCCGGCCTGCAGCGCAAAGCCATAGCCGGTGGGCAACAACCACATCCACCACCAGGCGACCCGACCCGCCACACCGAGTCCCCGCCACAGCGCAAACAGGAGTCCCGGCAGCAGCAGATAACTCACCAATGAGATCAACGGGAGCAGTCGATCACTGGCGGTGAGCGCCAGAAAGGGCGCGGTCACCCACTCGTAGGCCACCGTGCGGGTGTTCAGACGGGCGTCGATCGTGTCAATCCAGTACCAGTGCCCGGTGCTCAGCCAGTTCAACACCCGGGGGGTGCGATAGCCGAGGCCGTCTCCGTTATTCGGAGCGTAGAGCAGACCGGTGATCAGACTCCCGGCGGCGAGGACGAGGAAAACGCGGGGCAACCAGCGACGGAAGCGGGGTTGGCGCCAGAAGTAACCGCGGGGCGCATCGCTGTCGGGATCGGTCGCCGCGGATCCGGGGAAATGGGTGCGACACCCGGCGGCGAAGAAGGCGATCAGCAGGACGGGTGGTAATCCGAGGGCATAACCCGCGGTGCCCAGCTGGCCGAGGCTGGATAACAGCCAGCCCAACACTTGCAGCGCGGCCACGAAGCCGATCCAGAAGCGGATCCAGTGGAAGCGGAGGACGCGCTGCACACCTCAAAGGTTCGGGCGCGGATCCGGTAGCCGGCAAATCCGATCGGGCGCGCCCTCCCGAAACGCGAACGACGCCGGGGTACGGCGTCGTTCGATGCTGCAGGCCGGATTACTTGGCCGCGTTGGCCTTGGTCCACGTGCGCTTCGGCGCCTTGGTCACGAGACCCTTCTTGATGGCGCTGGTGGCCACGCGGATGAAGCGCACTTCACCGCTCGGCAGCACCGCCTTGACGCGCTGCAGATTGGGGAAGAATCGGCGCTTGGTGATCGCCGTCACGTGCGTGCCGATGCCGCCTTTTTTCTTCGCTTTACCGGAGCGCCAAATGTGGGAGCCTTTGACCGGGCGCTTGCCGGTGAGGGAGCAAATACGTGCCATAATCTAAATCTTTCCGTTAAAAAGGAGTTGGTAACTAGCAGGGAGCCCCCCCGCCGGCAAGGGACATTTAACTTGGCCGGCCCGCGAGAGACCCCGGAAGCGCCCACAAACCAAGGATTTCCCCCACCAAGTTACCGAATAATGGGGCAAAAACGGCCAAATTACCGCGGATATGCCCCAAAGAGCCCCGCCCGGGCTTCGGTTAAACTTTTCCCGGCCGGCCCAGTGAATTTGTGGCTCACCCGCCCGCTCACGCTCCGGTAGGGTGCCAGGCAACGTATTCGACTTCCAAAAAGAGGCTGGCCCATTCCCGGGCCTCCGCCCGTTCCTGGCCCGAACCGCCCCGGAGTTCCAGATGACCGGCCGAGCCCCGGACCAGACGGGCTGAACCAAATTCGGCCAGAACTTCGACGGCCGACATCGCGGGAGAGGGTAGAGTAGTCAGTGTCATACCCGCGCAACATCCACCCCGGGGTCAGTCATCCACCGACCGAGGCTGCAAAAAGATGGAACCGAGGTGGAACGGGCCCAATGGGCAGATCCGCGGGTTGGCCGCCGGATTAACCGCCGATGCAACTCATGGATCGGGCCGGCTGGACAAAGTCGGCCTGGCCGATCCGGTGGCCGGCTTCCTTCCCGCGGACGATTTCCACCAGACGCGCCGCCAGATCGGCATCGGTGGCCCCGCCCCGCAGCAGGGGCTTCAGGTCCGGCTCTTCGAGACTGAAGAGGCAGGTGCGCACGCGGCCGTCGGCGGTCAGGCGCAACCGGTTGCAATGCCCGCAAAACGGCTCGGTGACCGGCGCTATGACGCCGATTTCCCCTCGTCCATCGGGAAAAGCCCAACGCCGCGCGGTCTCAGCGGGGTTTTGGGATTGATCCACCGGGACCAAATCGAATCGCGCCTGGAGGCGGGCGACGATCTCCCGGCCGGGCACGACCAGGTCGCGCTGCCACGCCCGGCTGGAGTCCAAGGGCATGAACTCGATGAACCGCAGCGAAAGCGCCCGTGAATGGGCCCATTCCGCCAGGGTTTCCAATTCGTGATCGTTCAGCCCGCGGATGACCACGGCATTGACTTTGACGGCAGTGAAGCCCAGCGACTGGGCCTGTTCGATGGCCGCCAAGACTTCGGCCAGACCGTCGCGTCCGGTCATCTTCCGAAAGTTCACCGCATCCAGGGAATCGAGGCTGAAGCTCACGCGGTGCAGACCGGCGGCCCGTAGAGCCGCGCCGTGCCGGGCAAAGAGGAAGCCATTGGTGGTGATCGCGAGGTCCTCGATCCCGCCGAGCGCGGTCAGGGCCTGGACCAACACCGGGACGTCGCGCCGGAGCAGGGGTTCACCGCCGGTGAGGCGAATCTTGCGAAGCCCCAAGCTCAGTCCGACCCGCACGATCCGGGTGATCTCTTCGTAGGTCAGGAGTTGGGCCTTGGGCTTCCAGTCGTACTGGATGGGCGTGGTCCGCGCCGCGGCCGGCTGGGGATTGCGCAGGGCATCCCACTTGGATTGATAAAAATCCTTCGCCTCCTCGGTCTCCGGCAGGCAGTAGAGGCAACGGAAATTACAGCGGTCGGTGATGCTGATCCGCAGATCCCGCATCACCCGGCCGTGATCGTCCCGTAGCTCGGTAACTTGCACGATGGTGCTAGTAGGGCTGCGCTGGCCCCAAGGAAAGGCTTGGCCGGCGTAATCCTTTTCCCCGTTTCACCGCTCGGCGGCGGCGAGCAGGGTCTCGAAGTGGGGAGGTTGTTCCTCCCGCGCCACGACACTCAGTTCGATCTTCTTGAATCCCGCCGCCTCAAGCCAGCGGTGCAGATCCGCCTCGGCAAAACCGAGCCAGCGGTCCCCGTACAATTCGCGGGCCTGATCGAATCGGTGCTGCACGAGGTCCAGCAGCAGCAATTGGCCCCCCGGCTTCAGGATGCCGGCGGCGGCCAGCAGGGCGCGGGCGGGATCCTCCGCATGATGCAGGGCCTGGCTCAGAATCACCACGTCCACACTGGCGGGCTCAATCGGGGGGGCTTCGATATCCCCGTGGCGGAATTCCAGATTCTTGAGGCCATTGCGCTTCGCCTTGCGGGCGCCGAAGGCCACCATTTTCTCGGAATTGTCGACGGCGATCACCCGCTTGCATCGGCGCGCGAGCAATTCACTGAGCAGACCCTCCCCCGAACCCAGATCCGCCACCACGACCGGGGGCAGCATGCGGAGCAGAAGGTGCCCGAAACCTTCCCAGGAGCGTCCCGGACCATAGCTGCGATCAAATCGGCCGGCCACCTGGTTGAAGTACAACTGGGCTTGGTCCTGCCGGCGGGCAAGCACCCGGTTTAGATTGGTTTGATCGCTTTCCGCCTCGGGCAGTTCCTTGGCGGCACGGACAGCGAGCCGCGTGAACTCTTGTGCGGCAGCGTCGCCCCGGGGGTCCAGCCGATAGAAGGTCCGCTTGCCGTCCCGCCGGGAACTCAGCAGTCCCGCTTCGGCCAACAGGGCGAGATGGGTGGAGACCCGGGATTGACCCAGGCGGGTGATCTCCTGGAGTTCGTTCACACTCAGCTCCTCGCGCTGCAGGACCGCCACGATCCGTAATCGGGTGGGATCGGCCAGTGCTCGCAAGGACTTCAATGTCGCAGACATCGCTGCACGCTGGCCCGGCGGCAGTGCCCGGAGCAAGCGGGAAAGCCCTTACGCCCCGGTTTTCTTCCGCCGCCGCCGTCGGATTCGAGTCAGGTCTTCAGCCGCGGGAACGTTTCCGCCAAGGCCACGGCCTTCTGCATGGCGCGCGACTTATTGACGGTTTCCTCAAACTCCGCCGTGGGATCCGAATCGTTCACCCAACCGCCGCCGGCCTGCACGTACGCCTGCCCGTCCTTGACCAGGGCGGTCCGGATGGTGATGCAGTGATCCGAATTGCCGTCGAAGCCAAAGTAACCCACGCATCCGCCGTAGGGTCCGCGCGCGGTCTTTTCCAGTTCGGCGATGATCTGCATCGCGCGGATCTTGGGCGCCCCGGACAACGTCCCCGCCGGAAAGGTGGTGCGCATCAGGTCGAAGCCCGTCTGGTCCGCCTTCAAGGTGCCGTTCACCTGCGAGACGATATGCATCACGTGACTGTACCGCTCGATGATCATCAGATCGGTCACCTTCACGGATCCGTAATCACAGACCCGGCCGATGTCGTTGCGGGCCAGATCGACCAGCATCACGTGCTCGGCCCGTTCCTTGGGATCGGCCAGCAGTTCCTTCTCCAAGGCCTGATCCTCGGCCTCGGTCGCACCGCGGCGGCGGGTGCCGGCGATGGGCCGGATCTCGACCTGCCGGTCTTCGCAGCGGACGTGCAATTCGGGCGAGGCGCCGACCAGCGAGAAACCATCCAGTTCCAGCAGGAACATGTAGGGGGACGGATTCACCGTCCGCACCGCGCGGTAAAGATCGAGCGGACCCGCCTTCATCGGCGCGGTGAAACGTTGGGAGCCGACCACCTGAATGATGTCGCCGGCGCGGATGTATTCCTGCGCCTTGCGGACGTTCGCTTCAAACTGGGCCTGGGTGGTGTTGGATTTGAAGGCGACGGGTTTCGGCTCCGTGGCGGGAAGCATCACCGGGGCCACGTGTAACGGCTCCTTCAACACCTCCACCAGTCGTTCGAGTTCGGAGACGGCTTCATCGTAGTATTCCTCGGGGCTGGAACCTTCTTCGAGGATGGCATTGACCACGAGAGTCAGTGTCTGTTTGGCCCGATCGAAAACCAACAACTGATCCGCGATGAGGTAGTACATCACGGGTGTGCCGAGGTCGTCCTGCGGCGCCCGGGGCACCACGGGCTCGACGTCATGGATGAATTCGTAACCGAGGAAACCCAGGGCGCCGCCGGTGAAGCGGGGCAACCCGGGAACGGTCACTGCCTTGTAGCGGCTCAACACCCGTTCGACGACGACGAGGCCGTCGCGCACCTCCGTGGCGTCCTTGGGGAGCGGCGTGACCGTGAACTTCTCCACCACCATGCCGTTTTGCACCACGGATACGCGGTCGCGGTTCTGTTTGATGATCGCGCGCGGGCCGCAGCCCACGAAGGAATAGCGGCCGAGGTGCTCGCCGCCCTCGACCGATTCAAACAGGAACGATTCCCCGCCCCCGCGCAGCTTGGCGTAGGCGGAGAGCGGAGTTTCCAAATCCGCCAGCAGCGTGCAGGTGATCGGGATGCAATTCCCCTGCGCGGTCAGTTGCAAGAACTCTTCACGGGATGGCGTGCACGTCATCGGACGCGCACCATAGCGAGACTCCCGCGCCGGGGAAAAGGTGATTCGTCGGATCGTCCGACGCTCACATGCCCATGATCTGGTACCCGCAATCGACGTACAGGACCTGGCCGGTAATGGCAGCGGCGCCGTCGCTCGCGAGGAAGGCGCCAGTGTGGCCGAGTTCGACGGGCAGGACGTTCCGCTTCAACGGGGCGTGGGCCTCGTAGTGCTTCAACATCTCACCCAGACCGGAAATGCCGCGGGCGGCCAGCGTGTTCATCGGGCCGGCGGAGATGCAGTTCACGCGGATCTTCTGCGGACCGAGGCTGTAGGCGAGATAACGGGTGCTGGCTTCGAGGGCCGCCTTCGCGACGCCCATCACGTTGTAGTGGGGAATCACCTTTTCCGCCCCGTAATAGCTCATCGCCACGATGCTGCCGCCGTTGGTCATCAGCGGCGCGGCTTCGCGGGCGAGACCAATCAGCGAGTAGGCGCTGACGTCATGCGCGACCCGGAAGGCCTCGCGCGAGGTGTTCAGAAAATCGCCTTCCAACGCCTCGCGGGGGGCGAAGGCCACGGAATGCAGCAGTAGATCGAGGCGGCCGAAGGATTCCTTCACGGCCCCGAAAACCGAGCGGATCTGCTCGTCGCTGGTGACATCGCACGGGAGGATCAGGGTGTCGGCGCCAAAGGTGCTGGCGAGTTCCTCAACGTTTTCCTTCAGTCGATCGCCTTGATACGTGAACGCGAGTTTGGCCCCTTCGCGATGCCACGCCTGCGCAATCGCCCACGCGATGGAACGTTTATTGGCCACGCCGAACACGATCCCGAGCTTGCCGTCGAGTAATCCCATAAGACTTCCACCCTGACGGACACAGCCCACGCGGGCAAGTTGCGGTCGGGGGGGTGGCCGGTGCCCGCTCGGCCCGGGAAGGACGGACTCGACGGCGGCGTTTTTCCACCCAAGACTGCGCCGGTTGTCACCCGCGGATCTGCCTGTCGTCCTGCTGCCACCCTCCTCCCGGGAGGGCGGAATGGATGTCACCACGGCCATGAATCGGACCTGGCGCTCCCTCGTGGCGGCGGGTGTCCGACCGGACCTGATCAGGCGTTGGGATGGGCTGGAATCGGGTATCGGGTCTGGCGGAGCCGGGTTGTGGATTCGGGCCGGAGTTTGGTTGGCTGCCGAGGGTCCTCTGCGGATGCCGCCGGAGTCGCCCGGGGGAAAACCGGTCGTGGCGGTGGGTTTGCCGCGGATCTCCGGCGAGCTGCGGGTGGCGCCCACCCCGGAATCGCAATTCTGGCAGGCGATGCAGGCACGTTGCGGGGGGGATTTCAATCAGCCGTTGGCGGCACCCCTGCCCTTGCCGCCGGTGTTCTGGGCCGGGGCCGCGGCGAGCCGGGAGCTGCGGGAAAAGCTTCGCGACGGCGGATCCGTGGACGGGGCGTGGACGGATCTGGTACGACGGGCGCGCGTGGTGCGCTGGCCTTCGTTGGACGTTTACGCCGACGGGTCCCCGCGGGTGATTCAGTTGATCACCAGTCTGCAGCGGGGTGGAGCGGAACGCCTCGCGCGGGATCTGACCGTTGAATTGCGTCGGCAAGGGACCGCCACCTGGCTGTTGGGATTGGGTCGGCCAACGCGGCCGGTCTTTCCCGCGCCGGCGGGCTGGCTGGATCTGGCCGCGTTGGACGAGGTGCGGCAGATTGCGACGGTGCAGCGGCTGGCCACGCGCTTGGGTGTGGACCTCCTGCACGCGCACTTGTTGGACGCGGAAACGGCCGCTGATTTTGCCCGGCAACCGCAGGGCCGGGACTGGCCCCTGGTGCACACGCTTCACAACACCCGGGCGGCTTGGCCGGCGGGACTGGCGGAGCGCTTGCCAGCGCGTGGCGATTCCCCGGTTGGCTTTTTCGCCTGCTCCCAGGCGATCGAGGCGGAACTGCGGGCGACGGGCACGAAGGCGTTCGTGCGCACGATTTGGAATGGCATTGATGCGGGCGACTTTGCGGTGACTCCGGAACGTCGAAGGGAATGGCGCACCGAACGACGGCGGCAACTGGACGTGAACGAGCGGGACCTGGTGCTCGTGGCCATCGCGAATCCGCGGCCGCAAAAACGTCTGGAGCGATTGCCGGAGATTTTAGCGGAATGTACCCGACGCCGGACCGCGGCCGGCGACGCTGCGGGATCGGTGCACCTGTGGCTGATTGGTTCCGCTTCGGCCCGATCGACATTGGCGCAGGCGTGTGAGGCCGCGGTGGTATCGGCTGCCGCGGCGGCCGGTGTGAGCGAACGGGTGCATCGCTTGGGCGATTCGGAGGATGTTCGACCGTGGCTGGCGGCGGCGGATGTGTTGGTCAATGTGAGCGACCACGAGGGGTTGAGCCTGGCCCAGTTGGAGGCGTTGGCGATGGGGTTGCCGGTGGTGGCCACGGCGGTGGGTGGGGCTCCCGAAATCGCGGCGCGAACGCCGCAGGTGCATCTGCTGCCGGTCACAGCGGGCGCGGCCGATTTTGCCGAGGCCATCTTGCGGGCTGTTTCGCCAGTGGGTCTTTCCGAACCCGAGCCGGCGACTTCGGCGGTGGGGTTGCCGGCAACGTTCACGTTGCCGGTGATGACCGCCCGGCATCGCCTGTTGTACGAACGCCTGCTAGCGTTGCGGCGGCCCGGCCTCCCGGTCGCCGCGGGGGTATGTCTGATCACGAATAATTTCTCCACCGGCGGCGCTCAGAGCAGTGCCCGCCGACTCTTGGTGGAATTGGCGCGAAGGGGCCATCGCGTGCGGGCCATCACGTTGCAGGAAGCCGTCGCGCAGCCCACGCCCGGCACGCTGGCTTTGCGAGCCGCCGGAATTCCGGTGCTCTCGCTGCCGCCGCCGGAGGAACTGGATGCCGCCGAGG
This sequence comes from Verrucomicrobiota bacterium, assembly GCA_947471985.1. Lineage (GTDB taxonomy): Bacteria > Verrucomicrobiota > Verrucomicrobiia > Limisphaerales > UBA9464 > CANIZL01. The sequence continues at coordinate 5,368 of CANIZL010000103.1, read as the reverse complement.
CGGTCCGGATCGGTTTGCGATCCCTCGATGCCGATCCCCCGGCGGCCGTGCTCGCCTGGAATGCTCTGGCCGAGCACAAGCTGCGTTGGGCCGAGGCGCTGGAAGAGATTCCCTTCTTCGATGTCAGTCCCGGGGAGATGTATTTTTCGTCGCTGGAACGGGTCATTCGTTGTCCCCCGGCGGGATTGCCGATCACCACGCCGACGGATTATGGGCAGCGCCTGGCGGGTTTGGTGGTGAAGTATGCGGCGGAAGCGGCGCGGGCTTCTGCCTGCGGAGCGCCGGTGTTCGTCCAGCGCAACGGTGTGCCGCTGCTGCCCTCCGTGACCTATGCCCGGCGGGACCGGGTGGTGTTTGGGACCGCGGCGCGGTTGAATCCGCACAAGCGTCTGGAGTTGCTTCTGTCGGCGCTGCTATTGGCCCTGCCCCGTTTGCCTGCGTGTGAGCTGGTGATCGCCGGCGACGCGGAACCGGGCGGGGAAAACTATGCGGAAGAACTGCGAGCGACCGCGCGGGATTTGCCCGTGCGTTGGTTGGGGGAAGTCACGGATGTCCCGGCGTGGCTGGGTGGACTGGATGTGTTCGTGATGATTTCCGAACCCGCCGGCTGTCCCAACGCGTCCCTCGAAGCCCTGAGTGCGGGCCTTCCGGTGGTGGTCACGGATCACGGCGGCGCAGCGGAACAAGTCGTGGATCGTGTGACGGGCCGCTTGGTGGGCCGTGAGGATGTGTCGGCCCTGGCGGAGGCCCTAGTGGAACTGGCCTTGGATCCGGCCTTACGGGAGCAATGGGGCCGGGCCGGACGGCAACGAATCGCCACGGAGTTTTCGCTGACCCAGATGGCCGACGGCTATGAGCGTTTGCTGGGATTGAAGCGCGGCGCACCGTCGCGCACCGCATAAATTGCGGTGCACTGTGCCGGCCTATTCCAGGTTTTCGGTTTGATTCACCCGGGCGACTCCATAATCTGAAGGCGTCTCCACCAATTTACGTCTGCACCAACTCACGCATATGTCGTCGCAAACCACTTCCCTTGGGGCGGCCGGAATCACTTCCCGCCGCGGGTTCATCAAACGCAGCACCGCTGTTGCCGCTGCCGCTGCTGCGGTGGGCACGCTGAAGACGCCGGTTTACGGCCAGAATCAGGCGCCGTCCGCCAACGTCACCGGGGCGAATAACCGCATCGTCGTCGGCTTTGTCGGCGTCGGCGGTCAGGGCAAGGGCGCCCACGTGGATCAATCGCTCGCGCACAAGGACGAGAACAATCTCGCCTTCGCCGCGGTATGCGACGTGTCCAAGACCCGCGTGGCCGCCGCGCAGAAGGACATCGAAGCGAAGTCCGGCAACAAGGCCGAGGGCTACGAGGACTATCGCAAGCTGATGGAGCGGAAGGATATTGACGCAATCTTCTGCGCGACGGTGGATCATTGGCACACCCGCGTGGGTCTCGCGGCGCTGAACTCCGGCAAGCACGTTTATATTGAGAAGCCGATGACCCGCTATCTGAGCGAGGCGTTCCTTTTGGCCGACGCGGTGAAGAGCACGGGCAAGTTGCTGAACGTCGGATCCCAGGGCTGCTCGGACATGAAGTGGCACAAGGCCGCCGAATGGATCCGCGCCGGGCGCATCGGACCGATGGTGATGAGCCAGGGCAGCTACATGCGCAATGCGCCGCAGGGCGAATGGAACTACGACATCCAACCGTGGTGCACCCCGGACGATCTCAATTGGAAGATGTGGGTGGGCGATCAGATCAAGACGGGCAAGCCCTTCGATCCCGATCACTATTTCCGTTGGCGCAAATACTACCCGTACTGTGCCGGTCTGCTCGGCGATCTGTTCCCGCACAAGCTGCATCCGTACATGCTGGCGACCGGCAATCCGGAATTCCCGACGCGGGTGTCGGCGGTGGGCAATCACAAGGTGGGCACCGACAGCAAGGCGACCGGCAAGAAGGCCACCAAGTACCCACGCGACGTCTGTGAAATCATCCAGCTCATCGCGGAATTCCCGAGCGGGATGGTGATGCACATTACGTCGAGCACGGTGAACCAAACGGGCACGCAGGAATTGATCCGCGGCCACAAGGCGAACCTGTTCATGGCGGGCAACCGGGTGGAATTAAAGCCCGAGCAGCCCTTCGCGAGCGAGGAGGCGGACGACTATGTGAAGCCCGATGTCGCGGAAGGCTTCGCCCCCGAGAGCGTGGCGGCGCACCACAAGAACTGGTTCTCGAGCATCCGGGCCAACAAGCAGCCGAACTGCGGCATCGATCTGGCTTTGAAGGTCCAGACGGTCATCTCGCTGGCGGAAGCCTCCGAGCGTCTCGGCATGATGTGCCACTACGATGCCAAGACCCGCAAGGTCACGGACGGCATGGGTCGCGAGATCCACATGCCGACCTACGGCTGGGACAAGAACTCGTAATTCTCAGTAGTCGCCAAAAGGGCCGGCTTTCGCAGGAAAGCCGGCCCTTTGTTTTGGTGCGGTACCGGCAGCACCGGTTTTCCCACCGGCGACACAGCGAAGGAAACGCCGCTGCCGACGATCCTGGTCCGTCGCCGGGAAGCCCCGGATAGCAATCCTTCCGCGGCAAATGGACACCCAAAGCAGGGGGCCTGTGGTCGTTCGCTCGCGAACTACGAACGGAGGAGTTAACCGCGGATAGCGCGGATAACGCGGATAGGAAGCAGGGATCTGATACTTCATTTCCCCATCCGCGTTATCCCCGCTATCCGCGGTTTTACTGTGCCCCGTGGCGGCGCGGTCTCTCCCCCCAAAGTCCGATACCGCGGCGGCCGGAGAAGATATAGAACTGGTGCGTGCCGCAGCTATATCGCCTGCCCAGTTGAAAAATCGGATCCCATAAGCCGGGAAATTCGTCCCACGCCTACTTCACTCCAACGCAGACCGCACCATGAGCCTCACCCCGGAACTAACCCAAGAACTCAACGCGTTCCCGCCAGCGCTGCGGGCGTTGATCGACGCGGAATTGGCAGCCGGGAATTCCATCGTGGAGGTCGGTCACAGTTTCCCGGCACCGCCCGTCGGGGCGTATGTTAAACTCGCCAACAAAGTGAGCACCCGCGCCCGGGCCTCCGGCGACGGACTTGGTTTCTACGAGCGCAGCGGTTCGAGCTATTCGGGCGAGTTCACCGACGCCAAACGATTCCACTTCGTCCTCGAACCACCGAATCCGCCGCCGGCGTATCCCGACATGGACGCCATTCGTCGGGCCGCCAATCCCGAGCCCGCCGCCGGGGTGACGTTGATGCCCGAGGGGGAATGCGCCCAGGCTTTGATTCGACGCGCGAAAACGCCGCGGCTGCGGGCGATCAAGGCCGCCCTGGGAATGAGCACCCAACCGACCGGAGTGGAATTGTTGAATCAGTCCGCCACCGGGGTGACGCGTATTCTGCATTTCCGCGACCCCCGTCCCCCGCAGGAAATTCAGTTCGGCCTGGAGCGGAGTCTGATGTTCCTCTTCACCGCAGCGATGGAAGACGGACGCTTCGTCCTCCGGGGCCAAACCACGCAGGTGGGTGCCAATTACTCCTTTGAATTGCGCTTCGATGCGGCGCTGCCCCGCAACAACTATTACACGTTGAAGGTTGAAGCATCCTGGCCCAAGGAGCCTGTCGACAATCACGACTATTTCCGCAAATCCGCGGAGGGCTGGTTCAAATTCTGGACGCGCGATTTCGGGGCGGCCAATCCGCCCGCGGCCGACGAAGGTTCGCCGATTCGCTACCAAAAACTGTGCGATGCGGCCCGAGATGCGGAGGCCCACCTCGACTCCGTTTCCGCGATCCAACAAGCGATTGTGGCCGCCATGAAAGCGGGCGGGTCCTTCGCCACGTCGCACAAGGAAGGCGGCACAACGCTGCGTTGGATCGAGCGGCGATTCGTTCGCTCGGATTACGGCGATAACCCCGATGGGCAGATCTATTCCAGCGAGGCGGAGTTTTTGATCGCGCTGCGGAAGTTCTACGACTGGGAAACCTCGAGGAGTTACTACCCCGGAAAGGCCCCGGATTTGGCCGCGTGGAAACTCATCCTGCGGCTGCTCCGCACTCCGTAACCGTCGCTGAGATCCCCGCCGGCGAATATTCTACCCCTTACCTTCATGTTCTCCGCCGTATTTCTCGGGCTCTTCGCGCTCGTGGGTGCCCTGCTCACGTTCGTCACTGCCGCCATCGTTGGATTCTATCTGAGCCCGGTTCCGGGCGGCTCCAATGCGGCGGGGTTGGTAATCCCGTTTTTCACCGGGATCCTCGCGGGCCTGGCCGGAATCATTGCGGGATCCCTGACGGTGTCTCGCGGGAGCTTGGACTGGCTCGGCTTCTCGCGCGCGACGGCGCTGGCGCTGATGGTTGGCGTGGCAGTTTTGGTGGGCGTCGCCATCGTTGGCTCCTTTCTCGCGTGGGCGGATAAGCAGCGTCTGGCACAACCCGGTTTGTTGCTGTTCACCGGGCTCCTGTTGCCCCTCGGCTTTTTTGCCTTCCAGCTCGCCCTTCTCTGGCAACCCACCACCGTGGGTGGGCCGGCATTTTGGGTGCGGGGATTGGGCGTGCTGACGGGCGCCGCCGCGCTGATGGGGTTGGTGACCGCCGGCCTCCTGGTTCAAGCGATCGCGGCTCGGAGTGCGCGGGCACAGGCGTATCGACAGGAAGCGCAGGCGGAGGAGCAGAAGGAAGAGGCTCGCCTTCAGGCCTTGAGTCCGGAACAACGGTTGTTGGAGGATTTGAGCAAGATGGGTGACACCGCGCCGCTTTGGTCCCTGACGGCGGGGTTGCCCACCGAGAAGAGCCCCTCATTGCGCGCCCTCTGGATCGAGCGGGCTCTGCGGTGATGCTCGGGGAGATGCCGGAGGCTGCCTTGCGACCTGCCGCGTGGACGCCGCTGTTGGCGCAGGATGCCAAGCTGACCGCCGAGGACATCCGCAAGTTTGGGGATCTCGCGAGCCACGATGACGATAACTTGGGACGGCATGTCGTGGCCATCGCTCGTGCCGCTGCTCGCTTTCCGCCCAACGACGAACTGCGGGAAGCGTTAACTGGATTGCGTGCGGCGGTGGCGGCGAAGGGTGCGACAACGGATCGCGCGGAGATCGTATCGGCGCTGGATGCCGCCATTGTGCGGCCGAGTGGCGGCGGAGCGCCCCGCTGAAGAGTCGCCGGCGGGCCGAAAGGCGTGGCGGGCGGCCGCACGACCCGGCCCCTAGTGTACTGTTTAACAAGTAACATTACTAACAGCCATTTCCCGAGCCAAAGCTTCACGCGCTCTGGCGATCTTCTCCAGAATCGTCTTTCCATCGGCCCGCCATTCGTACCGAGTCGGATTCAGATTCCACTGCGCGAGGTACTCG
>CANIZL010000102.1 GCA_947471985.1 Verrucomicrobiota bacterium | reverse complement strand
GAGCCGGGCCGCCGACAATTTGTTTTGGTTGGGGCGTTACACGGAACGGCTGGAACAGACGTTGCGGGTGCTCCGGTGCGTTTTGGGGCGGCTCTCCGATGAAAGCACCCGGGACGGCACTCCGGAGTTGGCCGCGCTGGGAGGATTGCTGGGACGCCTGGGCGTCCTGCCCGCTGCCTTGCCGACGGATTTTGTCACCGCGGATCTGCTGCAGCCGGTGTTGCAGTTGGTGTATCAACCGGAACTGTCGGGTGGCATTCGCGAATTGCTGGGGCGCATCCGTTTCATTTCCTCCACCGTGCGGGATCGGTTCTCCGGGGACACCTGGCGGATCCTGGGGCGGTTGGATACCGATGCGCGGCCGCGCAAGGGGCGTCTTCCCACGGCCAGTGCCCTGACGTTGATCCACAATCTGGTCCTGGATCTCGCCGCCTTCAACGGCATGGAGATGGAGAACATGACCCGCGGTCATGGCTGGCGTTTCCTCGATCTGGGGCGCCGGGTGGAGCGCGCGGTACGCATGGTGGCGCTCCTGCGGGCCGCCGCGAGCCTCAAGGCACCGCCGGCCAGCGTGCTCGAACCGGTCCTGGAAATCGCCGACAGCGTGATGACGTATCGCCGCCGCCATTTTGCCGAGCCGCGGTGGCCGGAGGTGGTGGATTTGCTCTTGCGGGACAGTAGTAATCCGCGGGCGCTCGCGTTTCAGATCATGGAGATTCGCAATCACTCCGGCGCCCTGCCGCAGCCAGTCAATGTTCGCGAAGAGCACATCGAAGCCTTGCAGGTGCGTGGGCTGATCGAGGCCTTGCAGCTGGGGCGGACCGAGACTCTGAGCCCGGATCGGGCCGAGCTGATGAGCTGGCTCGACCGCCTGGGGACGGAGCTGTCGATTTTCTCCGATGATCTGACCAATCGGTACTTCAGCCACACCGTGCCGCGAATCAGCTGATCATGCGCCAGCTTCTCTACGAGATCACCCACATCACCGCGTACAACTACGCGGGTCGGGTATCGATGTCCCACCACATGCTGCGCCTGACGCCGCGCCGGACGGTGCAGCAGCGTTGCTTGATGGAGGAGATTCACGTAGATCCCGCACCGGCGGTGACGCGTAAGCACAGTGATTATTTCGGCAACACCAGCCATTTCATCACGGTGGAACATCCCCACAGCCGCCTGGTGGTAACGGCCCGCAGTCGGGTGGCGGTGAGCCCATCGTTCATTCCCGAACCCACCGAGACGCCTTCGTGGGAAAGCGTGCGGAGTCGCTGCCGGGGCGATCACTCCGGCGCCGCCTTGGAGGCGCACGAATTCACCTACGCTTCACCCTTGGTGCCCCGGGACGCGGACTTTGCCAAGTACGCGTCGACGTCCTTCACCAAGGATCGCCCGATTCTGGATGCCGTAACGGATCTGACGCGCCGCATCGGCGAGGATTTCAAATTCGACCCCACTGCCACCACGGTCACGACGCCGGTGGCGGAGTTCTTCGCGCAGCGCCGGGGGGTATGTCAGGACTTTGCCCAATTTCAGATTGCCTGCCTGCGGTCATTGGGCCTGCCGGCGCGCTACGTGAGCGGTTATCTCGAGACGGATCCCCCCCCCGGCAAAACCAAGCTGCGCGGAGCGGACGCTTCGCATGCCTGGATAAGTTTCTTCTGTCCTGGCATCGGTTGGATTCCCGTCGATCCCACCAACAACTGCCTGCCGTCGCTCCGGCACATCACCATCGGCTGGGGGCGCGATTACAGTGATATTGCACCGTTGCGCGGGGTGTTGCTGGGCGGTCACCGCCAGCAATTGCAGGTTTCCGTGGATGTCGTCGCCCTGGGCCCTTTGGAGCAGGACGCCAAGGAAGCCGACGATCAGGAACAGGAGTGAATTGTGACGGGCACGTCCCTGCTGGACCTGACGTTGGCGGAGGTTCAGCGCGTGCTGCGGGCGGATGGGCTGGCGGTCGCCCACGCGTCGACCCTGTGGCGGGCTTGCTATCATGAAAGCATTCTGACAACCGAGGCGCGGGCTTCGGTGGACCCGGGTGCTTTCCCGCCGCCCTTGCGGCGTTGGTGGGAAACGGCCACCGGCCCCGGCGGGAAGTACCATTGGACGCAACCGACGTTGTGCGGGGAACAGGTGAGTACCGATGGCTTGACCCGGAAATATCTGCTCGGCCTCGAGGACGGCCGGGAAATTGAAACGGTGATCATGGGCTATCCCGGGCGTTTCACCGGCTGCGTCAGTACGCAGGTGGGTTGCGCCATGGGCTGCGTTTTTTGTGCGACGGGGCAGGGCGGCTTCACACGGCATCTGCGGCCGGGAGAAATCGTCGCCCAGGTTTGGCACCTGCAGCGGCGATTGCGCGCCACGGGTGCTCCCGGCCTGCGCAATCTGGTGCTCATGGGCATGGGCGAGCCGCTGCATAATTACGATGCCGTGCGGACGGCGCTCGAGATCATCAGCGACACCGGGGGATTGAATATCGGACCGCGGCGGATCACGATCAGCACCGTCGGCGTGGTGCCGGGCATCCTCCGGCTGGCGGAGGAACCCCAGCCCTACAATCTGGCCGTGAGCCTCCATGCGGCCACCCAAGAGGAGCGGGCCCGGCTGGTACCGGTCGCCGCACGCTGGCCCTTGGATGAATTGATGGCGGCGTGTCGTGATTATTGCCGCCGCACCGGCCGCCGGATCTTCTTTGAATGGACCCTGATTGCCGGGCGGAATGATTCACCCGCCCACGCGCAGCAGGTCGCGGAATTGCTGCAGGGCGTGCCGGCGCACGTGAATCTCATTCCGCTCAACCCCACGGCCGGTTATGCCGGGAGCGCGACCGCGCAGGGCAGTGCGGCCGCCTTTCAAGCCATCCTCCGCGCCGCCGGCCTGCCGAGTACCTTGCGTCAACGTCGCGGTATTGATGTCGCGGCCGGATGCGGGCAACTCGCCGGTGCGACCCGGCGTGGTAGCGAGGCGGAGCGAACAGTTTCCGTGGAGGCGGAGCACGGTAATCGTAATTGAGCTGGGAGTTCTCCGGGAATTGGCCGGCTCAATACCATTTCCGCAATCGGACCTCCACCGGTAGGTTGGTACCGACCAGCTGTTTGAACCGGGTCACATTGCTGTCGGAGTAGTGGTAGGGATAGACCGTGCGCGGCTGGAATTCCCGCACCGCACTGGCTGCCTGGGTGACATCCATCGTGAAGGGGAGATTCATGCAAACAAAGGCCGCATCGATGTTTCGCAATCCCCGCATGTCCGGGATGTCTTCCGTGTCTCCGCTGACGTAAATGCGGCGTCCACCCAGCGTCACAACGTAACCATTGCCGCGGCCCTTGGTGTGGTAGCTCAGCCGCGCCGCCGTGGTGTTGTACATGGGGACGGCGTCGACCTGCAATGTCGGCAGCGTCAACGAGGCGCCGTTGGTCAGTACGCGCGTCACGGCGCGGACCGCGGTGGCGAGCTGGGGCAGGACCGCGGCGGGGGCAATCACGGTTGCATTCGTGGCCCCGAGACCGCTGACGGTGACGCTGTCGAGGTGATCCGAATGCACGTCGGTGATCAGGATCAGCGTGGGACGGGGGAGGTTTTTGTAGAGGGCAGCGCCGCCGACCGGATCGGCGTAGATGACCTGATCCTTCCACCTCATCACGAACGAGGAGTGGTTCACGGGGTGGATGATGACATCGCCGTCGTCGGTGTTGAGGTGATCGCCGGTGAGGGCGTTGGTCTCCGTCAATTGGAGCACGCGGAAATAGCGGGTGTCGGTCCAACGGGCGGCGGGATCGAGGTATTGCTGGACCGCGGCCGTGCGCGGAAAGGTGTAAACCGCCTGCCAGGTGACGAGGTCGGCGGACCGTTCCAAACGGGAGTTAAAGCCGGCGGGCGCGGTGAAGCGCAGTTGGACTTCGCCCGCTACGGGAGTGAGATCGACAATCCGAGGTATCTCCTGGGCGGTGGTCCGAAATCCCGCGATCAGACCGACAACGGCGGCGGCGACGGCTGTGCGAAAGAAACGGATGAAGCGAAAGAAACGGATGAAGCGGACGGGACGGGGCTTTCGGGGAATGGGTTGGGACATGGCAATAGCGACATTTCGCCCGATTTAATAGCCGTAGGCAAGCCGGAAACCCGGGATTGGGCCGCGGATGAGAGTGGCGGGAACTTGCGGCCGTGGCTGGCGGAGTTTCCGGGGCCTGCTAAACCATTCAGCGGTTGCGGCCGAATTTCCTGTTATGCGCCTCGTTTTGCCTCCGTGGTTGTTCTGGTTGGATGCGCTTTTCTTTGTGGGCCTCACGGCTCACTTTTTGTGGCATCTCCGCTGGGTTCATCGTTTGCCGCTGCTGGATCAGTTGCCTGCCCTGAAGACTGGGACGGAGCCGTCCGTGAGCGTGATCCTGGCGGCGCGCGACGAGGCCCAACGGATCGAGCGGACCGTTCGGGGATTGCTCGGCCAGCGAAATGTCCGGCTGCAGATAGTGGTGTCCAACGACCGCTCCACCGACGCGACGGGGGCGATTCTGGATCGCTTGGTCCAAGAAGATTCCCGCGTTGAAGTCATCCATATCACCGAGCTGCCGCCCGAGTGGCTGGGCAAATGCCATGCCTGTTATCGCGCCGCCCGGCAGGCCACCGGTGACTGGCTGCTGTTCACGGATGCCGACTGCTGGCTGGATCCGGACGCCATCCATCGAGCCCTGCGCGTGGCGGAGCGAGACGGGGCGCAGCATGTGACGCTCGTTCCCGGGGTGATGCCGGAATCACTGGCGGCGGCGGGGTGGCACATTGGATTTACGTTCTTTGCGGCGAATTGGATTTCCGGGGTGAACCGCGATCAGCCGCGCGCGCACTTGGGAGCCGGTGCGTTTAATCTCATGCGGACTGAGCTTTACCATCGCGCGGGTGGCCATGAGAAGCTCAGGTTGTCCGTGGTAGACGACGTGAAACTCGGGCTGCTCCTGCACCGCGCGGGCGGGCGCACTCGGGGGTTCCTGGGAGGCAGGGATGCCGAGTGCCACTGGGGTACTACGCTTCGGCAGGGGATCCGACTGATGGAGAAGAACTTTTTTGCCATCGCGGATTATCAAACCGGGTTGGTGGTGGGAGCGGTTGCACTCATTTGGACATTGTGGAGCGTGGCGTTTCTGGGGGTCCTTTCGGGTGGCGTGCCGGGGTTTCTCGCCTTTGCATCCATGATGCTCCTCGTGCTGCCCGCGTGGGTGGTCTGCCGACGCTTGGGATGGTCGACGTCCGCCGTGTGGGTGGCCCCGTTTATTATTCCGGTCACCCATTATGCCCTGTTGCGCTCCATGGTGTTGACCCTGCGACGCGGCGGGGTTCGCTGGCGCGATACATTCTATCCTCTGGCCCTGCTGCGGTCGGGAAATGTGCGCTAAACCGGAATAGCGCTCTGGGATGGATGGGACGCCGGCTTGAAGAACGCGCCCGGCGCTGGCGGAAGAAATCCTAAAGCGCCCGTCGGTTGGAGAGTTTTCGCTTTACCCACTCGAAGGTTGGGGTCACAGACGACAACCCGGCGGGTTGCCCCGCCGGATTGCCGTCACGCACTTTGAATCACTGAATCACTGAATCACTGCCGCTGGTGGAGTGGTAAGGTACCTCCGGTCGATTCCCGTCGACTCCAGCGCGTTGCGGTCCAAGTCCTGATCCTCAATCCGCAGCGGAACAATCGTGACTTGGGCCTGTGTCGACCCAGTGGCGGCGGGGTGACATTCTCCCGTTTATGTCCCGCCTGGAGGGAGGCACCACTCGTAGAAGTGTGGCGCCAAGTTGTCGGGGGACGAAATCACCAAGGCCCCGGTTCGACACGGATCAAAGGCGCTCAAATACCTGGTCCAAGTCTACCAACCACGAAAGCCGCAAACGGCCTGGCACCGAGACGGCTTCGTTGGTCATCCAAGCCGGATTCTACGGCGCCGTTTCGGTAGCCAGACCAACTTTGGTGATCTCCGCCTGCTGGAGGGCATCGAGCACGGCAATGACCCGTTGATAATCCACGTCACCGCCGCCCCGAACCACCACGCTCATTTCCGGATCCGCTGCCTTCATGGCGATGAGCGTTGGTTTGAGCCCGTCGATCGGGACATTTTGATTATCGACCAGCACCTGACCGGCGTTGTTGACCAGGATTTGACTGATCTTGGGCGGAGGCCCCGGGTTCTTGGGCTTCTGCCCGGTCGGCAAATTCATCTCGAGATCGTTCGAAAGCTGTGGAGTGGTGATGATGAAAATCACCAGAAGCACGAACGCGAGATCGAGCAGTGGGGTAATGTTCAACTCGTTGAGCGAGTTGTGCCGGTTTTGCGAAGTTTTTTTCACAATGTCCCCAAAGGTTTGGGATCGACCGCCTCGGTCTCGACGTCAAAACGCACTTCGACCGCCCCGGGGAATCCCTTGGGTGGAGGTGTGCCCACATTGCGGGTATTATCCAGAACTTCGCGAACGGAAGCATCCCAACGGGTATTTCCCGTCCCGGCAATCCAACGATAGCCGGTCAGGCGACCGGTCGCCTCAATGCTCAAATCCACCCGCACCACAAAATTGTCGTCCTGGATATCCGACGGCCGCTTCCAGGCCTCCCGCAGAGCCCGCTCGATCTTGGCTTTGTACAGACTCTTCGGATCGGATGCCATGCTAATGACTTCCTTGCCACCCCCAAATTCGAATCCCGACAAGACCGCCGCTGCCGGTGCGACGGCCGGGGCCTGATTGTCCGAAGGCGGAGGGGCGGTAGTTGCGCGGGGTTCCACCTTGGGAGGTGCGGCGGCCACGACCTTCTGCTCCTCTTGCTTGGGCGCCTCCTTGGCGACTTCGGGCTTCGGTTTTGGTGGTTCCGGCTTTTTCTCCTTGGGTACCAAGGTGGCGCTGATTTCCTTGAGCTTTTTACCCAGCATGCCCTCGCGGGCGGCAAATACGAATATGACCAGGATAATCGCCCCGTGAAATACCGCCGAAACGATGAGGTTCGCCTTCGACGAGTCCTTCTTCTCCCGCTGATGAATCATAATAAGCTATTTAATTGGGGCTTCGGCCATCGGTTCCGTCGCCAAGTTGATCTTCCCCACATTGGCCTGCTGGATCGCATCCATCACGGCGACAACGTTCTGGTATTTGGCCTTGCCCGAACCCCGGATAACCACGTTCAGATCCGGATCGTCGAGGCGCAGATCCACGAGCTTCTGCTGCAACTGCGCAATTTGGATTTCTTCCTTGTTCAAAAAGACCTTCCCGTCCGAGCCAACCGTGACGTAGGTCTCTTTGGGTTTCGCCTCCTTCGCCCGCTTCGCGGCATTCGGCAAATCCACTTCCAAGTCATTAACGATCGGTGTGGTCGTAATGATGAAGATGACCAACAGCACAAAGGCCAGATCGAGCAGCGGAGTGATATTCAGCTCCGCGAGCGCGTGATGATGGCTTTTCGAACACTTCTTCATCAGTGGGCGCGGTCAGTTTAGAGTGGGCGTTTCGGCGTGCGACGGGCCGCTGGGCGCCTTCGCGGACGAGAACACTTCCTTCAACTCATCCACCAACGAGCGATTATCGACGTATTTGTGCTCCAGAGCCGTGGCGTACTCGGAGACGAAGTTGTCGAGTTCCTGGGTGATCGACCGGACCTTGGTGACCATGTAATTGTAGCCGAACATTGCTGGGATGGCGACGAACAACCCGACGACGGTGGCAATCAACGCGCCGGCGACGCCGGGGGCCATCGCCGTCAGGCTGGCCGTGTTCGCCCGGGCAATACCAGAAAAGGTTTCCATCACCCCCCAGACTGTTCCCAGCAGGCCGATGAAGGGGCCACCCGCTACAGCGGTTGAAAGTACAATCATTCCCTTCTCCAGGCCCATCGCCTGGACGCTGGCCTCTCGCTCGAGCGAGATCTTGACCGAATCGAACGAGGACAAGCTCATTTTCGTGCTGATCTCGCGAGCCAGGTGATCCGTTTCCTCGCCGGTCACCGCCTCGAAGTTTCCGTGAATCCGCCGGACGCCCTTCACCTCAACCGGGTTGTTTTTAAGCTGGTATTCCGTCTCCTTGGCTCCGGTATAATACACCTCGTAGGCCGGACAACCATTGAACTCCGCGGCCTGACGGGCCACGGCCAGCGGATCACGGGTTGCGCGATAGGCTTCGAAGAACTTTTTGGATCCCCGCGTCGCGCGCATGAGTTGGCGCGACTTGGAAATGATCACCGTCCAACTGAAAACGGACAACAGGATCAAAGCGCCGATGGTAATTTTTCCCTCGGTGGTGGCCTTTTCGAAAGCGAAGCTCAGTGCCCCGCTGGCCAGAAGTGGTTGGAATTGGATCATTTCAGGTATGTGGTTCTGTATGTTGCGAAAGGTCGACTGTTCGATCGTTCAAACCGGTCTCGGTGTGGCGTGTTCGGGACTTGACCAAAGGTAGCTTCCAGGATGCGGAATGACGGCAATATGAGTCAATCCAGCTCGCGGTTTAAAACTTCAGGGACAGATCAAACTGGTAAATATTGTAGCTATCGACGGGATTCATCTGGGGGATGTCCAGATTGCTGCCGCCGGTGCCCAGGCGATTATTGATCCGGTTGGCGCGGCCATAACGGAAAATCACCGTGAGATTGTCGGAGAGCCCGAAGGCCGCCGCGGCAAAGACTCCTTCGAGATTGGCGCGTCCCTCAAAATAGTCGGAATCCAGCATATTGGGATCCAGAGCGTACTGCTCAACGTGCTGCCAATAGGTTCGAATCTCCCATCCATGCCGTTTGGTCGCCGCGCCTGTGACCAAGCCGACCGCCTCCGGACTGGCCACCGACAATCCGCCCGTCCAGGCCGTATCTTCTCCAGTTTGTGGAGACGGAATCGGCAGAAGGCCGGCCGTGGAAAGGAGCGGATTGAACTGCGCGGCGAAGGCGTGATCGGCGCGGTCCTTTCCGCGAAGATTCTTCGCGAAATCGCCAAACAAACGAAAGTCCGCATAACCTGGCTTGTAATTCACTTCGAGCGGAATCTCGAGGACCAGCAAATCGCGAATACCGGTTTGATTGGCGGCGAACCCATCAAACGACCCGTTGGGATAACCACTCCAGGAGGCTGAACCTCCAAATATGCCGTTGGTCGATCCTTGCCCGAGGTAATCCCCGGAGAAGCCCGGGAACTCCGCGGCACCCGAAGTGGTGTTCACCCCGTGGCCGGTGTAGTAGTAGACCGCCGGTGCCACCTTCACTGATACATCCTTTGTCACGTGATAGTTCGCGCCAATCTGCCACGTCAGCAGGAACGGCAGGCTCGAATCCGTGTAATCGATGTTAAAAAATCCCCGGGAGGCGTGCACCGGATTCGGATCCTGATAGAGAAATTGGCCCATGGTCAGGAACAGATCGGCTTCGCCGATGGTGTACTTGAAGCGTTCAGCCAAGCCTTCCGGGTTAATGTCCGGATCCCACACCATGCTGGTCGTGTAGAGCGGGTTGGCCATCTTGCCGATCGTGATGTCGGCCCAATCGCCCCGGCGCCAACCCAGGTAAAGTTGTCCGAGATTCAGATTCGCGGTGGATTTCCCGAACGGACCCTGGTAGGCGCCGCTGCTCGAACTGGTTCCAAAGCTCAGCCACGGCGAGCGCGGATTCCCGTTGGGGTCCAGCCGAATTCCGTAGTAGAAGTCGTCGAAAAGTTCGCCCCGCAGGCCGATTCGCGCGGTGTACCGAAAACGATCCAACTCGATCCCGTGTCCCGACGGATCGGACGCGGATCGGCGTTCGTATCTGAGGCGGAGGTCACCGAACAGTTCCGCGCGCTTGAAACCCTTCCCGGAGATCAGTTTGGGCTCGCCAATCGGCATGGTCGCCGCCGGGCCGTTCGTGGCGATTCTCTCCGCTTCGCCCCGGATCCGCGCGGCCTCTTCCGCTGTGACCATCCCCTTCTGCAGGAAAAGTTCCATCATCAGGTCCGAGGTTTCCGCCGCGCGAAGCGGGGCGTACTCCCATCCGCACAGGGCGACAGCGAACTGCAAACCCAGACGCACGAATCCCCGCCAATTCAGGCGTGTCTTTCGACCATTCCAACCGGTGCTCTTTGCGAAGGTACCACTAGGACGCTGCTTCATCTCGACACAAAATCACGAGCGCCTGAGTCGGTTAGGTGTCCGCGCGGTTACGATTCCGTTACGAGACGTGGCGAATCGCATACGTTGCCGTCCAAAATGACCGGCCCCCGGAGGGTCCAATGGCCCTAATCAAGGGAGAAAGTGCGAATCCGAAAGTAACATTTGTGAGACACCGCTTGGCCGGTGGTGTCGGTTCGGTGACACCGCGCTTCAACAGCTGTATTTACGCCTAGTTGCGACAATGGCACCCGTGTCCGAAAACGGCAGGTCCATGTCCGAAAACGGCAAGTCAGATCGTCAATGGCCGCAGATACTCTGGTTCGTAGTCCGGAATCACGAAATCGGCGGGAGGAATATACTCGCCTCAACAAAATACTTTCGTCCTAACAAGAATATGAAAATGCATGTACCTGCGCTGCTGGTCGCGATGGTGGCGGTGGGCCTTCCCGTCGGCGGGGCGACCTACAACGGCGATTTGTTCCTGGGATTTACCGCTCAGAACGGGACTGATCTGATTTATGACATCGGTCCGGCGGGTTCCCTGGTTGCCGGGCAGTCCTGGAACGTCAGTTCCTATCTGACCGGCGCGGGCATCACGTCGTTGAGCGATGTGAAATGGGGCGTGATTGGCGACAAGAACGTTTTGGGCATTCGTTACGCCTGGAGCACCAGCGCTGAAACTGTCCCCTCCAGCATTCCGAACTCTGCGGTCTGGGGCACCCTCGACACTCCGGCTCGTTCCATTGCCTCCCAATTCACCACCATTGGCGTGGGACAGAGCGTCAGCCCGGATTCGAGCTTCGATAACAGCTGGAAGCAGCAGACCATCGCGGGAACCCTGACCACCCAGTACCACAACGCCTATGGGGATCCCAATATCCAAGGGGTGAACAGCGGAGACTTCTATCAGGTGCGCGCCGACGGTTCCGCCCCGGAGGCCATTGGATCCTTCTCACTCACTACGGACGGAACCGTTCGTTTCGTTCCCGAGCCCGGAACGTGGAAGCTGCTCGGAATGAGTCTCGTGGGCTTCGCCGTCGTCCTCCGCCGGAAACTGTTTCGCAGTGCCTGAATCCTTTCAACGCACGTCATTAATCCAACAGCAATAAATCACTACAGATAAGAAATCATGAACTTGATGAAATTCGCCCTCACCGGCGCCTTGGCTTTCGGCCTGATCGCAAGTGCGAATGCCGCTACTGTGTACATCACCGGTTCGACGGCGATGCGCGCGACTGTCTACAGTACGCTCAACGCCGCGGGAGCCGTATTTGATGCTACGCCGACGTTCGTTGGCCGCGATGGAAGCGCCGCAAATGGTTGTAATTATATGACCTTTAACGGTACCATTGGCGGCGCTTCGATCACCGTGAAAGCCCATTGGTCGGGTTCCGAGGCGGGTTTGAAGGACGTGGTTACCGGGCAGCCGGAGTCCTTCCTGGCGGACAGCGCCACCGGTTATCAATCTGCCAAGCCGACTGCGGGCGAGCTGGATCCGACCAGCCATGCCGCGGATCTGGCCATGGCCGATAATTCCCAGGCTTACTCCCGCACGCCCGCGCCGGTTGTCACCACGAGTGCCAAGGTGGGTGTGATTGTTTTCACCTGGGTGCGCAACCCGAGTGGCCTGTGGGGCGGCACGTCCAACAACATCACCGATGCGCAGATTCGCCAGTGCTTCGGCGGCTTCGCCAAGCTGGCGCTGATCTCGGGCAATCCGAGCGATACCAGCTACGTTTATGTCTCCGGTCGCGATGCCCAGTCGGGTACCCGCGTCAATGCCTTCGGAAGTTCCGGTTTCGGCATTTTTACCTCGCCGAATCAGATTGAACTCGATGCGAGCGGCAACATGATCGATTTGAGCGGGCTGGGTGATTATGCCGGCGATTATGGATTCTCCAGCGGCGGTACCTTGGCCGGTACCCTCGGTGTCAACACCGCGACCAAGGCCGACCCCTTCAACGGCGGTACCGGTTTTTCGGTGATCTCCTATCTGAGCCGCGGCGATGCGGACACGGCCATCACGAAGGGCGCAATTGAATTGACCCTGAATGGCGTGGCTTCGAACGCGGCCAACATCAAGGAAGGCCGCTATGGCTTCTGGGGTAACGAGTACATTTACCGCAAGAATGGTGCGAGCACGGATGCCCAAACCGTTTATAACAAGCTGGCCAACCTCACTACCGGCATCAATGCCTTCTGTGATGGCGTCAAGGCGATCAAACTGCAGGATATGCACGCCACCCGTAACGGCCCGACTGTGGATCCCGTTCATAACTAAGCGGAATTCGGTTCCGGCAGTTTGACAACGCGCCGGTGTGTCTGGACACACCGGCGCGACTTAGCGTTGGGTCCCCAATCGAATGGCCAAGGCAAATATTCGAATTTCGGTCGCGGCGGCACTTGTGCTGGTCGCCTTGCTTCTGGCTTTAAGATTTAAGGCAGCCTCCGTGCGCGCCTCGGAGGAGGAGGCGGCAATTGCGGTGGATTCAGATCCGAACGAACGCACGGGGTCGCCTGATCTGGCGCCCCGGCAGATTCTTCCTCCGCCCATGAAAATTACTGAAACGGGAGTTCCGGAGTTCCCGGCACCCGAAATTGGCACCGCCCGGATACCCGCCCGTCCAAAACAGGTGAGGATGCCACTGGTATTCCAGGATTTTGGCAGCGGCCTCTGGAATCTGACGGACGGTCAGCTCGATGCGATCGAGGAAATTAGGAGCAGCTTTTTGAGCCAAATCGGCGGAATGGAGCAAGATCCAGCCGATCCTGCCTATCTGGAGAAGTGGCAGAAAGCCCAGCCCGAAATAGATGCTCAATTGTGGTTTAAACTCGGTAAAGATATTTTTCAACAGGCACAGCTCATTGCTTTCGCTTCCGCCCCCTTGGTGGCAGGGAGCGAATAAGATCTCGACACAAATAATTTCACTCAAAATGGTACTCATGGAACAAATCAAACACTCCGCACGCGTAACAATCCGGCCGGCAGTTGCGGCGCCAATTTTGACGGCGATGCTTTTTTCGCTGGCGGCGACGGTGAAGGCCCAAACGTTCACGTTCGCGAACAACGACCTCGTGCTGGGGCTCCGCAAGACGGGCATACATCAGGAAAGCTATGAGGCGGTGGTGAACATCGGTTCGGGTACAAACTACGTCAATCTGTCGGCCGGTACTACTATTCCGGTTCCCAACTTTACGCCCAGCCAGCTGGTTCAGGATACCTTTTCGGACCTGGATTTCCTGAGCTGGTCGGTCGTCGGCTCTGTCAAGACCAATACTGCGTCCGTGTTGCCGGGCTACCAGAACAACACCCTTTGGTTGACAGTACCGCGTCCGGCTCCTGCGACTCAGAGTTCACCGCCGGCTCGCTTGAATTTCGCCCAACAGGGTGCGGTGGCGACGCAGATCAAATCCATTCTGTCGTCAGCGTCACTGCTTTCCAGTCAAACAGCCCCTGGTCCCAACAATACTGCAAAGTTTCTTCGTGAGCCGGTGAACAATCCGGCGAGCCTTTCGGCCTTCGTTGGTTCGGTGGTGGATTCCGCCCGGAGTACTTTGCATGACTCCTGGACATCCGATCTCGAAACCACGACTCCGGCCAACTTCTCCGGCTCTAGCGTGGCTGATTTTTATGAAGTGCGCCCCACTGTCAGTTCCTTGGGAGACCCCGTGGTGGATCCCCACACCGGCCAATCGTCCGGCGATGCGTACTATCTCGGTTACTTTACCCTGAAAGTGGACGGTACCGTGACCTTCACTCGTGACGCCGGGGTCGTGGTGAACCCGCCGCCCTCGGCTCCTACCTTGACGGTGAGTCGCGAAGGTGTTGTCTCCAAAATCGGCTTCGTAAGTGAGAAGAACGCTACGTATACCCTGTATTCGATCGATTCCGAGGGTTTGGGTAAGCCCCTGAATTTGTGGACTGTCCTCGCGGGAAAAGTCACCGGCGACGGGGCGGCGAAGGAGTTTCTGGATACAACGGGTGAGGCCACCCGTTTTTATCGCGTCAGCGCCCAATAGGCCTGGCGGCTGAATCCTCACGGCGGACTCGAGGCGCGCGTGGACGCAGCCTCGTGCCGCCGGTCCTCTGCGCGGATACGGTCCCGCCATTTGCGCGGGGGAACGCGAAACCTCTTTTTGAAATGGGAGTTAAAAAGGCTGACTGAGCCGAAGCCGCAATCCAGGGCAACGTTTACCACTTTAGTGTCGGTGCGGCCGAGTAATTGAACGGCGCAGTCGAGACGAGCCTGTGTTTGTTTCTCCCGAAACGAAACCCCAAAGACGTCGCGGAAGATCCGTTGGAGATGACGGGGCGTGCAGTTGGCCCGCTGGGCGAGGTCGTGGACCTGCAAGTGAATGAGTTCGCGGGAGGGGATCGTCGCCAGGACGAGTCTGACCCGTTCAGGGGCATCGGGTGGCCGTTTGGCGGGGACCGGTATTGGATTGGCAAGGTGGGCTCCGAAACTCTCGACAAAGAGGGCCAGCGCGTTCACCCGGAACGTCACGCTGTTGGTGCTTGAGCGAAATAGCGCCTGCACGGCGGACGCCAGCGGATGGGGCGGCGGGATGGGATGGAAAGCGAATTCTGGTGACTGTTGGGCGGTGAGGAAGAATTGTTCCTCCAGGGGTGAAATGAGGCCGCCTAACTGCGACCAGTCGAAGCGCACGGCTTGGAGTTCGAGCGATCCAAGCTGACTGGAACGTAGCTGCCCGGTCCAAAGCGGAGAGAATCGCAAGGCTACTCCTGTCTCAAGTGGGTGGCTTGAACCCTGCGAAAGGGCATAGCCAGCCCCTGATTGGATGTGTATTAACCACCAACCGGCGAAAGGAAGGCTCCACTCCCCGCCCGGAGGGATGACAACCTTCTCCAGGGTTAAGGGTGGCGGCCAGCGACGAATTCCTGTCGAACTAACCATGAGAAACTTTGCCGGTTCGTAGCCGGATTGGCGGTGACAATCTGGCAACAACGTTGGGGCGGCCGAATGCCGGGGTCGTTGCTGATACGTAACTTTGCTGACACACAGCTGTCACCCGGTGGCTGAACGCTGCGATCGCGGATTGGATCCAGAGCGGCAAGCCGGTCGTCTGATCCCGCTGACGTATAGATGATCGCGAAGAAAACTGCCGATTATGGCCGCGGGTTCGAATTGTTGCATCGTTGTAGGGCGGTGCTTTTTTGGCTCGTTTGTTTTAATGCGCTGGCCGACAACGGCAAGGCGCCGGATTCATTCCTGGTAAAAGCCTACGAAGTGCGCGGCCCGGCCCAGTTTTTGGGCAGCGCCCCGGGCGGTGAATTTCTCTCCGGTTTCGTCGGAACCAATGTTCCGCTCGGCCAGCTGGCCAAAGCGGCTGGAGCGATGCAGGCGGAGTTCGCGCGTAGAGGCGTACCCTCGTTGAGTGTGGCGGTCTCGCCGGATGCGATCAGCAACGGGGTGGTGGCGCTGCATGTCTTCCGCGGAGGTAGTCGACCGCAGATTGTCGTCCGGGGTCGTCCCTACACCCCGTCCGGTGACCTGATTACCGGACCCGACCCGCGTGGGCAGGCGTCAAGCTCGGAGCCGGGGAAGCCTTCGGGCGCGACCAATGCCGGGCCAAAGTTTGTGGTGCGATCCTACGATGTCGCTGGCAACACGTTGCTATCTGAGCAGGTCCTGGCGGGCATCTTCTCGAAATACGTGGGCACGAATGTGGGTGTCCCGGAGATCCTCGCGGCCGCTTCAGCGCTGCAAACGGAGTATCGCGAGCGTTCTTTCCCGACCGTCAACGTGACCGTGCCGCCCCAGCAAATCACCAACCAGTTGGTCCATATCCAGGTTTTCGAGGGGCTGTTGGACAAAATTCAGGTCGTTAATAACCGGCATTTCAGTTCCAACAATGTCATGCGGGCGCTGCCCAGTCTGAAACCTGGCATATTGCTGAACAGCCGGGTCTTCCAGGCCGAATTGGATCGCGCTAATGGCAATCAGGATCGGCAAATTTACCCGGAAATCGAACCCGGCACCGAACCGGGCACCACGGCACTGCGGTTAAAAGTTCAGGATCGCCTGCCCCTGCACGGAAAGGTGGAGTTGAATAATCAGTCTTCCCCGGGAACACCCGCCCTCCGGGTCAATACCTCGGGCGTTTTCAATAACCTGTGGCAATTGGAACATTCCCTGGGCTTGCAGTACAATTTCTCACCCGAGGCCTTTAAGCAGGGCTCAGGGTGGAATTTCTACGATCGTCCGCTGGTGGCCAATTACAGCGCGTTCTATCGAATGCCGCTTAGTAGCGAACAGCCGGTTGAGGATCAGATTGCTGCCAACCCGGGAACGTTCGGGTTTGACGAGGCAACCCGCCGTTTTCGCCTGCCGCCGCCGTCCGGTCGTTCCGAGCTGAATGTTTTCGGCAGCCGATCGACGATTGATACCGGAGTCCTGACCCTTTCCGATCGAAACATTCAGAATATACCCGGCGCCCTTTCCATTTCGGAGCGCGACGTCCAAGAGGATCTCACGCGAAATGTCGATTTGGGCGCCCGCATCAGCATGCCCCTGCCGAGCACGGAAAAATTCCGGTCGAGCGTCTCCTGGGGTCTGGATTACAAGGAGTATTCGCTCAATAGCTCGAAGACGAATTACTTCTTCTTCGACTTCATCACGGTGAACCCCAATGGCACGACCAACCCGCCGGTTCGGAGTGTCAATATCTCTGCGGTACCGCCCACCTTGCTCGGATTGAATTACCTGCCGCTGATGGCCCGCTACGATGGCGCGTTGAAGGATGAGTTCGGCACGACCAGTTTTGGCTTGGGTGTCAGTGGCAATTCCTTTACCTCCGGCGACTTGCGAACGATCACCGGGTCGACCAATTCGAGCAGCCACTGGTTCGTGCTGACCCCCAGCCTCAGTCGCGAGTTCGTCTTCCACACCAACTGGGTGTTCCTGGTGCGGGCAGACGGGCAATGGGCCAGCGAATCCTTGATCAGCAATGAACAGTTTGGTGCCGGTGGTATTAACAGCGTCCGCGGTTATCGGGAGGGTGAGGTTTTTGGCGACGAAGGCTGGAAGGTGTCGATCGAACAGAAGACGCCACCGCATCTGATCGGGGCCCTCAACAGTCGCCTGCCGTTGTCCATCCGGGCGAACATGTACATGGACTACGCCGAGATTTACCTCTTGGATCCGCGGGGCCGTAAGGACCATGTCTCGCTCTGGGGTGTCGGGATTGGTACGGTCATTTCGCTGGGCACTTATTGGGAGTCACGCTTCCTGTTTTCCCTGCCGCTGGAACGGACCGCCACGACAACGCCCTACCAACCCCGGTTCGATTTCATGCTCACCTCTCAGTTTTAAAACCTATGCAACGGTACGGACTATTTAGGCGCCTGGCGCTGCTGGCGATCTTTGGCCGGGCTGAGGTGCTGCGGGCGAATCCAGTAGGCGGGACGGTCAGTCAGGGAACGGCGAGCATTACCACGGCGGGATCTCAGTTGACGATTCAGACCTCCGATCGGGCGTTCATCAACTGGCAAAGCTTCAACATTGGCGCCGGCGAAGCGA
This sequence comes from Verrucomicrobiota bacterium, assembly GCA_947471985.1. GTDB lineage: Bacteria > Verrucomicrobiota > Verrucomicrobiia > Limisphaerales > UBA9464 > CANIZL01. The sequence continues at coordinate 4,883 of CANIZL010000102.1, read as the reverse complement.
CCCGATTCATTCAGCCGTCGACGTCCTCGTTGGTCTGGAACCGAATCAACGATTCCAACCCTTCACAGATTCTCGGCAGCCTGAGCGCCAACGGGTATGTGGTTTTGCAGAATTCTGCGGGTTTCTTCATCGGAGGCGAAGCGTCCCTGACGACGCATGGTCTGATGCTGACCACCGCCCCGATGCCCCCGCCGGACTTGGCGGGTGGCGGTGCGTGGGTGTTTAATGCGCTTCCGCCTACGGCGAAGATTCTCAATTACGGTCAAATCACGGTCGGCAACGGTGGTTCGGCGTACCTGATTGCAAATCAGGTGGAGAATCACGGCACCATCACAGCACCCCAAGGTACTGTGGGGCTGCTGGCCGGCAGTGAAGTTTTGGTTTCTGAGCGTGCGGACGGGCGTGGTCTAAGTGCCCGCGTCACACTTCCGGAAGGGGCGGTCGATAACCAGGGCCGCATTGTGGCGGGCGGTGGCCTGATCGCGATGCACGCCAAGGTGGTGAACCAAAACGGGCTGCTGCAGGCCAACTCGGCCCGGAATGTCAACGGCGTCATTGAATTGGTGGCCGGCGACGCCCTGAAGTTGGGCAAGGATTCCGCCATTGTGGCGAAGGGAGACTCCACGGGCACCAGTCCCGGCGGTTTTGTGGTGGCCCGATCCACTGGCACGTTCCAGGACGTAAAGGGTTCGACCATCGAAGTGGCGGGCGGGGCGGAAGCCGGAAGCGCCGGGATTGTTCAGGTTTTTGGCAGTGGAGCGAGTGCCGCGAAGGTGCAATCGAAGTTTAATGGCCAGTCGGCCGCCGAGTATTCCGGGCTGCTGGCGTTAAACCCGAGGGATGTCACGCTGAGTTTGAGCCCGACCAGTATTTCCTCAGCGCGGGCGAACTACAATTTGGTGGATCTCGCCGCCTATGCACAGATTGACCTTCACGCGGTGAACGACATCACCCTGGCGGCGCCCGTGGTGCTCCGCGATCCGGGTGGCTTTGGTGCTTTCAGCCTGAATGCGGGTAACAACGTCGTGCTAAAGGACGGCACTTCGATTCGCACGCAGAAAAATTGGGACATCAACGTGGTCGCGGGTTTGAATCCCAATGCACCCGTCGAGACGATCAATGGCCAGACCCGGCAGGCCGGCGTGTATCTGGATGGAAATGCCGCGTTGCAAACCGCGGACGGCCAGCTTGCGGTGTACGCCGAGCGCGAAGTTATTGTGAACCCCGGTCCCGAGTACGATCTCGGCACGGGTAGCGCCGGCAACAATGGAATTCGAACCACCCAAGGGGGCAGTGTCCTGGTGGCCGCCCGAACGGGCGATGTGAATACGGGGGGCAATTTCGCCGGTTACACCTTCGGCTTGAGCGACGCTCCGTACTATAAAGCGGGTAATAATGTGGGCGGAGTCAGTACCATCGCCGGCGGCGATGTGACCATTTTGGCCGGGGGGGATGTTAGCAGTTTCAATCCTCAGCAATCGGGGCCGGGCGATCTCAACAAGGCCGCCCAGGATGGTGGTTCCGGTGCCTTTGGAGCGGGGGATGTCAACGTCACTGCCGGAGGGAGCATTCGGGGGCATTTTCTGCTGGCCAATGGCGTGGGCCGGATCAATGCCGGTGGGGATATTGGAGCGACGCTTTTGCAGGCCCAAAGTCAGGGCTTTTCCCTGAGTTTGATCAAGGGTTCGTGGAGTGTCAGCGCGCCCAACGGAAACATTTACCTCCAGGACGTGCGCAATCCGAATGGCATTTTCAATGACCGAAGCGTCCTGAACTATCCGGGGTATCACGCCTTCGACTATGATTTCGCGGCCTCGGTGGCCTTGAATGCACGGGGATCCGTGGAGGTTACGGGCGGCGGGGTGCCGCATGCGGCGCCGTCGGCCAATGCGACGCCCATCCCGTTGATCTTTCCTCCCAAGCTTTCCGTTGTTGCCGGTGCCAACGTTCAATTGGATAAGTCCGTCGTGTTGTTTCCTTCGCCCGTCGCGGACATCAACATCACGAGCGGGGGAGATCTGGTCGGCAAGCCGGATTTGCAGGGGCTCTATCCCTCCCTCCAAATGTCCGACAGCAACAGCAAGCAATGGCTGGGGCCGGACAGTTTTACGTCCAAGGAACACGGGACAACGCCGCTGCAATACGACGATCCGACTCCGGTGAAATTGACCGTGGGTGGCAGCGTGAAAACGATTAATGTTTTTGCCACCAAGCCGGCCCGGGTGCAGGTGGCCGGGGACTTGGTCAACTCCAGCTTTGTGGGTCAGAATTTCAAAGCCGACGACGTGACTTCGATCAAGGTTGCCGGTGCGATCCGTAACACCCCGGCGTTTGTTTTCCAGAATCTGGATCAGCCGATTGTGAGTGCGGATCCGACGGATCCCCGGGGTTGGGACTCCATCTTCTCGCTGCTGGTAAATCCGACGCTCATTGCCTCCATCCAGGTGGCCCCCAACACCAGTGCCAACGTGCTCCGGGAAGATGTGACCCGTGCCCGCTTGTTTGAGGGTAACCCGGGGTTTTTCTACAATCCCACGACGCTTCGTTTTGGTTTCCGCAATCCGATGCCGGACAATGTTCGTTCGATTCTCGAAGGTCCGTTGACGGTTTTGCGGTATGGCCCCGATGGATTGCCCTTGGTGGAGAATGGGCATTTTGTGACGGCTCAGGCCACGTTCGTTCCCCGCGGAGTGATTTCGGCCCTTTATCAGGCGAGCCAGAGCATCCCGCAGGAGAGCCCGCTCGGATACCAGATCGGGGGCCCGGGTAAATTTCAAATTAACGCCGACTCGATGGATCTGGGATCCACGTTGGGAGTGATTTCCTGGGGTATCGGGGGTCCGCCGGGAGATGACCGGCGCTATGCGGCGCTTTCCCGTCTGATTGATTCGGGTGCCTCGGTGGACATCACGCTCAAGAACAATTTGGAGATGTTTACGTCCACCATCGCCTCCCTTTATGGCGGCGATGTCAACGTGGTGAGTACCGCCGGGGAACTTAACCTGGGCACGCAGGATCTTTTCGGCCAATCCCGTTTTGCTTTTGGTATTTACACCTCCGGCCCGAGCGATGTCCATGTCACGGCGGCGAAAGACATCAATATCGCGGGCTCGCGTATCGCCGCGTATGATGGTGGGAATGTTTCGGTGAAATCCCTCGGTGGTAATGTCAATGCCGGCAGCGGTGGGAACACCTATGTGAATGTCCAACTCGTTTCCCGCGATGAAAAGGGTGAGGCGGTGACCCGGGAGGATCCGATTTACGGCAGCGGGATCGTGGCAGTGAGTTTGCCCGCAAACCTGCGTGGTCCGAACGATCATGCTCTGCCGGGCGATATCTCTGTTGAAACCCCGCGGGGCGACATTCTCTCGAGCAAGGCCGGCATTCTGCAGATCGCTCTGGATGGTAACGTCGCGGGTGGGCCCAAGGTGACGCTGCGTGCGGGTTCCCCCGCAACGGCGACGGAGGCAGCCGTCCCCGGGAACATTGATCTGGGCGAATCCGGGTTGATCGGCGGGAGTGTGGATGTGTCGGCTCAAGGGAACATCCGCGGCCTGATCGTTTCGCGGCAAAGCACCAGCGTCAACGCGGCCCAGAATTTCAACGGCACCGTTCTCGCTGCGGGATCGGCCAGTCTGAGTGCGGGCGGCTCGGTCTCGGGATCGGTGATCGGCATCGGGGGAGTCAGTGCCAGCGCGGGTGGGGTGAATAGCGCCAGCCTGCTGGGTCAGAACGTGTCCGTGAACGGTGGGGCGGCTCAGTCGACGCTTGGCACCAGCGCCACGGCAACGACCACCAGTCAGGCGGCGGTCCAGAATTCAACCGCGCAGGCCAAGGAACAGGCAACCGCAAAGAGCACCCTCGACGACGACGATAAAAAGAAGGGCCTCAGAAAACGCCCCGCACTGGTTCGTCGCAGCCGTGTGACCGTGGTACTTCCCAATTAGAGAGCAGGCAGACAATTGCTGGGTTCTTGGGTGCAATTGCGGGTCTGATCGTTGATCGCGACGCCCCAGCGATACCTGCCTATTGGGGCCGTCAGGCAACTCGATCATCCACCGCGTCGACCATTGGTGGGTGAATCCGCCATTCTGAAGAAGAAGTTCTCTGCTCGCCGTTACGGCGGGGCTCAGACTGTTGAACTTGATTCTTCCGTCGGATCAGACGGCGACCAGAGGGAAGACCTCCAGTGAAATTTCGCAGGTTTTCGCATAAATCCACGCCCGACGAAGAAAGAGCGGGCCCGTAGGGGTCCGTTCTCGCCATCGTGGAACTCGATCTCACTCGCTTCGGATGGATCCGCTTTTTAGATCACATCCACGGTTTGGGCGCCCGAGGCGTTCCCGCTTGGGGACGGCGCGATCCGGGCGGTTCCTTCACCCATACCCGTTGGTGGCAATCCACATCGGCCTTGTTGTGCTTCCCAAGGCCGGGAATCTTCGACAGACGGCTGTGATTCCGCCCGTAGCCCGCATCCTTGGATGGATTTCATAGCCTGGCGCGCGAGGCGCAGGAGTTGCTTCTCGGCGAGAAGGCGGGCGCCTGTATGATGTGTTTGAGCGGTTTCCTCGGCCGAGCGGCGGCCTGCCTTGGTCGGCTTTGCGTTCGCGGTTTGGCCCCGTCAGGGCTTCATGATCCCCAGCCGCCAGAGTCAAGCAATCCGCAGTTTGACGAGCCTAACCTGGTCGTGTGGGCCCGGTGGCGGTGGCGTGGCAGTCTTTCGCGGCGTAGGGTTTAGGCGCCGTCAAACAATAATATTCACATCTAGACATTCTGAATCGGAAGGATTGTATAGTTCCATTCGCCGTGGAACTTGTTGAGCTTGATCCGGATTGCCTTCATTTCGTCGGGTGTCACCTTTTGTCCCACCACATATTTCCGTC
>CANIZL010000101.1 GCA_947471985.1 Verrucomicrobiota bacterium | reverse complement strand
TGGGGGGATTCGCACCAGCAGGTGGAAGTGATTGGACATCATGCAGTAGGTCAGCACCTCCACCCCGCAGAAGCGGGCTAGAGGCCAGAGCAGCTGGACCAACTTCTCCTTCCCCAGGTCATCCAACAGCATTTGCCCACCCACAATCCGTGAAAGGCAGTGATACACGGCCGTCTCCCCCACCGGTTTGATCCGCTTCAGTCTCATTTTGTTCTTCGTGATGTTTGCGGACCCCACCCAACGGGGCGGGGTTCCACGCCCTGCTACGAAGAATTTGGGACGGAGTTACAGACTTTTTTATACCGAGCCTGCGACCATCTCCGGAGGGCTGCCGGGGCTAGGGAGCCTGGCACGCTATCGGACGGGCTACAGATCAGTGAACCTGCCACCCTATCTGGCGCGCGGGGGGAATAGGGAGCGTGGCACCACTTCCATGCGGCAGTGAACCTGGCACCGTGTTGGTGGGGGTGGACTTTGAACCTGGCACGGACTCGTTTCGCTTGACGGTCTTCCGAGCGGACGGGCGATCCAACACTAAACGATAGAACTTGGTAAGCGATTCCCTCCGCTGCTGCGCCAGTGCGCATTCCCATGACCGGCGCCGGTGTTTCGGAGCTTTGGCGCGGGTCCAGCCGGCGGGTCGATGAATAGCGGCGCCTACCCTGGCCCTTAAACTTGCGCGTTTTCGCGGTTGACCGACCGGGCGGTTTTTGGCTAATTAGCTAAAATGCAGTCAAGAGCCATCGTCGTAGCAGTCCTCGTAGTAGGCGGGTTATCCGCCGCGGGGAACGGTTGCGCTTGAGAGAGCTTTGACCAGAAACCCACGGCTGGACACGGCCGTGGGATTTTTTTTGGTCCCCGGTTGGTGCCGGCCAGAATCGAAAGCAAACACATGAGTACAGCAGCAGTGACCAACGCGACGAAGGCCCTCGAGGCGAAACGCGAGATCAGCACGGAGGCGCAGTTCGGCCGCGACATTTTCGTCAAAGCCCTCGAACGCGCCGGCGTGGAAGTCATCTTCGCCTATCCCGGCGGCGCCAGCATGGAACTCCACCAGTCGCTGACGAAGTCGCATATCCGGACGATTCTGCCCCGCCACGAACAGGGCGGCAGCTTCGCCGCCGAAGGTTATGCGCGCGTGACCGGCAAGGCCGGCGTTTGCATGGGCACCTCCGGCCCCGGCGCCACCAACCTCGTCACCGCCATCGCCGATGCGTACATGGATTCCACCCCGCTCGTCGCGATCACCGGCCAGGTGGCCCAGGCGATGATCGGCCGTGGGGCGTTTCAGGAGACGGACATGATCGGCGTCACGTTGCCGATCGTGAAGCATTCCTACCTGATCACCGACATCCGCGATATCCCCCGCATCGTGGCGGAGGCCTTCTACATCGCCGAATCCGGTCGTCCGGGGCCGGTGGTGATCGATTTCCCCAAGAACCTGCAGCAGGCCAAGATCGTCCCCATCTGGCCCACTCTCGATGAGATCAAGAAGGGCCTGCGTACTTACAATCCCCAGCCTTTGGCCGACGAGACCGCGCTGAACGAGGTCATTGGCATGATCGCCAACGCCGAGCGACCGGTCTTGTACGTCGGCGGTGGCATCATCACGGGTGGCGCGCACCGGGAACTCCTGGAGTTCGCTGAAGCGACCAACATTCCGGTCACCACCACGTTGATGGGTATCGGCGGCTTTCCCGAGACGCATCCCCTCTCGATGCGCTGGTTGGGCATGCATGGTTCCGCGGTGGCGAACTGGGCGGTGAGCGGTGAGTTCAAGTCGCGCATCGATCCCACTGAACCCTTGGTCCGGCTCAAAGACGGAGCGGATCTCCTGCTGGCGTTCGGCGTGCGATTCGATGACCGCGTTACGGGCAAATTTGAGGAATTCGCCAAACACGGCACCATTGTTCATCTCGACATCGACAAGTCGGAGCACAACAAGAACAAGCGCGCCCACCTCGCGATCCACGGTGATATCAAGGACGCGCTGGCGCGGTTGAACGTCCTCCTCAAGAAACGCGGCGGGATCAACAAGAAATTCGAAGGCTGGCACGGCCAGATCAACGAATGGCGCAAGAAGGGCTCCTTCCGGTACACCACCCCCGACCAAATCGTCTCGTCGGATCACATCAAGGATCATTTCCGGGCGGGTATGGAGGGTGACACGATCATCCCGCAGATGGTGATCGAAATGTTGTACGAAATGACCCACGGTGATGCGATCATCACCACGGGCGTCGGCCAGCACCAGATGTGGGCCGGCCAATGGTACAAGTTCAAGGATCCGCGCACCTTCATCACGTCGGCCGGTCTGGGTTCGATGGGTTACGGTTTCCCGGCCGCGCTGGGCGCGAAAGTGGCGGCCCCGCACAAACAGGTGGTGGATATCGACGGCGATGGTTCCTTCCTCATGAACGTCCAGGAATTGGCGACGGCGCACGTGGAGAAGATCGCCGCCAAGGCCATCATCCTGAACAACCAGCATCTCGGCATGGTGGTGCAGTGGGAAGATAACTTCTTTGATGGCAACCGCGGTCACACGTACCTCGGCAATCCGGATACCCGCAATCAGGTCTATCCCGATTACGTGAAGGTGTGCACCAGTTTCGGCATTCCGTGCGAACGGGTTTACTACCGGAAGGATCTGCGGGCCGCGCTGCAACGCATGCTCGATTCCAAGACGGCGTACATCCTCGATGTCATCACGCCCTACACCGAGCACGTCCTGCCGTTCATTCCGGCCGGTCGTACGGTGGCGGACATGCGCTATTGATGGCGGATGGCCGCGGTTTCGGCCGCGGCCCATTTCATTGTTGGCAGCGGGGGTGGGATGAGGCTCATTTCGGCCGTGTCCACCCCCGCAGCTCTCACCGAAGCGGCGTTTTCACGCCGCTCTTTTCTTGGCGGCGTCGCCCTGGCCTCCACCGCGGCTGTCCTGAGCCGGCCTACCACAGCCACGGCCGCCGACAGCGCCCCCACCGCCTTGCCGGATCTGGCCCGGTCGTCCGCGATGAAACTCGGGATGGTGACGTACAATCTGGGCAAGGACTGGGATATCCCCACGCTGATCAAAAACTGTCGCGAGGCGAAATTTCAAGGAGTGGAACTGCGCACCACCCATGCCCACAAGGTGGAGGTCAACTTAAGCGGACCCGAGCGGGCGGAAGTTCGTCGACGGTTTGCTGATTCACCGATTGAGCTCTTCAGCCTGGGCAGCGCTTTCGACTATCACACCCCGGATGCCGCGAAACTCCGGGCGGACATCGAGGAGTCCAAGCGTTACCTACAACTGGCTCGGGATGTGGGCGCGACGGGCATCAAGGTGCGCCCCAACGGATTGCCCAAGGAGGTCCCGGTGGAAAAGACCCTCGCCCAGATCGGACGTTCCCTTGAGGAACTCGGGCGGACGGCCGCGGATCTGGATCTGTACGTGCGCCTGGAGGTGCATGGGGCCGAAACCCAGCTCCTGCCGAATATCAAGACCATCCTCGACCACGCTCCAAGTCCGCGGGTGAAGGCCTGCTGGAACTCGAATCCCACCGACGTCTCCGGGGCTGGCATGGACGCCAATTTCGCCCTGGTCCAGGCGCGCATCGGCGAGGTGCATCTGCGGGACCTGTACCTGACCGACTATCCCTTCCGCCGCCTCTTTGAACTGCTTCAGGCCTCGGGCTATCGGGGGTACACTCTGGCGGAGATCCCGGAGAGTCCGGATCCGGTGCGGGTTATGAGGTATTTTCGGTCGCTTTGGCTGGCTTATCAGAACCTGCTGTGATGCCGGCGGCGTTGGAAAACTGGTGTGGTGGCGACCGGCGACGGGCTCGGCAGGTTACACGAGTGTGTCATTTTGCATCTTTCACCCCTTTGGGAAACACGTGAATTGACACTCAGAATGCGTCCTCATAACGTGGCTGAAACTCACTAGGGATTTATTCCACAGTCCTCGAGTTGCGTTCGATCAGTACAGACTCATGAAAACAAAACAAATCACCAAATGGGCGGGATCCCTTCTCACGATCCCGCTCCTTTACCAGGCGGCCGTGGTGCAGGCTGCCAATCCGAAGCTCCTGGCGTACTGGGACTTCAACAACGCCAGCAACCCGGTCAAAGCCACGGACAAGATCTATGGTTTTGAAGGGGCGCTGGAAGGCGGCGCTGTCTTCACGCCGACCGGCGGTGGACGGACGGGCGCGGGGAGTGATCGCGCGGTGGATTTCGGCGCCGACGACGGCGTGGGTGAATTGATGCGGGTCGCGCAGGCGCCCTTCCTCAATGTGGCCGCGGCGGATGACCAGATTACGATCGTTTTCTGGGAAAAACTGGCCGAAGTGGTGGCTTCTTCGGCGTTCTGGGGCGTTTCGCCGTCCAGCAACCAAAATCAACGCGGTATCCAGGCTCACGTGCCCTGGAGCGATCGCACGATCTATTACGACTCCGCCGGCTGCTGCGATGGCCCGCAACGGATCAACAAGACGCTCGACGAGGCCTTCGATGCCACGTCCTGGCATCACTTCGCCTTCGTCAAAAACAAAGGCGTCAAAGAGATCTGGATCGACGGCGTCAAGTTCCACAGCGGCACCGGTGCGGCGCCCCTGCCGACCGATTTCGTCCGGCTGATGCTGGGTTCGAACGACGTGGGTGGAAACAACCTGCACGGCGCGGAAGATGATTTCGCCGTCTATGCCGGGGCCTTGAGCGAAGCCCAAATCGTCGCCCTGGCGGGCGGCACGGCCCCTGACAAGATCGCCGGCATTGACGTGCCGACCGGTCCCTTGCTGGGTGGCGCGGCGGCGACGCCGGCCGGTTTTAGCCTCGAAATCACGGAAACCGCGGTGGACGCGATTCAGGCGAACTCCATCACCTTGAAGTTGGATGGCGCCTCGGTCACCCCGACGTCGACCACCAAGGCGGGCCTGACCACGACGGTGAGCTACTCGCTGCCGGCGGGCACGTTCTTCCCGCCGGGATCCACCCACACGGTGGATATCTCCGTCAAGGATGCGCTCAACGCCGTGACGAGCGCCACCCGGTCGTTCTCGGTCGTGAACTACAAGCTTTTGTCGGCCACGACGAAGGTGACTGCTGATACGTCGAAGCCCGGTTTCCAGTGGAACGTGGCGCAGAACAACGCCCTGAATTCCACCGACAACCAGCGGGCCGAAGATCAGTTGGCGGGCAAGCTGATCGAAGCGGCGTCGGGTGTTCCGTATGAAAATACGGCGGATCCGAGTGTCCAAGGTGCGGCTATCGCGGCGGCTGCCGCGGCGAATCCGTCCTGGGCTCCGCTCAAGTTCGAAATCGCCGGTGTGATCAATCTCGATCAGGCAGCGGACCAGAAGAACGGCAACTTCCCGGATGACGCGGTCATGCCGGGCATCGGCTCGAACCTGAGCGGTATCGCGGCGGAAATCATTACCTACATCGATCTGCCGGCGGGTCTGGTGACGATGGGTATCAACAGCGATGACGGCTTCGCGACGGCCGCCGGACAGCCTTTTGACGCGTTCCAGAGCGTGAAGCTCGGCGAGTTCAACGGTGGCCGCGGTGCGGCGGACACGATCTTCTACTTCGTCGCGCCGGAAGCGGGTGTTTATCCCTTCCGCACGATCTACGAAGAAGGCGGCGGTGGCGCCAACATCGAGTGGTTCACGGTCAAGGCCGACGGCAGCAAAGTGCTCGTAAACGACACGGCTAACGGCGGCTTCAAGTCCTATCGGGCGACGACCACGCCGCTCAAGCCGTATGTCCGCGCGGTCTCCCCGTCGCCGGCTCCCCGCCAGCTCAATGGCGTCAGCTCGGTGTTCTCGGTCACCTTGTCCGACGGCAGCTCGGAAAACGTGGATGACTCCTCGGTGGTGGTGAAACTCGACGGCAAGGTGCTGACGACCACCAAGCAACGTTCCGGCAAGCTTCTGACCATCACCTACCAGCCCGATGGCCTGCAGATCCCCTCGGAATCCCACGTGGGTGAACTGAGCTTCAAGGGCACCGGTGCCACGGTTCGGACGGAGAAGTGGAACTTCCGCAACCTCAAGAGCCTCATCCTGCCCACGCCGAAGTTCCTGGATACCTTCGACAGCTATGCTCAGGACACCCAGCCGACCGGTTGGACGGCGTGGAACTTCACCGCGCACTGCGCGGATGGCAAAGACATCACCTCCCAGACCTCCGAGAGCTATGAGAACTGGGTTTTGACCGACGTTGCCAACATCGCCGGCATCGACGGTGGCCGGCCGTTCAACATCACGACTGGACAATTCGTCACGATCAACGGCAAGAAGGTGGAGCTGCTCAATGCGGATCCCCCGGGCGGCGTGTTCCCCGAGTGGATCATGTCTGGCAACGTGCTGTACGCGGAATCCGACAGCCGTTGCAACGCGGACTCCCGCGGTGCGGCGGACTTCCCGAACAACGGGCAGACCCAGTTCATCACCACGAAGCCGTACGATCTCTCCGCCTACAAGGGTGTGGTGGTCAGCTTCAGCAGCATCTACGAGCAGAATCAGGACAGCCTGGGCGCCGTGGAATACTCCGTGGACGGTGGAACGAGCTGGTTGCCGGTGATGTACTTCCTCGAAGAGGCGGACATCCGCACCAAGGCCGACGGATCGGTGGACGCGGTGGCCACCTTCAAGGGCTCGAACTCGGACACCTCGAGCTGGGTGGTTGATGGGATCACCAAGGGTGACATCTACGGCGACGGCCTCGGCGCCCCGATCACGGACGCGCTGAGCGATTATGTCGTGCCCCGCATCAACGACGGTCAGGTCGAAGGCAAGCGCATCGAAGTGGCCCGCCTCGACAAGGCCACCGGCAAGTCGGATGTCCGTCTGCGCTTCGGCGCGATGGGTACCGACAGCTGGTACTTCGCGATCGACAACCTCGCGTTCTACGACATCGCTGGGGCGGTGGTTGGACCGCCGGCCCTGAGCCTCGCTCCGGGTGTCGGTTCCGTGGTCGCCACGTTCGAAGGCTCGCTCCAGCAGTCGGAGACCCTCGGTGGTCCCTGGAGCCCCGTGATTGGCAGCAGCCCGCTGACGATCAGCGCCCCGAGCGGCAACAAGTTCTATCGCGCGGTTCGCTGAACGGGTTTGTGATCCCGTTAGACACCACGTCAGCAATTGCTGGATGAGCGTTTAACGGGGATCGATTCAGTCGAATAGCCGGGAGCGGTTCAAGTGCTTCCGATAACAGCAGCGGGCTTTGGCCATCATCGGCCAAAGCCCGCTTTGCTTTTTTGGGCGGCCTTCGAAGTGCCTCAGCGCTTTGATGCCGGCGAATTGGCAGAAGACTGAATTCTTACGGCGCTCGATTTGGGGGTGAGACAACAGCCCGCCCCGCCAGCAAGCGATAATCAGGTGTCACTTGGGCAACGTTTGGCCGGGGGCAGGTTTACCCATTGTGGATGGGGACTGTGGGCCAATAGGGTGGGACTCGTCGATGGCTTGAAACCCAGCGACGCTGACGCGAGGGGTCCTCGCCGCAGCACCATTAGCGGGCATCCAGTTGAGATCCCGTCCGGGTTGCCATCGACGCCGCACAGCGCGGCTTTGGTCGAGCAACCGATGGGGCGCAGCGGCGAACGGCACCTGGCGAACCTGACTCGGTATGCAAATGACACTATGAAACCACTATCAAGAATCACCGCCGCCCTAGCGGTCCTGGCTCTTTCCGGGGCCTGGATTAGCACGACGCAGGCGGCTATTACGGACGGTCTGGTCGCGCATCTGGCGTTTGAGAACACGCTCAACGATTCAACCCCCAATGCCCTCTCGGGTACAGCGGTCGGCGAGCCGACCTTTGCCAAAGGCTTTCTGGGGGCGGGCTGCGTCTCTCTGACCAGCGATGCCGGCGCTTTCAATTATGTGACCCTGGGCACCCCGGAGTTGCTGAAGTTCGGCTCCGTGGTCGATGGCACCGCGGTGGATTTCACCATCTCCTTCTGGGCGAGTTACACCAATCAGTCGAGCGATCCTGTGTTCATCGCGAGCCAGAATTGGGCTTCGAGCGGCAACCCCGGCTGGGGTCTGTACATGCAGGGCGGCGGCAACTCCCGGGTGGTGGTTTCCGATGGCTCCACCAAATCGGACTTCAAGCCGGCGAACGTTGTGCGGGATGGTACCTGGCACCACTACCTGGCGACCTTCGCGCGGACCGGGGAGGCGACCGTCTACATCGACGGCGCGTTTTCGACCTCGAAGACGATGGCCAATGTGACCAAGTCCATCGATGTCGAAGCCCCCATCAATCTCGGGCAGGACGGAACCGGCGCCTACAATGCGCACCTGGTCAACCTGCTCATGGATGATCTGGGAATCTGGCGTCGGGCGTTGAGCGCGGGCGAAGTGGCCGCGATTTTCAATGCCGGCAAGACCGGCAAAAACCTCGAACAGGTGCCGGCCATTCCGTATCCGTTGGTGCAATCGACGACCCCCGCGGCGAACGCCGGCGGGGTGATCCCGAACGCCCCGATCAGCGTGGCCATCAACGACGGCCTGACGCGGCTGAACACCAACAATGTTCTCCTCACGGTCAACGGCGTGGCCGTGCCGGTGACGGTCGTCAAGACGGGTTCCAGTTCCGTGGTGAGCGGTACGCCCACCACGTTGCTGCCTTCCGGGGTGTCCACGGCGACGCTGGTTTTCGCCAATGACGCCACACCCGCGGTCTTGTTCACCAACACCTGGTCGTTCACCTCGACTTACGTGACGTTGACTCCCGCGATCAAAGTGACGCCCGACACGTCGAAGCCCGGTTTCAGTTGGCGCATTTTTGCCAATCAAGGCAACGTGGCGACCGACAATAATCGGATCGAGCAGGCGTTGGCCGGTGTATTGGTGGATGCGGATGGCAATCCGTTGACCAATCTGGCCGATCCGACCGCCAAGGGTGCTGCCAGTGCGGCCTCCTCGGCGCCCTCGCCGGATACGGCCTCCATCAGCTTCACCATTCCGACGGTCATTAACCTCAATCTGGCCGACGGCGGCGCGGCGGGGTCTTTCCTGGCGGACGACAAGATGCCGGGTGTGCCGGCGACCGATGGCAGCAGCGATGGTCTCTCGGCGGAAATCGTCACCTACATTGATCTGCCGGCCGGTGTGACCACCATGGGCGTGGCGAGCGACGACGGGTTCCGCACGGTGGTGGGTTTCCCTCTGGACGCGTTCAGCCCGCAGGTGGCGGGTCAATTCGACGGCGGTCGTGGCGTGGCTGAGACGTTGTTCCACATCTTCGCCCAAGAGGCGGGCACTTACGCGTTCCGCACCCTTTACGAAAACGGAACGGGCGACGGCAGCATCGAATGGTACAGCCTGAAGGCGGATGGCACCAAGGTGCTCATCAACGACCTCGCCCATGGCGGGCTGCGGGCCTCCAGTGCGATCACGACGATCATCCCCCCGTACGTACAGTTCGTGGATCCCCCGGCGACGCCGCGGCAATTCAACCTCGTGACCCGCACGTTCACGGCCGTCGTGGTGGACGGCACGCAGCCGGTGAAGGACAGCTCCATCACCTTAAGCATCGATGGCAAGCCGGTCACGGTCACCAAGACCCGGCAGGGCAAGGCGGTCAAAGTGGTTTATCAACCGACGGTCCTGTCCCTTCCCTCCGAGCAATACACGGCGCAACTGTCGTTCACCGACGTCGGTGGTACGGCCTACACCCCCCAGTGGAAGTTCTACAACCTGAAGAACCTCGTCCTGCCCGCGCCGAAGGTGACGGAAAACTTCGATTCCTCCGACGAAGGCAGTGTGCCGACCGGTTGGACCGCGTGGAACTTCACGGATTGCTCCGGTGCCTTTTGCGAGACCCCGGGCTTGGATCTGGATAATCTGAACTCCGATTCCTACAAGGGATTCATCGTGGTGAGCCGGGATCGGCTCGCGACCCTCAAGAGCCGGATCTTCAAGGTCGCCCCCGGCGAATCCGTCAATGGCGTGGCGTTGACCGAGGACGACCTGAGCACGGGCAACCTGCTCTATGCCGAATCCGACGTGCGGGACGGCAATCAGGCGCAATTCATCACTTCCAAGGCGTTCAATCTGTCGTCCATCACCAACGTGGTGCTCGGGTTCGGCAGTTTGTACGAGCAGAATCAGGACAGCCTGGGCGCGGTGGAGTATTCCATCGATGGCGGCGTGAACTGGCTGCCGGTTGTGTATTTCCTCGATACCAAGGACAGCGGCGGCGACATCAAGTTGAACGCCGATGGATCGGTGGACGCGATCCGGACGTTCAAGGACGCCAATGGTGATACCGCGATCTGGAAGGATAACGGGGTCAACAAGGGCGGAAATTACGGCGACGGCATCGCGGCGCCGATCTCTCAGGCGCTGGCTCCCTTCGTTACCGCGCGGTGGAATGACAATTCGCTGGTCGACAAACGCTTCGAAGCGTTCCGCCTGCCGCTGGCCGGCAAGAAATCCGATGTTCGCCTCCGCTTCGCCCAATTGGGCACGGGCAGCTGGTACTTCGGTATCGACAATCTGGGCTTCTACGAAGGCCCGGTTCCGGCCGTGGTCACGAAGTCCGTGCTCAATGTGCCGGTTCTCGCCGGCACCTCGGTGACGCTCTCGTGGACCGGTTCCGGCACGTTGCAGGAAGCGGCGTCCGTCAGCGGTCCCTGGACGGCTTCGCCCAACCAGGCGAATCCGCAAACCACGCCGTCCACTGGCGCCGCCAAATTCTATCGCCTTAGTCCGTAAGCGGCGGGTGGAAGAATTGAAGTGAGCGGAAGTTGTTGAGGCCGGGCCCCAGGGTCCGGCCTCTTCGTTGAGCGCGGGACGTGCGACCCAACGTCCGCCGCGGAGCACCTGAAGGACGGGAACTTTGAGGGCCTATTTCCCGGGCGCGCGTTTGATTGAAAAGACCAGATCCACTGTATCGAAGTCTTTCGCTGAACGCGACTCCGGCGGCGCCGCCCGACCATCATCGTCGTTTTGATCCAACCCCACGCTGTAGACGATGAAGCCCGTGTCCGTTGGCAGGTAATGCAAGGGTTGACCGGTGAAGGGATCAGCAGGCAGGCGAGGGAGATACTCCGGGACCAAATCCGACAAGGCCGCGGGCGGAATTTCCCGATGCTGCCGGCGATAGCGTTCCACCGCGAGGCCGACCGAGGTGACCACGGACTGGGCCCGCAGCGTCGCTTCGCGGCTGGCAAAATACAGCGCCCAGTCGCTGGTTTCATTGATCAGGAATCTGGGGAGCTTCAAGCGGCGAGCCTGGTTCCGACTTGCCTTTACGGCGCGAATTCGGGCTATGGCCGCGGGAAACTCCACCAATGGAAGAGCCAGCGCGTCCAGAACCATCAGCCGGTCCTGCAGGAATTCGATGAGTTCGTGCTCCAGTTGCCCCGAATGGAGATAGAGGCTCCTAGCGACAAAGTTTAGGCCATGGGTGGGACGGAGGAGCCCAGATTGGAAGCGACCCGAACGGATGGGTTCTGTCGTGAGAATCATTTCGGTCTGGATGCCCACAGCGACGCCGTGGGCCGATTCCCAGGCGGTTACCCAGGCGCTCAGGCGGACCAGTTCCGCCTCGGACAACTCCCGGTATTGGGTGATCGCGGCGATGGTCATGAGGGTCTGCCGCCGAAGATCCAAGGCCACAACTTGGTGTATGGCGGTGGGCGTTCGGGCCAGGTGTTCGGTCCAACGCCAGCCGTCCTCCAAGGCCTCGAGAGCGGGCCCCATTTCCCCCGTGGCGGTCAGCATGCGCGCCTGGCGGAGTAAGAGGCCCCCGGCGTAGCCCCACGCCAAATTGCCGGATTTGTTGATCCAATCTTGATACCAGGCGCCGGGTCGCCGCAAAATGGAGTGAAGGCGTGGCGATTCGTCCGCCACACCGGCGAGTGCTTCCACTCCGGTACAGACCTCCGCGTCGGAAATGGCGCGGCCAAATCCGCCTTCGCCCACCCAGGTGAGATGATCTCCGCGGATCATCTTCTCGCCGCAGTCGATCATCGTGGGCAGGGCGTTCTGCTCCTCCGGTATCGCCGCATAGATACGTTCAATATCGGCGAGTTGGGCGGGGTATCCGCGCTCGCGCATTTTTCGGAAAACCTCGGTGACCAGGTCCATGCGCGGACGGAGCAGCCATCCTGCCACGATCAGGAGGCCCACCAGGGCCAGGTACCGCTTTCCGTGCCGACGCCACGACGGAACGGGCCCCTTAGGGCGCGCTGTCCGTTGTTGGAGCGTCGGGCTGGCCATTATTTCGGGAAGCGTTTGTCCGGATAGCGCGGCGGCGCGGGGATCGGGCGGGGCTCGCGGGCGATGAGGTCCTGCAGGTGTTGGATCGCCGCCTCGAGCTGAGCGTCGCGGCCGTCAAAGGTGGCGTGCGGGAGGTTGTCCACGACGATATCCGGTTCCACGCCGTGCCCCTCGATCAACCACGCGCCTTCGGGTCCATAGACGCCAGTCTCAGCGGCAGTGGCCATGCCGCCGTCGACCAGCCAGCGACTGGCACTCAGCCAGATTTCCCCGCCCCAAGTGCGCGTGCCGATCACCTTGCCCAGTCCCAGCCGGTGAAAGCCCTCGGCAAATGCCTCGCCGTCGCTGGCCGTACGCTGATTGCACAACACCACGACGTGGCCGCGAAACGCGTGCTGCATGTTCCAGGTCGGCTGTCCGACGCGGGGCTGCCAGTAGAACCAGGCTTTCCGAAGCAGCTTGCCGAGAATCCACGAATCAATGTTGCCGCCGCGGTTGTGCCGGACATCGATGATCAATCCGGGGCGATCAAATACGGGATAAAATTCCCGCGCCCATTCAGCGATGTTGTCGGAACCCATCGCGCGGAGATGCACGTAGCCGATTTGATTGGAGCTCACCGTCTCGACCGTCTTTCGCCGCGTGAATTCCCATTCGCTATAGCGCAGCAGGGCGGCTTGTTCGGCGGTGACGGGTTTCACCAGGACGGAGCGATTGGTGGTGGCGCCCGCGGACTGCACTTCGAGCCGGACCGGTTTCCCGGCCTGGTTGCGCAAGAGCATCTCTGGATGGGCGACCCCGGCCGTCGGGCGACCGTTGATTCGTTCGATCCGATCGCCTTCCCGAAGCTCGATCCCGGTCCGGGCCAACGGGGAAACCTGATTCGGATACTCCGGATCCGTGCGGTAGATGTGATCGATCTGCCACGGGGCCGCGGTGTTGGTGCGATCCAGCCGTGCTCCGAGCGATGCCATGGGGATCTTATCGGAACCTTCGCGGACGTCCCCGTAGCGCACGTAGATGTGCAGCGCGGAGAGTTCGCCGGCCATTTCGGAAATGATTTCACTGAGCTCCGAGCGATCACTGATGCGATCCAACAGGGGCAGGTACTTCTGTCGAATCGCGGACCAGTCGAGTCCGTGCAGATTGCGATCGTAGAAATAATCGCGCAGCATGCGCCAGGATTCGGTCAGGACCTGGCGCCATTCCTCGCGGGGCAGCAGGGAACAGGTCCAGCCGCTAAGATCGAAGGTTTCCTCGAGTTTCGCCGGGGCACTGGCGTCGCTGGCTACCACGTGAAACGCGTCCCCTTTACGGATCAGCAACTTCTTCCGATCGGCAGAAAGTTCATAACTGCGGATATCCTCGACCAGCGTTTTGGGTTTGGGATCCTTGGCGGTGATCTCCAAGTGTTTCAGCTGTGTTTTCGCGCCGAAGCCGACTTCCCGTTGTTCCCACAGCAGATGCTTGGCGGTCACGGAAAGTGCGGTGTAGTTGCCCGCGGGCAGGGGCACTTCGTAGAGGCGAGTGGCCAATCCGTTGGTGACGATGAGTGCCGGTGCGGTCGGCGAATTCGTTGAACTGGCGGCGACGGTTCCGGATGCGGGCTTTTCGGTCTTTTCCTTCTCAGCGGGGGTGGTGGCAGGCGCGTTGGTGCCGGGTGCCGCCTCGGTCTGCAATTCATCACGCGAAGCGAACGGCCAGCGCAGATCGGGTTTCAGGGCCACCGCCAGGATGCGGGTCGTTTCGGTAAAGAAGGGCTCCGGCTGTCGTTGACCCCACGGGCTGCTCACCAGGGACCGCAATTCGCGATCGCTCAGGAAGTACAGCCACTGACTGTCCGGGGACCAGGCCGGACTGTAACTGTCCACCCGATCCGAAGTGACCCCCGTTCGGGAGCCGTTGGTGACATGATATAAATGGATCTGCGGATACTGGTTGGCGGCTTCGTTCACGTAGGCGAGCCATTGGCTGTCCGGCGACCAACTGAAATCGGTGATGGGCCCATTCGTGGACGCCACGATGAGGGTCGTGGTTTGGGTGGCTCGTTCGAACATCCAAAACTTCAGGTCCTTGTCGCTCCAGGCGAGTCGTTGGCCATCGGGAGAGGGTTCGGCGGGAAAACGGAAGACCGTGCCGTTGGTGGTGAGTTGCGTGGCGGGGCCGAGTCCGTCCGCCGGGAGTTGCCAGAATTCCAGTTCGCCGCTTTGGTCCGACAACGTGAGTAGCGATTTCCCATCGGGCAGGAATTGGGCGTCGCGATAGCGGGTTTCGCCCTGGCGGGGAAGTTCAACGAATCGACCCGCCTCGAGCGGCGCCACGAAAACCTGTCCCCGGGCGGTCAGAGCCAGCCGATCCCCGGTGGGCGAAAGATGGGCGGAGGTGAGGTAGTCGAGCGGCTTCTTCACCCACTTCTCCCGCTGCTGATCAAAATCGGAGGCGAGCGAGATGTTCAGCTTTTCGTCCTTCTGCTGGGAGAGGTTGTACAGGTGCAAATCCCCCTGCCGCGCGTAGACGATGCGCCCGGCTTGCAGCGCGGCGGTCTTGATGTCGAAGTCGGTGTGCCGGGTGAGTTGCTGCCAATCGGATCCATCCGGCTTCATGGACCAGAGATTATGGGTGCCATCGCGATCACTGACGAAGTAGACACGTTGTTGCCACCACATCGGATTGCGGCTGGTACCGGGGAAATCGGTGCTCAGCGGGATCGCCTCCGGTTGTCCGTCGGTGTAGCGCCAAAGGTTCTCGACCCAGCCGCCCTGATACCGTTTGGTGCTGCTGCCCTGTTTGTTGAGCCGGGCGAAGTACCAAGTGTGGGACGATTGATCCTGCACGCCTTCTGAGGCTTCAGCGAGCGGTAGCAGGCGGGGGATGCTGGTGGCTGGATCCAGAGTGGCGAGTTGGAAGTTTGGCAGGGTCGAATAAGCCGTCGTGCGGTACACCACGCGGCTGTCGGGTGTCCAGCCGACCACGCCCGCGTTTTCGCCCTCGAACGTTTGTCGGACGGGCAGGCCGCCATCGGCGGGCATGGTGTAGACCTCAGTGGTGCCCTCGTATTCGGCGGAGAACGCGAGGGTGCGACCGTCGGGCGAAAAAGCGGCGCGGGATTCCGTTCCGGGATGCGTGGTGAGGCGCTGGGCGACGCCCCCCACGATGCCCACGCGCCACAAGTCACCCTCACTCGTGAAAACGATGGTGTCCTCGTGCAGCGTCGGGAAACGGTAGTAACCGACGGGGCTCGCGGCTTGGAGTAGGAATCCGGACAGGCCCAGAAAAGCCAGGAGTTTGCGTCGCACGGCCTCAGTCTAACCAAACGGATTCACCGCAGGGAAGCCGTGAATCCGACAAAGGCGCGCGCCGGAGCGAACGCGCTGGATCAGTCGGTGCGCACCTTCCGGGCGCCACCGGGCCAGGTGATGAAGATGACGCCCAGCACAATGATTCCGGCAGCCGCGAGCATGGCTGGGTGAAAAACCTCGCCGGCCAACCACCAGCCGAGCCCTACCGCGACCACGGGATTAACGAAGGCATACGTGGACACCGCCGCGGCGGAGACGTGAGCGAGCAGATAGTTGTAGGCGGAATAGGCGAGCCACGAGCCAACGGTGATGAGATAAAACCAGCACCAGAACGAGCGTGGGGAAACTTGGCCGGGACGGAAATCACGGAGTTCGCCCATCGCCGCGGAGACCAGGAGTACCACCGCTCCACCCGCCAGCATTTGCACGGCGGCGCCTTGGAATGGAGAGGCCGGTTTGTCGACGTGCTTCACGAACAACGAACCAGCGGCCCAGAGGATGCTGGCGCACAGCAGAATCAGCGCGCCGATCAAGGTGACCGAGACGCCGAGGGAAGCGTCGCTGCCGGCGGGATGATTTTCACCGCGATGGGCGACCAGCCAGCCGACGCCGGAAAAGCCGATGCCGATTCCCAGGAGTACGCGGCGGGACGGCGCGGAGCCCCCGGGGCGCGCCCAGTTGAGCAGGGCAAACCAGGCGGGCGTCGCGGCAATCATGAGCGCCGCGATATTGGAGGCGACCGTTTTTTCGGCGAAGCCCACGAGGGCGTTGCCACCCAGCAGCATGAGACTTCCGGCGATGGCGCCGGTCAGCCATTGCCGCGTCGTCGGCCACGGCATGCCGCGCAGTCGGAGGAACAGCAGCATCAATCCGCCCGCTACCAGGAAGCGTGATGCGGCCATGAGAAATGGCGGGATGGTCTCCACGCCCACGCGGATGGCCAGATAGGTGGAACCCCACACGACATAGATGATGGCGAAACAGGCCGCGAGCAGGGCGGTCGACGGTGGGCGCGGGGCGGCGTCCGCCGCCTGGGGTGGCGGTGCGGTGGACGGTGAGCTGCGGTTCATGATGGAAAACAAAAACCCGCCGGAGAATGCCCGGCGGGTGTTGGAAAGAGAGTCTTGGATTTAACGACTGCTCCCCATCCCGTCGCCGGGCCCGACGGCTTTATGGGCCGCGGCTGCAAACGCCCAACGTACAGCCAGGAATTTGGCCGTCAGCGAACGGGTGCTGTGCCGCGGAAAACGCACGGAGGTACGGTTCGGGGCCGAGTGGATTCGGGTCAATGACGAATTCGACGGTGAATCCGCCGATGAGAACACCCGGCCGGCCGCGTGAGAGGCTGGTGAGATTGCGTGAGACGTCGCACCAGCGTCGGGGACTGCGGTAGTCTTCTACCGCTTTGCAACGGAGCGTGACCGGCACCCAGAGCATTCGCAGAACTACAGTGCCCGCCCGGTGGTAAAATTCGACGCCCGTCCGGCTCGCCCTTTTCATTTCCAAAGCGGCAGAGGACTTCCGCAGTCCAAAACCTCGCGGCCTACCCCGCCGCGTCAGAAGTCGCGCCAGCGTCGTGGACTGCGGTAGTCTTCTACCGCTTTGGAATGCGGTGTGGATGGCCACACGTTGCACCTAAAAACCGCAATCCCCGCCTGCTGAAGCTTGCGGCGCCCCATTGGCTCGCCCGTCTGATCTCCAAAGCGGCAGAGGACTTCCGTAGTCCAAAACCTTGCGGCCTACCGCGCCGCGTCAGAAGTCGCGCCAGCGTCGTGGACTGCGGTTGTCCTCTACCGCTTTGGAATGCGGTGTGGATAGCCACACGTTGCACCCAAAAACTGCAATCCCCGCCTGCTGAAGCTTTCGGCGCCCCATTGGTTCGCCCGTCTGATCTCCAAAGCGGCAGAGGACTTCCGCAGCCCAAAACCTCGCGGCTTCCACCCGCCGCGTGAGACGTCGCACCAGCGTCGGGGAGTGCGTTCACCCGGCGTTGTCGACGGGGCGGGCACTGATTTCCAGCATCCGCTCGATCGGCAACCGGGCGCGCTCCAGCAGGGCGGCGGGCAATTCCACCTGGGGACTCAGATTCAGCATGCAGTCATGGAGTTTCTCCAGGGTGTTCATCTTCATGAAGCGACACTCGTTGCAGGCGCATTTGTCGGTCGGCGCCGGGATGAAGATCTTGCCCGGGCATTCCTTTTCCAGGCGGTGCAGCATGCCCGCTTCGGTCGCGATGACAATTTCCCGGGCCGGACTCTGACGGCAGTACGCCACCATCTTCTCCGTCGAGCAGACTTCATCCGCCAGCATCCGCACGGCCTTCGGACATTCCGGGTGGGCGACGATCGGAGCGTTCGGGTATTTCTGCCGGATGCGCGTGAGCGCGGCGTGGGTCCATTCCACGTGCACGTAGCAATTGCCCTTCCACAGGGTCATCGGACGCTTCGTCTGTTCCATCACCCAGGCCCCCAGATTTTCGTCGGGCACAAAGAGCAGGTCGCGATCCTTCGGCGCGGCGTTGACGATCTTAACGGCGTTGCCGCTGGTTACGATCACGTCGGCCAGCGCCTTCACCTCCGCCGAGCAGTTAATGTAGGCGATGGTCCAGAAATTCGGATTCGTGTCCTGCAGCGCCTTGAGTTTTGCGGCCGGACAACTTTCCTCGAGCGAACATCCCGCGTCGCGATCCGGCAGGATCACCGTCTTCTTCGGATTCAGGATCTTGGCGGTTTCCGCCATGAAATGCACCCCGCAGAAAACAATCACGCTGGCCTCGGTCTTGGCCGCCTGCTGGGCCAATCCGAGGGAGTCTCCGACGAAATCCGCCACGTCCTGAATCTCCGGGACCTGGTAATTATGGGCCAGGATCACGGCATTGAGTTTCCGCTTCAGGGCGAGGATCTCCTGCGACAGCGAGTCGAATCGTTCCGGCGGCATGGGCTGGCGGACGCTGTCGTCGAACCGGATCGGTCGGGCGGCGCGGGCTTGAGTCTCAGCAGCATCGTGCATGGTCGAAAGATCGGGGGCCGGCCGGGTGAGTCAATGCACGCCTCGGGCTGGCGGTCTTTCGTGAAATCACCGGGCGTCCGCGTGGAATCTTCCCCGTGAAGCAGGATTGCGGTCCAGTGGATTTACTGAAAGCATGCGCCCCGTGAATCGCCCGCTGTTGCTCCTCGCGCTGGTGTTGCTGTGCCCTCCAAGCTCGGCGGCCGAGGGAAGTCCTGCGTCCGCCGACGTCCGTGAACTTGGTTCCCGCCGGGAACTTTTCGTCGACCGCTTTCTGATCGACCGTTGGGAAAATCTCACGCTCAAGCTCGCCGAACCGCGGTTGGCTCCCCCGATCAGCGAGCCCGGCAATTCCCTGG
This sequence comes from Verrucomicrobiota bacterium, assembly GCA_947471985.1. Lineage (GTDB taxonomy): Bacteria > Verrucomicrobiota > Verrucomicrobiia > Limisphaerales > UBA9464 > CANIZL01. Next base: position 4,599 of record CANIZL010000101.1, on the reverse strand, counting down.
AATACGGCACCGTGATCCGGGATGGCGATCTCTTCCGCTTGTACACGCGGGACGGTCGGGGCGCGAAGTTCGATGGGGATGTCACCGAGGTCACCCGCTACTGCGAGAGCCGCGACGGCATCGCTTGGACCCGGCCGAATCTCGGATTGGTCGAGATCGACGGCAGCCGCGCGAACAATGTCATCCTCCACGAACCGCCGTTCTGTCACAATTTTTCACCCTTGCTGGACCCCCGTCCCGGGGTGCCGCCGGAGGAACGCTTCAAGGCTCTGGCGGGAACGGTGAAATCTGGGCTGGTGGCGTTTGTGTCGGCCGATGGTCGGCAGTGGCGGAAGCTGCGGACGGAACCGGTCATCACGTATACGAAGGAATACGCCTTCGATTCCCAGAACGTGGCCTTCTGGTCGGTGAGCGAGGGCTGTTATGTCTGCTATTTTCGGCACTTTCTGAACGGCAAATTGCGATCGGTGTGCCGGACCACGTCGCCGGATTTTCGGACGTGGACGCCGCCGGTCCCGATGCAGCCGAACTTCCCCGGCGAACACCTCTACACCACGCTGACGCATCCTTATTTCCGGGCGCCCCACATTTACATCGCGACGCCGACGCGATTTCATCCGGAGCGCGGGGAGAGCACGGACATCCTCTTCATGACGGCCCGCGGCGATGGCCCGTTTGATCGGACGTTCCGCGAGGCCTTCATCCGACCGGGGCTGGATCCGGCGCGTTGGGGTGATCGATCCAATTACGCCGCGTTGAACGTGGTGCCGACGAGTCCGACGGAGATGTCGATTTACACGACGCCCTTCCGGCGCTTTGTGCTGCGGACGGATGGGTTTGCCTCGGTGCATGCCGGCGCGGACGCGGGGGAATTGCTGACGCGACCGCTGCGGTTCACGGGCGGGCGGCTCGTGGTGAATTACGCCACCAGTGCCGGGGGAAGTCTGCGGGTGGAGATCGATGACGCGGACGGACGTCCTCTGCCGGGCTTTGCGTTCGCCGATGCGCGCAATCTGGTGGGTGATGCGATCGAACAAACAATCGCGTGGAAGCAGGGCGAGGACGTCGGGTCGCTGGCGGGCCGGGTGGTGCGATTGCGTTTTGCCTTGTTGGAAGCCGATCTCTACGCCCTGCAATTCACGGCGCGGGAGTGAGTGCGGGGCGGGGGCCATACCCGGGTCCGAATTGAGTTGAACCCCCAAGAGCGGGCCCTGAAGTTGTCGACCGTGCCTGAACCGGTCCGCAGTTTATACGTTCACGTCCCCTTTTGCGCCCACAAGTGTGAGTACTGCGCGTTCTATTCCGCGCCCCCGTCGGGCGGGGTGATTGAGCGTTATGTCGGGGCGTTGGTGAAGGAGTTGGAGTTGATCGCCGCCGAATGCCGGCCCAGCACGGTCTTCTTCGGCGGGGGCACGCCTTCCCTGCTGACGTTGAAACAGTGGGAGACGGTCTTGTCGGCGATGGCGCGATTGGGCCTGTCCGGAGCGCCGGAATTCAGCGTCGAATGCAATCCGGCCACGGTCTCCGCAGATAAGGCACGGCTCCTGCGGGACCACGGCGTGAACCGCATTTCGATGGGGGTGCAATCGCTGGACGAGGGCTTGCTGGAACGACTCGGGCGGGTGCACACGCGGGACATGGTCTTCCGCAGCTTCGATGTGCTCCGCGCCGCCGGGTTTAGCAACGTCAACGTCGACTTGATGTTCGCCATTCCCGGTCAAACGCCGGAGATCTGGGATCAGACGCTGACCGAAGCGCTCGCCTTGGGCTCGGAGCACCTGAGTTGCTATGAGGTGATTTACGAAGAGGACACACCGCTCTACCAGCAACTGCAGGCGGGAGCCTTTGCGGTGGACGAGGCGCTGGCGTGTTCGATGTACGATCATCTGCGGGAACGCGCCGCGGCCGCCGGTTTTCAGCAATACGAAGTGGCCAACTGGGCACGTAATTCGGCGACGGCCGGACCGGTGGTGGAGCTTCCCGGGGTTTCGCTGGCCGGCATTCCGTCACACGCGTGCCGGCATAATGTGGGTTACTGGCGCGGGCTGGATTCCTTCGGGGTGGGGCCGAGCGCGAGTGAATACGTGCGCGGGCTGCGTTCGCGCAATTGGGCCAACACGGATCTGTGGATCACGCAGCTGGAACGCGGTCGTCGGGCCAAGGAATTTGCGGAAGCGTTGTCGCCCCGGGCCCGGGCCGGCGAAATGGCGGCGTTTGGTTTGCGGATGAATGCCGGGTGGCCGTGGGAGGAATTCCGCACCCGCACCGGTCTCGATCTGCGCGACGCCGAATGGCGCGAGGATCTCGTCGGATTGGTTCGGCGCGGGTGGGTGGAGGAGACCGAAACCCACGTGCGTCTGACCCCACAGGGCCTGCGGTTTGCCGATGCCGTGGGTGAAATCCTGATCCGCGTGGATGAGGCCCCGCCGGAAGCCGTTCGGGCGCCCGCCCGCACTCTCCGTCTCGAAGCGATGCCGTAGCGGAAAGCTGCGGGCGACACTTGCCGCCGCAATCAGGGCTGCTCCGGCTGCACGAGCACGCGGAAGAATTCCGCGTCGTCTCCACCTGGAGCCTGGTGAATGAGCGGTCCGTCCGTGGCTGCCGTGAGAGTCACGGCTTCGATCCACGGATTCGCATCAAATTGGGAGCGTCGCTGCACGGCATAGCGCACGCCGGATTGGGCGGGGAAGGAGAGTTCAAAGACTCCCTGATCGTTCCGGCGCAAGGCGACGACCGGCCGGATGGGCGGGGGCGGGGGCACAGTATAGCCGATGGTGAGGGTCATGGCCTGACTGGTGGTTTCCCGGGCAGCCAGCCGGCGCGCCGAGCCCTGACTGGCTTCCTGTTGGGCGACCAGGATCCAGCCGAAATTCGTCGCCGGATCCGACTGCCACGACTGCACGTCCGCAATCAACGCCGCGCTGGAAGCCACGGTATAAGCCCCGGTGTTATCCAAGGCGATGGTAGCACTGGGGGTGGTGGCGAAATCGCCGGTGCCGCCGGGAGCCGACCAATTCGCCGTCCCCTTTTTCCGGGAGGTCCAGGTGGCCTCGTTATTGCCGGCCGCGCTGCCGCCGGCCGGATTGTTCTTGGCACCCTCGATCCAGTCCTGTTGCAGACGATGAAAGCCTGTCTGGATGGGGCCACTGGCGCCCTTTTCCTTCGTGACGTTCAACTTGAGGCTCACGTTCGTGATCACCGCCCCCGGGGGCAGATTGGTGCCGAGATCGAACCGCACCAGCGGGCGGCAGGCGGCGGGCGATTTGTTGATGCCGCCCACCACCAGAGTCGCACCCTTGCCGTCGTTATTGCCGGGCTGCAAGGAGAAGAGCGTGGTATCGGCGATCGGCTTAAGAACCACGGACGCGGCGTCGCCATTGATCGCGACGCTGCCCAGAAAACCGACCAGTAGAACCACCTTTTTCACGAGAGCTATTCCCGCGGAAAAGTGCGTCCAGGTCAAGCCTTTATCGCGGGGCGGGACAATCGCGTGCCACGCCCTTTCAAGGGCCACGTTTGATGCCGGTGATGATGCGGGCGCCGCGTTTGAAGGAGAAGTAGCTATAGATCCATTGCAACAACACGGCGAGTCGGTTGCGGAATCCTGCGAGGAACAGCAGATGGATCACCAGCCACGCCAGCCAGGCGGCCAGGCCGGTCAATTGCAGGCCCCAGAAACTGGCCACCGCCGCCGACCGGCCAATGGTCGCCATGGTTCCCTTGTCCCAGTAGTCAAACGGCTGCCGTGCTTCGGGTTCCTCGTTCAACTCTGCTTTCATGACCTGCGCCACGTGTTTTGCCGCCTGCATCGCCGCCGGCGCAATGCCGGGTACGACCTGGCCATCCTTGTCGGACATCGCCACCAGATCCCCCACCAGAAAAATCTCGGGTCGTCCCGTCAGGCTCAAGTCGGGCTCCGGCTTCAGTCGACCGCCCCGATCCACGGGCACGCCCAGCTTGGCGGTCAGAGGCGAGGCCGCCACGCCGGCCGCCCAGATGATGGTTTCCGCCTCAATTTTGTCGGTGCCCAGATCGACGCATCCACGGGTGATGTTCTGCACGCGGGTTTCCGTGCGTACTTCCACGCCCATCTTTTCCAGGGATTCACGGGCGCTTTGTGACAGCCCTTCGGGATACTCGTTCAGCAGCCGCGGCCCGCTTTGAATCAACACACAGCGCGCCTGCCGCGGATCAATCCGCCGAAAATCCTCCCGCAGCACCACGTGGGTCAATTCGGTGATGGCACCCGCGAGTTCGACGCCCGTTGGGCCGCCGCCGACGATGACCGTCGTCATCAGGCGTTTCCGTTCCTCGGGGTCCGTAGTGGTCTCCGCCTTTTCAAAAGCCATCAATAATTCCCGACGGATTCGTTGGGCGTCGTCGAGGGATTTCAAACCCGGCGCGAATTGCTCCCATTCCGGGTGGCCGAAATAGCTGGTGCGTCCGCCGAGCGCGACGACGAGGTAATCGTAGGTGAACTCCATCGTCCGGGTCATCACCCGCCGTTCCGCCGGCTGGATGTCCATCACCTCATCCAGGCAGACGTTCACGTCGCGCCGATGCCGAAAAATGGAGCGAATCGGCTGGGCGATTTCCGGG
>CANIZL010000100.1 GCA_947471985.1 Verrucomicrobiota bacterium | reverse complement strand
GGAGGCTCACCAACGCGACAGCGCCAACCAGACGTAAACATCGCCAACGGCAAACACGAGACGGCCCAACAACGCCTCCGTTCACCCCGCAAGCCAAGGCAAAACCACCTCGGAAGTATAGCACCAAGAAATGTGGGTAAGGATGAGAGGGGACTACCGCAGTCCACGACGCTGGCGCGACGGCTCATGCGCCCTGTGGTGGCCGAGAGTTCGGGGTCCCCCCAACCGCCCCCAGCTCATCATCCCCGTTTACACCGGCCATTTCCGTGGAATGTTGGGGCTCGAAAATCACCCCGGATCGTCCCATGGACTCGCACCCTCGCACCCGTCGCCTTCGTCCGGCGCTTTCCCTTGCCGGATGGGTCTTCCTGGCGTGGGCCGCCCTCTCGGCGGATCCGAATGCCGCCGCCATTCCCGGCGCCTTTAAGTTCTCCGCGGCTCAGTCCTCCCTGTGGTCACTGCAGCCCCTGCAAAAGGTCCGCCCGCCCACGGTCACCACGCCCGCCGGGCCCGGGTGGGATCGCAGCCCGGTGGACGCCTTCCTCGGCGCCCGCCTGATCGCCGCCGACTTAAAGCCCGCCGCGCCCGCCAACCGCGCCACCCTGCTCCGGCGCGTTTCCCTCGACCTCGTCGGACTGCCGCCCACCCCGGAAGAAATCGCCGCCTTTGAAGCCGACGCCGCGCCGGACGCCTTTGCCCGCGTCGTGGATCGACTGCTGGCCTCGCCCCACTACGGCGAACGCTGGGCTCGCCATTGGCTCGACCTCGCCCGCTATGCCGAAAGCGAGGGCTTCAAGGCGGACGAAACCCGTCCCAACGCGTGGCGCTATCGCGACTACGTCATTCAATCCCTCAACGCCGATAAACCGTACGACCGCTTCGTGCAGGAACAGCTCGCCGGCGATGAACTCTGGCCCGACAATCCCGACGCCCGCATCGCCACCGGCTTCAATCGCCATTACCCCGACGAATCCAACGCGCGCAATCTCGGGCAACGTCGCCAGGAAATTCTCAACGACATCACCGACACCGCCGGCGCCGTCTTTTGTGGTCTGACCTTCGCCTGCGCCCGCTGCCACGATCACAAGTGGGATCCCATCACCCAGGCGGACTACTACCGTTTGCAGGCCTTCTTCGCCAACACCGGTGCGGCCGACAACGTGCCGCTGCTCGCCCCCGAGGAACTCGCCCGGCACCAGACGCGCCACGCCGAATGGGAGGACCGCACCCGGTCGATCCGCCGCGAAATGGAGCAACTCGAACAGCCCCACCGCGCCGCCGTACTGAAGGAATACATCGACAAATACCCGGACTATATCCAAACCGCGCTCAACAAGCCCGCCACGGAGCGAAACCCTTTTGAACAACAGATGGTGGCCAAGGCGCGGCTCTATCTCGATCCGTCCTCCCACCAATACCTTGCCAGCGCTTCGGCGTGCGTTGGGCGGATGAAGAAGGACGAAAAGTCCCGCTGGCAGGAATTGCAACGCCAGCTCGACGCCTTCGCGCCGTTGCGGTCCGGTCCGCTGCCGGTGGCGACCGGAGTGCAGGACGTCGCCGAGATCCCGCCCGCGACCCACATTCTCAAACGGGGCCAGTGGGATGCGCCGCTCGCCGAAGTGGCCCCCGGTTTTCTCAGCGTGCTGGACCCGAGTCCCACGCCCATTCGATCGGTTTCCTATCAACTGACCGATCACCCAGGCCTCGCTCCGAGTGCCCTGCCCCAACGCAGTTCGGGCCGCCGCGCCGCGCTCGCGAAATTGCTCACCAATCCCACCAATCCCCTCACCGCCCGCGTGATCGTCAATCGGGTCTGGGCGTATCATTTCGGTCGCGGATTGGTGGGCACGCCCAGCGATTTCGGGCTCAAGGGTGACGCCCCCACGCATCCCGAGTTGCTCGATTGGTTGGCGGCCGATTTCATGAACTCCGGCTGGAGCCTGAAACAGCTCCATCGGCGCATCCTCAACGCCGCCGCCTACCAAACCGCGTCCACGTCCGATCCCGCGTTGCCCCGTGAACACGCCGCGCGCGATCCGGAGAATCACTGGCTCGGTCATTTCCCCCGCCATCGCCTCGAAGGCGAGACCCTGCGCGACGCTGCCCTCTTCGTCGCCGGCCGCCTCGATCCGCAGGCCGGCGGGCCGAGCATTTTTCCGGAACTGCCGCCGGGCATGGAGACCCGTGGCGGCTGGCCGGTCAGTGCCAGTGTTTCCGCGCGGGATCGCCGCAGCGTCTATGTTTTCGTCCGCCGCAATACGCGCTATCCGCTGTTTGAATCGTTCGACATGCCGGACACCCACGAAAGCTGTCCGCGCCGCAACGTCACCACCAGCCCCGTGCAGGCGCTCATGTTGTTGAACAGTCCGATCACCCACGACTGGGCGCGTTCCCTGGCCACCCGCGTGCTGCAAACCGCGGGCGCCGCCGAAGCCCGTCAGATCAGCACCTGCTGGCGCCTGGCGTACGGCCGGTTACCGGACGCCACCGAAACCCGCTTCGCGCGGGAATTCCTCGCCCACCAACGCACCGTCATTGCCTCGCGAAAGAGCGACCACCAACCGATCGTCGACCTTCCCGCCCGCCCGAGCGACGTCAGCCCCGAACACGCCGCCTCGTTGACCGACCTCTGTCACGCACTGCTGAACTCGAACGAGTTCGTCTACAGCAATTGATCGCCATGGCCCGTCGCACCTTTTCCCGCAATCCCGCCGGTGTCGTGGATCGGCGAAAGTTCCTCTTCCAAGGCGGGACCGGATTGGGTGCCCTCGCGCTGCGCTGGTTGCTGGCCAAGGACGGATTGCTGCCCCGCGCGCAGGCCGCCCTCGCCTCACCGGCTTCGTCCCCGAATCCGTTCAACCCCTTGGCCGCGCGCCCCGGTCACTTCGCGCCCCGCGCCAAGTCCGTCATTTTTCTCTTCATGGAAGGGGGCCCGAGTCACCTGGACCTCTTTGATCCCAAACCCGAATTGCACCGCCTGGCCGGGCAACCGATGCCGGCCTCCTACGGGCGCCCCATCACCGCGATGGGCACCGCCACCAACACCCTGATGCCCAGCCGGCGCACGTGGCGGCAGCGGGGGGAATCGGGGTTGTGGGTCAGCGATTGGTACGAGCAGATCGCGCAACATGCCGACGACCTCTGCGTCCTGCGTTCGTGTCATGCCGATGGACTGAATCACGTGGGCTCCGTGTGCCAGATGTGCACCGGCGATATCCTCGCCGGCCGGCCGTCGCTCGGGGCCTGGGCGATGTACGGACTCGGTTCGGCGAATCAGAATCTCCCGGCTTATGTGGTCCTCACCGACGCCGGCGAAGTGGTGGGCGGTCCGAAAAATTGGAGCAGCGGCTTTCTTCCGGCGGTCTATCAAGGCACGCAATTCCGCAATTCCGGCGCGCCAATTTTCCATCTCGATCCCCCCGCCACCACCGGCGAACAACAGCAGCGCGCCAAGCTGGATTTCCTCGCCCAACTCAACGCGCATTTCGGCGCGGACAAGCCGGAGGACACCGAACTCGCCGCCCGGCTCGACAGCTACGAACTCGCTTGGCGCATGCAATCCGCCGCCCCGGAGGCCGTCGATCTCACCCGGGAATCCGCCGCCACGCGACGGCTCTACGGCCTCGACGAAACCGCCACGCGCAAGTTCGGCACGAATTGTCTGCTGGCCCGCCGCCTGGTGGAACGGGGCGTGCGCTTCGTCCAGTGCTTCAGCGGCAGCGGCAGCGGCTGGGACGCCCACGAGGATCTCGAGGACAACCATTCCCAACGCTGCCGGGAAACCGATCAACCCATCGCCGGACTGCTGGCCGATCTCAAAGCGCGGGGGTTGTTGGACGAGACGCTGGTGGTGTGGGGCGGCGAGTTTGGTCGCACCCCGTTCAATGAAAAAGGCCGCGGTCGCGATCACAATCCGTGGGGCTTCACGATGTGGATGGCCGGCGGCGGCGTCAAAGCGGGCACCGCGGTGGGGACGACCGATGACCTCGGCCTCCGGGCGGTCGAGAACCCCATCCACGTGCGCGATCTCCACGCCACCATCCTCCATCTGATGGGGCTGGATCACCTGCGGGTCACGCACCGGCACAACGGCCGCGACGAACGCCCGACGCTCAACGAAGGCGAAATCGTCACGGCCGCCCTGGCCTGAACCTTCGCCCTGCCCGGCAACTCCCATTTCAGGGCGCCGGCACCGTCGGTGCACCATCGGGGCGAACAAACTGCGATCCCACCGCAGTCAGCCGCAGGCTCACCGCCAACCATGGCAAGGCCTCCACGTGCGCGTCCGCCAACAGGTAATTCGCCGCCCCCAGGTGACGTTGGACGTCCACCTGATCCGAAAACGCTTTCGGCGAAAAGCCGCCGCTGGTGGCATCGGCAAAGTGGAAATGATCCGTGCCGTCAAAATCGCCGCGGGCCTCACCCAAATGCAGCGTGGACGAAGGCGACGGAATCGTCGTCAGCCGCGAAAAGTCCAGGTCCTGCGCCCCGAACGGATGCGGCGTCAGGAAGTCATTGATCGCAAAACTGGTCACGCGAATGCGATTCGTGTCCCGGGAGCACGTGTAGACATTGGTCACCCCGTACGGAGCCAATCGACCGATCCACGACGCGCCCTGGTGGGAGGATTGCGGCAGGGCGTCCCGGTTATCGCCACTGTAGAGCACACAGCCGATGCCGATCTGCCGCAGATTCGAAAGGCATCGGGTCGCCGTCGCCCGCCCCCGCGCCCGGGACAGAGCCGGCAACAACAATCCGGCGAGCACAGCGATGATCGCAATCACCACCAACAACTCGATCAACGTGAACGCGCACCAGCGTCGGTCGCCCTCCGTCGACAGCCCGACTCGGCCGAACCCAAAGTTCGACCGGATCAACCCCGGGCAGCGGACGAAGCGCAACATGTCTGATAACGGTTAACCCGGGTGGCGAATCCGGGCAAGCTGCGTCGCCGTCCAAAGCCGGGGCAAATCGCCGCACCGACGGCTCCCGGCCCGCGACTCACCGGCGGGCCGCGAGACAATACTCCCGCCGATTATGCGCCAACTGCCGCGCCGTGACCTTCGTAAACCCCCAACCCCGCACCCGGTCCAGGTGCCGATCCAAATCGCGGGTCTGGTGCCAGTCCGAAAGTTTGATCGTCAGCAGCAGCCCCGCGAATTGGCTCGTCGGATAGGTGACGATGGATTCCACCGTATCGAGCGTGTATTCCGGCGCCACATTGGCATCGCACATCAGCCAGCGGAACGGTTGGAACAGGCGGCGCTTCACCTGCAGGCTGCGCGCCCGCCAGTGTTGGAAGCGCGGATGCGCCAGGACTTCGGGCGCCATCTCCGCCGGATCGATGCCCGTCACGTGCAGGCCCAATTCAAGGAGGCGCTGACAGGCGCCGCCGGGGGAGCTGCCGATCTCCACGGCATGATCGCCGGGCCGCACAGGCAGTCCGCTCCACGCGAGGGCTTCGGCGATTTTCAGATACGCCCGACTCACCATGTTCGCCGGCGGCTCCATGGAAAACGTTCCGCCCGGCCAGCCATCCGCGCGTTCCTGCACCGGATGCGTGCCCACCCACCAGTGTTCGCGATCCACCAAAATGATATCCAGCACCCGCTGACCGATCGGCGCATCGAAGTTTACTTTCGCCGCCCGGGGATCCTGTCGGAGTTGCAACGCCTGCGTGAGCGCGGCCGCCACTTCGCGCGACGACACCGAGTGATCAGGCTCAAACCCACGCCAACCCACCTCCACCGGATCCCGTTGCCAGACGTGAATCCCAGTCCAATCGAGGCTGCCGAATTCCGCGAGGACTTGTTCCACGCGCGGGGCGATGTCCGGTCCGTCCAATCGCTTCAGAGCGTGTCCGCGGGCCCGCACAAACGGTCCGCCCGGGAGATCCTTCGACCAGACATCGGCTGGCACAGTGCCTTTGAGGGTGACGAATCCGTCGCGGGAAAACGCCAGCCGATACGGTCCGGCGGGTTCGCACAGCGCGGCCTTGAGGGTCGGTTCGGCACCGTGTTGACAGACAAAAAAGACAAAAGGCGTCGGCGCTTGCAAGGCTCCACCCTCGCGGCCGGCGGCCCCTGAAGCCATTGAACCTCGGCCCGAAATTTCCCGGCGGCGCGATCGGCCCACCTGTCAATCGCCCGCGGGAGTGGTCGACTACACCGCTTCCGCCACCACGTAACGCTCGAATTCGTGGTGCATGTGCGGCGGGATTCGGACCCGCAATCGGGCGGTCTTGCCCGTGTATTTTTCTTCGACCACCTCGGCGAGCGCGTGCAGGCGGGCGATCACCTTTGCTTCGGCGTGCGGAATGCTCAGGTCGAGGAACTGCCGGATCGGCTTGAGCATCGCGCCGACTTCGGCGTGAAACGCGTCGAAGCCCTGATGCGTGCGGGCGGACACCGCCACCGCCTTGGGAAACGCGCCACACAAACGATTCGCCAGCTCCGGCGACTCCATGCGATCGATCTTGTTAAAGACCATCAGCGTGGGTTTGGAGAGGGCGCCAATTTCCTCCAGCACCTGGTTCACCGCCCGGATCTGCGCCTCGGCGTGGGGATGACTGAGATCCACCACGTGCAGCAGCAGATCCGCTTCCACCACTTCCTCCAGCGTCGCCTTGAAAGCCTCGACCAATCCGTGCGGCAATTTCCGAATGAAACCCACCGTGTCACTAAGCAGCACATTCTGATTACTCGGCAGCCGCAATCGCCGCGTGGTGGGATCGAGCGTGGCGAAGAGCTTGTCTTCGGCGAACACTTCGGATCCGGTCAGCGCATTGAGCAGCGTCGATTTGCCGGCGTTGGTGTAGCCGACGATGGAGGCCAGCGGCCATTGATGCCGCTGACGACCCGCCCGCTGGGTGGCGCGCTGACGCCGCACGGTCTTGAGTTCGGTCTTGATCTTATCGATGCGCTCCTGGGTCTTGCGCCGGTCCGATTCGAGCTGGGATTCACCTTCACCACCGATGGATCCCGTGGAACCGCGCTGACGACTCAAGTGCGTCCAATAACGGGTCAATCGCGGGAAAAGATATTCCAGTTGGGCCAACTCCACCTGAAGCTTGCCCTCCCGCGTGCGGGCGCGTTGCGCGAAGATCTCGAGGATTAGCGCCGTGCGGTCCATGACCTTGCAGTTCTCGAAGATCTTTTCCAGGTTGCGCCCCTGCGCCCCGGTGAGTTCGTCATCGAAAACGACGGTGTCCACTTCCTGCGCGGCGCAGAAACGGGCAAATTCCTCCGCCTTACCCGCGCCGATGTACGTGGCGGGATGCGGCGATTCGAGCTTCTGGGTGCCGTCTCCGACCACCTGCGCGCCGGCGGTGCCGGCCAACTCCGCCAACTCATCCAGGGAATCCCGCACATCCCAGGCCGAGTGCGATTTGAGTTCCACGCCGATCAGAAAGGCGCGTTCGGATTTGCGATCAGCGGTTTCGAGGAGGGCTTTCACTAGAATTGGAAACGGAAACCCACCATAGGCCCTCCCGCGAGGTCAGCAATGGGCGCAGTCCCTCGACCTCACCGGGCGACGGCGACGACGGCCTCCGCGCCGAACCAACCCACGAACACCCCGAGCGGCACGGGCCTCAATCCGCCGGCCGGAGCACCTCAGAGTCGGCTACCGGGGCTGCCCGGGCGCATATACCAAGGCCGGACATCCACCGCTTCCATGCCCGCGGCGCGAATGGAGGCCATGCCGAGATCGGTGTCTTCGTAAGCCCGGCACAGCTTGGGATCGACACCCAACTGCCGCGCCGCTTCGAGAAACGGATCCGGTGCGGGCTTGGGATTCCGCACATCCTGGCTGGTGACCACGGCACCGAACCAATCGAGAATGCCCAGCGCCTGAAGCACGCGCGGGATGGCCGGACGGGAGCCTCCGGTGGCGATACCCATCGGCAATCGTCCCCGACACACGCGCGCCAATTCCACCACGGGCTCGATCGGTCGCACTTCCGGCAGCAATTGCAGGTACCGTTCCTCCTTCTCCTTCGCGATCTTGTGGGCGTCCAGGCCCTCACGGCCCTGCTCCACAAAGAGCATGGCCAGAATGTTCCGGGCGGGCACGCCGCCGAGCGCGTAGAACCGCTCCTCGGTGAACTGCAATTCGTACTGGCGCGCGGTCTGTTCCCAGGCGCGCCAATGCAGGGGCATCGTGTCGGCCAGGGTGCCGTCGCAATCAAAAATCAGGGCTGCAGGCGTCATCAAAATGGGGCGTAAAAACCGGGATCAGGCGGCATTGAGCTTGGCCAGCTTGCGATTCAATTCGTCCGCGGACAGGGCATCCAGCACCTCGTCGATGTTCCCCTCCACAAAGGCCGTGAGATTATAAAGGGTCAGGTCGATCCGGTGATCGGTGACCCGGTTCTGCGGAAAATTGTAGGTGCGGATCTTCTCGCTCCGCTCGCCCGTGCCCACCTGATCCTTGCGCTGGGCGGCGTACTTCGCGTCCTCTTCGGACCGTTTCCGCTCCAGCAAGCGGGACCGGAGCACGGTCATCGCCTTGGCCTTGTTCTTGTGCTGGGAACGTTCGTCCTGGCAACGCACCTCGATACCACTCGGCCGATGCAGGAGTCGCACGGCGGAGTCCGTGGTGTTCACACCCTGCCCACCGTGTCCGCCGGCGCGGCACACATTGACCTCCAGATCCTCCGGCTTGATGACGACATCCACCTCCTGCGCCTCCGGCAGGACGGCCACGGTGGCCGTGCTGGTGTGGATGCGTCCCTGGGCTTCGGTGGCGGGCACCCGCTGGACCCGATGAACCCCGGACTCGTGCTTCAACCGCTTGAAAACTTCCTCACCCTTGATGAGGAAAATGATTTCCCGGAAACCGCCCAGATCCGAGGGACTGGAATCCATCGGCTCAATCGTCCAGCCGCGCCCCTCGGCATACCGCTGGTACATCCGATATAGATCGGCGGAGAAAAGGGCGCTTTCGGCACCGCCGGCACCGGCCCGGATTTCCACAATGGTGTGGCGGGAATCGGTGGGATCGGGGGGCAGGACACCTTGCTGCAGCGCCAGGGCATGGCGCGCCACAATGGCTTCGAGGCGGGGAATCTCGTCGGCCGCCAGTTGACCCAACTCGGAGGTCACCCCTTCGGCGGCGAGCAACTCGCGGTTCCCGGCCAACTCGGCGCTGGCGCTTTCCCAGATGGCCCCCGCCTCCACGAGCAACCGCAGCCGGGAATGTTCCCGGGTCAATTCCTGGCCCTTCTGGGCATTCGCGAAGGCATCCGGCGCACTGAGCTGCGACTCCACCTCCGCAAAACGGGCGCGGAATCGCTCCAGAAACGGCATTAAATCCATAACGACACCCCAAACGAACGCATCGATCCACCCCGGCGCCGCGGGGCCAAAACCCCGACGGCCAAAAACAAACCGCCCGCCGATACCGGCCTCTTCGCGAGGACGCGGGCGGCGGGCGGTGTGGGTAGAGGGACTACTTCTTCTTCGCGGTCGTCTTGGCCGCCAGCGCCGCCTGGGCGGCCTGCGTCTTCGCCAAGCGCTGCTGGAACTTGTCCACGCGACCGGCGGTGTCGACGAACGTCTGCTGGCCCGTGTAGAACGGATGGCTGAAGGCGCTGATGCCCATCAGGATCAACGGATATTCCTTGCCGTCCTCCCATTTCGCGGTGAGAGACGTGCGGGCGGACGAGCGGCTCAAAAATGCCTGGCCATTGGCCGAGTCACGAAAAATGACCGGCCGGTAGTTTTCCGGATGAGTAGACGACTTCATAAAAAACGAGAGCCGATTTTAACGAAGACTCTCCCTCGGGCAAGGGGCTTTTTTGGGTGGGGAACCGAAGGGCTCTTTAGCTTCACTGGTCCGCCGGAGTCCAAAACCCTGAATCTCCACCCTGCGCGCCCGAAGTCGCGACAGCGTCCTGGACTGCGGTTGTCCCCTACCGCTTTGCAATGCGGCGTGAACTGCCACAGGGCGTACCAAAAAAACAGCAACCCCCACCCGCTGTTAATTTCACCCCCCCGGCCGGCTCGCAGGCTTGTTCTCCAAAGCGGCAGAAGACTGCCGCAATCCAAAACCTGGCGGAATTCACCCGTCGCGTGAGAAGTCGCGACAGCGTCGTGGACTGCCACAGGGCGTACCAAAAAAACAGCAACCCCCGCCCGCTGTTAATTTCACCCCCCGTCCGGCTCGCAGGCTTGTTCTCCAAAGTGGCAGAAGACTGCCGCAGTCCAAAACCTGGCGGCAGTCACCCGTCGCGTAAGAAGTCGCGTCAGCGTCGTGGACGGCGACCTGAAGCGGGAAAAACTCCACCTCGTTACGAATCACGCGGCGGCGGCGCGGAGGCCACCCATTCCGATTGCGTGCGCCATTTTTCGGCCGCGAGGCGGATCAATTCCGCCACCGGCGCCCGCTCCGCCAGCTGACGCAATCGCTCCGGACCCGCCTTCGGCCCCGCCGGACCGCTCCCGGCCAGCCGCAACACCAAGTGCCGGGCCAGATGGAGTTGCGGTTCAATCCCGGAGGCCCCGGAACTCCCCAGCGAGCCCAGCACCACTTTTCGCTCGGCTTCACTCAATTCCTCCAACGTCTCCCGAAAAACCGTCGCCCGCGCCGCACTGTCGAAGCCCGGCGCACCAAAAACCTCCGCCAAGGCGGCGAAATGGGGCGACTCCGCGGTCGTCGTCATCGCGGATTCAGGCGCCAACGCCAGCGTCGGCGCCGGACCGGCCGGGGGCGCAACCACGGATCCAAAAGGCTTCTGCACTTTGAATTCAAGGGTCAACTGATGGGCCGGGCCCGACCCGGGTTCGGTCGCGATGCCCCATTTCCCTGGGGCGTCCGAAGCTGGGGCCAATGACTGCAGCTGCAGCGCGAGCGAGACCGTCACCCGGTCCGCCACCAACTCCACGCCGCCCGGCAGCGGGGCGTCCGCCGCCAGGGCGCCCAGGATTTCCCGCCGCAGCGCCCGAAGCGATTGTTCCACCGAAAGCATGCCGCACCGTAGTTCACTCCCGGGGCCCACGCCCGGCAATCATCACGGCGCCCACCTTCCCGCGATCCTCCGCCTCAGTCCACCGCCCGCACCGTGGTCAGGGATTTGATGAGGTTGTGATCCGCCCATTGCCACACCACCCGTTTGTCCCGGGTAACCTCGAAAGCGTGCGCCCCCTTCCCCTCCTGGCCGCGCAGGAAATTACCGACCACCAGATTTCCATTCGGCAGCACCTGCAGGCTCGAAATCCAGGTCAGGTTCAGTTCCGGCGCGTCGGCGGCCGTAAATTGCCAGGCGATCTGCTTGTCCGGCGTCACCTCCAGAATGCGCTTCTGAGTGCCGCAGGAAATCAGCGTGTTCCCATTGGGCAACCGCTGGGCATCGCCGGCATTCTCCACGCCGGTGTATTCCCAAACCACCTTGCCGGTGACATCGACTTCCCGCACCGCGCCCTCGCCTTCGTGCGCCGCCAGGATATTACCGTTCGCCAGTTTGTGAATGTTGCGCACCTGCAGATGGTAGGTGGCGTGGGACGTCGACAGCGGCGTCACCCGCACGACCGCGCCCTGGGGATTCACTTCCACAGCGCGGCAGGGACCCTGTTCGGCCACCAGCGTATTGCCATTCGCCAACCGCTCACAGCCCAGCACCTGCGGGCATTGGCTCACGTAATTCCAGACTTCCACACCCTTGCGCGTCACCTCGCGAACACCGGTGGGTTTGCCGCCGTACGCGTACAGCACGTTCCCGGAAGGCAACACTTGAAAAATGACGGCCAGGCTCGGCGGCTGATGCTCCCAAACCACCTTGCCAGCCGCATCCAACTCCAACATTCGATTGGGACCCTTGCCGTACTCAAAAAGCAGGAGGCGATGAGCCGGAGCGGCTTCCGCCGCCAATAATGCAGTGGCAAACGTGATCGACACCCAGGCGCCGAATCCGAGAAGTCCCGGCAATTTCATAAGGTAGGCCGGCAAGCTGCCGCGCATTCCGAACCCCGGCCATTTTTCTTCTGCCCACCGGGGCGCAGTCGGACGCAAAGACGTTTCCAGAGAACCCACGCGGAGGCGCGGAGACGCGGAGAGAAAATGAGGAAAAAGCCCCAATACCCCCTCCCCCCCTCCCCCCCTCCGCGTCTCCGCGCCTCCGCGTGCAAATCTCCCCACTCCCGGCCGCGCAACGACGGAACTGCCCCAACAAAACTTGTAATAGCGAAGAGCATCGGGGTAGTTGTGGGCGTCACCCGCAAAATGCCTTCCTCGGATTTGGACGCACTCGTTGCTGCCGCCGGCCCACGGCTGGAGGTCTGCCCATGACGACCCTGCCAGCCGACACCCGTGCGCTGCGGCGCAAGGTCGCCTGGCACGTGCTGCCCCTGATCCTCCCGCTCTATCTCGTCGCGTACCTCGACCGCGCCAACGTGGGCTTCGCCAAGCTGCGCATGGCCAGTGACCTCAAATTCTCCGAGGAAGTTTTCGGCCTGGGCATCGGCATCTTCTTCATCGGTTATTTGATCCTGGAAATTCCCGGCGCCCTCCTCGTCGAGCGTTGGAGCGCCCGGAAATGGTTCGCCCGAATCCTGATTTCGTGGGGCTTCCTATCCGCGCTCACCGCGTTCGTTCGCACGCCGATGGAGTTCTACGTCGCGCGGTTTCTGTTGGGCGTGGCCGAGGCCGGCTTCTTCCCGGGCATCATCGTCTACTTCACCCACTGGTTCACCGCGGGAGATCGGGCGCGGGCGTTGTCGGGACTCGTCATGGCCGTGCCCTTCAGCCTGGCCCTCGGTGCGCCCATCTCCGCGCTGTTGCTGAACGTCACCTGGTTGGGCCTGGCGGGATGGAAATGGATGTTCCTCCTCGAAGGCCTACCGGCCGTGGCCCTCGGCTTCGTCACGCTGCGCTGGCTGACCGATCGGCCGCGACACGCGAAATGGCTCACGCCCGCCGAACGCGATCAATTGGAAGGACTGCTGGCCGCGGAAGCGGCGGAGAAAGCAGCCAAGGGCGGGGCCACGGTCTGGCAGGCGTTGCGGACGGGCAATGTTTGGCTGCTCGCCCTGGGCATCTTCGCGACCAACACCGGCGGCTACGCCCTCGCCTTCTGGTTGCCCACCACGGTCAAAAACCTTTCCGGCGGCTCGGACACCGCGGCGTTGTTCTACAGCGGACTCTTCTACGCCTGCGGTCTGCTCGGGGTCTTCGTTTCCGGTCAGTCCTCTGATCGCTTCGGCGATCGCAAGTGGCACTGCGTGGGCGGGCAATTAGCCACTGCCCTCTTCCTGGCCGGAAGTACCCTGCCGGGCCAATCGTTTCCCCTGATCATGGCCTGGTTGTGCCTCACCGGAATGGCCGCCTATTTCTGGCCCTCACCGTTCTGGGCCCTGCCCACGGTGACCCTCACCGCCTCCGCGGCCGCGGTCTCCATCGGGTTCATCAACATGTGCGCCAATCTCGCCGGCTACCTGGGCAATCACGTCACCGGCTGGCTGCGCGGCCACCACGCGACCGAGAGTACGTGCCTGCTTTTTCTGGCGGGGTGCTACCTCGTGGGCGGCATCCTGGTCAGCCTCGTGCACGTTCCCCGCCCCACCGGCCCGCGCACGCCCCCATCCAAATCCCCTCTCCCATGAGTTCCTCCCTCCCCAAGATCGCCATCACCGACTGGACGTTTCCCGACCTGCAGGTCGAGGAAGAAATACTCAAAGCGCACGGCATCGAACTGCTCGCCCGGAAGTGTCAGTCCGAGGCGGAATTGCAGGAACTTTGCGCCGACGCCGATGCGGTCATCACCCAATTCGCCCGCATCAATGCCGCCGTCATTGGCTCTCTGAAAAAAGCCCGAGCCATCGTCCGCTACGGCATCGGCGTGGACAACGTGGACCTCGACGCCGCCCGGGCGCGCGGCATCCCCGTGTGCAACATCCCGGATTACTGCATCGACGAAGTGGCCGATCAAACCCTGGCCTTCATTCTCGCCTCCACCCGCCAGGTGGTCGCCCACGCGCTCCATTTGCGGTCGGGGCATTGGGGATTGGCGACGCCACTGGCCGGCATGAAGGCCCTGCGCGATCTCACTGTCGGGGTGGTCGGATTTGGCCGCATCGGACGGGAAGTCGTGCGGCGTTTGCGGGCGTTCAAATGCTCGGTCGTGGTGTTCGATCCCGTCGTCCCCGCCGCCGAAATCACCGCCGCGGGCGCCCAACCCGTGGCCTTCTCCGAACTGCTTTTCCGCTCCGACGTGGTCACGCTGCATTGCCCGTCCACGCCCGCCACCCGGCGGTTGCTGAATGCCGACACCTTCGCGCAAATGAAGCCCGGCGCGCTCTTCATCAACGTGGGCCGCGGTGACCTCGCCGATCCCGCCGCGCTGACCGCGGCCCTGCAAAGCGGGCATCTCGGCGGCGCGGCGCTTGATGTTTTCGATCCCGAACCCATTCCCGTCGACCATCCGATCCGTCACCTGCCCCAAGTCCTGCTGGCGCCCCACATCGCTTCGTGCAGCGTACCGGCGGTGAAAAAACTCCGGGAATCCGCCGCGCAAATCGCCGTCGCCGCCGTGCGCGGAACACCCCTCTCCACCGTCGTCAATGGCGTCGGTCGTTGACGCCCACGCAGCGACTTCCTCCCCACTTTTTCCTGCATGATTCCCTCCATGTTTGATCTCACCGGCAAGGTCGCACTGGTGACCGGCGCCGCCCAGGGCATGGGTCGGGCCATGGTTCTCGCCCTGGCCGAAGCCGGCGCGGATGCCCTGCTCGTCGATCGCAATGAAGCCGGTGCTCACGAGACCGCCGCCGCCATCCAAAAACTCGGCCGCCGCGCCGTCGTCGCCCGCTGCGACATCGCCGATCCGCCGCAGATCCGGGCGCTGTTTGCGCGGCTCGATGCGGAGTTTGGACGCATCGATTTCCTCGGCAACGTCGCTGGTGACGGCATCCTCGCTTCCCCCGACACGATCCCGCTGGAACAAGTGGAACAATGCTGGCGCAACCTGGTGCTCGGACGTTTCTGCCTCTGCCAGGAAGCGGGCCGCCGCATGCTGGCCGCCGGCCGCGGCAGCATTGTGAACATCGGCTCCCTCGCCAGCCTCACCTCCCTGGGACGCGGCCACATCGCCTACAGCATGGCCATGGGCGCGGTGGCGCAGATGACCCGCGAATTGAGCACCGAATGGTCCGGTCGCGGCG
The DNA here is from genome assembly GCA_947471985.1 of Verrucomicrobiota bacterium. Lineage (GTDB taxonomy): Bacteria > Verrucomicrobiota > Verrucomicrobiia > Limisphaerales > UBA9464 > CANIZL01. The sequence goes on along the minus strand of CANIZL010000100.1, from coordinate 8,570 downwards.
TGCGCGTCAACGCCATCCTGCCCGCCCAGGTGGTCAACCCCGGCCTCGAACAACGCATGGCCGAGAGTCCCGGTCTGCGGGAGAAATTCCTCAGCGGCATTCCCACCGGCCGACTCGGCCATCCCGACGACATCCGCGGCCTCGCGGTGTTGTTGGCGTCGGATGCATCAAGCTGGATCACCGGGGCGCTCATCCCGATGGACGGCGGCAATCTCGCCGCCAACGCCGGTGCCACGATCCGGCAGTAAAAGTAAACGGAATCCGTCCGAAAACGACCACCCCACTCCCGCCCCTCCTGTGACACCTGAAGCCAATTCCCTGTCGTCGGTCACCCACCTGGGTCTCTACCGGGCCATGCAACTCATCCGGCAAACGGAGGAGCAGCTCGCCCGGTGCCATCAACGCGGTCTCGTCCACGGGGCCTGCCACACCTACGTCGGACAGGAGGCGATCGCCACCGGGGTGTGCGCGCATCTGCGCCGCGAGGATGTGGTCTTCAGCACCCACCGCGGTCATGGCCACGCCCTGGCCAAGGGCTTGCCTCCCGTCGAGCTGATCGCCGAATTGTTTGGCCGCACCACCGGCTGTTCGCGCGGACGCGGTGGCAGCATGCATCTATTCGCGCCGGAGATCGGCATGATGGGCACCAGCGGCATCGTCGGTCCCTGCATTCTGCAAGCGGCGGGCGCGGGCTACAGCTTCAAGTTGCTCAAGACGGACAACGTGGCCGTGGCGTTCTTCGGCGACGGCGCGGTCAATAACGGCGCGTTCCACGAGGGACTGAATCTGGCCAGTATCTGGGGACTGCCGGTCCTGTTCGTCTGCGAGAATAATCAGTTCGCCACCGAGATTCCGTTCCGCTACGCCGCGGGCAATCCGAGCGTGGCCAGTCGGGGCGCCGCGTACGGCATTCCCGGCATCGAGGTCGATGGCAACGACGTGGTCGCCGTGGCGCTGGCCGCCGGCGAAGCCGTGCAGCGCGCGCGGACCGGCGGCGGCCCCACGCTGATCGAGTGCAAAACCTACCGCACCCGGCCCCATTCGGAAGGCATGGGCGATTACACCTACCGCACGCGCGAAGAAGTCGCCGCGTGGCGCGAACAGTGTCCGATCAAACGCCTGCGCGCCGCCCTGCTCGAATCCCAGCGGGCCACCGAGGCGGAGCTGAACGCCATCGATGCCGAGATCCAGGCCGAGGTCGCCGCCGCCAGCCAGGCCGCCGAAGCCGCCCCGTGGCCGGAAGCCGCCGACGCCACCACCCACGTCTACGCCGAGATCGCCGAGGCCACGCCGCCCATCCGTGAAACCGCGCCCCGCACCGGCACCCGGGAACTCTCGTTCGTCGCCGCCACCGTCGAGGCGCTCGACGCCGAAATGGCGCGTCAGCCCGGCATCTTTGTCCTGGGCGAAGGCATCGGCGTGCGCGGCGGCAACTTCGCCACCACTCAGGGCTTGTTCGCCAAATACGGCGCCGACCGACTGTGCGACACCCCGATCTGCGAACGCGGGTTCGTCGGTCTTGGGTGCGGCGCCGCCATGACCGGCACCCGACCGGTCATCGACTTCATGTTCGTCGATTTCCTCAACGATGCTTTCGGCGAACTGATCAATCAGATCGCGAAGATGCAATACATGAGCAGCGGGCGCTTGCGCATGCCCATCCTGCTGCGCGGTTGCATCGGCATCGGCCACAGCGCGGCCACGCATCATTCGGGCAGTTACCACTCCATTTACAGTCACATCCCCGGCCTGCGCGTGGTGGTGCCCTCGACCCCGTACGACGCCAAGGGTCTGTTCACCCGCGCGCTGCGGTGTCAGGATCCGGTGCTCTTCCTCGAACCGCGCGAATTGATGTCCACCAAGGGCCCCGTGCCGGAGGAATCCTACGAGATCGAATTCGGCGTCGCCCGCATCGCGCGCGAAGGCCGCGATATCACCGTGGTCGCCCTCGCGCTAATGGTTTCCCGCACGCAAGCCGCGGCGGAACAACTCGCCCGCGAAGGCATCTCGGTGGAGATCATCGATCCGCGCACCGTGGCGCCGCTCGACACCGCGACGATCCTGGCGTCGGTGCGCAAGACCGGCCGATTGCTCATCGTCGACGAAGCCTTCGCTCCGTGCAGTCTCGGAGCGGAGATCGCCGCCGCGGTGGCCGACGCGGGATTCGACGACCTGGACGCGCCCATCCGGCGCCTCAACGGACGCTTCGCCCCCACGCCCTACAGTCCGCCCCTGGAAAAGGCGATGATCCCGCACGTGGACGACATCCTCGAAGCCATACGTCAGCTGCTCGCGGAATAGGCCCTCTCACCCGCACCGCACCCACCCGATCTCCCAGCGCTCAAGCGAACGGACCCGCCAGAATTGCCGCAGATTTTCCCCGAGAGAATATGTCCCAAGAAATCATCGTACCGCGTCTGGGCTGGTCCATGGAGGAAGGCGCGTTTGTCGGCTGGTTGAAGCCCGACGGCGCGGTTGTCCGGGCCGGCGAACCCCTTTTCACAATCGAGGGCGACAAAGCCGCGCAGGAGATTGAATCCATCGACACCGGCATTCTCCGGATCGCCCCGAACGGACCCCGGCCCGGCGATCCCGTGCGCGTGGGCGACGTCCTCGGCCTGTTGGTTTCGATTGGCGCCGCCGCACAGGCCGAGACGCCCCGCCCACCGGCCCCTCAAACCCCGGAGCCGGAAAAACCAAACCCACCCGCAGTCGCCGCCGCGGTCACCGTCGCGAACGCGCCCGCAACAATCCCTCCGACGATCGCTCCAACGTCCCCCGCCCCGGCGGAGCCGCCCCAGCCGCAGCGCCGCGCCCCCGCCATCAGTCCGCGCGCGCTGCGGATCGCCGCGGAATTGGGGGTCGATTGGATTGCGCTCACCGGCAGCGGTCGGACCGGACGCATCCGCGAACGCGACGTCCGCGCCGCCGGCCCCAAGCCCCGGGCCGTCGGCTCCGACACCCGCCGGGTGATCGCCCAACGCATGCGGACGAGTCTGGCGAAAACCGCGCCGGTCACGCTGCACACCACGGCCGACGCGACCCATTTGGTCGAACTCCGTCGTCACCTGAAGGCCACGTTGCCGCCCGGCTCCGCGATTCCCAGTTACCTCGACATGGTGGTAAAAGCTACCGCCACCGCCTTGCAACGACACCCGGCCCTCAACGCGCGCTGGGAGGACGACACCCTCGTCCACCTCCCGGTGCAGCACATCGGCATCGCCGTGGATACCGAAATGGGCCTGCTGGTCCCCGTACTCCGGGACGTCGACGCGCGGGCGATCACCGAGCTGGCGGTCGGTTCGCAAGCCCTGATCGAACGCGCCCGCGCGCGCCAACTCTCCGCCGAGGAACTGCGCGGCGGCACATTCACCGTCACCAGCCTGGGCGCGTTCGGCATCGAAGCCTTCACGCCCATCATCAATTATCCGGAAATCGCCATTCTGGGCGTGGGCCGGATTCAGCGCCAACCCGTGGTGGTCGGCGATCAAATTGTCGCCCGCGAACGCGTGTCGTTGAGTTTGACCTTCGATCACTGCGCCCTGGACGGCGCGCCCGCCGCACGCTTTCTGCAAACGCTGGTGGCGCTGTTGGAGCACCCGCTCGAGCTGACGCAAACCGCATGAATCCAACCAACACCACCGTCCTGGTCACGGGCGGCTGCGGCTTCATCGGCACCTGGGTCCTGCGCGAACTGCAACAGCGCGGACTCCGATCGATCGTCCTCGACGCCGGCGAGCGCCCGCCCCGGTGGAACCGAATCCTTGGCCCGGACAGTCACGCCGTGACCCTGGTGCAAGGCGGCCTGCTGGATCGCGACCTGCTCGCCCGGATTTTCTCGGAACACTCGATCACGCACGTCATCCACCTGGCCGCCCTGCTCACGCCCGCCTGCAAAGCGGACCCGTGGGAAGGCTGTCAGGTCAACGTCATGGGCACCGTCGCCTTGTTGGAACAGATCCGCAAAGCGCGCACGCCGATCCGCGGGATCTCCTTCGCCAGTTCCGTCGCCGTCTTTGGCGACGAAGCCGACCACGCCCGCGGCGACGCCGAAGCGACAAGCCATCCCGTGACCTTCTACGGCGCCTTCAAGCACGCGGTGGAAGTGATCGCGGAGCAATACTGGCGGGAATTCCGCCTGCCCTCGCTCGGTATCCGCCCGCAAGTGGCCTACGGCCCCGAGCGCACAGTCGGCCTCACGGCGGGCCCGTCCCTCGCCGCCCGCGCCGTCGCGCGTGGCACGCCCTACTGCATCGAATACCAAGGCCGCCTCGGCTACGACTACGCGGAGGACATTGCCCGCGCCTTTGTCCGCGGCGCCCTGGAAACGCCCCCGGGCGCGCAGGTGGTGGATCTCCCCGGAGAAATCGCGGACGTCCCCCAAGTCATCGCCGCCCTCACCGCCACCGCCCCCGAAGCCGCCACGCTCTTGACGCAAGCCGGCCCAACGGTCCCGACGCACGCCCCGCCCCGCCCCAACTTCATCCAAAACCTCTACCCCGACTGGCCGATAACCTCCCTCGCCGAAGGCATGCGCAAAACGCTCCAATTCTACAGCGACCACCCCGAGGCTTAAACCGTGTCCACGGGCGAAGCGACTCACGCAAATCGCCCTCGAAAACCACCCCAAGCGCGCGTCCCGGCATCGCGACCAACGGATCACCCAACCTTAACCGATGCCCGCAAACCCGAAGCGTCTAGATCGAAATTAGGCGCCCGGGGCGCGTTGAAGTTGTTCATGCGCGATACCTAGTCTTTCTCTGAGCTGCTCAGTAATGGCTAGTAAGTGCCAGAGCCCAGGATGGCCAGCTACGCCGATGTCCCGGGCTCGCCGTCGCGGCCTATGGCGTCGACGGGGCAGCTCTCCTGGCCGGCGAGGGCTCGGGCTTCCTCCTCCGGGGTCGTGGGTTGGTGGTGGACGACGGAGTAACCAATCGCGTCGTTGCGTCGGTAGATGTCCGGCGCGTCTTCGCGGCAGAGGTCGCAGTCAATGCATTGAAGCGTGACGTAAAAGGGGCCCGGGACGTTTTCCGGGAGCCGTTCGCTGAGGGTGGCCATAGTGTGTTGCTTCTTTCGTGATTCCATCCGCTGAACCGGACCGCCGGGGTGGCAGTCCGACGCTTTCGGCGGTTGCGGGTACATTCGTCAGTCCAAGTTGTTGCGTTAAATTCATTAGTCTGGTTAGAGTCATTCTGAATCTGCATGAATGAGTTCCTGGCCACGCTTCCCTTCGATCTCTACGAGCTGAGCTTGTTTCAACTCGTGGCCGAGCACGGCAGCTTCACCAAGGCGGGGCAGAAGGCCGGGCTGACCCAGAGCGCGATCACCCGGCAGATCCGGGGCGTCGAGGATCAGTTGGGGGTGGCGTTGTTCGAGCGAACCACGCGGCATGTCCGGCTCACGGATGCCGGAAAACTGCTCTATGCCAAATCCAAGCCCCTCGTCGCGTCCGCCGAAGAAACGGTGAAGCAAATCCGGCAGGACTTTCATCTGGTGCCGAAGTCACTCCGGGTCGGCGTGGCCCGCAGCATCGGGCTCGCGTATTACGCGGGCTTTTTCTTCGCGTTTCGGCGACAGCTTCCCGAGGTGCAGCTCCACGTCGTGCAGCTTACCAGCCCGGAAATCCTGGAGGCGGTGGAGGCGCGGAGCCTGGATGCGGGCCTGTTGTCGCCGCCCCAGCGGCTGCCGCGCGCCTTGTCGGTCACGCACCGGTTCGATGACGAATTTGTCCTGGTGACGCCGCCGGAGCATCCGTTGGCCCGGGTGAAAGGGCCGGCGTCGATGAAGTCGCTGCGGAAGCGGTTGTTGGCCGAGCGGTGGCTGCTCCTCGAGCCGCAGGGCGAAACCGGGCGGGCCTTGCGGGCCTGGCTCAAGGCGCAGCAGTTGCCCATCGAACCCGCCATGGAGTTGGACAGTTTTGATGTGATCGTGAATCTCGTGGCTCTGGGGTTGGGCGTCAGCGTGGTGCCGCATCGCGTGCTCGCGTTGTATGGCGATCGACGCCGCGTGGGTCGCCTGCGCATTCGACCGCAGTTCGTCCGCGAACTCGCGGTGGTGGTGCGCAAGAACCGGGTGCACCCCGAGCCGCTGGCCTCCTTCATTAACGGGATCCTTTTCTAACGCCGATTCGCGTTTGCCTCCGGGTGATTGGCTCGGGCATTTATTCCGCATGCCGTCGAAGAACCCCTTCCAACGCGTCGTTGCGAAAATCGCCGCCGCCCGGGATCGCCATGCCGCGCGACATCGGCCGTCGGAATTCCGCTTCGCGCTCGCCGATAGCGTGGGCTTCCTCCACGCCGTCCCGCATGCCGAAGCCCCGGAGCGAAATCCCTTCAAGAACACCCAAAACGGTCCACCCTCCGAATAAGCTCCATGATCAAAGTCTACGCCTACACCGGCTGCTCCACCTGCCGGAACGCGCTCAAGTTTCTCCAGGAACGCCAGGTGGCCCACGAAGTGATCGCCATCCGCGAATCACCCCCGACGAAGGCGGAACTGAAGCGCATGCTCGCCGTGTACGGCGGCGCTCTCCGCAAGCTCTTCAACACCTCGGGCCAGGACTACCGGGCCCTTGGGATCGGCGAGCAGCTGGACGGCCTGACCGTGGACCAAGCCCTGACCCTCTTGAACGGAAACGGCAACCTGGTGAAACGTCCCTTCGCTTTGACGAAGGAAAGCGGCGCCGTGGGATTCAAGCCGGAGGAATGGGAGAAGTTGATTTGAACCGCGGATAACGCGGATAACGCGGATAGGAAGACCGATTCCAAACTGCCCCGCATTCTGCTTTATCCGCGCCATCCGCGCCATCCGCGGTGGTACCGCTGACTTTCGAGTCGGCGTGTCTTGAAGCGGAAACGCTGCGGCGCGATAACCGAACCAAGAACCAAGAACCAAGAACCAAGAACTAAGAACGCAGAACCAAGGCGCGTTGGTTCGCCCATCCCTTGCCGGTTAAAAACCGGCGGTACAGGCACCGGTACCGCTGACTTTCAAGTCGGCGTGTCAATCAATCTGCTAGTCCCGAAAACTGAAAACCGCGGATAGCGCGGATGACGCGGATAAGAGAGCAGCTTCCAAATTGCCCCGTATTCTGCTTTATCCGCGCCATCCGCGTTAGCCGCGGTTCCACCCCCTGCCGCTCCGCGGCTTCGGTTGTACCGCTGACTTTTGAGTCGGCGTGGCTTGAAGCAGGAAAACCTGCGGCGCGACCATGAACCATGAACCATGAACCATGAACCATGAACCATGAACCATGAACCATGAACCATGAACCATGAACCATGAACCAAAGCCCGTTCATCCGCCCATCCCTTGCCGGTTAAAAACCGGCGGTACAGGCACCGGTACCGCTGACTTTCGAGTCGGCGCTTCGAGGCTGCCGAGCGGCAGCCCTTCCCCCGGATTAACGCTTAATCGCCTGGAAGAAGTAAGTCGGATCGGTTGATAGCGTCGGCGGAAGAAACCGGAAGGCGTTGGTCATGACCACCACGTCGCCCAGCGTCCACGGGATCGGCGAATCCACTTGAAGATTGGGAACGGACTCGAGCTGGTAGGTACCCGTCGGGGTTCCGTAAAGCAGGAGCTGCACCTGGGTCGGGGACAGCACGGACATTTCCAACACCGGCGGATCCGCAATAAACTCCGTCACCCGGAAGCCCGTGTTGGCCGGCGGGGCGCCGAACACTTTCTGAAAATCATCCATCTGCGGCACGCGGCGGAAGAATTCCCACGGGGCATCCGGCGGGAACAGGCGGCGTTGCTCCAGGAGATAACTGTGCCCGGGGAGGGCGTGGACGACGATGTTCGGGCCGGTGAGGGAGATCGGCGGCAGCCCCGGGCGGCTCGAAGGGACATGGAGACTGAAGTTTAACAGGACAAATGGCTGCGGATTGAACTGGATCAGGCCGTGGTTCTCGGCCGTCAGGCTCGACTGCCCCCCGGCGCCCGAAACACTTTCGGTGAGGCCGGACAAATCAATGAAACTGCCTTCGCCGTCCGCCCGCACCACGAAGCTGAAGCCGTTGATGGTCGTCAGGTGGCTCAAATTTAATTGGCCGCCGGAATCCGCCTGGAGCGTAAAGGTGAAGCAGTCCCCGCCCGTCAACTTGGCCAAGGCTGGCGCTTCAATCCGGCTGCCAGGGCCGGAGGCCTGCCAGGTCACCCCGAAGCATCCGGACGACTTGACCACCGAAGTCAGCGCCGGGAGTTGGAGCCGGCCACCCGCAACGGCGAACAACGCGGCGTTGTCGAGGTTGGTAATCGCGGGCAGGACCAAGGCCTGATTTTCGAGCGTCACGCCGATCAACCGGGTGAATTGCGCCGTGTCCATGAGCCCGCCGTTACGAAGCGTTACCCGGGTTCGACCGGCGTCCACCATCGACGGCACCTTAACCTGACCGCCGTTGCGCGCCTCCAGATCCAGCAGGCGGTCCACGCTGGGAAAACTCGCCAGTTTCCCCAGATCCACCACGCTGCCGACGCCGTCGGCCACCACCGCGACGAAGCCGTCCGAAATGGCGGCCAGTTCGCCGACCAAAACCTTTCCTCCGGCGAGCGCACGCAGATTTAGG
>CANIZL010000099.1 GCA_947471985.1 Verrucomicrobiota bacterium | reverse complement strand
TGGACCAATTTCTCCTTCCCCAGGTCATCCAATAGCATTTGCCCGCCCACTATTCGTGAAAGGCAGTGATACACTGCCGTCTCCCCGACTGGTTTGATCCGCTTCAGTCTCATGTTGTTCTTCGTGGTGTTTGCGGTCCCCGCCCAACGGGGCGGGGTTCCACGCCCTGCTACGAAGAATTCGGGCAAGTGTTACAGACTTTCTTTCAGGGAGCCTGGCACCGTGTTGGTGGGGGTGGACTTTGAACCTGGGACGCAGGGGGGGCCGTTTCCTCACTGGCTCAACAAGCGCGCCAATCCCCTCCCGCGCTCCTGCCCGGGCGACGGCTGGAAGGTTTTTGTCCCGCACTCAAGTGCATCTGCCCGCATTGTGAAGGTTGCCCTGTGCATTCTTCCCGATACCGTCGCGGCTCATGTATTGGAAGTCTGTGACCTGTCGATTCAGCCCCACCGCGCCGGCATCTGCCGGCGGTGTTGGCCGTCCGGTCCACTTGACCCACTGACCGTGACCGAATTCCTCCAACAAATCGTCAACGGCCTCGCTCTGGGCGCGATCTATGCCTTGATCGCCCTAGGGTACACCATGGTCTACGGGGTGCTGCGGTTCATCAATTTTGCGCACAGTGACCTCTTCATGCTGGGCGCCTATGCCGGCGCCCTGATCGCCCCCCGACTGGGAACCCTGCTGCCCCTCGGCGGCGTGGCCAATGCCCTGGTCACCCTGGTACTCGCGATGGCCATCTGTGCGCTACTGGGGGTCTTGATCGAAATCCTCGCCTATCGGCCCTTGCGCGATCGCCCGCGGCTGGTCGTGCTGATCACGGCCATCGGAATCTCCATGCTCATCGAGCAAGTCGCCCAGAACGGCCGCCTGGGTTTCGGTCCGGAAGTCCGCCGGTTTCCCGCCCTGATTCCCGACGTAACCTGGCACCTCGGTGGCGTGACCTTGGGCAGCACGTCCGTCATTGTTTTTGGGGTAACCGCCGTGCTTTTGGCCCTCCTGACTTGGACGGTGAAATGCACGCGCGTCGGCATGGCCATGCGCGCGGTCGCCTTCAATGAAAAGGCCGCTGCCCTCATGGGGGTGAATGTGAATCGAATCATCTCGTTCACCTTCGCTGTCGGTTCCGCCCTGGCGGCCGCCGGCGGCATTCTGTTCGCCCTGAATTTTGGCAAAATCGATCCCCTCATGGGCGTGCAGCCCGGTCTCAAGGCCTTCGTGGCCGCGGTACTCGGCGGCATCGGCAATCTGCCCGGCGCGTGCTTGGGGGGCATCGTCCTCGGCGTGGTGGAATCGGTCGTGGGCGGCAATCCCCGGCTCACGTCCTATCGCGACGCCGTCGCGTTCGCGGTACTGATTCTCATCCTGCTCCTGAAACCGGAAGGTCTGCTGGGGCACCGCACGAAGGAGAAAGTTTAAGTGAAACGCCACCCGCAACTCTGGTTGCTCGCCGCCATCATTTTGGCCGCCGTGCTTTCGGCCTCCGCCCGGCCCGCGGGGGTGAATCCCTATTACCTGGGTGTCGCCGTGGATGTCGGGATCAACGTCATTCTCGCCGTCAGCCTGAATCTCATCAATGGGCACACCGGGCAGTTCAGCCTCGGCCACGCGGGCTTCATGGCGGTGGGGGCGTACGTGGCCTCTTCGATTACCCTGGGCTTGGCCGCGCGGTTCGGCGGGCCGGCCCTGACGCCGCTGCTGTTCGCCGGCAGTCTGCTCGCCGGAGGCCTCGCCGCCGCGCTGGCCGGCCTCGCCGTCGGGGTTCCGTCCCTCCGGCTCCGCGGGGATTACCTCGCCATCGTAACCTTGGGCTTCGGCGAAATCATCCGGGTGATCCTCCAGACCACCGACGCGGTCGGCGCGGCCAGCGGTCTCAAGGGCATCCCTAAATTCACCAGCTTCGGTTGGGCGTGGGCACTGGCAGCCCTCACCGTTTACGTGGTCGCCTGCCTGGTCAATTCCACCTACGGCCGCGGATTCATCGCCGTGCACGACGACGAAGTGGCCGCCCGCTCCATGGGCATCAACACGACCCGGTACAAGGTCACCGCATTCGTGATTGGCGCCTTTTTCGCCGGATTGGCCGGGGGCCTCTACGCCCATCACAAACAGTTCATTTCCCCAGGCGGATTCGACTTTAACAAGAGCATCGAAATCGTGGTGATGGTCATCCTGGGTGGAATGGGCCGTACGGCCGGGGTGATCGCGGCGGCGATCGTGCTCACGTTGCTCCCGGAGGTGCTCCGCCCGGTCGCTGAGTATCGGATGATCCTCTACGCGCTGCTCATTCTGGGCCTGATGCTGGCGCGGCCGCAGGGTTTGTTCACCTGGGAACGACGCACCGGCGCCAAACCGGGTCCCCAGCCCACATGAAGCCACCGCGCCTCCAGCTGGATTCCGTTACCATCCGTTTCGGTGGATTGACCGCCGTCTCGGAGGTCAGCCTGATCGTTGGGGATCGGGAACTGGCCGGATTGATTGGCCCCAACGGTGCCGGCAAGACGACGCTTTTCAACCTGGTGACGGCGGTGTACCAGCCGACCGAAGGAACCATTCGCCTGGGTGGTGAACCGACGGATCGACTGGAGCCCCATCAATTAACCGCCCGCGGGGTGGCGCGGACCTTCCAAAACATCCGCCTCTTCCCGAGCCTGAGCGTACTCGACAACGTCCGAGTGGCCGCCCGCCTCCATTGTCCCCACGGTCTCCGGCAATCTCTTTGGCGCGGTGCGGCGTTCCGTGCGGCGGAAGCGGCCGTGGAGAAGGAGTCGCTGGAACTGCTCAACATCTTCGACCTCGCCCGCTACCGCGACGAGCCGGCCAAATCCCTGCCCTACGGAAACCAACGCCGACTGGAAATCGTCCGGGCACTGGCCACCCGTCCACGGCTGCTGTTGCTGGACGAACCCGCCGCCGGCATGAACCCCACGGAAAAGGTCGCTCTGACCCAGCTGATCCGGGAAATCCGCGACCGATTCCAACTCGCGGTCCTCCTGGTGGAACACGATATGCAACTGGTCATGGACCTGTGTGAACGTATCCATGTCCTCGACCACGGAGTGAAGATCGCCGAGGGCTCCCCAACAGAGATCCGGTCCAATCCTCAGGTCATCGAAGCCTATCTCGGTCCCGATCACGCCCTGTGAAACCACCCCTACTGGACATCCGGGACCTCCAAGTGTGCTACGGCGCCATCGAGGCCTTGCACGGAATTTCGTTGTCGGTCAACGAGGGCGAGATCGTAACCCTGATCGGCGGAAACGGTGCGGGCAAAAGCACCACACTCCGGACCGTGTCCGGATTAATCCGGGCGCGGGCGGGCGGCGTCCGGTTCGCCGGGGAAGACATCGGCCAATGTCCACCCCACGAGATCGTGCGGCGCGGCCTGTGTCACGTTCCGGAAGGGCGCATGGTTTTCGCCAATCTCACCGTTCAGGAAAATCTCCGCATGGGCGCCTATCTGCAGCGCGACGCCTCCGTGGTGGCCCGGGAGATGGAGTATGTGCTGGGCATTTTTCCCCGCCTGCGGGAACGGTCGCAACAGGCGGCGGGAACCTTGTCCGGGGGCGAACAACAAATGCTCGCCATCGGCCGGGCCCTGATGAGCAAACCCCGGTTTCTGATGCTTGATGAGCCCTCCCTGGGCATTGCCCCCTTGCTCGTGAAAACGATTTTCGAGCAGATTGTGGCCATCAACCGGGATCGAGGCATCACCCTGCTTCTGGTCGAACAGAACGCCAATCTGGCTCTGGAGGTCAGTCACCGGGGCTATGTCCTGGAATCCGGCCGAGTCACCCTGACCGACGCCGCTGCCGCCCTGCGATCCAATGCCGAAGTACGGAAGGCGTACCTCGGGGGATAAGTTTTTCGTGACGTCTGGGACAGCAGGATATTCAGGTCGTTTACGTCCCTGAACATTTTGCCAGTTTTCCCTTCGCGGACGTCGATTTGTTTTCCAAATTGAAACCCGATTGTGATCAGCACCACCGCTGACCTGACTGCCTTGGCGGACCGCATCCGCACCGCCCCGTGGGTTGGCCTCGACACCGAGGCCGACTCGCTTCATGCCTATCCCGAGAAGCTCTGCCTGGTGCAGCTGGCGATCCCGGGCGAGGAGGTGCTGGTCGACCCACTCGCCGACCTGCATCTGGAACCCCTATGGGACGCGCTGGACCATCACGAGATCATCCTCCATGCCGCCGACTATGACCTGCGGCTGCTATTCCAAGGGCACCACTTCCGACCGTCCACCCTGTTCGATACCATGTGGGCTTCGCGCTTATTGGGGGACGCGCGTTTTGGTCTGAACGATCTCCTGACCAAATATCTGGGTATCACACTGGAAAAGGGTTCGCAAAAGGCCAACTGGGGCCGCCGCCCGCTGACGGACCGGATGATTTCTTACGCCTTGAATGACGTCCGGTACCTGAAGGAATTGCGGGATTGCTTGCGCAGCCGCCTTCGGGAGCTGGGTCGCTTGGAGTGGTTGGAACAAATCTGCCGCCGCAACATTGACGAGGCCGCCGTGCCGGATCAGCGGGATCCCAACCAAGTCTGGCGCACCAAGGGCCACGACAAGTTGGATCGCCTGGGCTTGGCCGTGCTGCGGGAACTTTGGCATTGGCGGGAAAAAGATGCTCTCCGCACGGGCCGCCCGCCGTTCTTCATCCTTCGCCACGAACAGATCAGCGATCTCGCCGCGGCCGCGGCCGCCAAACTATCCCACCGGGGTCTGCCGGTGCCGGCCTATCTCACTCCCAAGCGGCGCGACGGACTGATTGAAGCCGTGAAACGGGGACTGGATGTGCCGGAAGCTGAGTGGCCCGATCATCCGCGCGTACGCAGCCGCCGCCTCACCCGCGGCGAACTGGATGAAGCGGAGGAAATCCGCCGCCGTCGGGATGCCCAGGCCGAGATATTGGGAATTGATCCCACGCTCATCGCCGCCAAGGCGACCCTCTTTGCTCTAGCCCGCGAAGGGCCGGACGAATGGGCCCGCCTTTTGCCGTGGCAACGGCAATTGCTCGAGCCGGAAGCCTGAGTTGGGGCGCCCATGCGCTTCTCCCAGCCCCCTCATTTGTGTTCCCATCATGCGTCATCTCTATCTGGATATTTTCAGCGGCCTGAGTGGTGACATGTTTCTCGGGGCCTTGGTGGATCTCGGGGTCGAGTTCAAGGTCCTGGAGCGTGAACTCGCCCGTCTGGGGTTAACCGGCTACCATCTGCATTGTTTTCGCGGGCAGAAATCGGGCATCGCTGGCGTAAAATTCGACGTTCATGTCGACGGGAAATCCGGTGACCATGGCCATACCCATGACGGATCGGAAGGCCATCATCACTCCCACGAAAGTGCTGCGGGCCCAAGTCGCAATCACGCGGAGATCCGGGCGTTGATCCAATCCAGCCCGCTCTCGGATTGGGTGAAACAACGCGCCCTGTCGGTCTTCGCCCGCATTGCGACGGCCGAGGGCAAGATTCACGGATTGCCACCCGAACGGGTGCATTTTCACGAAGTCGGCGGCGTGGATTCCATCATTGACATCGTGGGCACCTGCATTGGCTTGGAACAATTGGGTTGCCCCGCCGTCACCGCCGCCGCCGTGGTGGAAGGCACCGGGTTCGTAAAATGCGCCCACGGCATGCTGCCCATCCCCACCGCAGCCACGCTGGAGATCTTGGGGGCCCGCGGTTTTGCGGTGACGCAGTGCTCGGAGCCGCACGAACTGGTCACCCCAACCGGGGCTGCCCTTCTGGCCGAGTTCGCCATTAAAATTGGCCCCATGGAGAGCGTGATCGGGGCCCGCGTCGGGTACGGGTTGGGAACCCGCAACAACAAGACCCGCCCCAACCTCGTCCGGGCAGTGCTGTGGGATGACTCGACGGCGTCCCCGGAAAACGATTGGGAGACCGACAACATCGCCGTGCTTGAAACCAATCTCGACGATGTTTCGGGCGAACTGCTGGGACATGTTCTGGAAAAATCCCTGCGGCTCGGCGCCCTCGATGCCTTCCATACGCCGATCCAAATGAAGAAGCAGCGTCCGGGGGTAATCCTGACCCTCCTCTGCACACCGGAAGACGCGGATCGATTCTGCGAATTGATCTTAACGGAAACCAGCGCCTTCGGCGTCCGGCGAACACTGACCGAGCGGCGCAAGTTGCGGCGCGCCTTCGCCGAAGTGAAAACCGAGTTTGGCACGGTGAAGATCAAACTTGGCACCCTGCGCGGTGCCATCGTGCAGGTGGCGCCGGAATTTGAATCCGCCCGCAGTGTCGCAGCGATGGCCGGCGTAACCTGCAAGGCGGTCATGGAAGCGGCGGTCGTGGCCTACCACCGCTCGGTCTAGCCACCCGTGGGGCGACATTCGCCCTCGCAGCCACACTCAATCCACCGGTCGCAAGTCCACCAACTCGCCCGGCCGCAACGCAAGTTCGGGCGGGACGCTGATTTGGACCGGCAAACCCACTTCCACCGGAGTGTTCCCCGCCCGCAGCGGCAGCAATTCACTGGGAATGGTCTGCATTGCCGGACCCACCTCGGTAATTTGCCCCCGGGCCGCCGGACGGCTCCCCCGACGGGCCCGCACCTCGATCGTCCGCCCGGGGCGGGAAACATCGTCCACCGGCTGGCGAACATAGGCGACGATGGTTCGCGCCGTCTCCGCGGTGATGACCAGCAAGGCTTCGCCGCTTTGCACCTGCTCCCCCGCCTGATGCTGAATCGCTGTTACCACGCCATCAATCGGAGCCAGCACCGGTCGCGGCGCCAGTTGGGTTTCCAGTAACTGGAGGTTCCGCTCCTCCACGAGAATCGCCGACCGGACTCCCGCAGGGATCTCATCGTCCAGACGTCGCTCCATTGGGGCGATGCGCTCCAGAATCTCGTTAATCTCACTGAGAGCCTTCTGCCGCTCGGCGATGGACGCCACCGTCTCATCATACGCCATCTGGGTCCGCTGGACGTCAGCCAGACTCGCAAATCCCGTGGGACCATCCGTGGCCCGAACGATCACGCCGTTGGTCCCAATTCCCGCCTGAAATCGAATCGCCCGATCCAGCTCCCCGGCCAGAAAGTTGGTCCGCGCCAGTTGCACCGCCAATTGGGTGCGGGCGTCGAGCCAATTCATGCGCAGCCCCGCATAGTTGACCTCATTGTTCTGCTGACGCAGGGCCGGCTCATAATTGATCCGGACCTGATCGATGCGGGCACGCGCCAAAGCGACCTGGGCATCCAGCACCGCCATTTCCACCGGGGTGATTTGGCCCACAACCTGGCCGGCTTTCACTCGTTGAAACGCGACGACCGAAACCTGGCTCAGGCGCCCCGAAACGGGTGCCGCCACGGTGGAGCGCAGGGTTTGCACCTCACCGACGAGCGACGACGGCCCCACATAGCCCTTCCACGTGTAGGCAGTCAGCCCCAGCACCACGGCGAACATGGCCGCCGGAACGAATTTGATCCGGAATTCCCGGAATGCGGTCCCTGGCGGACTGGGTATCGGCGGTAATTTATCCATCGACGATCACACTTCATTTTCGTCTTCGGCCTTCAAGCTGGTCACCCGGGACACCCCGGGAAATGACTTCAGTTCGGTTACCAGCTCATCCACCCGACGAAAATCACGCAGCAACAAGCGATAGGACAGATCGGCCCCCTCATAGCCTTGGCCGGAACGCTGACTGGCCACCGTGGCGCGTCGAGAATGGCGCTCCAGCAATGATCCCAAGTCGGCCAATTCCCCGAGCGGCCGGGCCCAGTGCAGGTTCAGGATCAGGTCATACCGGTGCCGGGCTCCGAATTGAGTCCAATGCAGGTAGAGTTGAACCGCTGCAAACACCACCGCGCCCATGGCTGCGGTGCTAAATTTCCGCGTACCCGCCGCCATGCCCACGGTGATCGACGCCAAAATGTACGTCGTGTCCAGGGTATCGCGCAGGACGTTACGGAAACGCACGATCGCAAACACCGCCATCAGCCCGAAGGCGATCAGGAGGTTGTTCGCCATGACCATCATTACCAGGCAAACCACCAGACAGAGCACGATCAGCGCATTGACGAATGACCGCGAGTAGCTCAGCCCGGAGTGGCACGCCATGTACACCCACGCCACCACGTGGCCACCCAGAAACGCCACCATCAACCCCAACACCATGCCCGCGAGATCATCGGGGGCACTGCCAAAGTCACCGCGCAAAATCCAGTTTCCCATGTTCCGTTTGTTCAGTCGCACGTCCGGCCCGCCACCAAGGCAGCTATCCGCTCTTGCCGCGCCCGTTTGTTCTCAGTGGCATTTTCGGGAGAACAGGACAGTAACGGAGCATAACCCGGGCGATAGAAAAATGATTCACCGCGTTTCGCAATTCCGTCGGCATACTTCGACGCCGAACTCAATCGCAAATTGAAGACTTTGACCAAGGTGTTGAACCAGCCCGGGAAACGCCCGGTGAACTTCAATTCCAGAATCACCGCCGGACTGAAAACATGGATCGGCCCATCCATGGCGGAGGTGAATCGCAGCGTGAATTCCGGGGAAATCTGGACATTCCGATCCATGGTGATGCGGACCGAATTGTCCGCCGGACTGATCCACGCCTCGCGATCGTAATAAACGTGGGCGGTCGGAGCCGCCTGATCCGACAGCATTAACTGCACAAACCGTTGGATGGCCACCAACTGCCGGGCGTCGCCGGACACCAACTCATCCGCTGCCGGCAGATGCCCCGCCAGTACGGCCGCGACCGCCGGCCGCTTGACTCCGCCGCGCTGTTTCAGGATGGCGTCGTTCATCCGCCGCTTGATTTCGAAAAAGATCGGCGCCTTGGCGTTATCCTCGTAAAACCGGATCCGCAGTTTGTACCGGTTCTTGTCGCCATTGATCGTTCCCCAGTAGATCCGCAGATCATCGGAATCGAGGTAGAGATTGTGAATCGGATACGACAGATTCGGGCGGCCCACCCCGTACTCATCCAGCGCCAGGTAGGGTCGGACAAATTCACGCACGCCCAGCGCCGTTTCCTCCGGAACGATGTACTTCAGCTCCCATCGCTGAAGCTGCATGCGATCATCTGCCATATCAGTTTCGAAAAGCTGCCATCGTTGCCCTGCGCCCCGCGATGGACGAAAACCCAAGGTATCCGTCCAGCCATTGCGGGAACACCCCAAGCGGAGCACAAAGACCGTCAAGTTCCAGTTCTGTCACAAATATTTTTCCCCTGCCCGCTTGGATCCACGGCTCGCCTCGGTTGATCCAGCTTCCCTGAATTTCCCCACTTGCCATGCCGTCGGGCGCAGGCGAATGACTAAAAATCGAATGATTACCTTCCGTTTGCTCCGCCAAGCCACGCTGCCGGCCCTGCTGGCCGCCGTCGGATCAATCCACGCCGCGGCGCCGGATCTCAGCAAACTTCCTCCGGCCGCCCAGCGAACCGGAGTCACGTTTGCCAAGGACATCGAACCCATCTTCAAGGCCGCTTGCACCAAGTGTCACGGCGACATGAAGCATAAGGGTGGCCTGCGCCTCGACACCCTGGAAGCCACGCTGAAGGGCGGCGAAAACGCCCCCAACGTCATCAAGGGTGATTCGGCCAAGAGCACCCTGGTCCATTCGATCGCCCGCCTCGACCCGGATGCCGCCATGCCTCCCGACGGCAAAGGCGACCCGCTCAGCAAGGAGCAGATCGCCTTGATCCGGGCCTGGATCGACCAAGGCGCCAAGTAAGCGCAGCCCGCGGCCGGTTGCGCCCGGGCCTAATTCACCGCGGCGCCCAGTTTGTGCAGGGTGCCGATGACCTCGGACTTCATCTCCGATCCATCGGCCGCCTTCAACGAGTACTTCACGCTGTACTGATCGGCGGGCTGGAGGCCATCGATCTCGACGAACACGGAACGTCGGTCCGCCCCGAGACGGGCGGACTTGACCGCCAGTTTGTCATGCGCGGTTTTTTCCGGCGACTTCACCGAAACCTCGGGCGAGCCGTACCCGCCGCTGTAACGGTAGTTCCAGAGTTCCACCGCATAATTGTCGGCGTCCGCCGCCGCCCGGGCTTCCAACTCGGTAGAGAAGGTCAACTGAATGCCGTTCTGCACCGCGTGGGCCTTGGTGACCATGGTGACCGGTTTGCCGGTGTACCGAACCCGATACAGTCCGCCGTCCCGGGTCGCTGAGTTTTGCCAACCCTTGAGACCACAGACGTACAACTGTCCGTCTTGGGGGGAGAAACGGCCGCGCATGATGCCACTCGCAAACTTCAAGCCGAACGGCACCATGGAGGCTTGCGTGGTGCCCTCCACCGTATCCATCAGCACCCCGTAAAGCAGGCACTTGCCGTAGCTCATAAACAGGGGCGCGCCTTTCCATGGACCCCACTTGTCACTCGTGACGTACACCTGACCGCCACTCGAATTGTCCCACCGCATCGGCAGCCAGCAGATCGGTTCGTCGTACTGCTTCGGAATCGGCATGGCCGAATCCCAGCCCTTCAGTTGATTCTGTTTGCGGGCTTCCGGATCGCTCGGGTTCACCGTGATCTCGCGTCCATCCGGGTACCGCAGGGTCATCGTCCGTTGTGCGGAGGGCACCATGCCCATGAAGGCCCCCGGTTTCACCAGGTTCAACTTCGAGGAGGGCATCCAGTGTCCCTGATTATCCCCGACCAGAATGGTGTCGTCCGGTCCCACCGTCATGCCGTTGGGCGCCCGCAATCCACTGGCGTAAACCTCCAGATTTTTGCCGTCGGGCGACACCTTGAGCAGCGTCCCTTGATGCGGCGACGTCACCTGGGGTTCCCACGGAGCCCCTTTGGCGTAGTAGAAATTCCCCTTCGAATCGGTGTGCAAATCCAGCACGAATTCGTGGTAGTTGGGCGTGACCACGGTGTCGTTGTTGAAGTTCTCGTACGCATCGGCCTCGCCGTCCCCGTTCAAATCCTTCAATCGGGTAATCTGGTCCCGGCCGGCGACGTAGATTTCACCCTTCACCACTTTGAGTCCCAGCGGCTGGAACATGCCGGTCGCATAGCGCTTCCAGCTCAGTTTGAGTCCCGGATCATTGATCCCGGAAACGATCCAAACGTCGCCGTGAAAGGTGCAAATCGCCGCCCGTCCGTCCGGGAGGAAATCAAAGCCACCGAAGAACGTACTGACATTGAACCGGTTGGGAAACGGCTCGGACAAGGTGTCCACCTGGTAGGGCCCCTCCTCCGTGCCCATTTTCCCCTGGGTCGCGATGGCCTCGCCCCAATGTGCCGGGCCACCCTGGATCAATTTCCGCAGATCCTGCGGTTTGACCTTCTGCAGCTGGGCCAACCCACCGCCGGCTCCTTCCACTGACAGTCCGATCACAAAAGGCTGGTTGGCGGCCATATTCGGCAGCTTGAGCAGCAACTGACCGTCCTCCGTGGACGTCAGTTCCGCCGTGCGCTTCAAACCAGAGACCACCACATGGAGAGAACGCCCATCGGCGAGGTTGAACGTCATGGGTCCCGTTTTCCCCACGGTGGCCTTCACCTTGCCACCCGTCGCCAAACCACTGGCCAGAACCAGGGTGGTGGGCGGACTCGCCTGCTGGAATTGCAGCGTCCGCGTGAACACATCCTGGCCCGCGAGGGATTCCGCGCCGGGCAATTCCAGCAGCGTCACGCCCCCGACGGAGTATTTCAAAACCACCTGGTCGCCGTGCAGGTAAAGCCCCTCGTAATGAGCCCAGGTCTTCGGCAGGGGCCCCTGCCCTTGAGCGCGCGGATCGAGCAATGTGCCACCCGCACCCGCCCATCCCGGACCCGTCGACGTCGTGAAGGCAATGGAGCCCTTCACCGTCGGCGGCGGCGGCCACTCGATCTTGGTCAGGGTATTGCCGAACTCCATGAATTCCCCCGACCACGCGGTCGCCAGACGCAGCGTATCCATGTCGTAAAGCAGGTAGTGCTTTCGATCCGTGCCGACGGTAATGACCAAGCCCTTGTTGGCGGCGGGTTGCCCTTTCGCGCGCATCACCGTGCCCGACCAAAACGGCCCACGCTGCGGAAGGTTGTCCTGCGCCCACAGTGGGTGAACCAGCGCCAGGCCGCCCAACAGGGCGGCGCGGCCCAAACTCTGTAGTAGTTTCATGAAATCGCCGGGGAACGTCGCGAAGATCCGGGCGCTGACCAGAGGAGAACCGGCATTAATGACTTTTTTCCACCGCCCGCCCGGTCCGACTTGGCGCGCGGCCACCACCTGCCAGCATCGCCGCGGTGAATTTGCTTTTTCTCGGGGACATTGTCGGCGAGCCGGGTCGTCGCGCCGTCCGCCTGCTGCTGCCCGTCCTGCGGGAACGCCATCAGGCGGACTTCGTCATCGTCAATGGCGAGAACTCCGCCGGCGGCAGCGGCATCACCGCCAATATCGCCCGCGAGTTGTTCGCCGCGGGCGTGGATGTCATCACCACAGGAGATCATGTCTGGGATCAGCGGGAAACCGCCGGATTCCTGCCCACCGAACCGCGTCTGTTGCGTCCGGCCAATTATCCCGCCGGCGTGCCCGGCAGCGGATCCGTCGTCCTGCGTAAACCCGGGCTGCCACCCGTCGCTGTGCTCAACCTCCAGGGCCGCACCTTCATGCCGCCCCTGGAGAACCCCTTCCATCTGGCCGTCACCGAGGTGGCCCGACTGCGGACGGAAACACCGATTATTTTCGTCGACATCCACGCCGAGGCGACCTCGGAAAAAATCGCTATCGGTCGCCTGTTGGACGGGACCGTCAGTGCCGTGGTCGGCACCCACACGCACGTACAAACCGCCGACGAGTGGGTGCTGCCCCGCGGCACAGCGTACCTCACGGACGCCGGGTTCTGCGGTCCCCATGACAGCATTCTCGGCCGGGAGGTGGAACCGATCATCCGCCGCTTCCAAACGGGCATGCCCTCCCGCTTCGAGGTCGCCACCGGGCGTATTCGCGTGCAGGGTTGTGTGATCAGCCTCGATCCGGTCACCGGTCTGGCGCAGCAGATTTTCCGGATCGATGAACCCCTGGCGAACGAAATCGCTTCCGTCGCCTGAACCTCCGTCACCTCCCGTTCACCTTCCCCACCATGGCCCGCACTACCAAGTCACAATGGGATTTCGGTGGCAGCGAATTGTTTTCCGCTGCCGAAACCCGCTCCGTTTGGTCCGTCTCCGACCTGACCACCCGGGTCAAGCGCCTGATCGAAAAGGAATTCACCGCGGTCAATGTTCGCGGCGAGATCTCCAACCTCCGCCAGCAAGCCAGCGGACACCTTTACTTCGTCCTCAAGGACGCCGGCGCGCAGTTGAATTGCGTGCTCTTTCGGGGCCAGGCCGGGGCCGATCGCAGCCCCATCCGCGACGGCGGACAAGTCATCCTGGGCGGGGAACTCACCGTCTATGAACCCCGCGGCACGTACCAACTGCGGGTAACCCGCGTCGAAGCCGAAGGCCTCGGCGCCCTTCAGGCCGCCTTCGAACGACTCAAGCAGAAGCTGGCCACCGAGGGACTCTTTGCCCCGGAACGGAAGCGGCCCCTGCCCGCGTACCCGAACCGCATTGGCATCGTCACCTCCCCCACCGGGGCCGCGCTGCAGGATGTCCTCCACGTCATCGGCCGGCGGTACGCCGGTCTCCAGATTGTCCTCGCCCCCAGTCGGGTCCAGGGCCAGGGAGCCGCGGCGGAAATCGTTACGGCCATTGATCGACTCAACCGCTGGAGCGCCGCGCATGAACCATTGGACTTGCTCCTGCTGACCCGGGGTGGTGGTTCCCTGGAAGACCTCTGGAGCTTCAACGAAGAGGTGGTGGCTCGCGCCATCGCCGCGTCGGCCCTGCCCGTGGTCTCGGCCGTGGGGCACGAGATTGATTTCACGATTGCCGATTTTGTCGCCGATCTCCGCGCTGCCACCCCCAGTGCCGCCGCGGAAATCATCACCCAGAACTACGTCGCCAGTCGGGAGTGGGTGGCGGGGGCGACCGAACAATTGGCGCAATGCGCGTGGGCACGCCTGACCCGGGCCCGGGAGGACATCGAGGAAAAGCTGCGCCGACTGCATCGCGAACACCCCCGGCGTCGCCTGGAAACCTGGCTCCAACAACTCGACGACGCCCAGTCGGAACTGGGACGCGCGGTCCGCCGCAACCTGCGGGACCGACGGGTCCAACTGTCCAGCCGTCAAGGTGCACTGCTCGCCTGGAAACCCCGCCGACACCTCCTCGAACGCCAGCGTCACCTGGCCGACGTCACCCGCCGCCTGCCGGAGCTTGCCCGGGCCCGGCTCGAAACACACGCCGCCCGGCTCGCCGAACTCCGCTCCCGGCTTCGCTTGCTCAATCCCCACAACGTCCTGCAGCGCGGCTATTCCCTGACCCTCGACGCCACCTCGGGCGCCCTCATCCGGGAAGCCGCTGCGGTCCGCTCCGGTCAGCGACTCCGCACCCGACTGGCGAGCGGAGAAGTCCACAGCGTAGCCACCCGGACCATTACGGACACTCCACTCGCGGAGTGACACCACCCGGCTGCGGCCGACAACTACCCACCATCGCCATGATTCCCGCCCGGTTGCTTCACCATATTTCGCTTGCCCTTGCCCTACTCCTGGCCGGGACTAGCGGGATGGCGCAGCAGCCGTCCACCGATACCCGCAATTGGATTGATCATGCGGGCATCGCGCCGGATTTTCGGGTCGCCAGTACGCGTCCGGCATTTCAAAAGCAACGAGCTGCCGTCCGGACCACGCTGAAGCAACTACTGGGTCAACTACCCCCCCGACCGCCCGTGCCGGTCGTGCACACCCTCGCCCGCGAGGACCACGGCACTTACTGGCAGGAACGCTTCGAATTCGACAACGGCGCGGGCGCCGTCGTCCCCGGCGTCCTCCTGCTGCCCAAACACACGGCGGGCCGCGCCCCGGCGATCCTCTGGCATCACTGGCACGGCGGCCAGTACGACGGCGGCAAGGTGGAACTCTTCCAAACCAATCACACGCCCGTCGCACCCGGTCCGGCCCTGGTCGAAAATGGCTACGCGGTCATGGCCATCGATGCCTATGGCTTCGGTGAACGCAACGGGCACGGCCCCGGCGGAGCCGCGGATAAAGGCGGCGCTGCCGAACTGACCGCCGCCAAGTTCAATCTGTGGGTGGGTCGCACCCTGTGGGGTATGATCGTCCGCGACGACCAGATGGCCCTCGACTACCTGTGCTCCCGCCCGGAAGTCGACGCGCAGCGGATCGGAGTCACCGGGATCAGCATGGGCGCCACGCGCACGTGGTGGTTGATGGCGCTCGACGATCGGCCCCGCGCCGGCGTCGCGGTCTGCTGCCTGACCCGCTATCGCGATCTGCTGGAGGCGGAAATGCTCAAGGCGCACGGCATCTATTACTTTGTCCCGGGATTACTGCAGCGCTTTGACACGGAGGCGGTCATTGCGTGCCTGGCCCCTCGACCGTTCCTGTCGCTCGCGGGTGCGGAGGATTCCGGTTCGCCGGTGCCCGGCATTCACCAGATCGAAGCCGCCGCCGCGCCCGCCTGGCAACTCTGGAATCGGCCCGGCAATTTTCGCAGCGTGATTTATCCCGGCGTGGGTCACCAATACACGACCGCGATGTGGCAGGAAATGTTGAGCTGGTTTGAGCGCGGGTTGGCGGAGGAATCCGGCAAAAACTCCACCCGGAATAAATAGCCCACCCGGGACTCTCCCTACCGCTAGGATTGTCCATTTTGGTGGGAAACGGGGCAAATCACCGGTTGCGCGAAGCGGGGTGCGCTCAGTATTGTAGCCTCGGAGAAAAAGAGTGCACCCTTTCAAGCCAACGCGCTTCGCGGTGGCCGGGTCTCACCACGAAATATCATCATGAAAACCTTTCGACGGCCCGCAGTCGCCCTTTGGGGAGCCGCCTTTTTATCGACCTTGAGCGGGCCGGCCACCGCCGCACCTTTGCCGTTCAATACGACTCTGACGGGCAACCTGAGCCAGCCCGGCCAGCAGGCCAGCTACACCTTCACCGGCACACCGGGCCAGCGCTTGTTCTACGACTCTCTGCAAGCCGATTTTGCCAGCATCTCCGTCCGCCTCGTCAGTCCTTCCGCCGCCCTCGTTCCCCCCAACGGAAATTCCGATTCCGACGTCGGGCCGTTCACGCTGGGGGAATCCGGCACCTACACGCTGATTATTGATGGCACTGGCGCCACTTTGGGCGACTACAGCTTCCGGCTGGACGACCTCAGCAACCCGCCGGCCCTGCCGCTAAATACACCCATCACCAAGATTCTGACGCCCGGCTATTCCGTCGAATGGTACCAATACAATGCCGTCGGCAACGAGCACCTCTACTTTGATGGCCAAGGCGGCGCCACTGGAGGGAACTGGTCCCTTTTTGGACCCGCCAACGATCCCCTCGGGAGCGCCAACCTCAACGGGGATTTCGAAGTGACGCTCACCCAATCAGGTCCTCACCTGATCGCCATCGCCGGCAACAGCGCCAATCCCGTACCCTATTCCGTCGTCGTATCGACCGCCAAATACACCACCAACAAGATCCAGCTGGACACCGTGGTTTCCGGTACCATCGCCAATCCGGGCGATCAGGTGATCCACACCTTCACGGCCAGTGCCGGACAACGCCTTTTCTACGACTCCCTCGAAGGGAACTTCGATCAGATCTACGCCAAATTGCTGAATCCCAATGGAACAATGGTGTTCATCAACAACGCGAACTCCGATTCCGACGTGGGTCCCTTTACCCTGGTCGATTCCGGCACCTACAGCCTGGTGATCGACGGCAGCGGCGCCACCACCGGCAGCTTCAGTTTCAAGCTGGTCAATCTTTCCACCCGCCCGGCCGCCCCGTTGGACACCCCGTTCGCCAAGAGCCTGAATCCCGGATACTCAACCGAATGGTACACCCTCAACGGCACGGCCGGCCAAACCCTGTATTTTGACGGGCTGGGATCGAATGCCGGGGGCAACTGGTATCTCTTTGGCCCGTCCAACGAACCACTCGGCAGCGCCGGCATTGGCGCCGACTTTGAAGTCACCCTACCCCGGGATGGAACCTACCTCGTGGCCATGGCCGGGAGCAGCCCCAACCCGGTGCCCTTTTTCGTACAGATCGTGACCGTTGACACCCCGGTGACGCCGCTGCCCCTGGGCACCACCATCACAGGTACCATCGCCGAACCAGGGGAAAAGGACTCCTTCACCTTCACGGGCACCGCCGGCCAGCGGCTCTATTACGACGCTCTCGACCGGGATTTCGAGGGTATCAACGCGCGCCTGATCTCGCCCACGGGAGTTGTGCTTTGGGAAATCAATCACTCCAGTGATCGCGATCCCTTCACCCTGACCCAGGCTGGAACGTACACGCTGGTGCTGGACGGCAACGGAGGCGCGGTGGGGGACTACAGCTTTCGACTCCTGGACCTGGCCACGGCCGTGCCCATGAACCTGACGTCCACCGTCACCGGCGCGCTCATCCCGCGCAGCAAGACCGACGTTTGCCAATTCAATGGGACGAAAGGCCAACGCATCAGTTTCCTCAGCATTTCGGCCACCAGCAACGAGGCCACCTGGCGGTTGGTCACGCCCGCCAACGTCACCATCGCGTCGGGTAATATCGTCAACAGCCTCCCCTCCGTGGTGCTCCCGGAGACCGGCGTCATGCTCCTGTTCGTCGAGGGAACCGCCGAAACGGCTTCACCCTTGAACTACCAGATCCGGCTCACGGACATTTCGGGTCCGCCCACCGTCATCAGCGGACTGAATACCGTCCTCACCGGTTCCGTGGTCAATGCCACTCCCGTCACGAACACCTTCAGCGCCGCTGCGGGCGTCGTGATCTACTTTGACAGCCAGGACCGAACCAGCTCGGGAGTGGGCATCGATATCCGCGATCCCGCGAATGCGGTGCTCCAGAGCTTCACCGCCGCCAACGATGCCGGGCCCTATCTGCTTCCCGCCGCCGGCAAGTATTCAGTCGTGGTCCGCGGTACCGGCAGTTACCGGTTTCGCATCCTGGATCTGGCCACCGTACCGACCCTGACTCTGGGTGCGGAAGCGCAGGCGAATCTTGATCCGGGATACCGGACTGATGTTTACCAATTCTCCGGGGTGCCGGGACAACGGCTGTTCTATGATGCGTTGGAAACCGACAACGACGCGATCAACACCCGCCTTCTGGCTCCTGACGTCACCCTGCGCCTCAACATCAATTCTGACACGGAATTCGGCCCCATCACCCTCGCGGTCCCGGGCACCTATTACCTCTTCGTCGAAAGCAATATTTCGACCGTGGGGGATTATCACTTCCGCCTCCACGACATCGACACAGCCCCCGTCCTGCCCATCGAAACCCCTGTCAATGGCACGCTAACACCGGGCATTAGCACCACGCTGTATCGTTTCCACGGCGACGCCGGACGCCGCCTGTTTTTTGATGCGACGGGCTCCAACAATGGCGGGCAGTGGGCCCTTTACGGCCCGAACAATGAAGTGTACTTGGCGCCCAATATCACGGGCGACATCGAACAAGTGCTACCGGTCACGGGCAACTATGTCCTGGCCTTGATCGGCGCCAGCGCCAACCCGGTGCCTTTTTCCTTCCAGGTTTACGAACCGAACGCCGTGGTCGGTGGTCCCGTCCTCACTTCCATCACCCTCAATGGCGGCAACGCCACGGTCGCGTGGACCGCCGTCGCCGGCAAAACGTACACCCTCCAATTCAAGGCGACGCTGAGCGACTTGACCTGGACCAACGTGCCGGGCGCCGTGGTGGCCGCCGGTGCAACGGCCACCAAGACCGACACCGTGGGAGTCAATGCCCGCCGGTTCTACCGCGTCCTGCAAGCGCCGTGACGCCCGCATCTAAAAACAATTGAGGTTCGGTGGCGAGAGGGGGCTTTGCCCCCTCTCCTTGTTTTAACCTGGCGCGGCGGCGGGAACGCCTTCCGATTTCAGGTAACCCGCAGTCGAATTGCTTGCTCCCCCCAACCCCGCCGCCTAGCACAGGGCCATGAAATCCCTCGCCGCATTCGCGCTTCTCCTCGTCGACGCCAGCACCCTATTGGCTGCCCCGCCGCCCGGAATTCCCGCCGACTATAATCTGCTTTACCAGCAGTCCTTCAACTCCACCAACGCCTTGAAGGATTTCGTCTTTACCGACGCGGCGGCGTGGAAGCTCAGCACCGGTAATGGCCGAACCGCTCTCGAACTCGCCGAGCAAAGCAAATACACCCCCGCGGTCCGATCGCCCGTAAATATCGGATTGATCGCCAGCCAGATTTTCGGTGATTTCGTGCTCGAGGCGGATTTGCTCCAGACCAGCAAGGAATATGGGCACCGGGACATGTGCCTTTTTTACGGCTTTCAATCTCCGACCCGATTTTACTACACGCACATCGCCACCAAGGCCGACGACCACGCGCACAACTGCTTCCTCGTCCAGGACGCCCCGCGGACCAAGATCGCCCGCACCACCACCGGGGGATTCGATTGGGGAAAGGACGTGTGGCACAAGGTCCGCCTGGAACGTAAGGCGAGCGACGGAACCATCCGCGTCTGGATCGATGATCTCGTCACCCCGATCATGACGGCCGAGGACAAATCCCTCGGTGCCGGATGGGTGGGCTTCGGTTCCTTCGATGACACCGGCAAGGTGGCCAATATTCGCATCTGGGGAAAACCGTCGGAGAACCGGCGCGTGCCTGAGTTTCCCAAGACGCCGGCCAAATAAGGCGTCCGAAGTACCGCCCTGGGAAACCGCGCCGCGGCGGCAAACAATCCCCTTTAGACCTTGGGATACACCCACGGTCCACGATACGGCCGGCTCAGGAGTTTGCTGGCCTCCGGGTCGCCCAATATCTGTTCCGCCGCACCATCCCACTGGATGCTGCGCCCCACCCGCAGGGAAATCATGCCGAGCAACGGCAGCACGGAGGAGCGATGGGCGATCTCGATGTTCGCCACGCCCTTGGCTTCACCGGCGATGCTGGCGAGAAAATCCGCCCACAGCAGCTTGAGGTTGTGGCCATCCGGCTCCTGCAACTGCGAATCCTCATGCACGATCGGGTCCTTGCTATTGGTCGGATAAAAAGTCCAGCCGTCGCGCCAGCCAATGTGCAGCGTGCCCTTGGTGCCGTAATAATAGGAACCGATCTTGTGCTTCTCCGCGTTATTTTCCGCGAAACGGCGATGCTCCCATACACAGGTGAATTTCTCGAAATCATAGACCGCCACCTGATGATCGGGCGCATCCGAGGTCTGCTCTTTGTCGTTGAGCACGGCCGGTCCGGCGACGGATCGACTACCCGTCGAATAAACCCGGCGGGGATATTTTTCCTCGCTCCACCACAGCACCTGATCCAGCCAGTGGACGCCCCAATCGCCCAGTTGCCCGTTGCCGTAATCGAGGAACTGGCGCCAGCCACCGGGATGGATCCGGGTGTTAAACGGCCGCAAGGGCGCCGGACCGCACCACAAGTTCCAATCCATGCTGTCCGGCGCCGGGCTGTTTAAATTGGGTTTTTCCACCCCGCCGCCCCCATGTGCGAAGAGCCGCACCATACCCACTTCACCCACGGCACCGGATTTGAGAAACTTCATGCCGTTGACGTGATGCGGCCCGATGCGTCGGTGCAGGCCCACCTGTACCACCCGTCCACTGGCCTGCGCCGCCTTCAGCATGGCCCGGCTTTCGTTGACCGTGTGACCGGTGGGCTTCTCCACAAACACATGCGCACCCGCCTGAACGGCGGCGATCGTCTGCAGCGCATGCCAGTGGTCCGGCGAGGCAATGATGACAATCTCCGGCTTCTCCTTCTCCAAGAGTTCCCGGTAATCGCGGTAGGTCTTCGGTTGATCGCCGCTCAAATCCTTCACCTGCTCGGCCGCGACTTCCAACACCGTGCTGTCCGCGTCGCAGAGCGCCACCACCTTGACCCGCCCGCTGGCCATGGCCTCCTTGAGGATGTTCTTGCCCCACCAACCCGAACCGATCAAGGCGGTGCGATACTTCCGCCCCGGGTCCGCGCCCAGGAGCGGGACGGCATTAAACACCAGACTGGCCGCGGCCGCGGACTTCAGAAACTGACGGCGATTGGCTTGCATGGATGGGAATTCGAATGAGGGGCGAGGGAAATCTGAGTCGTTCCGGGAAAATCAGTCTTTTCGTACGTCTACGACGGCAACATCTCCGCGCCCATTCCGGCAATAGATTCGCCCGTTCGCGAGCACCGGGGCCGTCCAACACTTGCCACCGAGCACCTGGAATTGACCCGCGGGTTTGAAGCCCGACGCCACAGCGGGCGCGACCATCAACTCACCGGTGCCCGTCAGGGCGATGAGCTTCCCGTCGGCCACGGTGACACCTCCCGAACCAAAGCCAGGATAGGCCCACTTCTCTTCACCCGTCGCAAACTCAAGACACTTGAGCGCCGCCTTTTCCGTGGTGTCGCCGTCCACTCCATACAGGTGGCCTTGATACAATACCGCGGCATTCAATTGGGTCTTCAGCTTTTTGGTCTTCCACAATTCCTTGGGTTCGCCCGCTCCCAATTGGTAAAGCCCCCCGCCCTTGCCGTAACCGCTGGAGACAAATACGCGGTCGCCATCAATGATGGGATCGCTGGCATTGACCCCGTACTCGGTCACCCAGCGGATCCGCCATGCCTCCTTGCCGTCGGCCAGTTGAACGGCCACGTACGCCGTCCCGTTACCAAACACGGCGAGCGATTGACCATTCCGCTGTAGCGGCAGCGGCGTGCTGTAACCCGCGTTCTTGTCGGCGGATTTCCAGACCACCTTGCCGTTCGCCTGATCCAGCGCGACGCCACCCTCGCCGATGTTTAAAACCACCAACCGATCGCGCACCAGGGGTGCTCCGGTGAAACCCCAATCGGGAATCCGGATCCCGGTTTCCTGCTGGATGTTTTTGGACCAGATCACGCGGCCCGTCGCGGCTTCAAAACAAAAGACATCGCCCCAGCGACTTAAGGTATACAGGCGATCGCCCAGAACCGTGGGGGTCCCCGTCGTGCCGCCTTCAAAAAACTTGTCCCCCAACTCCGCCGCGTACGCGTGCTGCCAGATCACTTTGCCGGTGGCGGTATGGAAGCACCATACGGTATCCTGTCCCGCGGCGTGTCCCACCGTGAAGGCGCGGTCCTGGGACACGACAAACGAGGAAAATCCCAGGCCGACTTTCGCCTTCCAAGCGATTGGAGGTCCGTCCGCCGGCCACGTGTCCCGCCAGCCGTTTTCGGCGGAGACTCCGTTTCGCAGTGGTCCCCGCCATTGGGGCCAGTCCCCGCTGCGGACGGGTTCCATCAAGGGGAGACCGCATAAAACAACGGCGAGGCGCAGCCATTTCGACACACCGGGCATTCCAGCAGGGATTCTTGCAGGCATACGCGGATCATTGGCACGGATATCCCGCGTCGCGCCAGATTTTCCGAGTGTCCCGACGGAATTCATTCACAATCGCCCTAGCTCCCGTTCAAGAACCGGCTTATCACCCCACAAATCGTCCATGAAGCTTCGTCGTCACCTGCCCACGTGGGTTCTCTGTTGGCTGCTCACATGTTGGGTGCGATCCCTCGCGGCCGCAGCGCCCTCGGCAACCGATGCAGCGCTGCCCTCTCGGGACCGCTTTCATCTTTTCCTGCTGATCGGTCAATCGAACATGGCCGGCCGCGGCACGGTGACACCTGACGACACCAACGCGCCGCCACGGGTGCTGATGTTGAGCCGGGAGGGACGCTGGACGCCTGCCCGTGACCCGCTGCATTTCGACAAGCCCGTCGCCGGCGTGGGACTCGGACGGAGCTTCGGCATCGCCGTCGCTGCCGCCGATCCCGGAGTCACCGTTGGCCTGATCCCCGCCGCTGTGGGTGGATCGCCGATCGATAGCTGGCGGCCGGGTCAGTTTTACGAGCCCACCCAAAGTCATCCCTGGGACGACGCGCTGGAACGGGTTCGTCAGGCAATGAAAGCGGGTACGCTGAAGGGTATTCTCTGGCACCAAGGCGAGTCCGACGCCACGCCTGAACTCGCTCCCGTCTATGCCGCCAAACTGCAGGACCTGATCGCCCGGATACGCCACGAACTTCAGGCTCCGGACGTACCTTTTTTAATCGGGCAATTGGGCCAATTCCCGGATAGCCCCTGGACCGAGGCCACCCGTCAGGTGGATCGTGCGCATCAAGACCTCTGTCGCCAAATTCGCCACACTGCGTTCGTCAGCTCCGCCGGCCTGTCGCACAACGGCGATCGGATTCATTTCGATGCTCCCGCCTATCGCGAATTCGGGCGTCGCTACGCAAAAGCCTATCTTCAACGCGGGCGCCGCCCCCACCCCCGGCCCGCTACCCGGGGGGCGGACCAGCCCGATTGGGGCCGCCAAACTGCCTGACGCGCCGGCGGTGGCTCGCGCAGACGGTCGAACCGTCCGGGAAGCACCTGTGAACAATTACAGGGCCATTAACGGCCGTGGCAAACCGACACCGATGCAAGACCTTTCAACGGTGGATTCCGATCTACTGCCCAAGCCCTCGCCCCGCCCAAAAACTACCGGAGGCGGCGATTTCACGCTGATCAAGTTGCTCATCGTCATTGCGATTATCGGCGCGCTGGAGGGTCTCGTCTTACCTTCCATGACCAGGGCCCGACCGGCTGGCCGAAAAACTGCTCGCCCCTCCAATCTCCGGCAGGTCTCCATCCGCTCGCGACTCTATATGGACGACCATCAGGGCGGATTGTTTCATCACCATGAAGGCTGGGTGCTGGATGACGGAACCTAGGTTGACACCCTCCCAGCGACCGCAGCCGAGTCCGCTGGCGGCGGATCAGGTAACAGCCAGGAGGAGAAGACCTGGGCCATCCACCTCGCCCCGTACTGGCAAAGCCGCCAGGTCAGCTTTTGTTCGGATCCCGCCCCACGGTCGCGCCTGTTGGCTCGGGATCTGACCCGCTATAACAGCGGAAGCGCCGACGCTGCGCCCGCTCCACCTGTCGGCACCGAACTGGCCCTGGCCCGCGCCGGCGGCCTCGCAATGGAAAGCTATCTCCTGAACTCCATCTTCACCCACAAATGCGCCCGCTATGCCGTGCAGGACTCTCATCCTTACCCACATTTCTTGGTGCTATACTTCCGAGGTGGTTTTGCCTTGGCTTGCGGGGTGAACGGAGGCGTTGTTGGGCCGTCTCGTGTTTGCCGTTGGCGATGTTTACGTCTGGTTGGCGCTGTCGCGTTGGTGAGC
>CANIZL010000098.1 GCA_947471985.1 Verrucomicrobiota bacterium | reverse complement strand
CTACGGATACGGCATTTCAGCGATGGGGTAGTCCTGGGTTCGCGGGAGTTCGTGGATCAGCAGTTCATGCGGTTTCGGGACCGCTTCAGTCCGAAGCGGAAGGATGGGGCCCGCCCCATCCGGGGCGTCCCACTCCCCGGAATCAGCGTGCTACGCGACCTGCGCGTCGACGCCATCGGCTGACGGGCCAAGAACCCCACCTTCAACTGGGCAAACCGGCGAAATCCCTGCGCCGGAAAGGGACAACTCTGTCGATCTCCGGTCATCTCAGCCCGCCCGGGGCACCGCGAAGCCCAAAGGTAAGCTGACCACCGGCCAAAACAGCCATCCCGGGCCAAATCTTCCGCCAAAAGTTCACATCGCCGCCTGCTGCATCGCCAGCGGCGAGTCCTGCGCAAGATACTGAGGCTGGCTCCCTATCCGGCGAAGATAGTGAGCTTGGCACGATTGCTACGTTGAGCGAATAGGGAGGTTGGCACCGGTTTTTCCTCCGCCCCCCATCGGGACCGGACCGTCGGAAATCCCCTCACCCAATCCATTAACCACACGACTTGCCACGCCGCACGGTCCCGCCACTGTGCGACCGGTAACGAATTATGAGCAAACTCGACGAAGTGTACGCAAAGTTGCAGGTGAAAAACGGGGCGAAACTCGCCCTCGTGGTGTTGGACGGCCTGGGCGACATCGCCACCGCCGCCACGGGTAACATGACGCCGCTGGAAGCGGCCAAGACCCCCAACCTCGACGCCCTGGTCCGCAGCGGCTGCGCCCAGGGGCGCATGATTCCCGTCGCCCCCGGCATCACCCCCGGATCCGGCCCCGGCCACCTCGCCTTGTTCGGCTACGATCCCATCGAGTGGGAAGTCGGCCGCGGCGTCATTGAAACACTGGGCTTGGGCATCGAATTGAAGAACGGCGACGTCGCCGCGCGCGCCAACTTCTGCACCCTCGACGCCGCCGGGCTGGTCACCGACCGCCGCGCCGGCCGGATCGCCACCGAAGTCTGCGAACGCCTCTGCGCCCTGTTGTCCGCCAAGATCAAGAAGATCGGCGACACCCAGGTGCTGATCTATCCCGGCAAGGAACACCGTTTTGTGGTGGTCTTCCGCGGCAAGGGACTCGAAGGCCCGTTGACCGACACGGACCCGAATCGCGAAGGCCTGGCGATCGCCACCGCCCAGCCGACCGATCCCAAGAACGCCGGCCAGAAAAAGGTCGCCAAGCTGATTGCGGATTTCTACGCAGTCGCCCTGCCCCTCCTGGCCAAGGAAAAGCCCGCCAACGGTTTCCTCATGCGCGGCGTGGCGCATCAGCCCGACATCCCGACCTTTGCCCAGCGCTACGGCCTGAAGGCGGCGGCGCTGGCGGTCTATCCGATGTACAAGGGACTCTCCCAACTCGTCGGCATGGTGAAGATCGAGGGCATCGAGACCATCGCCCAGCAGTTCGAGCGGTACGTGAAGGAGTACGACAATTACGATTACTTCTTCATCCACTACAAGTACACCGACAAGGCCGGGGAAGACGGCAACTTCGCCGCGAAGGTCAAGGCGATCGAGGACTTCGACGCCGCCCTGCCGATCCTGCTGGCCCGCAAACCGGCCGTGCTGGCCATCACCGGTGACCACTCCACCCCCTGCGCGATGAAGAGCCACTCCTGGCACCCGCAACCGGTGCTGATCCACTCCGCGTCCAGCGGCAACGACAAGCTGGATCGGTTCACGGAAACCGGCGCCAACGGTGGCGGGCTCGGCATTTTCGAAGCCAAATACCTCATCCGCCTCATGCAGGCCCAAGCCGGCATGTTCGATAAATTCGGCGCCTGATCCCCCGGATCCGCAATCCCCACCCCGGCCGGTCCTGGCCTTGGAAACTGGACCGGCCCGGGGTTTCTCCTTTTACGTTTCCCATATCGTCCCGCCGGTTCTTGGAACGGACACGCGGGCGCCCACTTCGGTGTTCTGTTTACTGAAATGAAAGCCGTCATCCTCGCCGCGGGCAAAGGTACCCGCATGAAGGAACTCACCCAGGAAGTGCCCAAGCCCATGCTGCGCGTGCAGGGGCAGCCGATTCTGGAGCATATCCTGACCGGCCTGCTGGCCGCGGGCATCCGCGACGTGTGCATCATCACGGGCTGGCACGCGGAGGTCATCGAGGAATATTTTGGGGACGGCTCCCGCTGGGGTGCACGGATTCAGTACGCCCGGCAGGTCGTACAGGACGGCACCGGCAAGGCCCCCGAATACGCCCGCGAGTTCGTCGGCACCGACGATTTTCTGCTCACCTACGGCGACATCCTGGTGAAACCGGAAACCTACCAGCAAATGATCGCCCGCTGGCAGGGCGGTGCGTTCGCGGGCTTGCTCACCGTCACCGAAGGCGAGGATGTCACCAAGGGCGGCCTGAATTTCTTCAATGACCGCTTCGAATTGACGCGCCTGGTGGAAAAAGCCACGGCCGCACAGATCGACGAGTTGCGCGCCACCGGCTGGCTGAAGCCGGGGCAACCGGCCTGGTACAACGCCGGCATTTACCTCTTCCGCCCCGAGCTGTTCCAGTACACGAGCCGGCTGCAAAAATCCCCGCGCGGCGAATACGAACTCACCGACGCCATCAGTGCCTTGGTGGCGGATGGCCGGGTGATCGCCGGTCTGAAGATTGAAGGCCGGTGGGTCGATGTGCGCGACCCCGAGGTGCTGGCCGCCTTGCAGAATTAGCCAAGGTTGGTTGGCGGCTGATGCGCGCACGGTTCGCGGCTCGCACGGACGATCCGTCTATCGCATGGCTTGCAGGCGCCCGGCGGCCCGGTGTCACACCGTGTCTCGACAACCCGAAGCATTCGTGTAGGGTGGCGTCGATTCTGGTGCGGGGTAACGCGCATCGAGATTCGCGCCAAGCCGGGCCCGGACATCCATCGTGCAGGCAATAAAACCAAAAGTTGTCGCAACCACCCTGCTGGTGATCGTCGGGTTGCTCTTACTGAACATTGATCGGTGCGATCAACCGACCGAAGCACGAACAACCATTGCCGCCGCGGCCCCGGCGAAGCTTACGGCGGTCGAGCCGGTCACCCCGGACGCACGTCCCGCACCAGATGGCGCCTCGCTGGAACGATTCAAAGCCCGGGTGGCCCAAATTCACCGACGCCCAGCCGCTGAATCGACCACGCCGCTGATCGACGAGGCCAATCCACCAGAATTGGAACGGGCCCTAAGCGTGCTGCGAGACCAGTTGGCTGACTTCGAAGCCCTTGTGGAGGGGGCGGACCGGAAACTCCAGCAGCTCGCGGTCTCGCTCGCCGTGCCGCCCGACTTGCAGGACAGTGCCCCCAGACCCGCCGTAGAGGATCCTGACGAGGCCCGACCCTACGACCCATATTTTGCCGCGGCTCGGCAACGGATTAACTACGTCCGCATGCGCGACCTACTCCGACTTCAGATTCAGCAAGAAGAAATCGCGAACGCCATCCGACCACTTAATGAAGGCGTTGATTTCGACCGGTAGCACAGGCCCCAGTCCGGCAGCGGGCGAAACCATCCATCAGCCCCGCGACTGCGCGGCGAGGTAGGCCCGCTCGAGGGCCTGTCCCAAGGCCAGGGAGGCCAACGTCAGGAGTGTCAGATCTTCTTCCTCAAACCCCCAGCGCTTGGGATCCGCGTGCTTGGCGTCGGTCAATTGAACCGCGCTCATCACGCCGAAACGCGTGCCGGCCACGGCGAACGGCACACAGATTTGATGTTGGGTCACCTGGTTGAGCGCCGCATCCACCAGCATGCTTTGTTTCTTGGAACGCCAAAAGCCCCGATCCAGATAGCCTTTTTGCTCGCGATAGACCTCGGAGACGATCCCCGTGGCGAGCGGCTGTCGGACCTTCAATTCAAAAGCGCCGCCCGGACCCGAGGAGTCAAACAACGCCACCAACTGCTCCGCCGCGGGGTCCTTAACCCAGATCGCCACTTCGCTCGCGTGGACGAAGGGTCGAAAATCACTCAATAATTGCCGAATCGGCGCGTCGCCCACGGCATGCCACTCAGCGATGGTGAGACGACCTTTCTCGCCGGAGGTAGCTGCTATAACCAGATTGTTCCCGCCAGTAGACATGCGACACCCTATCCGGGACCGGCGGGCGGTCAATCTGGATTATGTCCGTGCCGGCGCAGCCACCCGCGCATCACCGCTCCGGGGCGAAGCGAAAACCCACGGGCCCCGGCTCCGGCGGTCGGGCCATCTGTTGCAGCCGCTCGGCAAAAGCCCGTCCGATCACCATCAGATCCGCGGCCAGCTCCGGCCCCACCTCCGACAGCGCGTTTTGCTCCCAAAGGGCGAGCCAACTACCGAAGTGCTCGGGTTGCAGCCCCAGCCGGATGTGCCGCCCCATTCCGCCCCGGTACAACAGCGGCCCGCCGGTCTGGGTGGACCAGAAGTTGGTCACGGTTTCAATGTGCGACGGCCAATCGTGGACCGCACGGGCAAACACGGGACCGAGCACTTCATCCGCTTGCGCGCGCTGATAGAACGTCGTGACCAAGCGCTCCAGCACGGCGCGTCCACCGAGACGATCAAAAAGAGTCACAGTTTCCACTCCGGAATCATCGCGGCGGAACGGGAAGTTGAAACCCCGAAATCCGCGAAAGACGGTCCGCCGCCTCGGTTAGGACAATGCACCTTCCCCCGCGGGCGGAAGCGGCCGCGCGCATTTTGGTTTCTCGCCCTTGTCGACGGCGGCTCGTTGGTTTAACCACCGCCGTTCGCAGACGAATTGCGCTCGTGGCGAAATGGCAGACGCGCCAGACTTAGGATCTGGTTCCGTAAGGAATGGAGGTTCAAGTCCTCTCGAGCGCACCACACCCCGGCACCCCGGCCCCGTCACCGCGGCTGTT
Source organism: Verrucomicrobiota bacterium (assembly GCA_947471985.1). Classification (GTDB taxonomy): domain Bacteria; phylum Verrucomicrobiota; class Verrucomicrobiia; order Limisphaerales; family UBA9464; genus CANIZL01. The sequence goes on along the minus strand of CANIZL010000098.1, from coordinate 20,026 downwards.
TTCACCCTCCCCTACCCGGGTCGCGCCGCCCATTCGCAGAGGATCCCCCCCGGGTTCCGTCACCAAACTTTCCCCACGCGCCGCTTGAACCCACGGCCACCGTTCCTAGAGTGGCCTTCGATTTCAATCTGAGATGAGTCATTCCACCGCTGCCACCCCGGCTTCCGCCGGTCACTGGGATATCCCGGCCGCCCGTACGGCCTACAACATCGATCGCTGGGGCGCCGGCTATTTTGATATCGATGACGACGGCCACGTCACCGTACGCCCGCGCCGCGAACACGGCGCCGCCGTGGACATCATGGACGTGGTTGAGGAGGCCCGCGCCCGGGGGCTCAAGTTCCCGCTGCTGATCCGCTTCCAGGACATCCTGCGCGACCGCGTCGAACAACTGAACCAGGCCTTCCGCGCCTCAATCCAGGAATTCGGCTACAAGGGCGCGTACCGCGGGGTATTCCCCATCAAGGTCAACCAGCTCCGCGAAGTCGTGGAGGAAATTCTCGACGCCGGCAAGCCCTTCAACTTCGGCCTTGAGGTCGGTTCCAAGCCAGAGCTGTACGCCGGCATGGCGCTGCAGGATCAACCGGGTTCCCTGATCATCTGCAACGGCTACAAGGACGCCGCCTTCATCAAACTCGCGCTCCAGGGCATTCGTCTGGGCAAGAAGGTGATCATGGTCGTCGAGAAACTGGAGGAACTCCGCCAGATCATCGCGATTTCCAAATCCATGGGCGTCGAGCCCATGATCGGCATCCGCGCGCGCCTGCTCAGCAAGGGCGCGGGCAAGTGGGCGGAGTCCGGCGGCGAAAACGCCAAGTTCGGTCTCAGCACCGCCGAATTGCTTGCCGCGGCCGACCTCCTCCAACGCGAGGGACTCGGCAAGGTCTTCCGCCTGCTCCACTTCCACATCGGATCCCAGGTCCCCGACGTGCTCACGGTGAAGAAGGCCGTGCAGGAGGCCGCCCGGTTTTACGCCAAGCTCCACAAGATGGGCTTCCCGATCGAGTTCCTCGACGTCGGCGGCGGTCTGGGTGTGGATTACGACGGCTCCCGCAGTGCGTCGGAGAGTTCCACCAATTACAGCCTGCAGGAATACACCAACGACATCGTCTACTACGTCGGCGACGTCTGCGCGGCCGAAGGGGTGCCGCACCCGGACATCGTCAGCGAATCCGGCCGGGCCATCGTCGCCCACCACAGCGTGCTGATCGTCGAGGTGTTCGGATCCATCGACAAAACCCGGCAGGAATTCCCCTTCGAGTACGGTCCCAACGAGCATCGTTTGGTAAAGGAACTGCTCGACATCCGCGACCAACTGCCGCGGCTTAACAAGCTGGAGGCCTTCCACGACGCGCTGGAGCGCAAGGAGGACGCCCACCAAATGTTCACGCTGGGCGTGCTGGAACTGCCCGATAAGGCCAAGATCGAAACGCTTTATTGGGAAATCAGCCGCGCCGTCGTCGAGAGCTTCCGCGGGCAGGCCTACATCCCCGAGGAAATCTGCAAGCTCGAGGATTCCCTGGGCGACCAGTACCTCTGCAATTTCAGTGTTTTCCAGTCCCTGCTGGACCACTGGGCGCTCGGACAATTGTTTCCCATCATGCCCATCTCCCGGCTCGCGGAACGGCCGACGCGCGAAGCCACGCTGGTGGACATCACCTGCGATTCCGATGGCTGCATCAACAAGTTCATCGATCTCCGCGGCACCCGCGACACATTGCCGCTCCACGACCTCCGGCCACTCGATCCCTCGAAGTCCGGCCAACTGGTGAATGGCACCCACCCGCAGGAGCCTTATTATCTGGGTTTTTTCCTGATGGGCGCCTACCAGGACATCATGGGGGATCTGCACAATCTGTTTGGCCGGGTGAACGAGGTGCACGTGTTCCTCGAGCCCGACGAGCCGTCGGGTTACTACGTCGAAGAGGTCATCGAAGGCAACACGATCATCGAGTCCCTCACGGCGGTGCAGTACGACGAGAAGGAACTGGAACGTCAGGTGAAGGCGCAGGTCGATGCGGCAATCAAGCAGGACCGGCTGCGCCCCGGTGAAGGCATGCGCTTGCTGGATGATTACGAACGCGGGTTGAAGGATTACACGTACCTCAGCATGACCTGAGGTGGGAGGTGGTTGGGAGCGGCGGGTATCGACCGCACTACCGGCGGGCGAATTCCGCGCGGTTTTGGACTACGGCAGTCCGCTGACGCTTTGGCGTCGGTCGTACGAGCCGAACGAGTGTTGGAAATACCCGTGGGCGGGTCTGGCAATTCCGAGCGCGCCCGGGGTTCCTTCACGCTGCCTTCCAAAGCGGTAGAAGACTACCGCAGTCCACGACGCTATCGCGACTTCTGACGCGCACCGGCGGATTAAGCGGGGATGGGGGCGACCACTTTCGCCGCCGCCCCGGCCTCCAGTCGTGCCAGCGCGCGGAAACGCTCCAAGAAAACTTTGGCGTGGCAGTGCGTTCTCTGGCAAGTGAACCCCCATCACGTCCGTGAGGGCTTCAACGAGGAACCTTCACCGGCGTGGCGAAAAACGCCGTCCACTGGCTCGAAGATGAGTAAGAAATCCGCCACAAAGCCCGCCGCCACCGCCGCCGTTATCCCGGCCGCCGGTGCTCCACCGCTTCCCCGCAAGCTGCGCCTCGGCCTCCCCAAGGGCAGCCTGCAGGACGCCACGCTCGAGAAGTTCGCCAAGGCGGGCTGGAACATCACCGTGTCCAGCCGCAGCTACGAACCCTATGTCGATGATCCCGATCTGACCATCCGGCTGATCCGCGCCCAGGAAATCGGCCGCTACGTCGCGGCCGGCTTTCTCGACGCCGGTCTGACCGGCATTGACTGGATTCAGGAGAACGGCGTGGCCAACGAGGTGCACGAAGTCGGCGAATTCATCTTCAGCAAAGCCACCCGCCAACCCACCCGCTGGGTCCTCGCCGTACCGGAGGAATCGCCGATCAAGACCGTCCACGATCTCGAGGGCAAACGCATCGCCACCGAGGTGGTCGACATGACCAAGCGCTGGCTCAAGAAGCATGGCGTGAAGGCCGAGGTGGAGTTTTCCTGGGGCGCCACCGAGGTGAAGGCCCGCGAATTGGTGGACGCGATCGTCGACGTGACGGAAACCGGCAGTTCCCTGAAGGCGAACCGCCTGCGCATTGTGGACACGCTCCTGACCTCCACGCCCCGGCTGATTGCCAATCGGGAAGCCTGGCAGGACGAATGGAAACGGCACAAGGTCGAGACCATCGCCCTGCTCCTCCGCGGTGCGATCGAGGCCGAGGTGAAGGTCGGATTGAAGCTGAATCTGCGCCGAAAAGACCTCGAAGGACTGCTCGCGCGGCTCCCCGCGCTGCGAAATCCCACCATTTCGCCCCTTAGCCTGGAGGGCTGGGTGGCCGTCGAAACCATCATCGATGAGCCTGTGGTACGGGAGATTATCCCCCTTCTCAAGGCGGCGGGGGCCGAAGGAATCATTGAGTACCCCCTAAACAAAGTCGTTTACTGATGGCGAACGTCGGGCATTATCCCGGCTCAGTTTCGTTAACAAGCAATAATTATGGGTTCTCTGAAGAAGCGCCGGAAGGCGAAAATCAATAAGCATAAACGTCGGAAGAAGCTTCGGCTCAATCGCCATAAGAAGCGAACCTGGCAGAAGTAGTCGCGGCCGTTTTCGTCCGCCATGCTTACGGACGCGGTTCTGGCCTGCCTGGCCGGAGCCGCGTCTGCTTTTTGTTCGGGGCCGCCGCAGATCACGGGTCTGCGGGCGGCAAAGTTAAAAGTCCAACCCATGGTCGATCTCCGCAGCCAACCGTCTGGCCCTGCAGCCCCAATGCGGCCGGGACGTCCCCGAGGTGTCCTCCAACTGCTGGGAGGCGCGGGCGCACTGGTCCTCGTCAGCGGGGTCGTTGGGTGCCAAAGCCCCCACGCCACCTCCCATCATCCCCACCACCGGCACCCCGGTTCCACTCAGGGATCGAAGGTTACGGCCGTTGAACCGGACTCCCTGGCCGCACCCGCACGTACGAATACGCGCTTGAGCGATGCCGAGGTGGATCGTCTCACCCTTTCCCGCGCCGCCTTTGGCGAAGGCCTTATCCGGATGTTGCGGGAGGACACATCCGGCATGCTCGATTACTGGACCCGGGCCTATCAGGCGGATCCGGAAAATGAAAGCCTGGCGCTGGAAGTCGCCCGCCGCCGGCTGGCGCGGAAGGAATTCCCCGCCGCCCTCACGGTGCTCGAGCGGGCGGCCACCCGACCGTCCTCCGCGCCCGAGGTGCATTCGCTCCTGGGTTTGACCCGACTGCAGTTGGGGCAAGGCCCGCAAGCCCTTGAGGCCTATCGGACGGCCCTGGCCAAACAGCCGGACAATCCCGGTGCATACGCCGCCTTTGCCCACTTGTTGCTGGACCAAAACCAGACCGCCGAGGCCCTGACGACACTGGATCAGGGCATGGCGAAGCACCCGGAGGAATCCGGCCTGCTGGTCCAATTCGCCGAAACACTCCAGCTTCTCCGGACCAAAGAACCGAGCCGGGTGGCTGCTACCCAGGCCCGCCTGGAGGCGTGGCTCGATCTAGCCGCAGCGAAACCTTCGGACGATCCCGCCCTGCTGCTGCGGCTGGCGGAATTGAACAAGGGTGCCGGCCGCCCCCAGGAAGCGGAACGTTTCTTCAAAGCCTCCAAGGCCCGCGCCCCGCGCAATCCCTTCGCCTCGGCGCGGCTGGCCGAAATGTACCTCAAGGAAGGCAAACTGGCCGAAGCCACCGAGCAGTTGGAGTCCCTGCAACGCGATGAACCCACCAACCCGGTGCCGTGGTACTACCTCGGCCTGCTGGCGATGGAACGAAAGGATTTCCCCCGGGCCGAGGAACTTTTCTCCCGCTCCCTCTCCCTGAATGCCGATCAGGAGCCGGCCCTGCTGGATCTCGCGGCCGCCCAACTTTATCAAAACCGGACGGACGAGATGATAGCCACCCTGGCCCGGGTCCGGGAGAAATTTCCGCCCAGTTTTCGCGGCGAACTCCTCGGCGCCATGGCGCAGGGCCGAAAGAAAAATCATGCCGCCGCCCGCGAACATTTCCTGAGCGCGGAGCGGGTCGCCTCCACCAACAACCCCGCGCTGATCGATGCGCAATTTCACTTTCAGGTCGGCCTGACCTGCTCGGACATCCCCGAGCGCTTCGCGGAAGCGGAGGAACGGCTCCAAAAGGCCCTCCAGCTCAAGCCCGATCTGGACGAGGCCCAAAACGCGCTGGGGTATCTGTGGACCGAAAAGGGCGTCAAATTCCCCGAAGCCCAGCGCCTGATTGAAGCGGCCTTGAAGGCGGAACCGGATAACCCGGCCTACCTCGATTCCCTCGGCTGGGTCCTGTTCAAACAGGGCAAGGCCGCCGCGGCCGTGGCGCCGTTGGCGCGAGCCGTGGACCTGATGAGCAAACAGCCCGATGCCACGCTGATGGATCACTTGGCGGACGTCTACGCCGCTCTGGGACGCTGGGCGGAGGCGCGGGAGACGTGGGAAAAGGCACTGAAACTGGGACCGAATCCGGCGCTCCAGCACAAACTGGACGATGCCCGCGGCAAATGAGCCCCCGGTTCACCCGACACTTCACTCCGGCCGAAGCCACGGCCCTCATTCCCAACGTCACCCAGTGGCTGATCGAACTACGTCTCCTGAAGCAAACCCTCGACCGGCAGGGCGAGCGATTGGCCGAATTGATTCATGATTTCGGGGACCAAGGCGGTCCCCGCGTGAACGACCAGACCCGCACGCTGATTCGCTGGCGCGAATTGCTCGGTGAATTCTCGCACCGCGGCGTGCTGATCCGAAATCTGGAAACCGGCCAGCTCGATTTCCCGTCCCTGCGGGGAGACCACGAAATCTTCCTGATCTGGCAGGAAGGCGATACCCAAGTGGACGCCTGGCGGGAAATCCCGCCCATGACCTGACGCGGCACCGGCCGCCGCCGTGGCGGACGACCGGCGCCGGGCCGCTCCTCACTCCGCCGGCAGATCGGCCAGGGACGCCTGGATCTGCTTCACCTTTGCCTGCCAATCGGCCAGACGTTGCTGATGCTCTTCCAGCACCTTGGCGGGGACCTTCTGCGTGAACGCCGGGTTCGCCAGTTTGTCCGCCACCTTGGTCACCTCGCCCTGCGCCTTTTCCAACTCCTTCGCCAAGCGTCCCCGTTCCGCCGCGAAATCAATCAGACCCGCCAGCGGCAGATACAAATCGCCCAGCGCGTTGCCGGCCGACGGGGTGCCCTTGTCGGGCGCCCAGGTGCCGGCCACCAACTCGACCGACTCGGCATTCAACAGCAAACGGAGGACTTCCGCTTCCGCCGGCGCCAATTGCCCGGACGGACGCAGGATGAACTTCACCTTCTTCGCCGGGTCGATCTTGCAATCGCGCCGCAGCCCGCGTCCGAGCGCCACCAGATCGTACTTCGCCTGAGCGACTTGATCGGCCGTCTCGTCGAGCCCGAAATGCCCGCGTTCGCCCTCGGTGAAATTTTTAGGCCACACCGAGTACATGATCGTGCGTCCGCCCTGCTCCGGCGGCATGTCGGTCGCAAACCCCATCCCGTGCCAAATCTCCTCGGTGATGAACGGGAGAAACGGATGAAACATCCGCAACAGGTGGCTGAGCACGAAATCGATGACCGCCAGCTTGTTGACCTTGAGCGCGAGATCGTCGCCCTGGAAGGCTGCCTTGGAGGCCTCGATGTACCAGTCGCAATACTCCGCCCAGAACACCCGATACAGCGTGGCCGTGGCGTCGCTGAACCGGTACTCGGCAAACGCGGTGTCGAGTTCCCGGATCGCCTGATCCAAGCGCAGCAGGATCCAGCGATCATCGGCGGTAAGCAGCGCGGGATTGATCTCCCCCTGCACCTCGGCCTCGATGCCTTCCGCCATCATTCCGCGGAAGCGGCACGCGTTCCACAGCTTCGTGCAGAAGTTCCGGCCGAGTTCGACCGCCTGTTCATCAAACAGGATGTCCTGGCCCAACGGCGCGGACCGCATCACGCCAAACCGGAGGGCGTCGGCGCCAAACTTCGCGATCAAATCCAGCGGATCCGGCGAATTCCCGAGGGACTTCGACATCTTCCGCCCCTGCTTGTCGCGGATGATGCCCGTGAAATACACGTTTCGGAACGGCAAATCCCCCAGGTACTCGTACCCGGCCATGATCATCCGGGCCACCCAGAAGAAAATGATGTCCGGTCCGGTCACCAGATCGGTGGTCGGATAGAACCGTCGCAGGGTCGCGTTGGCGGAGTCCTGGGCGGCATCATTCTTCCAGCCCATGGTCGCAAACGGCCAGAGCCACGAACTGAACCAGGTGTCGAGTACATCGGGATCCTGTTCCCAGCCTTCGCCGGGCGACTCGATCTGGCAGCGCATCTCGCGCTCGCCCTCAACCGCTCCCGGGACCGCCCGGTACCACACCGGCACGCGGTGTCCCCACCACAATTGGCGGCTGATACACCAGTCCTGAATGCCGCCCAGCCAGTGGTCATACACCTTGGCCCAGCGATCGGGGAAGAACTTCAAGTTCCCGTCCGCCACGCAGGCCTTCGCCTGTTCGACGCTGGGGTACTTGAGGAACCATTGATCGCTCAACCGCGGTTCGATCGGCACATCCGCGCGTTCGCTGAAGCCCACGTTGTTCACGTACGGCTCCGCCTTTTCCAGCAGGCCGGCGGCTTCGAGAATTTCCGCCGACTTCTTGCGCGCCACAAAGCGGTCCAGGCCCACCAGATCCGCCCCCGCGGCAGCCGTCATCTTGCCGTCCGGAGTCAGGACGTCGAGCACGGCCAATCCATGCCGCTGCCCGATTTCAAAGTCGGCCTTGTCGTGCGCCGGCGTCACCTTCAGCACGCCTGTGCCGAAGGCGAAATCCACGTACGCGTCGGCCACGATGGGAATCGTCCGTTCCTCCCGCGTTTGATCCAACGGCAATGCCCGGATCACGTGCTTGCCGATCAGATGCTGGTAACGCGGGTCCTCCGGATTCACGGCCACCGCGGTATCGCCTGGAATCGTCTCCGGCCGCGTGGTGGCAATCGTAAGAAAGGTTCCCGGCAACTCCGCCACTTCCACCCGGAAGTGATACAGAAAGCCGCGCTGCTCCTTCATGGTGACCTCTTCGTCCGACAACGCCGTCAGCGACGCGGGACACCAGTTCACCATCCGCCGGCCGCGATAGATCAGCCCCTTCTGATGGAGATCCACGAACACCTGCTGCACGCAGCGGGAATACTCGGGGTCCATCGTAAAGCGGGTGCGCGACCAATCGCACGACGCCCCCAGGGCGCGCAGTTGTTGGAGGATGATGCCGCCGTATTTTTCCTTCCAATCCCAGATCTTCGCCACAAGCGCCTCGCGGCCGAGATCGTCCCGATGCTTGATTTCGCCGCTCTTTTTGAGGGACTTTTCCACCGCGTTCTGGGTGGCAATGCCCGCGTGATCGGTGCCCGGCAGCCAGAGGACTTCCTTGCCATCCATCCGGGCCTTGCGGCAGAGGATGTCCTGGATGGTGTTGTTGAGGACGTGCCCCATCGTGAGGACGCCCGTGACGTTGGGCGGCGGAATGACGATGGAATAGGCGGGCTTGGTGGATGCCGGATCCGCGGTGAAACATCCCTGTTCCAACCACGTGGCATACCACTTCTTCTCAACCGCCTGCGGTTCGTAAGCTTTGGACAACTCGCTCATGTGCGTCCGGCCAACCTAGCGCACTCCGCGAACCCCGGGCAAATGTCGGCGCAGGCTTCGAACACGTCCGACACTCCGGGGCCGGAATCCTGCAAAATACTCGTCGACCGACCGGGGTCGGGCATAGTTGCGCCGCATGCTCCATTCCATCCCCGCTGATCAGCACGGCCCGCTCGCCGCGCCCATGATCCATGCCGTGGAGGCCTGCGTGCACTGTGGCTTCTGCCTCGCGGCCTGCCCCACGTATCGGGAGTTGGGGCAGGAAATGGACACCCCGCGGGGCCGGATCGTGTTGATGAAACAGGTCCTTGAAGGCGGGCTGTCCTGGGCCGATGCCCAGCCGCATATCGATCGTTGCCTGGGTTGTCTCGCCTGCGAACCCGCCTGTCCCAGCGGCGTGCCCTACCGGGATCTCATCAGCCCCTTCCGCGCGCTGGCCCGCCCGCACGAAAAGCGATCGCTGACCCGCCAGATTCAGCAGACGCTCGCTGCGCAAACCATCCCGTATCCGACGCGTTTCCGTTGGGCGGCGTGGGCGGGCGATTTGACCAAACCCCTGCGCCCCCTGATGCCGGCGGCGTTGCGGCCGATGCTCGATCTGGTCCCCGATCACCTGCCCCCCGCCCAGAAGTGGCCGGAAACCACCCCGGCCCAGGGAACCCGCCGCGGTCGCGTCGCCCTGCTGGCCGGCTGCGCCCAGCAGGTGCTCGATCCCGACATCAACACCGCCACACTGGCCGTTCTGTCGCGGCAGGGCTTCGAAGTGGTGCTGCCGCGGACCCAATCCTGTTGCGGCGGTCTGGCGTGGCACACGGGCGACCTCCCGCGGGCGCAGGACTTCGCCCGGCGGAATCTTAACGCCTTTCCGGCCGACGTGGACGCCATCCTGACCAACGCCGCCGGCTGCGGATCGGCGCTTCACGAATATCACCTCATCCTGCGCGGCACTCCGGACGAGGCCCGGGCGGAGGTATTTCGGTCCCGGGTGCAGGACGTCAGTTACTTTCTCGCCCGCGCCGGTTGGCGGGACCAACCGCCCGCTTCCGGACGAAAACGCCGCATCGCGTATCAGGACGCCTGCCATCTGGCCAATGCCCAGGGCGTCCGCAACGAACCCCGCGAACTCCTCCGCAGCCTCCCTGGAGTGGAACTTCTGGAACTCGCCGACGCGCATCTGTGCTGCGGCAGCGCCGGCACGTACAACCTCGATCAACCCGCCATCGCCGCCTCCCTGGGCGGGCAAAAGGCGCGAGCTGTCGCCGCCACCGGCGCGGAGATCGTGGCTTCCGGAAACATCGGCTGCCTCACCCAACTTCGCCTGCACCTGCAGCAAATTGGTTCCCCCATCCGCGTGCAACACACCCTGCAGGTCCTGCGCGACGCCTTTTCCGAAGCATGAATTATCCCCGTCTGGTCTCCTTCCGCACCGCCGATGCCCTGCGGGGGCGTCTGACTGAACTCGGTATCGCCGAAGCCCTCCCCGTGGTGGAAGCGGTCGCCCCTGCCCCCGCGTGTGCGCTCAGTCGACCGTTCACCGTGGACGGACGCACCGTGGGCAATCGCTTTGCGATCCTCCCCATGGAAGGTTGGGACGCCACCCGCGACGGCACACCGACGGACCTCGTGCGACGGCGTTGGCAACGCTTTGGCCTCAGCGGGGCCAAACTGATCTGGGGCGGTGAAGCCGTCGCCGTCCGCCCCGACGGCCGGGCCAATCCGCATCAACTCATCTTCACTGAAGCCAACACCGCGGCTCTGTCCGAACTGCGGCGGGAATTGGTCGATACGCATGCGACCCATCACGGCACCACGAGCGATCTGCTCGTGGGCGTGCAATTGACCCACAGCGGACGCTTCGCCCGCCCGAACGATTCCAAACGCCTGGAACCGCGCATCGCCTACCGGCATCCGCTGCTCGACAGCCGCTTTGGGATCACGTCCGATGATGCCGTCCTCAGCGACACGGAGATTGCCGATCTGATTGCCGATTTTGTCGCCGCCGCCGTCCGCGCCCAAAAGGCGGGCTTCGACTTCGTGGATATCAAGCACTGCCACGGCTACCTCGGGCACGAGTTCCTCAGTGCGGTGGATCGACCGGGCCCTTACGGCGGCTCCCTGGAGAACCGCACCCGTTTTCTACGCGAGATCGTCGCCGGCATTCGTCGCGACGCTCCCGGTCTCAGCCTGGGCGTGCGCCTGAGTCTGTTCGATCAACGACCGTTCCAACCCGGACCGGATCGACGCGGCCAACCCACACCCTGGACCGGCCCGTATCCGTATGCGTTCGGCGCCGACGTCCACGACTCCACCCAAATCGATTGGACCGAACCGCTGGCGTTGTTGCGACAAGTGCGGGACCTGGGCATCCGGCTCGTCTGTCTCACCGCGGCCAGTCCGTATTACAATCCCCATCTCCAACGCCCTGCCGCCGTTCCGCCCAGCGATGGCTATTTGCCGCCCGAGGATCCGCTGGTCGGAGTGGCTCGCCAAGCCGCCGCTGTCGCCCGGGTTAAGGCGGAGATCCCGGAACTGATCACCGTCGGGTCCGCCCTCACCTATCTGCAGGAATGGCTGCCGGCGGTGGGCGAAGCCCTCGTGTCCCAGGGGCGCATGGATGTGGTGGGCTTGGGCCGGATGGTCCTCAGTTACCCCGGGCTGCCCGCGGATGTGCTCGCCGGTCGACTCGAGCGAAAACAGATCTGCCGCACCTTCAGCGAATGCACCACCGGACCGCGCAATGGCCTGGTGAGCGGGTGCTTTCCGCTCGATGATTTCTATAAAAAACACCCCGACGCCGCCCGGCTCAAGGCCCTCAATGCCCGGACTTCGTAGGTAATCAATCGAGTCCGTGACGGAAACGGCCGGAAAAATCTGTGTCCCCGCAAAGATCGACCGCGAGGTTTTGGACTGCGGCAGTCCTCTGACGCTTTGGAGATGGACGTACGAGCCGGACGGACGTCGAGCTTTCCCAGCGGACCGGCGTCGAAAGTTTCGGTACGCGTTGGCCTCCTTCACACCCCATTCCAAAGCGGTAGAAGACAACCGCAGTCCACGACGCTGCGCGACCTCTCCAGCGTCTGGTGAATTCCGCAAGGTCTTGGACTGCGGCAGTCCTCTGACGCTTTGGAGACAGCCGCACGAGCCGGACGGACGTCGAGTTTTCCCTGCGGATCGGCGTCGAAAGTTTCGGTACGCGTTGGCTTCCTTCACCACCCACTCCAAAGCGGTAGAGGGCAACCGCAGTCCACGACGCTGCGCGACTGCGGGCGCTCCCGGTCAAATTCGATCCGCCGGGGCGTCGATTGACACGGTGGCTATGCCACCATACAACTAGCCAACAATGCCTCCCGGGAGTTCCCGGCCCGGCAGCGACGGACCGACGATGACACCGATTCCTCATTTTGTGGCCGGCCAACGCCGGTCCTTTCCGGGCGACGCCCCCACCCCCGTTCTGCCGGTGATTTCGCCGCTGGATGGCGCCACTTTGGGCGGCGTATCACCCGCTTCGGCGGCCGTAGTCGATGAGGTCGTTGCCGCTGCGGCCGCGGCCTTCCGCTCCTGGAGCCAAACGCCGATCAAGGATCGCGTTCAGCCGCTTTACCGTTTCAAACATCTCGTCGAGCAACGCCTGCCCGAGCTGGCCGCGGAGGTTTCGCGGGAGAACGGCAAGACGCTGGACGAGGCCGCCGCCGGTATCCAACGCGGACTGGAAGTGGTCGAGTACGCCTGTGCCCTGCCCAACTTGATGGCCAGCGAGATCCTGGAAGTCAGCTCGGGGGTGGATTGCTTTTCCCGTCGACTACCGCTCGGTGTGGTGGCAGGCGTTACGCCGTTCAACTTCCCGGCCATGGTGCCGATGTGGATGTTCCCCATCGCGCTGGCGTGCGGCAATACGTTTGTCCTGAAGCCTTCGGAACTCGTTCCCTTCACGCCGCTGCGCCTCGGTGAATTGCTCCGTGAGGCGGGTCTGCCGGACGGGGTCTTCAACGTCGTCCAGGGCAATCGTACGACCGTCGAAGCCCTGCTGGATCATCCGCGGGTCGCCGCCCTCGCCTTCGTCGGCTCCACGCCCGCCGCCCGCGCCGTCTATCTCCGCGGCATCCAGAATCAGAAGCGCATGCTCACGCTCGGCGGCGCGAAAAATCATCTCGTGGTCGTGCCGGATGCCGACCCGGCCGTCACCGCCAAAAACGTGGCCTCCTCGGCCCTCGGCTGCGCCGGTCAGCGCTGCATGGCCGCCAGTGTGCTCATCGCCGTCGGCGCGTCCGATCACGTGGTCGACGCCATCCAATCCGAAATGGCACGTTGGATTCCCGGTCGCGACCTCGGTCCGGTCATCACGGCGTCCGCGCGGGAGCGGATCACCGGTTATATCGACCTCGCCGAACACGAGGGCGCCCGTGTCCGCCTCGACGGCCGCCAGGCGTCCGTGCCCGGTAAGGAACAAGGATTCTACGTCGGCCCCACCTTACTGGATCAACTCCGCCCCGAATCCGCCTGCGCCCGGCAGGAGATTTTCGGCCCGGTGCTCTCGGTGCTCCGCGTGGCCACGCTGGAGGAGGCCCTCGCCATTGAGAACGCGAGTCCTTACGGCAACGCGGCCTCCATCTTCACCACCAACGGAGCCGTCGCCCGCCATTTCGAAAGCCACGCCCACGCCGGCATGGTCGGCATCAACATCGGCGTGCCCGTCCCGCGTGAACCGTTTGGTTTCGGAGGCTGGAACGATTCCAAATTCGGCGTGGGCGACATCACCGGCCGCGATGCCATCGGATTCTGGACCCAATCGCGCAAGACCACGGTGAAGTGGACCGCGCGACAGAACAATTGGATGAGCTGAACGCCCACCCCAAAATCCCCCCGCATGCACGCCGCCGTTTATCTCGGTAAGGAACAACTCCCGGTCCGCGAAGTCCCCGAACCCTCGCTCGCCGAGGGCGAGATGCTGCTCGCCATCGAGGCCTGCTCGGTGTGCGGCACGGACCTGCGCACCTACCGGCACGGAGATCACAAAATCATCCCACCCCGCATTCTGGGCCATGAGTTTTGCGGTCGCGTGATCGAATCCCGCGCCCCGGACTCGCCGGTCAAAATCGGCGACCGCGTGGTCATGTACATCGTGATCGTCAGCGGCACGGACCGGTATGTGGAGATGGGCCGCGAAAACCTGACCCAACACCGCACGACGATGAGTTATCATCACGATGGCGCCTTCGCTCCACGGATGAAGGTGCCCGCGCGCGCCGTGCAGCAGGGCAATCTGTTTCCGGTCACCAGCGACATCTCCTCCGAGATCATGAGCCTGGCCGAACCTCTGGGCTGCTGCATGAATGCGCATTCGCGGCTGCGGATCGGCCTCAAGGATACCGTCGCCGTGCTGGGCGCCGGGCCCATCGGGCTTATGCACGCCGCGCTGGCCCGACTTCAGGGCGCCCAAAAGGTGGTCGTGCTCGATAACAATCCCGCCCGTCTGGAGATGGCCCGCGGTTTTGATCTCGATGCCACGGTGCTGGTGCGACCGGACGGATCGCACCGCGACGAGGTGCGCAAACTAACCGGTGGCTGGGGCCCCGACGTGGTCGTCGTCGCCGTGAGTTCCGCGGCCGCCCAGAACGATGCCCTTGAACTCGCCGCCAAGGCGGGTCGCGTGAACTTCTTCGCCGGTCTGCCCAAATCGAATCCCATCGCCCCGCTCGACGTGAACCAGATTCACTACAAGGAGCTGGAAGTTTCCGGCAGCTATTCGGAGCGGAAGAGTGATTTCCAAGCCGCGTTTGCGCTGTTGCACAGCGGCCGCTTTCCGGCCGAGAAAATCATCACGCACCGCCTGCCCCTGGCCCGGATCAGCGAAGCGTTTCCCCTGATGGAAAGCGGCGCCGCCCTCAAGGTCTGCATCCTCCCCAACGCGTAACCCCTGCCCGCCCCGTCCTCGTCCTCGTCCAATTTCGATTTTCATGAACGCCCATCCGCCTGCCCACCTGGAACTGCACATCAGCGGACAAAACCGGCCCGCCACCGACGGCGCCCGGCAGGAAGTGCACTCGCCAGCCACCGGTGAGGTCGTCGGCTCCGTGCCCCGCGCGACCTCCGCCGATCTGGAGGCCGCCGTCCAGGCAGCGCACACGGCGTTCCAGTCCTGGTCCGCTCTCACCTCCTACGAGCGCGAAAAAATCATTCGCCGCGCGACGGCCCACGTTCGCACGCAGGCCGATTACCTCGGCCGCCTCATGGCCCTCGAACAAGGCAAACCGCTGGCCCAGTCCCGCAGTGAAATCGGCGGCGCCTGCGATACCCTCGACTACTACGCGGCCGAGGGCGTCCGGGTCGAGGGTTGGACCAATCCCACCGAGGATCGCAATTACCGCTCCTGGGTGCAGTACCAGCCGGTCGGAGTCTGCGGGCTGATTACGCCGTGGAATTATCCTGTGTCACTGCTGAGTTGGAAACTCGGGCCCGCGCTGGCCGCCGGTTGCACGGTCGTCGTCAAACCCACCAGCGTCACCCCGCTGTCGCCCCTCGCTTTTTGCGCCGCCCTCACCGCCGGCGGACTCCCCGCCGGCGTGGCCAATGCGATTACCGGTTCCGGGTCCGTCCTCGGCGAAGCCCTCATCCAACATCGGCTCGTGGCCAAAATCGCCATGACCGGCTCGTCGGACACCGGTCGACGAATCCTCGGCCTGGCCGCAGCGCAGTTGAAAAAGGTTTCCCTCGAACTGGGCGGCCAATGCCCGGCGATCGTTTGCGCGGATGCCGATCTGGATCTGGCGGCGCGGATGATTATTTACAAAGGCTTCCGCAATTGCGGCCAATCCTGCAGCAGCATCAATCGGGTCTACGCGCACACGAGCATCCACGACGCGCTCGTGGAACGGGTCCGGGTGCTGGCGGAAAAGATGTCCATCGGCGACGGACTCACCGATCCGCAGGTCGATCTCGGCCCCATGGCCACGGCCGACGGCGTGCAGACTTCGCTGGCGCACGTCCACGATGCGGTCTCCCTCGGCGCCACCCTAATCACGGGCGGCGCGGCCCCGGCAGGCGAGGCGTTTGCCCGCGGCCATTATTTCCGCCCGACGGTGCTGACCCAGTGCACACCTGAGATGAAGGTCATGCGGGACGAAACCTTCGGTCCGGTGGTGGGTTTCCAAACCTTCGACACCACCGAGTCCGCCATCGCCCTGGCAAATGACACGGCTTACGGGCTCGTGGCCTACGTCTTCACGCAGGACTTCAATGCCACCGTGCGGCTGAGCGAAGCCCTGGAAGCGGGCACCGTCTGCGTGAACCACGGCGCGGTGAATACGAACTACGGTCCGTACGCCGGCTGGAAGGACTCCGGTTACGGGCTCGAATTGAGTCGCCGGGCGGTATTCGAATACCTCAAGCCCAAGCACATCAAAGTGGCCCTGCGCTGACGTACGGTCCTGCTTCCAGCCCGCTCCCATGTTGCTCTCCCCACCTCAAGCAGCGGCGGCCCTGCGGTGCGCCGCGGAAAACGGCTTTGCGCTGCTCGCGGTCAACGCGGATTCACCGGCCGCCATCACCGATTGCCTCGAAGCCGCCCGGCAACTCGATGCCCCGATCATTGTGGAGACGAGTCTGTGGCAACTGACCGGGCACAGCTTCGGCGCCGGCGATCCCGAGCTGGGCCTGGCCCGCTATCTGGTAAATCTCGCCGTGCTCGCGGCGGCGCCGCGCTACGCCGACGTGCCCGTCCTGTTTCACACCGATCATATCAAGGGCCCCATCACCCTGCCCCTCTTGCAAGCGGCCCTGCGCGGACTGCCCACCGGCGTGACTGGCGCCACGCTCAGTCCGTCCACCATTTCCCTGGATTCATCTCAACTCAGCGAAGCCGACAACATCCAAACCCTCCTGGCGCTCTGTCAGGAGGCCCAACGGACGGGGCGGCCTTTGACCTTGGAAATGGAAGCGGGCGTGGATGACGGCGTCACGCCCCTGGAGGTCGCCGAACGTCTGTTGACCGGGGTCGAATCCGTCAGTCCGGGATACCTAGCCCTCTGGGCACCCGGCGTGGGAACCCAGCATGGCTTGGGCGATCCCGGCACCTTTTCGGAGAGCGCCGTGCGATCGCATCAGCAACTGGCCACACGCCTGTGCGGGCGCCCCATCGGAATCGCGCTGCATGGGTCTTCCGGCCTGCCGCCCGCCCGGCTCCAGGCCGCCGTCGCCGCGGGCGTCACCAAGGTGAATTGGTCCAGCGAATCCCTCCTCCTCCGCTCGACCGCGGCCCAGGAATTTTATCAGGTGCGCTCCGCCGAGCTGGTGAAGACGCATCCGGACTGGAAGGCCACGGCCATGGACAACGGAGTGCAAGCGTACGTCTCGGCCCGTTATCTGCCCAAGGTCAGCGAACGTCTGCGACTGTTGGGCAGTGTCGGCCAAGGTGCCCGAATCCGCCCAATCCTGCCGCGCGCCTGATTGGGTTCCGCGCCGGCCGTTCAGACCAGCAACGCTTCCACCCGCGCCACATCGCTGGGCAGATCCACCCCGATGCTGTCGTGCGCCACTCGCGCGACGGCGATGGCAATCCCGTTCTCGAGAGCGCGTAATTGCTCCAGCTTCTCCGCCGCTTCGAGCGACGACACCGGCAGTTTCACCAGCGACAACAAAGTCTCCCGGTGATAGCCGTAAATTCCGAGGTGCTTGAGAAACGGAAAGGACACCATCTGCACCGCCGGCGGCTGCTCGCTCGAATCCCGCAGGAAAGGAATCGTCCGCCGACTAAAATACAAGGCGCGGCAGGGGTTCGTCGCCGTCACGACCACTTTAACCACATTGGGATTGTCGTAGTCCCCCAGGTGTCGGATCGCCGTGGCGGCGGTGGACATGGCGGAATCGCCCAGTCCCTGCGCCACTGCCGCCACCACATTGGGCTCCAGCAGGGGCTCATCACCCTGGATGTTAATGTAGGCGTCGGCCGGAACACGGGCGGCAACCTCCGCAATCCGGTCCGTGCCGCTGGGATGATCCGCCCGGGTGAATTCCACCCGGCAAAATTGCCGCGCCACCGCGGCAATCCGCTCGTCATCGGTGGCGACAATGATTTCCGACAAGCCGGACACGAGATGACAGCGGTGAATCACCCGTTCGATCAGGGTTTTACCGGCAATCAAGGCGAGTGGCTTCCCGGGAAACCGGGTGGAGGCATAGCGGGCCGGGATGACCCCGATGAGCTTCATTCCCCGCGGCAATAGGCGGCCCAGACGGAATTTCAAATCTCAAATTTTGGATTCCCTCCCCCGTGCGATCGGGCAGGCGGCCGGTGGTGAAGCCAGCGGTACCTGGGTAGCGCTGAATTTCCAGTCGGCGTGCAGGGTTCCAGCTTCCCTCAGATCCCATTCCTCAATGTCCCCTGCCGTGGCCAGAAACGAAGAGCCCGACCACTTTTTAGGCGGCCGGGCTCCGGTTACCCCACTCCATCTCCTTGGCGGGTTAGTGTTGGAAGCCACTGGTAGGTGGCACACTAAAAATCATCGGTTCAAGACCGTATCAATAATGGGTATTCAAGCACTCCCCGGGCCGTTCGCGTTTTTGAGAAACCGAGCATTTACTGCCAATTTTTCGGCAACCCCAGATACAGAACGTCCCGCAGCCAAACTTGGATGCATCCCAGCCTCCTAAAACCGTCGGCGATCCCCAGTTGGCGTCTTCAGGCGACCGGATCCCGCATCCCCCGGTCGAGGGCCGTCGGTCGCAACGACAGCATGAGCAAGGCCGCGATCACCACCGGGATGGCGCAAAGGGCAAAACCTTGGGCGAGCGGCACCCCGTGGTCCTTGAGCTTGCCCAGCACCGGTGTCAGGTACGCCCCGAAGGAAATGCCCACGAAATTCATCAAACCGTAGCCCGTCGCCCGGAACCGCGCCGGCGCCAACTGGCACAGGATGGGCATGTTATTCGCGTCGAACATCCCGAATCCCAAGCCGAACGCCGCCGTGCCCACGAGCACCATCCAAAAACTGGGCGCGAGACCAATTCCCAACAGCCCCGGCACGGTGAGGGCCAATCCCAGAGCGCTCACCCAAGTGCGTCCGCGCACACTGCGCCGGGTCCATCGATCCGCCAGCTGACCACCCACGAGCACCCCGACGAAAGCCGCCCCGGCATTGGTCATCGTAGCCCACAGGCCGGAAGACTTCTGTTCCAGCAAAAACCGGTCCTGCAGCAACGTCGGCAGCCAATTCTTAACCGCCCAGCCCGGGAGGCTCGGCAGACTGAAACAAATCAGGAGCAAAATGAAGCCCCAGCCGACCACGGAACCCTGGTCGACGTCCGGTTTCCCGTCGCCTCCACTCGCCGCTCCGTCCGACTCGCGCTCCCGCAGGAAAAGCATCAAGACGCCCGCATACACCACACCAATCAGCCCACAGCCAAAAAAAGCCGCGCGCCACGAGATTTCCTGCGCCACCCACCCACCGACCCCGCCCAACGCCTGCCCCATGTAAACGCCGCTCATGTGCACGCCCACGGCCAGCGAACGCGTCGAACCCCGATGAAAATCAGCAATCAATGCCAGACCCGCCGGCATGTAGAACGCCTCGCTCAAGCCCATGACGGCCCGCAGCCAGTACATCTGCTGAAACCCATGCATCTGGCCCATCAGCAGCGTCACCCCGGACCAGACCGCCAGGCTCCCGATGATCAGCCACTTGCGATTCACGCGATCCGCAATGAAGCCCCCCAGGGGACTGCAAAACGCGTAAACCCACATGAAAATGGCCATCAATTGCCCAAAACGCTCTGCACTCTGCAGCTCCGTGATGTCCGCCTTGATGGACAACCCCATCGTCGCCAGCATCTGGCGGTCGAGGTAATTCAGCACTGCGACCGGCCACAAAAGCAGCACGACAGCCCACGCTTTGGCGGGAAGACGGGACGAGGCGGCAGCGAGGTCGGACATGGCGGATAAAAAAGTGTAAGCCCCAGACTGCCACACGCCTCCGGCGCGAACAAGGCTCACGCACCACGAGAATCCGAAAGGGTTTGCGACAAAAATCTTCGAGTCGTTGGGTTCCGCCCTTTTTGAAAAGGAGTATCTATCAAGCTGGATGCTTTGATTGAAATCTTCATCCAAAGGCCGACTTCCAGCGGAACTGAGCTGGATCGGCTCCCGGGAGAAGGGCAAGCTCTGTGCCTGCACGCGTCGTGTAGCGCTTCGCGTGATTTCGTGAGGGGAGAGGCAGACGCTGGCTAATTGATCTGTGGACGAAGTTCCGTGGAGGCCGGATTAATTTGCCATTGTTCACCACGGATCTTTGCGCTTTTGATCAGCGAT
>CANIZL010000097.1 GCA_947471985.1 Verrucomicrobiota bacterium | reverse complement strand
TGTTGGGCCGCGGAACCCTTCAGGGAAGCCGCCGCCATCCCGCCCGCGGCGAACGCCAGGATCGCCACCACCCACGGCGTCCAGTTGCGCCGTCCCGCCGTTGCCGTGGGAGCATTCGACCAACCTTCGTTCAACAGCTCGCGCGCCGGGCGCCGCACCGCTCCGCGCAGCGTCCACCATAGGGTTCCCGCCGCGATGGCGATGCTGCCCAGTATCCCGCCCACCAACGTCGCCGGCGTCACCGCAAAGCGCAGTTCCGTCCCACCCACCGCCGCGCTCCAGAGCGTATTCAGCGCGCCAATCATGCCCACGCCGTAGCCCACTCCCAAAACCGCACCGAAGACCGCCCCGATCGTGGCCAGCACCAAGCCCTCGCCCGCAAACAGGCGTCGCACCCGCGCCGCCGGCCAGCCCACGGCGAGCAGGGTTCCCAACTCCTTCGCGCGTTGCTCCAGCCCGAAGCGAAACAACATCGCGGTGAGCAGGAGCGCCGAGACCATCAGGAAAAAACTCAAACTCAGGAACAGTCCGCCAAAATCCTTGCCCGTGCCGCTCGCCGCCGCCGCCAGCACCCGCTCCCGCACCGGCTCAAAACGCAAGCCGACTTGCGTGGGATCGAGGTTGCGTTGCAGGCGCTCGGTCACCTGCCCCGCGAGGGTGGCCGCCGCGGCGTCCGAGGTGGCCCGCCAGCGGATCGCCGTGAGGTTGCCAAAGCGGTTCGACCACAGGGCCTGCCCGGCGGCGAGCGTGATGAAGGCCTTGGGCGTGCCGCGATACTGCTTCCAATACGCCTCGTCCGAATCGCGAATCGTATGGATCAGCTCGAAGCCCGCATCCCAATCGTGCGTGCTCTCCGCCTTGGACAATCCCGGAAAATCCGGCATCAACGTGCGATCCCCGTGCAGCCCCGCGAGCGGCACCACACTGCGCACGCGAAACGGGCGGGTGATTTCGCGCAACTGCGTCCCGGCATCGGCGCGGTAATACGCCAAATCCACCGTGTCCCCGGGCTTCAGGCCGAGGTCCTTCGCCAGCCAGTCATTCACCACGATCTCCTCGTCCCGCAAATCCGCCGGCGTGTACGGCGCGCCGGCGGCAGTCACCATCGAGTACGGCGTGAGGGCGTCTCCGTGGCGCAACGAGTTGACCAAATACGTCAGCAACGGCACCGGTTGCTCGGTCGCCGGCGCGTTCGTGAGGGCGGCCGCGACGACCGCCGGCTCCAGGAAGATTCGACGGGTGGAGAGTTCCGCCCGGCCGTTGGTGACGCGCAACGCCAATTCCGCATCCGCCAGCGACCAACCCCGCCGCAGCGCTTGCTGCAAACCCGCCAGGGTCTCCGCGATCGTCGGGGTCGTGGTGGCGGTCGTCGTCGCGCCGGTCCCACCGGGTGTGGCGAGGAGCAGGTTGGCCCGGCCTTCCAATCCCGTGAGCCGCGCCAGTCGGGCGCGATCCGCAAACACCGCCGGTCCGGCCGCACCTTGCGGCGCCAGATCCCCGCCCGCCGACGCCGCCAGCACGCCCCGAACGGTCACCCGCCACGCGAGCGTAGCTTCGTTACGCGCCGTCAGAATGGCGTCGCGGGACAGCGCGGAGGGTTTTGCCAGGCGCAGGACCAGCGGATCTCCCACCGACAAATTCAACTGCTGCGCCAGCGCGCGATTCACCCAAACATCGTCGTCCGCCACCGCCAGCGGGGCCGCCGACAGATCACGCGCGAACTCCGCCGGATACCGCGGGGTCACGCCGAACAAGCGGGCGTTGTTCGCCAGCCGGGTGCCGTCGCCGCGCGCCACCGTGGCGGGCATGACGAGGAGATCCGCGGTCGCCAAACCGGCACTGGCATTCGCGAGTCCGGATTTCAACGTGTCGGAAAAATAGCGATCGCCACTGCTCAGGGCGTAGGGATTGGCCCCGACCCCGGCGAGCGCGCGTTCGCGCAGGCTGACGGCCACGGAATCGCCCACGGCGAGGGCCCCGATCAGTACTGCGGCGGCCAGGGCGGCGCCGAGCACGACGCCGAGATGGGCGCGGAAGTTGAACCGGGCGCTGGCAACGGCGAGCTGGCGAAGAGTCATGAGGCGCGGATGAAAGGTGAATCTCAGGCGCTGGCGAACAGTCGCCCGTCCCGCAACTCCAGGCGTCGACGGCATTGCGCGGCCAATTCCGCACTGTGGGTGACCACCACCAGGGTCACGCCCGTCTCGCGATTCAAGTCGCCGAGCAGTCGGGCGACTTCGGTGGCGTTGGTGTGATCCAACGCACCGGTGGGTTCGTCGGCCAGCACCACGGCCGGCTCATTGATCAACGCGCGCACCAGCGCCACCCGCTGACGCTCACCCCCGGAGAGTCGGCCGGGCAATTGATCCGACCGCAGCGACAACCCCACCCGATCCAGCAACTGACGCGCCCGCTGCACCACGGCGTCCGCCACCGTGCCACCTTCCGCCAGCGCCGGGATCAGGACATTTTCCAGAACCGTCGCGTGGGGCAGCAGATGATGTTGTTGAAAGACCAAGCCCACGGACCGGTTGCGAAACCGCGCCAGATTCGGTTCCGACAACGTCCCCAGATCGCGCCCCTCAAAGAGCACCCGGCCCGCCTCAGGCCGATCCAATCCGCCCAGCAGATTCAGGATGGTGCTCTTTCCGGAACCGCTCGGACCGACGATGGCCACGCTCTCCGCGCGCGCCACCGACAGGGAAGCGTCCTTGAGAATAACCAGGGGCGTTCCCCCGGCCGCGGCGGGATAGGCTTTGGTGACGGATTCCAGTTCCAACAAGGGCACAGCCGACATGGAGCCCAGTCTAGCGGGAAAGAACCGGCCGGTCAGGGGAGGAATCGGTCGAATCTGGGACGGGAAATTCCGCCGGGTTGACCGCCCGGGATCCCGCCGCATAATTAGCCTGTATGAAACGCCTCAAGAACCTCACCGCCGCGGTGTTGCTTTCGTTCACCGCCCTGGCCGCCACGGCCCCGGCCATCTCCGAGATCGCCCTCAAGAACATTGATGGCAAGGACACCACGCTGAAGGCCTACAAAGGCAAGATCGTGCTGCTCGTCAACGTCGCCTCCAAATGCGGCCTGACGCCCCAATACAAGGCGCTCGAAGCGACCTATCAGAAATACAAGGATCAGGGCTTCGTGATCGTGGGCGTGCCCTGCAACGATTTCAATGGCCAGGAGCCCGGCACGGCCGACGAGATCAAGACGTTCTGCTCGACCAAGTACAACGTGAGCTTTCCGCTGATGGCCAAGGTGCACGTGAAGGGCACGGAACAGCACCCGCTCTACGCCGCCTTGACCGGCAAGGGCGCCAAGTTCCCCGGCGATATCGAATGGAATTTCGGCAAGTTCCTCATCGGCCGTAACGGTGAAGTCCTGAACCGCTTCTCCCCGAAGACCACCCCCGACGATCCGTCCATCACGGCCGCGATCGAGACCGCGCTGAACAGCAAGTAATCGCGGCCGACGCCCCGCGTCGCCTCGCCACAAAACCCGCCCCACTTGGGCGGGTTTTTGCTTTTACCGAAGGGATCCCTGGGAACGAAGCCGTACGGTCTTCGGTACGGTCTTTCACCAATGACAGGCCCCCGACGCGGGTGTCGCGAAAGCCCGGGGCGAACGCAGCCAACTCATTAGATCCTCGTCCCCCTCGTTGGCTTCTGTGAAATGACGCCCCGGGATTTTGGGCTATTTCTTCCGCGGAGCGCGAATCGGGCGCGGCCCGCCATAACATGAACCTGTCCCCCTATCCCCACGAACCTCAGGTGCTCCTCCGTCGGCTGCGCTGGGTGTTGGCGGCCTTCCTGGCCGGGCTGGTCCTGAGCGGCCTCACCGCCTTTCCGCTTCAACTCGAACTCGACCAACTGGTCGCATTCCGCGGCCTGGATGCGGCGAATGCTCCCGCCCCGACGAATGGTTTGGATGCCTGGATCCTCACTGTTCGCAACGGCCTGCGCGACATGTACGCACACTATCCGTGGATCGCCTACGGCACCGATTGGCTCGCCTTCGCCCATGTGATCATCGCGATCTTTTTCCTCGGCGCCTTCATCGATCCGGTGCGGAACGTGTGGATCCTGCAGGCGGGCTTGATCGCCTGCGTGCTGGTGATCCCCTTGGCGTTCATCTGCGGACCCCTCCGACACATCCCGCTGGGTTGGCGATTCATCGATGGTTCCTTTGGCGTCTTCGGAGCGATCCCCCTGCTCTACTGCTTGCGCCTCACCCGACAGCTCGCCACCGCCCGCACCCCGCCGACGTCCATCAACGCCGGCACCCCACCCTGACAGACTCCTCGGTCGCCGGCGCCCTCACTCCGCCGGGCGCCCCGGGGCCGCCGCCGGACGAACCTTCGAACGTTGGACCCGCGGCTGGGCCACAAACTCCAGCACCTGGCGCGGCGCGGCGGCCAACCAAATATCCGCCGCCACCGCATTGGTTCGGCTCTGCAACCAGAATTGCAAATAGCGGTCGTGGAAGGTGGCGGGCCCGTTCACCGTGAGCGCGTAACCGTCGGAATCCACGGCCTTGAGTATGATCCCGTGCCAGTTCTGACCCGCGACAATGGCCGGTGTCTGGATCACCAAGTCCAGGCCCTTCCCCTCGTTAACCTCGGCC
The DNA here is from genome assembly GCA_947471985.1 of Verrucomicrobiota bacterium. Taxonomy (GTDB): domain Bacteria; phylum Verrucomicrobiota; class Verrucomicrobiia; order Limisphaerales; family UBA9464; genus CANIZL01. Next base: position 21,025 of record CANIZL010000097.1, on the reverse strand, counting down.
TGGTACGAGTTCATAGCCGGACCAAAGCGCAGGATCCCGAAGGGTGATTGGGCCCGCAATTGCCGGTCGGGCATCATCGTCCGTGAATCAGTGGCGATGGGCACATTGCGGAAGTGAAAGACCGCATTGCTGGCGAACCCCGCCACCTGCACAAATTCCACCGAAACTCGACTGGGTTCATCGGTCGGAAATCCCCACGGCTGAATCATTCGGAAATCACCCGGTCTGAAAAAGTAAAGCGGCGAAATAAATCCCGGCAGCGTGTGATTTCCCGTGCCGTCCTGAATGGCGACTATTCGGTCAGCAATCCAATTAGTCGTCGTCTGCCCATCCACCGCCACCGTGAAGCCGAAGCTCGCGAACCATGCGGAAGGACCGTCGTCCCGGCCAGGCACGGCTCCTGCATGAGCCTCACTGACGTCAAAGCGATCCAGCGTGGCGCCAAAATGGCCATCGGCACTTTTCGAAGCACCCACCGTCGCGACCAACGGCGGCGCCTTAAGTGGGTAACTCGGATTGGGTATCCGAAATTCCTGCAGCACGTTGCCGATCTGCCCCACACCTTGCGATTGATCGAAAACCTGCACCCGAAGCGTCCGGGCGCGACGCGGGAAAACGGAAACCACATGACCCTGATACCGCCCATTGGTCATCCGCCGATCCTCGGGGACCAGGAATACGGACGGTGGTTCGTCGTTCTGGCCACCGACCAATCCGTCGTCATCAGTGACCCGCACACCCAGCTGCCCGGACCCCGGCTCGATGGGTGTCGTGGTGGTGAGCCAGATACTCAGGGCGGTTTGCGTCGGGCATCGATTCAAATTATCGGGCTGACGCACCTTGAAACGGGTGGCCAGTTCAACGGGCAGGAACCCCGCCCACCGCTCCCAAAGCTTGAGAAACGGATCTACATGTCGCCGCCCATACTGAACCGAAACCACTCCCAACATCGAACCATCAGCCAACCGCGCCTCGACTACCGGACCCTGCCGCCAAAGACCCAGCCCAACACCGACCGCCACACCGACCACCCCGATCAAGACCAGAGCCCATCGCCTCCCCGCCCAGCGCCCCCAAGGTTTCACGCACAGACGCTGCGTTCGAACCACCCCCCAGTCACGCGGGAATCGTACCGGCCGGGGCTGGTACTCATTGGCAATGGTCCAATAGCCCCTCGGTGCGAATGGACTCCGCCAGCGCGCCCTCCAGATACACGACGATAAGTCGCTCCACCCTGAGGCGGCGCCAGGCTGCCTGCCGTGACCGACTGCGGTAAAACGGAGTTGAATTCCCAAATCGCTGAGGCCACGCTCCTCAAAAGCTGCAGGTTTCTTGTGAGGAAAAAGTCATGCACGCCCACTTAACCATTTCCCGTACAACCGGCAACCATGCCCGAATTCCGCGTTCTAACACGGACTTTTTGCCGCTTGAACACAACCGTTTTTGTCCCGCCTGATGTGCCCGACAGTACAACAACCGTGCGGTCCTCATTAGGCATCAGAGCCCTTTTGCTCCTGGCATTGCTCGGAATCGCCAGCCTGTTGTTTGCCTTCGTAACGACAATGGCCGCGTGGCACATTCAAATCGAAAATCGAGCCTTTCGATGCACGGATGATATCGGGTTCGGGGCATTTTGGGCCGATATCGACTTACATCGGCAGGCAGGCGATACACGTTTTCCAGGCTGGACGTGGGACAGCTTGAAACTTGTCCGAACCCTTTATCTCGTCGGTTTCTTCTTGATCTGGTCACTCAGTTTTGCAGCACCCTTGCTGAGCATTTTTCGATCCAGCAGCCGTCGGCGAGGGGCGGCCGGCTAACTCTTCGCTCCAGCGCTCTGGCCGTGGCGACCCAGTTTGTATACCCATTCAAATCGGTGCCGCAGGATTATCCGCAGTCAATCCCCTAGGCTCTGACCTTGGACCGAATACCATGGAAACACCGGATCCACCCAACTGGGCCCCGATCACCTGGCCGAAATTGTCAGAGGTAGTGCAGCGCGGCTTGGACAGCTGTTGTCGCGACGATCGACAGCTGTACGAGCAACACAGGATCACTCCGAAGCGAGTCGGCCTACGGAGACCTTCCGGCGTCGAACACGTTTACGCCATTGCTCAGGTAGGCGCGAAGCTTGTATTTCATGATGACGTCGAGGATCATTTTGAGGTCGCCTCATTGGGCGCAGATGGCGTCTTGGATTTTCAAGGCGCCGGGCGGTTTCGCCTGCACGAGGCACTGGCTCACATCAGATGCGGATGGAGATAAGCAGGCCAAACATGACTACTTCATTGTACCCGGCCTTGGCGTCCCACCTCCAGTAGCTAACCTTTGAGGCCGGGTAACTGGGCTCAAACGTTCGGGATTCCGGAGTTCGCCAATATCGCACTTCATGAGATTGCATATGAAATCATGAATCGAACAAGAATTCGATTCCAATCCAGCGCCCTGCTTGTAGTCCTAGTTACGGCGCTGGCGGCCGGCTGTGCCTCCCCTCGACGCGCAGCTCCGGACACTTCCCAGGCGATTCCTATCACATTTGAAGTGTATTATGGACCGGATACACCCAAAGCGATCGGATATCACAATCTCGGCAGCATCACCCGGATGCTGAAATCTGAATGCATTTACCGCGTTGAAATTGACGCAAGAGAGGGGATCCCGGTTGCGATGATCAGGGCCCATAGTCATCGCTTTAACAAAGGACTTGTCAGCCTACCCGAAACTGGCTTCTTGCGTGAGACGAGATGGCTTCGCCATCTAATTCCAGAAGATCTCCAGCGGATCTTCGGCGGCATCGATGTATACCTGCTTCATGTTTCTCCGCACGGTTCCATTGAATCCGTCGTGCATGAAGATCGGAATTCCTCCGGGGGGTCTTGGATCTTTGACCAGTGCCGTCCCGGAGATAAAATCGTCGCGGATTATTACTTCTAAACTACGCGCATTACAGTTCAACATCCCAGCCTGATGACTCCATTGAACCCGGCCTTGGCGATTCGTTTCCGGCGGCTATCCTTTGCCGGCCGGTTCGCAGCTTTCCGGGGTTGGGCCACAGTTCACCACACACATTATGGGAGTCGCATACTTCATCGTTCTTGAGCGGAAGATTGACGGGCTGGACGCCATATTTGATGGCAAGATGCTCGCGTTGGCAGCCGAGGATTTGGATGCCATCGCCCCACAGCTTGGTGTACGAACGATTTCCGAGTTTATCAGCATTGACCCGGCACAGGCAGCAAGCTTTATGAACGACGAGGGAATTGATGTTGGTAATATGGAGTTACCAGCACTCCAGCAATTTTCCGCCCAGGATGGTTTGGCGACGGTGCGGGCTTTGCTGACGCGTCCAGAAGCAACGCCGGCGGTTCAGGACTTGCAAGATTGCGAACGCATCTTGAGCATTGCCGCACAGCACGGAGTTGGCTGGCATCTTGAGGTTGATTTTTGAGCTCACCCTTTTGACCCAAAACAAATGAGCGGTAGACCGTGCACCGCGCATGTGATTTTTTTGGTGGGCGGCAGGTCGCCCATTTTGCTGCTCGGTTAGAGAAGGAACCGGTTAAAGGAGGGGGATTAAGTACTGGGTGCGCATTCCGATGGATCCGGCCACCCCGCACGGTCCTCTACGCTTTGGCCCGCCGCAAAACCGCCTAATCGCACGCTTGCCGAAGCGACACTCTTGATCTTTCCGGGAACGGTGTCGGGCGCGACCGCCAGCTGGCGGGACTCTGCATCCCATGTGGACCGTGGTAGTCCCTGCGGGATACCAACTTGGTGCAACGCGCGGTGCGACCCGCCCGGGCCATCGTCAACAAACGGAGAAGGGAAATGCAGGGAGTGAGGGATGGCCCGGTTGCGGGTCCGGCTGGTAGAGCATCGTGGGCGCGGGACTCGGCCGTCTCTCAGGCCCCAAAAAAGCACTCGTCTGATCCCAGCGCATTCCGCCGCGATACCGATTGGGGATAACGACGGCCGAGAAAGCAGGCGTCGGTAGAAATGGCTTAACCAAAAACTCGATTTGCAGGGACTGGCGCGGGGCGGGCTGGTCAAGCACTGGTCGAATTGGAGCATTTCAGTTTAGCTCAAATCAAGTCATCGACGCCGCCAAACTTCCCAACTGCCCTTGACCGCAATTCGGTCCGCATATTGTCCCAGCCGGGTGGCCTTTCCTTCAAGATTGCCGCGCACCAGAAAGTAGGCGAAATCCTTGATCGCCACGTCCATTTCTACGTTCTCCGGCTCGAATTCAACCAGCCCTTCCGGCTTCTTTCCCGGGCGATAGCGCACCGGGTTTGTTGGAGCCGCCGCGAAGCTCACGGCGATGTCGCCTCCCTGCCACACTTGATAGTAAGCCGATGCATGGTGCGTCGGCGACATCCACTGCGTGGGGCTGCCCGGGAACATGGGAGCATACCCGTGCATCGAAATGGACGTCGGAATGACGATGTAACCGGCGATGCCATTCGTCGCAATCCCGTCCGGGCTCATGTTATTGCGTTCATCAAACGGCAAATGGGCAACCCTTTCCCCTGCGGGGATTGCGTGCAGCACTTCGTCGAGGCCGGCCATGGCTGGCTGAAATTGACGGACCATGCGCGTCACGTTGAGGGAAAAAGCCGCGACGGCGCACAACCCGACAAGGAAAATCGTACGGTGCCCGCGCGAATGGCCAGCGGCGGCAACAATGGCGACGGCTCCTGAAAACAACAGGTAGCGCGGCGCCAAATACCACTGGCCATTGAGCTCGTAGGGGAGAAACAGCCACGCCAACAAAAACGCCCCCAATAGCGCCTCGACCGCGAACGACCCCCGCCGGCTGGTTGCGGATCCCGTTGCTTCGAGTGGGCGCGTCTGCTGAGTGGCAAGGAGGATTCCGCTGGCGATCACCGCCAACCAGAGCCAACCGATCCACAGGCCCGATCCGTCGGTACATCCACCATATAAATGTTCCATACCGCTAGTCACCCGTCTGGTGAAGGGTTCCCAGCGCATTCCAAGATTTCCCAGACTTCCGTAGGTGGTCGGTACCGGGGTTGTGGGCGCCGGCTTGGCGGTCATAAATGTGCGCCAAACCCAGGCAATGAACAGGGCCAGCGAGGGAAAAAGAGGCAGCACCATTCGGGCGAACCAGAAGGAGCCTTTCCAGTGAATGAAAAGCAAAACCGTGGCGGCCAATAGGAACCACAAATACGCTTGCGCATGCGCGAGGTAGATCAAGCAGGCAATCGTTCCAAGGATCCACTTTGACTGGCGGCTGGCCTGTGGACCTCCAAAAGCGTTCTGAAGAGCGGTAATGCCGAAGAGCACCAGCGGAACCCCGACGAGATAAGCCATGAATCCGTAGAAAAAGCTCGAAGTCCATGCCAACGGAACCGCCAGGATCCACCAGCGTGGATTCCGGTTGAAAACGAGCAGCAGGGACCTGACGCCAAACGGAATTCCTATGGAATAGCCGTACAAAACCAATTTATTGGCAATCTCCAAAGGGGCGAACTTTGAGACCGCTCCCACAAGGATGTAATAGAGCCAGTAAGGCTGCGGCCAGAGATCCAGGAAGTAGTATTTGCTGATATTTGTGTCCCCCTGCAACAGGCCGACCACCGCCTTGGCCATGGCAAGATGCTGCGGGATATCAATCAAGGGCAGAAATCTGCCGGCAACGAGCGGTAGTGCGCACAGTCCAAAAACAAGCAACCATTCCCACCACGGCATGGATTTTGGGTGACCAAACGAGGGATTGGCTTGGGCGTCAGGTTGCACGAGTTTGGGGGTGTTTGACGGAGGTTATTAAATGGGAGGAGCTTTGGCTGAATTGGAGATCGCCGGATACTCTGCAGTTTAATCCCATTGCCGAAGACCTCGCACGAGTTCGCGTGCCACAATCGGCGAATGCCTTTCTCCGATCTGGGCCAATCGAAATTTCGCAGAAACAAAAGCCTGCATTCCCGAATCGCTGCATTGGTCGGCAGTTTGCGGCGGCTGAGCGCGTCGGGCAAGAGCCTTGGGGACTTTCCGGTCCTTTTATTGCCGGGGTCATCGAGAGTGCCACCAATGCGGCTCGTTCGAATCTCTGGCCTTAGGGCCGATGCAATCGAAGAAATCCGGTCGCATTAGCCCGCTCTAGTATCGCTTCATTTTTTCCTTCAGTTCCCGGAACATCCAGCCATTGACCATCCAATGACCCGGTCCTTTGGACGCGAATTCCGGGTTTCCCCGGCCAACGCAGCGTTAGCTCACCTCCAGCAACGGCTGCGAGGGTAAGACCGTCGTCTACCTGGTCATCAATATATTCAAAAGCGCCAATGTCGGAAGCCATCCCTTGGGGACGAATCTGGCCTCGCTGATCCGTGGCCGGAGCGAACAGGGTGGCCCCTGCATCCCGGGCCGGGCTTTCAGGCATGAGTGGAAGGGTCAGTGTCGGACCGCCGTAATTGCCCAACGTTCCAAGCCCAAGGTTTGTCCGAACCTGACTACTTAGGATCCGCCAATGGCAGCTTTCGTCAGAACTGAGATTATGGCCAAAATCCGTGATCAAACCCTCCGCGTTGGCCGAGGCGCTGGAGGTTCGGTTAAATGCCAAGAGCGTGTTCACCAGTGAAATAGTCCCAGTTGCATTAAATATTCCGCCCGCCCGAGTTGGAGCCTTCTCACCTGCCGGGGCATCAACCAGCGAGAAACAAGTTATGGCCACGGGGCACGGATATCCCATCTTTCCAATCCCTCCCACTCCGGGAATTCCAGGAATGTTCCTATTGTCAGCCAATGTGCAGTTAACCAACGCCGTTGCTCCTCCAAGGTTGGCAAGGGCGCCGGCTTCAGAACCACCGCTGTCGCCGCCGCGGCCTCCGTCTATACCGCCGCCGCCCCCGAACGTTAGAAACGAACCACCGGTGCCACCATTCCCTCCGGATCCCCCGGTGGTACTGTTGCCGGCCAAGGTGCAATTGAAAAGTCTTCCGCTGCCTTGATTCAGCAGCGCCCCACCACTGGCTGACCCGCCAGCACCTCCCGCAGCGGGGAAATAGATATCCGCGCTGCTACCAACGGAATCTCCACCAGAACCACCCCGGCCTCCGCCTCCGCCCGCAGCTCGGTTTCCGATCAAACTGGACCGGAAAAGCTCGACCTGGGCTTGGTTCATTATACTTCCGGCCTCGGCGCGGCCGCCATTGCCACCTCGACCCGCATATTTGTATTTCATGTCGGTCGGAACGTAGGCCCGCCCTCCCGACCGTCCATCGCCACCAATGACCTCATTTTTTTGGAGATTGCAATCTTCAACGTGAAGACTGCCGGCATTGAAACAAGCCGCTCCCTGCGCAATACCACCGTCTCCCCCTTCATAGTTCCGCGATAGATCCCCCACATCGGCAAATTCGGTATGCCCTTCGCCGCCGTCCCCGCCTCGCGCCACATTCTCTTCAATCGTACTTTGAAGTATGTTGATCTGTCCATTGGCTATAAAGATGCATCCCCCGCGGGCGCGACCGCCGTCAGCAACGGGGCAACCTTTCAATGAGTCATAATAGAGGCCGAAACTAAAATTCATTGCCCCATTCCCACCCTGGGCACGATTCTGGAGTAAATTGCAGTTTCGAAGTTCCACCGATCCTGCGGCCATATAAATCGCCCCTCCGGCCCCATCACCCCCCAACGTGACGCCCAGCGTAGGGTTGAAAGGAGGATGATAGTTTCCATTAACTCCATCGCCACCCCTCGCCGTGTTTTGCTCGAAGCGAGACTGGGTCGCCGTAAAACTCCCGGAACTATAAACCGCTCCCCCTGCCCCCGTCCCGGAAGCCGGAACCGGGCATTGGAGTGGCGAGGTGTTCGTCCCGACAGTCCCAATGGCTGAATTCGCTGAAAAGAGGCAATTCGAAGCCATCACCCGTCCGCCTTCGTTAAATAATCCCGCTCCTTTGTCGCTTCGACCGTTTATGATGCTCACTTTGAGCAAGGTTAATGAGGCATTTGAGACCACGTGCAGGACACGAACGCTATTCTGACCACTCAGTTGAACGTAATGCTCCCCGGCGTCCAGCGTGACGTCATTTTGAATCAGCAACTCCGATGTGAGGAGAATCGTACCGTCGCAATCACACTGGATTATTCCACCGGTTTCCAGGGCCGAGCGGAGGTGGTTTTCTTCACAGACGGTAAGTTTTTGGATCGGTACCGGCTCCGCCCCGTACATGTTCACGAGGAGAGCCCCGTAACCCAGCAATCGGGAGAGTTGCCGGCGGCTGAAAAGGCAATTTAGCCAGTTATTCATGAGAGTTTGCTTTCTCGACACTCCGCGGATTGGGGGGGGTGCTTTCGCGGATGGGTACATTTGCAGGCAGTTTGCGGCGATGGAGCCGGCGCCGCAAATGCTTTAGAGGACCCGCGGACCAGGGTGTTGGAGTGGGCGCAATCGGGCGGCGGGCGTGTGGATAACGACAATTAAAACTCCCCACCGCCATGAATAAATGTCGTCGTGAAAGCACGCTCCCTTCGTAGTTCGATGAATGGCAAAAACCGATGCCGGGAATTGAACTAATTGTTCGATACCCTTGGACCACGTTGTACGTACCCCGGATCATCTGGAGGGATCCAGAGGAATGGCAATTTAGACCTGACGACTCTGTATAGGCGCGCAAGATCGGATACTTTATACATGTAATCAAATGATGAAGACCACTCCTTCGACTCTGGAGGATCCGCAACTGAAATTGTGCATGTCTCACCCGACCGTAGCACTATTCGGTCGGTACTAAACTTAAACAACTGAAAGCGCCACACGCCGTTAGTGTCAGTCCACGATTGATTGCATTGACTGCCGATCAACAATGTTGCTGGTCCAACATTTTTCAATTGAAAAGCTGCGGACCCGATCCCAGATGTATTTGAATGCCCAGTTAATACAATTTGAAGATCGTCAATAAGAGGTGCAGTTTGAAATAAAAAGCGTCGACCTAAGAATGCAAGCGCTAAAGCAAAACAAATAGCAATGCACCCTCCTAAGCGAGGATAGCCGTCCCGCCAAAAGTATCCAATTTTGAAATGGAGAAATCTTGAAATAACAAAAAACTTCATGCAAAAGAACAACATTAACACTAGTAGCTAAGAAGGCATTAACTTTATTGCTTCGGCGGTAGGACTAGCCCATCGACACCTGGTCTTGAACCGATAATGGGCGTCTCCAAGACGGGAACCGGGCCTTTTCCGGGCCAGAGGAGCGCTACTTTCCGGGTTGCCGGTTCGAGGAGGCAGATCTGTTCCCATCCCAATTGGAACAGGACGTGGTCGGACGGCAGTCGCACGGCATTGCGGATAGGCCATTGTCGAAAGGGCGTTTCATACGAGAAATTCAGGGATTCGCCCGTACGGGCGTTCGATCCGGAGAGCCCTTGTACCGCCCAAAATCCTGTCCGGAAACTCCACGCACTATTCGTGTCACCCCCAATCCCGTGAACGACGCCAAAGTTCATGCCGGTACTCCTGGTCCGATAAGACTCTCCCTCCTTCGGCCCATCCATCACGGTGTTCGAGGGCAGGTTCGTAAGGACGGTGACATAGCGCGGAAATTTGCCGTCATCGGCTTCCACCCGGACTACCAAATCGCAACGGTTCTCCCCGGTTTCGCTCGATTGGATCAGGAGGCGATCGTTGTGGTTCGACGCGGACACCTCCAAAAGCTTCCGGTCCTCGGTGCCATTCAAACGGCGGCGATGGACACTGCCGTCGTTCAGGGCGAGGTAATAGACCCAGACATTCGGCGGGAGAGAGAGCTCCGTGGGCGAAACAATGGTCATCCGGGTGTAGAGGGATGTCCCGCTGCCGATCCAGTAGGCGCCGAAGAGTACGAGGTACGACGCACTTTGGGTGATGAAGGAGGCCTGGAGGCTCCGTCGGAAGCGATCGCGCGTGCCCCGCAGGCAGAGGGCGACGAAGGGCCACTCGATCACCACCGTCATCAGGTAGGCTAAAACGACCAGGAGCCAGAACCACCGCCAGCCGTTGTTGAGATCCATGGGGACGGCATCCACCAGCCACCCCCCGATTAACACGCCACCCACCCAGGCGGAGAAGTAGTTCGCAGCGATCATGACCAGAGCGCACCGGCGTTTCGGCAGCGAATAGAGCCGGGCGAGTAGAGCGCCCTCGGCCAAGCCGAGGAAGAGATTTCCCAGCAGGAGGTGAAAGCCAGTGACCCAAATCAGCGGGGTTCCCACGTTGGCCTGAGCCGTAAGGGGAAAGGCCACGACGCCGAGCCGAATGGGCCAAGCGAGGCGGCGTGATTTCATGCGCCATTCTGCCGAGTGAGCCCTCCGGCGGCAATGATGCCGTTGTCAGCGGGCGGTGGGAAGTATCGCCAATTCAGTTCCGATGATCGAGCGGTCCGCAGCGGGAGCGAGCGAACGCCCCGCAGCGAATGAGATGCCAGGTTCAAAATCCAGCCGCAATGGGGCAAGGTGGGGCTGGTTTTTTGCTGGCTGATCCCGTCCGGGCAGCGTCAAGTTCCACTTATGCAACTTCACGTCGGCATCATCACCGTTTCCGATCGCGCGAGTCGGGGCGAGTACGACGACCTCGGCGGGCCCGCCGTCCGCACCGCCGCCACCGGGTACGATTGGAAGGTCGTGGCCGAGGGGATCGTCCCCGATGATCAGACCGCCATCCAACGGGCCATCCGCGAACAGGTCGCCCGCGGCGCCCATCTCGTCCTCACCACCGGGGGCACCGGAGTCGCCCGCCGCGATGTCACCCCGGAAGCGGTGCGGGGAATCGCGGATCGCGAACTGCCCGGTTTCGGCGAGGCCATGCGGATGAAGTCCCTCGCCCTCACCCCCAACGCGATTCTGTCGCGGTGTCTGGCGGCGTGTGTCGGCAACACCTTGGTGGTGTGCCTGCCCGGCAAGCCCCAAGGGGCGGTCGATTGCCTGGGGTTCGTGGCCGGGGCCATTCCGCACTGTGTGAAGGTACTGCAGGAAGTGCCCACCAGCTGCTAGGACGGCTCGACGCCGGAACCTGCAAAACCCCAAGCCGCGCGTGAACCTCCTGGCATGAGCACCGAACCCAAGGCGCCTCGTCGTCGACGGTTGCCGCGATCCTTCAAGGAGCTCACTCCCGCCAATCATTTCTCCCCGCGGACATTCTTCCGCGAACTGGTCTGGAAGGCGCTGATCACGCCCCGCACCGGCACCACCAAGACCCCCGTTTTTCCGCGGCTCACGGATAACGAACTCGCCCTCACCTGGATCGGGCACGCGTCGTTCCTCATTCAGTTAAAGGGGTTGAACGCGGTGGTGGATCCGAATTTTGCCAACTGGCTGTTCCTCCTGAAACGCCTGCGCCGTCCCGGGCTCACGATCAAGGATCTGCCGCCCCTGGATCTGGTGCTGCTGACCCACGCGCACTTCGATCATTTTCACAAACCCACGCTGCGTCGCCTCCCGTCCCCCAAGGTCTGCGTCCTGCCGTGGGGCTGCGGCAGTCTGGCGCGGCGGCTGGGATTTGAACGGGTGATCGAACTGCGTTGGTGGGAATCCTTTGGGCAGGACGACTGGCGGGTGACGCTGGTGCCCTCGGAGCACTGGGGCGCCCGCACGCTTCGGGACACCCAACGGGGCTACGGCGGCTTCGTACTGGAATGCCACGGGCGCCGGATTTATCACGCGGGCGACTCCGCGTACTTTGAGGGCTTCCGCGAAATCGGCCAACGACTGGCCCCGGAACTCGCGTTGCTGCCGATCGGGGCGTACTTCCCGGAGTCGTTTCGCAAGGTCCACATGGGACCGGATCAGGCGCTGCAGGCGTTTGTGGATCTGGGCGCCCAACAGATGGTGCCGATGCACTATGGGACGTTCCGCCTCGGGTTCGAAGATCTGGATGAACCGCCGCGGTGGCTGGGAGAACTCGCGGCCCAGGCCGGGTTGTCGGACCGTCTCCACGTGTTGGAAGAGGGCGTGCCGCGGAAATTCTAGATTGCCGGGACCGCCGTGTGACGGTCCCCTCCCGCCTATGACGTCCCGTTCCCTGCCCTGGCGGCACCTCGTGCTGGCCCTGCTGGTGGTGGCGGTCTGGGGGACGAATTTCGTGGTAATCAAGTCGGCCCTCGAGCACTTGCCCCCGCTGCTGTTCGCCACGCTGCGCTTCACGTTCGTGTGTCTGCCGGCGATCTTTTTTCTGCCCCGCCCCCAAGTGCCGTGGAGCCGCCTCGCCGCCTACGGACTATTGATCGGCGCCGGACAATTCGGATTGCTGTACCTGGCGCTGACCCATTTCATTTCACCGGGGCTGGCGTCCCTGGTCCTGCAAACCCAGGTCTTTTTCACCATCGGCCTATCCATGCGGCTCAACGGGGAAAAGGTCCAGCGCCATCAGGTCGCCGCGCTCTTGGTCGCGGTCTCGGGCATTGGGGTTATACTCACCCACACCGACAGCCATACCACGCCCATTGGCCTGGGATTGGTGCTCTTCGCCGCGTTGAGCTGGTCGGGAGGCAATCTGGTGGTCCGAAGCAGTCCGGGCGTCAACATGCTGGCCTACGTGGTCTGGGCGAGCGTCTTCGCCATCCCGCCGCTGCTGGCGTTGTCGCTCTGCGTCGAAGGCGGGTCCGCCATGATTGCGGGGCTCCGGCACGCGGACGCCCGGACCTGGGCCGCGGTGCTCTGGCAATCGATCGGCAACACGATGTTTGGCTACTCCGCGTGGGGCTGGTTGCTCGCGCGGCATCCGGCGGCGACGATCATACCGATGGCCCTGCTGGTGCCGGTATTTGGCATGGGCGCCGCCGCGTGGGTGCTGCACGAGCCGTTGCCGCCGTGGAAGCTGCTTGCGGCCGCGTTGGTCCTCGGCGGGCTCGCCTTGAATCTGCTCTGGCCCCTTGGGCAAAACTACCTCCGCACCCGGCGGGCTTAAGCCGCGATCCGCCGCGAACTGCCGCAAGCCGTCGCCAAGCGCCGCTCAGTGCGCCGCCGGCTTCAGGTAGCGGGCGAAGAAATCCAACGTGCCCTGATGGGCCTTTTCCGCATCGGCCCCTTTGAAGCCATGGCCGGCGCCCGACAGCGTGAGCAACTCAGCGTCCACCGCCGCGGCCTTCAGCCGATCCACCATCCAGCCGGCCTGCTCATACGCGACGTACTTGTCTTCGGTACCGTGAATGCACAGCGTGGGCGCCGCGTTGGGCGTCACCCAGTTCAAGGGACTGCCCGCGATATGTTCCTTCCGTTTTTCGGTCAGATTACCGCCGAAAAAGAGCGGCAAAACCTCGTGGGCATCCACACTCTTGCCGTACGATTGGGTGAAATCGCTCGGCCCATAATGGCTCACCACGCAGGTGACCTGACTGGATTGGTCCAGGTTCCCCTCGCCTTCGAACTGCTTTACGCCGGCCGTCACACCGAGAAAAAGCGCGAGGTGTCCGCCCGCGGAACCGCCGATGGCGCCGATGCGCGTGGGATCGAGGTGATACTTGCCCGCGTTGGCCCGCAGCCAGCGCACGGCGGCTTTGCTGTCCTGCACCGCCGCGGGGAATTGATAGGCGGGCGAAAGCCGATAGGTGATCGTCACGGCGACATAGCCCTTCTCCGCCAGCGCGACGCACAACGAATCATAGCCTTCGCGCGTGCCCGCCCGGAACCCGCCGCCATGAATGCAGACGATGGAGGGGAACGGCCCGTTGCCGGTCTTCGGACGCGCCAGATTCAGTTGGAGATGTTGATTGTCGGGGTTCGAGAATTCCACGCCCCGCTCGAACACCACCGACTCAGGCACCGTCAAGTCCGCGCCGGAAACGGCCCAAGCCAGGCCGAGGGAAAGCAGCGACGACAGCCAAAGCGGACAGCAACGGGGGCGAATGTTCATAAAGTGGAAGTGCGTGGACGTTCATACCGCCTGCCGGATGGTTCGGCAAGCGCCCATCCACACCGGCAATAACTTTGCCGGGGAGACTTCACCGGATGGCGGCGGGCTTGCTGTCGACGCGTCGTGGGGACTAGGCTGACCGCGTCATGCGGTGTTTCGAAAAATCCACGCGCGCCCGGGCGATTTTAACTGTCGCCAGCCGGTGGTTGTTGGCTGTGGCGGCCGCGGTCGCTCCCACCGGATTCTCCGCCGGCGCCGCGGAGTCCTCGCCGGCCGCGACCACCACCAACGCCCCCGCCGCCCGGCTCCATCATTGGTCGCTGCAACCAGTGGTCCGCCCGCCCTTGCCGCGACCGGTCGCCGGTGAAATCGCCGCCGCCAATCCAGTCGATGCCTTCGTCGGCGCCCGATTGCACGATAAAAAACTCGGCTTTGCCCCCGAGGCGGATCGGGCCGCGTTCATTCGCCGGCTCTATCTGGTGATGCACGGACTGCCCCCGCAGCCCGCCGAGGTCGCGCGTTTCCTCTCCGACCCGGCACCCGATGCCGTCGAACAATTGGTGGATCGCGTCCTGGCCAGTCCCCGATACGGCGAACGCTGGGCGCGGCACTGGCTGGACATTGTGCGCTTTGCTGAATCGAACGGCTTCGAAACCAATCGCGAACGCAAGAACGCGCATCCCTATCGCGATTACGTCATTCAGGCGCTCAACAGCGACAAACCTTACGATCAATTCATCCGCGAACAGATCGCCGGCGACGCGCTGGGGGCCGATGCCGCCACGGGATTTCTGGTCGCCGGCGCCTACGACATCGTGAAGAGTCCCGACGTCAACCTGACGCTCATGCAACGGCAGGATGAGCTGGCGGACATCGTGAACACCACGGGCACGGCGTTTCTGGGCCTCACGCTGGGATGCGCCCGCTGTCACGATCACAAGTTCGATCCAATTTCGCAGAAGGATTATTATTCGGTCCAGGCAGTGTTCGCGGGCGTCGCCTTCGCGGAGCGGCCGCTGCGACGCACCCTGACCGAGGCCGATCAACAGCGGATCACGGAACTGCGCGGCGAACTCGCCGGACAGGAAGCCACGCTGACCGGACTGCGGAACCTGGCCGCCCGCAACGCCGCTGCCGGGGGCCAATCGCTCGCGCTGCGACCCGCGGTCAACGCCCGCCTCAACGAGGAGACGTTTGCTCCGGTCACCACCACAGCCGTTCGGTTCACCATCCTCGCCGCCGGCGGCGCGGAGCCCGGCTTGGACGAATTGGAAATTTACGACGCCGCCGGCACCAACGTGGCGCTGGCACGGCTCGGATCGAAGGCCAGCGCTTCGGGCACGTTGCCCGGCTACGCGATTCATAAGCTGGAACATTTGAACGACGGCCGACCCGGCAACGAACACAGCTGGATCGCCCATACCGCCGGGCAGGGTTGGGCGCAGATTGATTTTCCCCGGCCGACCCGCATCCAGCGCATCGTCTGGAGTCGCGATCGCGACGGACGTTTCCAGGATCGACTGGCCAGCGAATACCGCATCGAAGCCGCGGGGGAACCCGGCACCTGGCGGGAGATCGCCTCCTCACGAGATCGCCGGCCGATCGGGACGGATGAGCCCCAGGCCTTTCTGAAGCACCTCTTCGCCACCGACGCCGCGACGGCGAAGAAGCTGCAGGACGACCTCCGCCGCACCCGCTCGCAATTGACGCAGATCACCGACGGACAATCCGCCTGGCTGGGCACGTTTTCCCAGCCCGGGGAAACCCGCCGGCTTTATCGGGGCGATCCGCTGCAAGCTCGCGAGGTCGTGGCGCCGGACGGCGTGTCGGTGCTCGGCTCCCTGGGCCTGCCCGTGGACGCCCCGGAGCAGGTCCGCCGCCTCAAGCTGGCCGATTGGATCGCCCGCCCGGACCATCCGCTCACGTCCCGCGTGATGGTGAATCGACTGTGGCATTACATTTTTGGCCAGGGCCTCGTGGATACCCCGAGTGATTTCGGCGGCAACGGGGGCGTCCCGACGAATCCCGCGTTGCTGGACTGGCTGGCCGACGAATTGGTGCGCAGCGGTTGGTCCCTCAAACACCTGCAGCGAACGATCCTGGTGTCCCGCACGTTCCGCCAATCCGCCGCGCCCCGGACGGACGGCCTGGCCATCGATGCCGACGCCCGCTTCCTCTGGCGCTTCCCACCGCGACGCCTCGAAGCGGAGGCGATTCGCGACTGCGTGCTGGCGGCTTCCGGCGCCCTGGATCTGCGCATGGGCGGACCGGGATTCCACCTGCAAAAGGTCGAGGAAGACAACGTGAACCGGTATTTCCCCAAGGAGACGTTCACCAACGACGATTACCGGCGCATGGTGTACCTGGCGCGCATCCGGCAGGAACAGGACTCGGTGTTCGGTTCCTTCGATTGTCCGAGCGGCAACCAGGTGATGCCGAAGCGCAGTCGCTCCAACACGCCGTTGCAGGCGCTGAATCTGTTCAACAGCAATTTCGTATTGCAGCAGGCGGAATTGCTGGCGCATCGACTTGAGGGCGAGACCGGCACTGATCCCGCCGGACAAGCGGCGCGCGCCTTCTGGTTGCTCTACGGACGCCCACCGGACGCGGTGGAACAGACGGCCTCAGTCGCGATGATCCGCGGACAGGGACTGCCGGCAT
Source organism: Verrucomicrobiota bacterium (assembly GCA_947471985.1). GTDB lineage: Bacteria > Verrucomicrobiota > Verrucomicrobiia > Limisphaerales > UBA9464 > CANIZL01. The sequence continues at coordinate 4,516 of CANIZL010000097.1, read as the reverse complement.
TTGGCCGGGCCCTCTATAACACGAGTGAGTTTCTCTTCATCTTCTAGTCGCACCGCATGGACCCCATCCCACCCCGGCATCCCCTGTTGAATCGGCGCGGCTTTCTCGGCCACAGCGCCACCGCGTTGAGCGGCATGGCCTTCACGCAATTGCTGGGCCGCGACGGTTTGCTCGCCGCGGACGCCGAGCGGAAACGGCCACTGCGACCCCGAATCGATCCGGCCAATCCCAACGCCGCCCGCACCGCCCACGCCGCACCGCGCGCCAAACAGGTGCTGATGATTTTCTGCGCCGGCGCGTGCAGTCATCTGGACACCTTTGACTACAAACCCGAGTTGATCCGCCGGCACGGTCAGCCCATGCCCGGCGCGGACAAACTGGTCACCTTCCAGGGCGCCCAGGGCGCGTTGAATCGGAGCCCGTGGGAATTCCGTCCGCGCGGACAAAGCGGAAAAATGGTTTCCGATCTGGTACCGCGCCTCGGGGCTTTGGCGGATGAGATGTGTTTCATTCACTCACTCACCGGCAAGACCAACACGCACGGCCCCGGCGAGAATTTCATGAACACCGGGTTCACGCTCGATGGTTTTCCCAGCATCGGGGCGTGGACCACCTACGCGCTCGGCAGCGCGAACGACAACCTGCCTGCGTACGTCGCCATCCCGGATCCCCGCGGGGCGCCGCAATCGAGCGGCAATTGCTGGAATCCCGGATTCCTGCCCGCCGCCTTTCAGGGCACGGATTTCAATGCCACCAAACCGTTGCGGAATCTGGCCCGGCCCGCGGGGATCACCCCGGAGACCGATCGTTCGACGCGGGAATTCCTCGCCCAACTGAATCGCCATCATCTGGCCGGTTACCCCGGCGACACCGAACTCGCCGCCCGCATTTCGAGCTACGAACTCGCGGCCCGCATGCAATTGTCGGTACCCGCGGTGAGTGACCTGTCCACCGAGCCAGCGCACGTGCTAAAGATGTATGGTGCCGATGCCACCGGGGATCGGACGCAGGAGATCAAGGCCGGCTACGCGCGGAACTGCATTCTCGCGCGACGCCTGTTGGAGCAGGGCGTGCGCTTCGTCCAACTCTTCAACGGTGCCTATCAAGTGGGCGGCGAAGGCACGAGCAATTGGGACGGCCACAAGGTTCTGAAGGACCAATACACGGTCCACGGCGAGGTGCTCGATCAACCGACCGCGGCGCTGCTCATCGATCTCAAGCAGCGGGGGCTGCTGGCCGATACGCTGGTGGTCTGGTGCACCGAGTTCGGTCGCATGCCGACCTTCCAGGCCGGCGCCAGCGGGCGCGACCACAATCCGGCCGGCTTCACCGGCTGGCTCGCCGGCGCGGGCGTGAAGGCGCCCTTCAGCTATGGCGCCACGGACGAGTTCGGTTACCGCGCCGTGGAGAACATCGCCACGGTCTACGATTTCCACGCGACGATCCTGCACGTGCTCGGCCTCGATCACGAACGTCTGAGCTTCTATCACAACGGCGTCGAACGCCGGCTCACCGACGTGCACGGCCAGGTGCTGACGGACGTGCTCGCCTAGTCGGCTTCCGTCCATCACCCCGTCCCCGGCCGCCATGCACGAAACCCTGCTTTCGGATCTGGCCGTGGTGATGATCGTCGCCGGGTTGGTGACCATCCTGTTTCATCGGCTGAAACAGCCCGTCGTGCTGGGGTATCTCATCGCCGGCGTCATCATCGGACCGCACACGCCGCCGTTCCCGCTGATCCGCGATCAGCACTCCATCGAGACACTCGCGGAACTCGGCATTTTGTTCCTGATGTTTTCGCTGGGATTGGAATTCAACCTCCGAAAATTGAAGCAGGTGGGCATCACAGCGGTGCTCGCGGCGGTGTTGGAGATTCTGCTGATGGTCGCCGTGGGGTATCAACTCGGACGCTGGTTCGGTTGGAGCCCGATGGATTGCCTGTTCCTCGGCGCCATGCTGTCGGTGTCGTCCACCACCATCATCATCAAGGCGCTCAACGATCTCGGCCTCGCCAAGCAGCGGTTTGCGAGCCTGATCTTCGGCATCCTCATCATCGAGGACATCCTCGCCATCGTGATGATCGCCCTCCTTTCCGGCATCGCGATGACGGGATCGTTGGGGTGGGGAGACCTCGGTTCGACCCTGGGAAAACTGTCCGTATTTCTGGTGACCGCGCTGGTGTTGGGATTGATCGCCGTGCCACGTCTGCTGGGCTATGTGGGTCGCTTCAAGAGCGACGAAATGCTGTTGGTGACCGTGCTGGGCTTGGCCTTCGGCTTTTCACTGCTCGCGGTGAAGCTCGGTTACAGCGTCGCCCTGGGCGCCTTCGTCATCGGTGCGGTGATCTCCGAAGCGCGGGAGATCGGCCGGATCGAACATCTCATCGCTCCGATCCGGGACCTTTTCAGCGCCGTCTTTTTCGTCGCGATCGGCCTGCTGATCGAACCCCGATTGCTGGTGCAATATGCGCTCCCGATCGTGGCCATCACCGTGGCCGTGATCGTGGGCAAGGTGGTGACCTGCTCGCTCGGCACCTTCATTGCGGGCAATGATACCAAGACCTCCCTGCGGGTCGGCATGGGGCTCGCGCAGATCGGTGAGTTTTCGTTCATCATCGCCTCCCTGGGACTCACGCTCAAAGTCACCAGCGCATTCCTCTATCCGATCGCGGTCGCGGTGTCCGCGCTCACCACACTGGCGACGCCCTATCTCATCCGCAGCACGGACCGGCTCGTCCACGCCTTTGATCGACGCGCCCCGCGCAGCCTGCTGGAGTACCTGAATCTTTACACGCACTGGGTGGGAAATCTGGGCGGGGACCGTCCGTCCAGCCTGGCGTCCCGCATGATCCGCAGCTGGCTGATGATGATCGGCATCAATCTGCTGTTGATTGCCGCGGTCTTTGTGGCGGCCGGCTTCCTGGGCCGGCGGGAACCCTCCTGGCTGCCGCCGGGACTGCATTCGGAAGCGATCTATCACACGATCCTCTGGCTCGCGGCGGTGACGTTGGCGCTGCCGCTGTTCATTGCCTCGTTCCGCAAGTTCCAAGCCCTCGGACTATTGGTGGCGGAAATCAAGGTGACCCGGGCTTCCGCAGGAGAACGCACCGAAGCCATCCGACACGTGCTGGCCCACGGCGTCGCGGCGGCGGGACTGATCATTTTGGTGTTGTTCGGCTTGGTCTTGAGTTCACCGCTGTTACCGCCGTTGGACGTGCTCCTGCTCTTGCTGGTGGTGGTGGCGCTGTTGACGTGGTTGTTGTGGGGTTCCGCCATTCGCGTTTACAGCCGGGGCCAGGTGGCGCTGCAGGAAACACTCGCCCATCCACCCGCCCCACGGGAGTTCCCCCTGCCGGCCGCACCGCCCAGTTTGCTGACGGAGGCCCATCTGGAGACCGTGACTGTGACCGAGAAATCCACGGCCGTGCGTCGGCTGATCCGCGAGCTGGCGCTGCGGACCAAAACCGGCGCCAGTGTGGTGGGCATCGAACGAACCGGCACGGCCATCGTCAATCCGGGACCCGACGAGGAATTCCTGCCGGGCGACCAGGTTTTGTTGCTCGGAAATCTGTCGCAACTGGCCGCCGCCCGTGGTTTATTTCTCCCGAAAATAACTCCATGAAACACGAAATAACGATGCGGCCGATGACCCGGGACGAGGTGGACGTCTTGGTGGGCTGGGCAGCGCAGGAAGGCTGGAACCCGGGGCACCATGATGCCGAAATATTCTGGCAGACGGATCCGCAGGGATTCATCGCCGCCGAACTGGGGGGGCAGATGGTCGGGGGTGGCGCGATTGTTTCCTACGGGGGCCGGTTCGGTTTCATGGGTTTGTTCATCATGCACCCGGATCATCGAGGGCACGGATGGGGGAACCAGCTGTGGCATCATCGCCTCGCGACCCTGCGGGCCCGGCTGACGCCGTCGGCGGCGATTGGCATGGATGGCGTGTTTGCGATGCAGTCGTATTACGCCAAGGGAGGCTTTCGCTTGGTTGCCCAGGATTTGCGTTTCAAGGGCGAGAACCTCGCGGGCAGCCTCAGCCGGGACCTCGTTCCTCTGGCCGACGTTCCGTGGGACCAGGTGCTGGCCTATGACACCGCGCATTTCCCCGCGCCTCGACCGGTGTTTTTGCGGGCGTGGATCCAGCAACCGCAGGGGCAGGCTCTGGGGGTGGTGCGAAACGGTCGGCTGTGCGGGTACGGGGTGATCCGCGCCTGCCGCCAGGGATTCAAGATCGGCCCACTCTTCGCCGACGACGCCCACACGGCCGAGGAATTGTTCTCCGCGCTCAGCCATCACGCCCAGGGTCAGCCCGTGTTTTTGGATGTCCCGGAAGACCATCCCGCCGCCGTGAACCTGGCCCGTCGGCACGGGATGCAGGAGGTTTTCGGGTGCGCCCGGATGTATTTCGGTCCGCCCCCCGGGCTCCCCTTATCCGAGATCTTCGGGGTGACAACCTTCGAACTCGGCTGAGCCGCCGCCCCGTGCGGTGGGCATCGAAGCCCTTGCGCTGG
>CANIZL010000096.1 GCA_947471985.1 Verrucomicrobiota bacterium | reverse complement strand
TGCGTGGAGCGGCCGACGGCGACGTCCATCTCGACCAATCCGGCGGCGACCAGCTGATGCAGGGATTGCTCCATGGTGCACATCCCGTCGTGACCGCCGGTCTCGATCGCCATGTTGATATGGTGGGTGTTGTTGGTGCGGATCATCGCACTGATCGCATCGGTCACCACCATCACCTCGCGGGCCGCCACGCGTCCGCTGCCCTGCGCCCGCGGCAGCAGGAGCTGCGAAACCACACCCTTGAGCGTCGATGCCAGCATCACCCGGATCTGCGCCTGTTGTTGCTCGGGAAAGACGTCGATGATGCGGTTCACCGTCTGGGCGGCGCCCTGGGTATGAAGGGTGGACAACACCAGGTGCCCCGTCTCAGCGGCCGTCAGAGCGGCGGTGATGGTTTCAAGGTCGCGCATTTCCCCGACCAGGATCACATTGGGATCCTCCCGCAGAACGCTCTTCAGAGCCCGGGGAAAGGAATGGGTGTCGAGCCCGAGTTCCCGCTGGTTGATGGTGCAGGTGCCGTGGGGATGCACGAATTCGATCGGATCCTCGATGGTGACGATATGTCCTTCGCTCTCCCGATTGATCAGGTTGATCAAGGCAGCCAGCGTGGTGGTTTTGCCGCAACCGGTGGGCCCCGTGACCAGAACCAATCCCCGTGGGAGCAGCGCCATTTGGCAGATCGCCTCGGAAAGTCCGAGTTCTTCGACGGTGGGAATGCTTTCGCCAATCAGGCGAAACACGCCCGCCACGCTGCCGCGCTGGCGAAACACATTGACGCGGAAACGGGAAACACCGGGGAGTGCGAGCGAAAAATCGAGCTCATTGTCCCGCTCAAAACGGACTTTTTGTTCGTCGGTCAGCGCCGGATAGATCAGAACTTCGGCGTCCTCGGGGCCCAGAATCCCGGGGTACGGACCGGCGATCAAACGACCCGAGATCCGCACCATGGGGGGGCGGCCGGCGGTGAGATGGAGGTCGGAAGCGCCACAATTAACGGCGTATTGAAGAAGTTCAGCAAGTTCCATGATGGGGCGACAGGCTTTGGCGGCCATTTCGGCTGGCCGCATCTAATCTGGGGCACGCACGGAGCCCAGTCGATTGGGCAATGTGCCCGCTGGACAAATAGGAATCCCGCGGCCGGCCGCGCGTGGGTCGGTCAGGGTACCGTGATGGTGGCCGTCCGGCTGTGTCCGCATACGGTGGTGGTCACTTGCCAGGTGCCGGCGGCGGGGTTGGGACCGGAATTATGTCGGTGGTGCGATCCCGGGGTGATGGTAAAGGCGGGGCCTTTGGGCGGCGTGACGGTTACCACGGCGGGATCGCATTTGTCGCCGTTTTTGGTCGAATTGGCGCCACCTGCAAAATAGATCGGGGTGGTGCCGTCGGGCTGCGTGCCGAAGCCGATGGCGCACCACGGTGTGCAGTTGCAGACGTTCGTCACCGGTGGATCCGCCGCGAACGCCACCTTCAGATTGACCACCGCGTTGCTGCTGGCATTGAGTGCGAGATTGAGGCTGGCGCCCACGGGATTGGTGACGCTGATCAAATTGTATCCAGCGGGCAGTCGGGGAAAGGAGTAGCCGCCCAAGCTGTCAGATAGGGCGGTGCCACCGCCATACTTGAGGCCGAGCTGCAGGCCGACATAAGGTTTCGCGGCGTTGTCGGTGATGGTTCCGCTCAGAAAACCACCCACTTCCTTGGAGAGGTGAAAGAACTGCGTGGGCATCACCGTGGGGAGCGTGAATGTCTTGCCCTGGCCGATGATCATCCAGGGTCCCAGCAGGCTGGAGGCGGTGGACAGAGCGGCGCTGTGTCCCGAATCCAGTTGCACCCAACCGCCCGGCAGGTAGGCCGCCTTAAAATGGGCGTCATCGTCCGTTACCGTAATGGGTACGGAAAAGAAGTTGGGCAGGATGGCGGTGCACTCCTGGGGCTTGGGTGATCCGGTGGCATGCCATTCGCCGGTAAGCGTCGCCTTTTCCAGGTGATTTGACGGGGGACGCAGGATCAGCACCCGGATCTCGACGGATCCGGAGGGATTCGGCGGCAGGACTTGCGCGCTGACGAGGGTGGAATTCGACGGGTTAAGGTTCACCTGAACGATGCACGGCTCGTTGGGGGTGGGATCAACGTAAAAGTACCCGGAGTATTCGTTGGGATAGTAAAAAACGAGCGGGAGATTGGGGGTGGATCCCGTGGGGTTTTCCCACCACACGACATCGTGGCCAAGAAGGGTTCCGGCGAGAAGCAGACCGGCCAGGATCCAGCGAATAGAGCGCAGCATGATGTTCCTTTCCCAATTCCCCCCGGGCGATGGCGGATACGGGCGATCCGCCGGCACCGGGTTCTGCCGATCATTGGGCCGCGATGCGTCCAAATCTGTCAAGCTTGAAAGCACCGCCGGTCGGCATCGGCATCTCGCGGTTCTCGCCGGAATTCAGGTGCGATCCGGCCGACAGGCTCATCGGAGGTCGCTGAATGTCTTCGCCCTAGGAAAATTCATGCAGGCTGAAGCCGTGCACGGGTTTACCTGGAGGGAACTTGTTGGTCCCGCAGAGCACGACTGATCTCCGGTTCAATGGCTTTGGCCCAGCGGCGATACCCTTCCTCTCCAGGGTGCAATAGGTCCGGCATGATCTCGCGGGTGAGTTCGCCCTGTTCATTCAGGAAGACCGAACCGATGTCCTTGAATTGAATGTAGGATCGACGTCCCAATTTGGCGATCAGACGATTGGTCTCGTCGAGTTCGCGGAAGTGCCGGTCCTTTCCCCGCGGAAAGATGGCGAGGAGCAGGATGCGCGCTCGGGGCTTTTGGCGATGGATCTCGTCGCACAGCCCGGCGACCCCGGCGGCGATCTCCTCCGGCGAATTGACCTCGAGATTGTTCGTGCCCGCCATCAAGACAACCAGCCGCGGATCGGAGGCTTCCAGTTCGCCATGTTGCAGGCGCCAGAGCATGTTCTCCAACCGATCCCAGCCACAGCCCAATTCCAAAGCATTTCGGTGACCGTAGTACTGCTCCCAGACCGCCGCACCCGTGCGCGGGGTGACATCGGTCGGGGGACCGCCCCAGCGATGATTGATGGAATCTCCCAGGAAAATCAGGCGGGCCGGATGTTCCGCGGCATAGGAGCAGAGGGCCCGGTGCCGCTCCTGCCAATCGTATCCGCCGTAACTCCATTCACGGCTTTGGGGCACGGGAATGAGCGTGGTCGGCACCAGCGGGGAGCGGGGTGTGGCCACGTCGATCTCGCCGACCACGAGGCCCGGTTCCGTGCTGGTGCGGGACTCCAGCAAGGACAGCACCGTCAGCCGCAGATGCCGGGCCTTCGTTGGCTGGTCCAGCGTAATGACCGCGTGGGGACTCAAGCCGCTCCGGTACTTGAAGGCGCCTTGCGCGGCAGTCTGCCAGCGTTGGCCATCCTCGCTGAGTTCGAGTTGATAGTCTTTCGGGAGGCCGGCCTCGCCGTGCGCCCGGGCACGGTATCGGACCGCGCTGATCGATTGCAATCGCCCCAGATCGATCGTGAGGAAGTGCGGAGGCGTGGGAGCTTCCGTGGTCCGGGCAGCGTGCCAAAGGGTATGCCATTGGGTTTCCGGATCACCATCGATGGCGTGGCTGGCCGACTCCCCGGTGAGCACGTTTTCGGAACTGAAAGCGGTCACGCGCCATCCGTGGGGATCCAAGTGAGCCTGTACGGGTGCGCCCAGCAGCAGCGCGGTGGCGAGAAGGACCACCCAAGGGCGGCGTTGACGGTGGGCGCGGGTCCGTTGCAATGATGCGTGCATGCCAGGAGACAGGATTTCATGGCATCGTCGATCGACCTCACCCGGAGGCCAAGCGGATTCTTGCGGGGTTCGCCACCCGGAGGCCCGGTTGGAGCCTTATTGGAAGAGGCCGGCTTCGGTCGCGTTCGGCGTCAGCCCCATAAAAGTTGCGCTGGCGAAACTCATGAGGGTCGTGAGAGGCGAGTGTTCCTCGGCGGTCGCAATCGGCGCCAGGGAGAGCGTGGGCACGGTGGCGATCGGGCGGATGCGAAGGTTGTCCATGGCCAGATGATTCCAGTCGCGACCGCCCTGGGTGAAGACGATGGCAATGCCGTCGACCGGGCCGGTATAATTCGGCGTGAAACGGGTGGGCACCCCGGTGAAATCCTGGCGGCCGTTTTTGTCGTTCATGCCGTTGTAAACCGTCACGCCGTCCTTGTAGAGCACGAAGTAGAAACGACCGGCGGCATCGAGCCCGCGGCGACTCCAGAAATCCGCGCCGTCGAAATAGAAGTCGGCGCCCGTCTGACTGAGGATGAACGTTCCCGTGCCCCCGAGGGCGAGGAAGGTGTTCCCCGGCGCCGCGGGATTGGTCATGTAGTACCAGTCCGTGGTGGTCCAGCGGAATCCGGCGTACGAGCTCGGCATGTGCGTGCCGGCGGTGCTGCCGGTACGGGCGCCCAGGTCGTTGAAGGTGATGACGGTCTGCGCATGAACGGCAGTGGCGGCCAGGGCGGTGGCGACGACGGCCGCAGCGACGACGGCGAGGAGGCTGACGGACAGAGAGGGCTTATTCATGAGCGAGGACACTGGAGATTTCGTTGATCCGCCGGGGTGCTTTCGTGCCCCCGTAGACTTCTTGAAACCCTTTAAGCAGCGTGCGTGCCAAGCACTTTCTATGCGTATTTATTGGGCTTTTAATGGGATTTTCTGCACTGGCGTGGAGGATTGGCGCCGGACGGAACGAGGTTGTTCCGCCGGCGGAACGCACGTGTTCCGAAAGCGGCACGGGGCCGGGCGCCCCCCGTACTTCGGGCCGCTGCTTCGTGGCCGGTTACTCGCTTCCCACGACCCGGGGGAACCGCTTTTGCGGTTTCCGCTGCCCGTCCCGAGGCCTACGGTGGGGCCGTGCAAACGATAGGTCCGGCGTTATTCGCCAAGACGGCGGAGGGTCGCTACGTGTCGAGTATCGGCACGCTCTTTCCCGGACAGGAACTGCTGGTCACGGCGCCCCCCATGCATGCGCTGCAGCGGGAGACCTTCAAAGAGTGGCAGGCGGAGACGGAGGCGGCGGGTGCGATGGGCAGCACGGGACTGAATCTGGACTGGCAGGCAGCGGAAAGTGTGGACCTCATCCTGGCCCCCGGCGATGTGGTTTTGATCCGCCCGGAATTGGAGCGCTTGGATCTGGCCTTTCAGGCCGACGAGCAACTGCATGAGCTGTGGAAGGTGCCGCGGCATCGCATTCGCTTCCTGTCCGTACGCGATCCTCGCATCCGGCAGGCGCTCCGGGAACGGGGTGAATTGTGGCGCATCAGCACCGCGCCTTCGGATCGCGATCAATTTCGCGACACCATTCTGGCGTCCCGGGTGGCCATCGCCGAGCGCCCGATTTATTACTACAACCCGCACACGGGCACGCGGTTCGTCACGCTGGCGGAGTTCGCCCGACTGACGGAGTGCAACGATGCGGAACTGGCCCGTCAGCTGGATGAGATCGGGGATCACTGCCGCAAGCGGAACCGCCATTCGCAGCCCGAGATTGCGTTTTTTGGGGTGGACCCGCTGGGTTTTGGCGGACCGAATTTTGTCGGCACGCGGTTTGCGGAACTGGCGCCGGTGGAGTTGCGCATCCGGCATGCGGTCCTGACCGAGCAGTTCCGCGAGGCGGTCGAGCCGGTGCTGCAGGTGGACGATATTCAGCTCCACAATTGGCGGCAGCGGATGTTCTCGGTCATTGCCAGCGAGCAGCGGGAGGAGATGACTCCCGAGGGACTGCAGGGGCTCAATTCCGAATTCTTCCTGCGCATCCAGTGGTTGCCGGGGGGGACTTACGAGGACGGCGAATTCTTCTTTTCCCCGGTCTTTCCCCAGGCCGGATGCGCTCCGACCGATCCGGAATTGAAGCCGCTCTGGGATCCTTTGGCCCGGGGGTTCATTTCCAATTTCATCCGCGAGTACGGCAACATTGAGTATTTGAATCTCGGTCGCATTGGCGCATCGCCGCTGGTGTCGACCAAGCATGAAGGCCGGCGGGGGGTCTATCTGGCGGAGATCAAGGTCCGGGGGGAGGTTAATCCCCGCGTGCTTTTCCTTCGATTGCTCCGCTGGGGAATCCGCGAGCGCCTGGAGGAACTCGATGAAAACAATCACCCCAAGGATTTGGTACGGGCGGTTTTCGATACCGAGGAGTATATCGATTATACGCTGGATCGCCGTCTGGGCTGCCTCCAGTTCGGCATGCATCTGCCGGCGCGGGTTAATATGCGACGGGTCAGCGAACCGTATGTGGGCCCACGAGCCGAATTTCGGAACCGGCATTTTCCGGTGATTTATTTCGAACGCGATTATCTGCCGGGTATTGCCACCGACAAGATCCCGGACCGTCGCTTGGCGGATCCCCGGTATGCGCGGGCGCTGGCTAACTTGATGGGTAAGGCGGCGGCTCCCAACCTGGTGGTGGGGCGCACGCGGCATCCGGCCTCGGAATATGTGCCGGGCGAGCCGCTGTTTGATGACGGCGATGAGATCATTGTGGAAAATTCCGCCGGTGTGCCGCGGGAGATTTACCTGGTGGATCATGGCGGTGCGTTTGCGGATTGGCGGACGCCGACCCTTTTGCCCTTTGCGCGGGCCTATGCGCAGCCGGTGAATCGCCGCTCGGGTTTTGTCCCGGATCCCAAAGCCTTTGCCGGCCACTATTTGAAGGCGTTGGAAGCGGAGTTGTTGCGCCTTCAGGCGGAATATCAGCGACGCGCGCGGGCGTTCGACGGGCTTTTCAAGCACCTTCCGTACAACGAACGGGGCAGTTTCGCCTGCCGATGGGAACGGGTGCTGGCCCGGCTGAAATCGGCGGATGTGCCGGTGCTGATCGCCGAAATCCGCAAATACATCACGGTTTTGGGCTAGCCCGGCGGGACCTGGATTTCAACCGGGCAGCGTCTGGTAAACCTTCATACCACGGGCCAGATAATTGGCCAAGGCGGCTGGGTGATCCTGCGTGCACGTGTGGACCCAGACGCGGTCATTGGTGCGGCGCCAGGCCTCTTCCAAGGCGTGGGTCAGCAGGGCCGCCCCCAAGCCGCGACCGTAAAACGCGGGCAATAATCCAAAATAGGCGATCTCGATGCCGCCGGCGTCATCCTGGCGCAGCTCGTAATAGCCGGCGGGGGATCCATCATAATAGGCAGCGAAGGTCTTCAAACGGGGCGATTCCACGTAGGAACGCCACTGCTGGTCGGTCCAGTCCCGTTTGTCGGTCCAAGCCCACGGGGTACCCACTGTCAGGTAGAGGAATCGGTTGAACTGCCACTGCGGCACGGTGGCTTCGTGGATCCAAAACTGTCGGTTGTCGGTTCTCCGCGGGCGCAACTCCGTCGGTGAACGCATTTCCAGGTAGGTGATCGTGGTCGGCGGTGACCCGGCGGAAGCTGCGGCGAAAAGTGGATCCATCTTCGCTTAATAGTTGAACGCTGGCGGCCCGAGATCGCGCCCGATTTCCGGTTCACGGTAACCGAAACCGGGACCTTGTACGGTTTCCAGGCGGATCTCGCCCGCGCGTCGCTGGTATAAACCGGGATGGATGCGGGCTTCGGGCAAACTGGCGGCGGGATAAAACTGCATGCCATTGGTTTCAATGCCGCGAAGGGTCACCACGTGGGCGGCGAGCAACGCGTGGGTGACCTGGGCCAGCATGGGATTGGTAAGATCCTGAACCATCAGTTGAAGTCCGTGGGCTTGAGCCCAGCAGGCCGATAGCAGGGCGCCGGTTTGGGTTTTGCAGGTTTTTAAAGCCACGCCGGTCCAGCCGAGTTCGCGCCCGTGGCGGATCACTTCCCAGTCGTGCGCGCTTTCATCCAAAAACAGCGGTTTGCGGGCACTCACGGCGTGCACCGGAATCGAATGGGCCGCGAGTTCGTAAGGGAAGGGCTGTTCCACATAAACGAGCCGCTCATAGGTCCCGGGGTGATCCCGCTGCAGTCGATCGAGAATCTCGCAGACGTAGGCCGGATCGCGCACGGTGCAGTTGAAGTCGGCCGTCAACGCGTCCACTCCCAGCGGAAACCCGAGTTCATCGACGGCCACGATGCGCGCATAGTCCCAAGCGGCATCCGTGCCCCGAAGCTTGATTTTTAAACAGCGCAGTCCGTCCCGGCGAATCCAATCGGTGAGCAAGACCGGGTGTTCGTCGTGGGGCTCGTCGCCTTTCAACTCGCCGGGAACCAGGGGATCCAAACCGCCGACGAGGTGCCAGGCGGGCAGGGCGTCGAGTCGCTGGGGACGGAGAAAATCCGCGGGATAGCGATCCTTGAAGGAGAGTGTGCGGGACTTGTCCGCCGCCGGCTGGAGGAAATCGGCCAGATCGCGTCCGAGAAAATCCGCGGTGTAGGTTTGATACGTCGGGCAGCTGTGCAGCCGGCCGAAGGCATCGTGCAGGGCAATATCGAACGGGGAATTGCAGACGAGCGCGGCGAGGCAGGGCAACTCTCCCGCGGCATTTTCCGGGGTACTATCGGTTGGGGTCGAAAATGCCGCCCGTAATCGCGGCAGGACTTGCTGATTGAAATCGTGACCGAGTTCGAGGGGATGGCCCCATTCGGTGAAGCCCGCCCAGGCTCGCGCCAGTTGGGCGGTGAAATTCTTCAGGCCCTGATGTCGGGTGGAGTAGGGGATCGGCGAAGGCCAGACCCATTGCACGCTGAGCGGTGTTTCGCCCCAGCCCTCGGCCACGCGACCATCGCGGCCGGTGACCTGCACCCGTACGCGGGCGCAGGTCACGGAAGTCAGAGTCTCGGCCCCGAACTTCAGCGGCATCCGCGTCGTCACCGGCAGGAACCAAAGGTCCACTCCGGTGACACGCAGATCCGTGGGGCGGGCCATGACGCGATTTACGCTTCGGGCGTCGGCGTCTCGCCGGTCGGAGCGGCTGGGTCTCCGAGAGCTTCGTCCTCGGACTTATCCGAGATGACCGGAGCGATGGCCTGAAGACGATCCTTCTCCTCCAGGTTGATGAGGCGGACGCCCATGGTATTGCGTCCGGCTTCGCGGATGCCCGCGACCGGGATGCGGACCATCTGGCCCGCATTGGTGATGAGCATGAGTTGATCCGTGTCGCGCACCGTCAGGGCGCCGACGACGTTGCCGGTTTTGTCCCCGGTCTTCATCGTGATGATGCCCTTGCCGCCACGGGTCTGCAGGCGGTATTCGTCGAAGTCGGTCCGCTTGCCGATACCGTTTTCGCCGGCCACCAGCAGGGTGGCGCCGCTTTCCACGAGGGCGCAGGCCACGACGGCATCGGTCTTCTCCAATTCGATGCCCTTCACGCCGCCCGCGTTACGGCCCATGGAGCGCACATCCCCTTCGGTGAAGCGGATGCTCATGCCCTCGCGGGTGATGATGACGATTTCGTCCTGGCCGCTGGTGAGCCGCACCTCCACCAGGTCATCGCCCTGTTCGAGCGTGATGGCGATGATGCCGCCCTTGCGGACGTTCTGGAAGTCGCTGAGCGCGGTGCGCTTCGCCGTGCCCTTGCGGGTGACAAAGAACAGCTCGTTGGTTTGCTGCCAGGTGAGGTCTTCCTTGTTGGCCCCGTATTTGGCCACGACCCGCACGAGCGCCTGAATGCTTTCGCCCGCACGGAGTTCGAGCAGGTTGGCGATGGAACGTCCCTTCGAGGCTCGCGGGAGATCGGGAATTTCGTGCACCCGCTCCACATACACCCGCCCGAGGTTCGTAAAGAACATCAGGTAATCGTGGGTGCTCGCGGTGAACAGATGCTTGATGAAATCGCTGTCCTCGGGCTTCTCCGACTCGCGCGTCGACATGCCGATGACGCCCTTGCCGCCCCGACGCTGCGCGCGGTAGCTGGAAACGTTGGTGCGTTTCAGCAGACCGTTGTGCGTGAGGGTGACGATGACGCCTTCATTGGCGATGAGATCCTCAATCGCGATTTCACCCTCGTCCGGCACGATTTCCGAGCGGCGGGGATTGCCATGCTTGTCGCGAATCTCCTTGAGCTCGCGCTTGATGATGGCGAGTACGCGGGATTCCTTGGCCAGAATGTCCAGCAGATCGCGGATCCGATCCATCAACTCGTTGTACTCGGTGATGATCTTGTCGATTTCCAACGAGGTCAGCCGGTAGAGTTGGAGATCGAGGATGGCATTGGTCTGCCGTTCGCTCAGGGAGTAGCGGCCTTTGACCAGGCGTTCCTCGTGACGGATGACGACGCTCCAACGTTCGATCTGGGCGCGCGTCCATTCGAAGGCCATCAACTTCACCTTGGCCTCCTCGCGGTTTTTGGAACTGCGGATGATCCGGATGAATTCGTCCAGATTGCGCAGGGCGATGATATAACCCTCGAGCAGATCCGCCTTTTCCTCGGCCTGACGCAGTTCAAAGCGGGTCCGGCGCAGGATCACTTCGCGGCGGTGATCGAGATACGCCGTGATCAGCTCCTTGAGATTGAGCGTCTTGGGCTTGCCGTGGTCGATCGCCAGCGCGTTGACACTGAAGCTCGTCTCCAGCTGAGTGTGCTGGTAGAGGTTGTTGATGACCACCTTCGGAATGGCATCGCGCTTGAGCTCGATGACCAGCCGGCAGTTTTCATCGGACTCATTCCGGATGCCGGAGATGTCCGTGATGATCTTGTTGTTGACCAGGTCGGCGATCTGTTCCTCGAGGCGGGCGCGATTGACGTTGAAGGGGATTTCGGTCACCACGAGCTGCTCGCGGCCGCCCTTCATGGATTCCACGCCGACCTTGCCGCGAATTTTGACGCTGCCGCGGCCGGTGGTGAAGTAGTTCTTGATGCCCTCGGTACCGCAGATCACGCCGCCGGTGGGGAAGTCGGGTCCCTTGATGAACTTCATCAACTGGGGGATCGTGATATCCGGCTTTTCGATCTGGGCGCAAACCGCGTCGATCACTTCCACCAGATTGTGCGGGGCCATGTTGGTGGCCATGCCGACCGCGATGCCGGTGCCGCCGTTGACCAGCAGATTCGGGAACGCCGCCGGGAACACGGTGGGCTCCATGAGTCGCTCATCGTAGTTCGGGACGAAATCGACGGTCTCCTTGTCCATGTCCGTCATCAGGGCGGCGCCGAGATGGGTCAGACGGGCTTCGGTATACCGCATGGCGGCCGGCGGATCGCTTTCGACGGAGCCGAAGTTGCCTTTGCCGTGGATCAGTTGTTCGCGCATGACCCAGGGTTGGGCCATGTGCACCAGGGTCGGATAAATGACCGCTTCGCCGTGGGGATGGTAGTTACCGGAAGTGTCACCGCAGATCTTGGCGCACTTCATGTGCTTGCGACCGGGAAACAGCGAGAGCTGCTCCATCGCGTACAGGATGCGGCGCTGGGAAGGCTTGAGTCCGTCGCGCACGTCCGGGAGGGCGCGCGAGATGATGACGGACATGGAATAGTCCAGGAAGGAGGCCTTGATCTCGTCAGCGACGTTGATTTTGGCGATCCGTTCATTGGCGGCATAAGCGCCGCCGCTGGGCGGTGGGGATTTTTCGTCAGGCATGGCAGGGCGAAAGGTCGGTCAGAAAGGGAAGTGCAGGGGAACGTAGAGGTTTAGACGTCGAGATTCCGCACGTTCAGAGCGTTGTCTTCGATGAACTGCCGGCGCGGTTCAACTTCGTCACCCATCAACCGGGTGAACATGGCCTCGGCTTCGACGGCGTCGGTCAGGTCGATGCGCAGCAGCTTGCGGTTGGCGGGCGCCATGGTGGTCTCGAACAACTCCTTGGCATCCATTTCACCCAGACCCTTGAAGCGATAGATCTGAATGCCCTTCTTGCCGACGGCCTTCACGCTGGAGAGGATTTCGGGAATGGAGAAGAGGGGCAGGGTGTGGGCCTTGTCGCCCTCGCCTTCGACGAGTTCAAACAGGGGTTGGTCCTGGGCGGCGTAATGCTCCACCGCGAGTCCCTTGCGACTCAGTTTGGCCAGGATCTCGCCGATGGCCTTCGCTTCCAGGTGCAGATCCGCGTGCGTGGCCCGGCGGGAGAGACCCTTGGCTTTCTCGGACCGTTCGCGGGTTTCGGTGTCGCCAAACAGGTCCGAATGCTGGGCCTTGAACGCGTCCAGGGCCTCGGTGGTGAGGAAGTAGTGCACCTGTTCGTCATTGCCTTCGCGGATTTTGACGAGGTGCTGGGGCAGGGAGCCGTCCTTGCCGCGTTGATCAACGTAGAGGGCGAAGTCGCCGCCCTGACGCCGAATGTAGGTGGCGTGTTTGTCGAGGGTCTCCAGCAAGCCCAGGATTTCCTCGAGTTGCTTGGCCGGGATCTCCTTGCCGTCCGCCAAGTTCCGCAGGCGGACCTCTTCGCTGCCGTTCTGCAAGAGAATCCGGTTCAGCTGGGCATCGTCATCGATGTAATCCGTCCGCTTCTTGCGGGTGACGGAATAGAGCGGGGGTTGGGCGATGTAGACATAGCCACCCTTGATCAGCTCATGCATCTGCCGGTAGAAGAACGTCAGCAGCAGGGTGCGGATGTGGGAACCGTCCACATCGGCGTCGGTCATGATGATGATCTTGTGGTACCGCAACCGCTCCAGATTGAAGGCGCCTTCGCCGTCGCCGCTGCCGATGCCGGTGCCGATGGCGGTGATCATCGTGCGGATTTCGTTGTTCTGCAGGACCTTGTCGAGCCGCTGCTTCTCCACGTTGATGAGTTTACCGCGGAGGGGAAGAATGGCCTGAAACTTACGGTCGCGGCCTTGCTTGGCGGAGCCACCGGCCGAGTCACCCTCGACGATGTACAGCTCGGTGTTCACCGGATCGCGGTCGGAGCAATCGGCGAGCTTGCCGGGCAGGCCGCCGCCGGACAGCGACGTCTTGCGGACGGCTTCGCGCGCCTTGCGGGCGGCCTCCCGGGCGCGGGCGGCATTCAAGCCCTTGTCCACGACCTTCTTGGCCACCGCCGGGTTGTCGTCAAAATAGTTCATCAAGCCCTCGTAGGCGGCGGATCCGACCACGCTGTCGACCTCCGGTGAAATCAGTTTCACCTTGGTCTGGGATTCGAACTTGGGATCGCTGTGCTTGATGGAAATGACGGCGGTCAGGCCTTCGCGGACGTCGTCCCCGGTAATCTGGGGATCCTTGTCCTTCAACAAGCTGTTGGCCTTGGCGTACTGATTGATGCCGCGGGTCAGGGCGGACCGGAAGCCGGTCATGTGCGTGCCGCCGTCCGGGTTATGGATGGTGTTGGTGTAGCACAGAACCTGGTCGGTGTAGCTGTCGTTGTACTGCATCACCAACTCGAGGTGAATCTCCACATCCTTGTCGGCGACGGTGGATTTGGATTCCCGGTTGATGGAGATGGGCTTGGGGTGGAGGACCGTCTTGCCTTCGTTCAGCTGTTTGACGAACTGCTCGACGCCGTCCTTATAGAAATACCGCTCCTGTTTTGCCTCGGCCTGACGTTCATCCTGGAAAATGATCTCCAGACCGGAATTGAGGAAGGCGAGTTCGCGCAGCCGCTGGGCGATGCGGTCGAATTTGAACTCGACGGTGTCGCGGAAAATTTCCGGATCCGGCTTGAAGCTGATCAGCGTGCCGGTGGCCTTGGATTTGCCGATTACGTTGAGCTTCTGGACCACTTTCCCACGCTCAAACTCCATGTGGTAGACCTTCAGATCGCGGCTGACCTCGACCTCGAACCACTCGGAAACGGCGTTGACGCACTTGGCCCCGACGCCGTGGGTACCGCCGGAAAATTTGTACCCGCCCTGACCGTACTTGCCTCCGGAGTGGAGCGTTGTCAGGACCAGTTCCACTGTGGGAATCTTCTTCTGCGGATGGATGTCGACCGGAATGCCGCGGCCATCGTCCCGGATGGAAATGGAGCCGTCGAGGTGAATGGTCACATCGATGCGGTTGCAGTGGCCGGCGAGATGTTCGTCGACCGAGTTGTCCAGAACCTCCGAGACGCAGTGGTGCAGCGCCCGTTCATCGGTGCCGCCGATGTACATGCCGGGCTTTTTGCGGACGGCCTCGAGGCCCTCGAGGGTGCTGATCTTTGAGCCGTCGTACGTCTCGTTGGAACCGGTGTTATTGTTCGCCATTTTGCCAAAGTTGCCGACTGCGTTTTGCAGCCGAATTGCTTGGCTCGACGGTAGGAAACAGCGGGCCGGCGGCAACTCGAAAACCGCAAGGGATTGGGGTCGAATTGCCCCCAAAACCGCATATGTGGGGTTGAGAGCTGTCGATGGAGGCTGGCTAACCCGGGAGGGATCGAGGTGCCGCCGGGCTGGCAAAAGCGGGCACGATCCGTGCGTCGGAGGGGTGGTCGGTTGGGGAACGGCGGCTGAATCCGTCTCTTTTTTTGAGGCGCCTCGGGCGGTCGGTGGGCGGGCCCATGCTGGGGACCCCGGCGGATTCGGCCGGGGAGGGCAGCCCTTGGCGGGGGAGCCGCTGCTTCAGGTCGGTCGATTCGTGGGGCCAGCTGGTGTTCTTGAGGGGAAATTTGGGACAGGTGGATCAAGTCGACCGGAGGGATCCTTGGTTTCGGCGCCCGGGATTCATTTTACGGCCTGCCAATCGCTGGTTTTTGAGACAAGTATCGGTAACGGGAAGGCCGGATCATGGTGAGTTTGTATCCGGACGAATCTCTACCCAATGCGCCTTAATAGTTTCGAAGAATCTTTAGGAATCGAATTGCGTCGGAGGGGTGGGCAGGTCAGCCTCCGGGCTGGAGTAAAGGCCGCTTTTCTGGGGTATTTTGCCCGTTTTTGGTGTAAGGGAAACCGGTTCGCGGCACCGGTAAGGATCCTTAGTTATTATTAGGGATAAGGTTTAATCCAATGATTTTGCAAGCACAGGTTAATACTATGGTTGGCGCAGGCGCCGGAGTGGATTTCCCCGCGGGAAGCCGCGGTGGCGAGGTCGCCCGCGCCAACCGGACCGAGGAAATGGGTCGACAGGAGGACTGTGCCTCGGCATCGCGGGCTGCTGATGAAAGCGCTGGGGCGTCGGCAAGCTCGCGGCTGCGGCTCGTGGGCGAAGTTTTTGTCCTGGTCGCGGGCCAGCTGTCGGCGCTCCGTCGGGCGGCGGTCCTGATGGCTTGGTTTGTTGCCGCGATTTCGCTGGGGAATCGCGCCTTTGGTGCCACGACGGACCTTTTCCTCCGGGGCGAACAACCCGGAGTCTGTCTCTTCGGATCCGGTACGACCAATACGGTGGAGGAAACTTCGGGTGGCACGCTCCGAAGTCTGTCTTTTAGCAGCACCACTTCATTTGATTTCTTCTCCCCACCCCTCGGAGGAAATATATCGATCAGTTCGGCTCGCAATGCGGGTGGCTCGATCTGGATCCGCAACGCGGGTGCCTCTTCATTTCAAGTGGCCGTTCGTTTGCAGTTTTATGACTACAATCCCGCCACGGGAGCTTCGGCGCTGATCGTTGATACACTGGATTCGCCTAATACCACGATTGCCGCAAACGGGACTTTGCCTATTTCCATTCCCAATCGGGGATTGTCAGCCAATTATACTATTGCCACAGGTCACCTATTGGATATCCGGGTCGTAATTACTAGCATATCCGGGACGCCCAACGGTTTGCTTCTTTACAATGCCCCAGCGGGGCAGACGGGTGATTCCGAGGGATTCCTGCCGCAGGATCGAAGTATTGCATGGAATTTTGACGCACCAACGGGCGGGGGTATCTCGTCCCAACCGACCGCTCAGACGGTTTGCCCCAATTCGACGGCGACTTTCACGGTCGGATCTTCCAGTCCCGCGACATACCAATGGCGGAAAAATGGTGTGGATTTGGCCGATGGCGCCACGGGAAATGGCTCGACGTACGGGGGAGTCACCACTGCCACGCTCACTATCGCAGGCGCCGTGGCAGCAGATGCCGCGCTCGCGGCAGCGGGTTTTGATTGCGTCGTCACTGGTTGCACTGCGTCCATCACCTCGACGCGGGTGGCACTCACTGTAAACACGCCGACCACCGTCACCGGCGATCCGGTCGCCGTGACGCTCTGCGCTGGGAATACCGCATCTTTCACGGTGACGGCGACCGGCTCGAACCTTCAGTACCGGTGGCGTAAAAACGGGGTAAACCTGATTAATGGCGTCAATGCCAACGGCTCCACTTACGGCGGCACCATCAACCAGACCCTCACCATCACTGGCACCCGGGTGAACGATACCGCCATCGACACGGCGGGGTTTGATTGCGTCGTTACCGGCACCTGTGCGCCGGCGGTCACCTCCGCCCGCGTGGGCTTGACCGTCAACGCACTTCCGGCCATTACGTCTCAGCCCACCGCGCAGGGCGCCTGTTTAGGGGGCACGGTCACCTTTACCGTGGGCGCCACCGGTACGGGTCTCACGTACCAGTGGCGAAAGAATGGTACGAATTTGGTCGATGGTGTGAATCTCCTCGGATCGACCTATTCCACGGTCACTACGAGCAGTTTCACTATCACCGGTGTCGTTGCTGGGGATGTCGCCGCGACCGGCGTCGGATATGACTGCGTAGTCTCCGGCACTTGCCCGCCAAATGTTAACTCCACCCGGGTGGCTCTGACCCTCAATACGCTGCCCAACCTCACTGGACAACCAACCGCGTCGACCGTTTGCGCCGGGTCAACGGCCTCCTTCACCGTGACGGCCACCGGTACGGGCCTCACCTACCAATGGCGGAAGAACGGCGTCAACCTGGCCAATGGCGCCACGGGCAACGGTTCCACCTACGCGGGCGCCACCGGTCCTAACCTGACCATCACCGGTTCGACGGTTGCCGATACCGCCCTGGCCGCCGCCGGGTTTGATTGTGTGGTGACCGGAACGTGCGGTTCGCCGCTGACTTCCACCCAGGTGGCACTCACGGTTAATCCGGTGACCGTCGTCACCGTGGACCCCACGCCTCAAGTGGTCTGCGTCGGCAATCTCACCACCTTCACGGTGACGGCCGTAGGAACGAACCTGACCTATCGGTGGCGGAAAAATGGTGTGAACCTGGCCCTGGCGGGCGGGGCCACAGGCAATGGTTCGACCTATAGCCCTTCGACCAACGCCACACTGACCATCACTGGCACGGCGGTGAATGACGCCGCAATCGCTACCGCGGGCTTTGATTGCGTGGTGACGGGCACATGTTCCACGGATACTTCTGCCCGGGTTGCTCTTACCGTGAACAGCCCGCCCGCCATCACGTCCCAACCCGCCTCGCAATCGGTTTGTCAGGGAACCACCACGACCATCTCGGTCACTGCGACGGGCGCCGGACTCACCTATCAATGGCGCAAAGCCGGCCAACCGTTGGCGAACGGAGCAACCGGCAATGGCTCCACCTATGCCAATGTAACGACTTCCGTCCTGAGCATCAGCGGCACCACTCTGGCTGATGCCGGGTCCTACGATGTCGTCATCACCGGCACCTGTACGCCGGCCGTTACTTCCAGTTCCATGGTGCTGACGGTCACCACGATTCCCAACGTCTCCATCAGCGATGTCACCGTGCTGGAAGGCGACACCGGTACGACCACCGCGACGCTGACGGTCAGCCTTTCCCAACCGGCCGGCACCTGCTCGGTCATCGTGAACTGGTCCACCGCGGACGGTACCGCCACTGCCGGCAGTGATTACGTGGCCAACAGCGGCACCTTGACCTTCACCACCGGTCAGAGTAGCAAAACGATCAGCATCACCATCAATGGGGATATCGTCTACGAACCCAACGAGACCGTGGTGGTGAACATTTCGGCGGTGAATGGCACCGTGATTGACCCGCAGGGACAGATCACCATCTCCAACGACGATCCCAGCGATCCCGACCTGCCGGGGGCGCCGCCCAATCTGGAGCTGATTCCTGCCGGCTCGCTGGTGATTCCGATGGACAATACCTACCAAGCCATCGGTACACCGTTCAATCTCAAAACCTACGGGTTGGTCAACAATTTGTTGCACGCCTTTGTGCCCGTTAAATGGGCGATCACTTCCGGCAAGATTAAGGATGGCATCGATTTCACGGCCAGCATGCAGCGAGTCCTGCCGACGACTCAAACGTCCAGCAATCTGAGTCTTCGGGGTGGTCCGTTTATCATCCACCGCAATTATACCAACACTGCGGGTCCGCTGATTACGGCATTCGGCAATAGCGTCGCAGTCTATCGCCTCGACGCGGATACCACGGTGGATATCCGCTACAATCTGGCTTTCCGGCCGGAGATCCTCGTGCTGAATGACGGTGGCACGTTCGCTATCCATACGAATGTCCTGCTCACGGCGGGAATTCCGTCGAGTGATTTCCAGGTAATCACCGATGTCTCGGTGTTGCGCGCCACCAACTGCTACACCCTGGTCACTTCGCCGCATTTCGATGGCAATACCGCTAATGGTGAGCCGACGGAAACCCAGAAAACTTCTGCCATTCGGGCATTTGTAGAGAGCGGCGGTAATTTTCTGGCGCAATGCGAGGCCATCAATACCTACGAGAATAATGCCGGGTTCGGTCATTTTCACACGACCCAGGGCTTCACTCTGAACGCACTGAGCGGCACCTTTAGTTATCCCTATTCAGACCTTCCATTCAGTCAATATCAGGGGGATATCTCCCACGAAAACGGGTCCTTTACGGAGTGGAATTTGGCGGCGGGTTCCACCTATATCAACCGGGCTCATGTTCACGTGTCGGATCTCACCGGTGCCGTCACGACCACCCGGGCGGAGGTGGCCAAACTGCAGCCGACGACGAAGGGATCAGTGATCTTCTATCTGGGCGGCCACGATTACAGTGCGAATACCATCGGGGATATCAATGGGCGCCGCGCCTACCTGAATGCAGTCCTGACGCCCAGCCGTCGACCCGACAATTGTCCGCTTTCCTTTCCTACTCCGACCTTGTCCATCAACAACGTTTCCGTGGCGGAGGGTAACAGCGGGACATCCAGTTTAATCTTCACGGTGACCCTCGCGGGCGTGTTGGCGGATACGGTTACCGTGAACTATTCCACCGCCAATGGGACGGCAACTTTGGCAGACAATGACTATCAGGCGACCAGCGGAACCCTGTCGTTCCCGCCGGATACCACGACGCAAACCATCACGGTGCCGATCATTGGGGACACCCGGTGTGAGGGGAATGAGACCCTGGTGGTCAATCTCTCCGGCGCAGTCAACGCCACGATCTCAACGGCGCAGGGCACGGGCACGATCACCAATGACGATTCGGCCCCGACGGTCAGCGTCAATTCGGCAGCGATTTGCAATGGGGAATCGGTAACCCTGACGGCGACCACTTCGGCCAGTTCACCCACCTATTTGTGGAGTCCGGGTGGTGCCACCACGCCGTCCATCACGGTATCCCCGGCGGGCACCACGACCTACACGGTGACGGTAACCGATGGAACTTGCTCCAACAGCGGTTCGGGAACCGTTACGGTCCGGCCGCTGCCGACGGTGAGCGTGAATTCAGGTACGATCTGCGCGGGGGCCTCAACAAACCTCACGGCGACCACTTCGGCTTCCAGTCCCACCTACCTTTGGAGCCCGGGCGGCGCCACCACTCCCACCATCACGGTGTCACCTGGAGCCACCACCACTTACTCGGTGACCGTCACCGACGGAGTAACCACATGTTCGCGGACACTGACGAGCACGGTGACGGTGAATCCCCTGCCGGTGGTGAGTGTGAACTCCACGACCATCTGCGCGGGCAGTTCCACGACGCTGACGGCGACGACGGGCGCGTCGAGCCCCACCTACCTGTGGAGTCCCGGTGGGGCGACCACGCCGTCCATCACCGTCTCGCCGGGTGCTGCCACCACCTATACGGTAACCGTCCGGGACGGCGCCAGTGCCTGTACGCAGAGCGCCAGCGGCACGGTTACGGTGAATCCATTGCCGACCGTCAGTGTGAACTCGACGACCATCTGCGCGGGTAGTTCGGCCACGTTGACCGCGACAACCAGTGCGTCGAACCCGAGCTATCTATGGAGTCCGGGCGGCGCGACGACGCCCTCGATCACGGTTTCCCCCGGCTCGACGACGATCTATTCCGTAACGGTCACCGACGGGGTCACCACCTGCTTCAAGAGTGCGTCGGGCACGGTTAACGTGAATCCGTTGCCGACGGTGAGCGTAAATTCCGGGACGATCTGTCTGGGGACTTCTACCAACCTGACGGCGACCACGACCGCTTCGAACCCCACTTATTTGTGGAGCCCGGGCGGCGCCACCACGCCGATCATCACGGTTTCACCTGCATCCACGACCGTCTACTCGGTGATCGTCACGGATGGTGTGACGACGTGTTCCCGCACGGTGACGAGCACGGTGACCGTGAATCCGCTGCCGACGGTCAGTGTGAATTCGACGACGATTTGCGCCGGCGGATCGGTGACTCTGACGGCGATCACGAGTGCATCGAGCCCGTCGTATTTGTGGAGTCCGGGTGGGGCGACGACGGCGTCGATAACCGTCTCCCCCGGTTCGACCACCACTTATACCGTAACCGTCCGGGACGGCGCCAGCACGTGTACCCAGAGTGGCAGTGGTACGGTGACCGTGAATCCGCTGCCCACGGTCAGCGTGAATTCGACAACGATCTGCGCAGGCGGCCCGGCGACGTTGACTGCGGTTACCAGTGCCTCGAACCCGACTTATTTGTGGAGTCCGGGTGGGGCGACGACGCCTTCGATCACGGTTTCTCCCGGTTCGACGACCGTCTATTCCGTCACGGTTACCGACGGCGTAACAACCTGTTTCAAGAGTGCCTCGGGCTCGGTGACGGTGAATCCACTGCCGACGGTGACGGTGAATCCCGGAACGATCTGCGCGGGGGATTCCATCACTCTGACCGCGGCTACTTCCGCGGCTTCGCCGAGCTATGTGTGGAGTCCCGGCGGTGAGGTGACGCCTTCGATCTCGGTTTCTCCCGGTTCGACGACGACCTACACGGTGACGGTCACCGATGGCGTCACGGGCTGTTTCAAGAGCGGCTCGGCGGTGGTGACGGTAAATCCCCTGCCGACCGTCAGCGTGAACTCCGCGACGATTTGCGCCGGTGCCTCCACGACGCTGGTGGCGACCACTTCGGCCAGCTCGCCCAGCTACCTTTGGAGTCCGGGCGGTCAGACGACCGCGTCCATCAGCGTCTCGCCGGCTTTGACTACCGTCTATACGGTGACGGTTACCGATGGTGCCACGACGTGCCACGACACGGGAACCGGGACGGTTACCGTGAATCCGCTACCCACGGCCACGCTCTCGGGAACGCAAAGCATCTGCCCGGGGGCATCGGCGACGTTGCAAGTGGCGTTGACGGGCACGGGGCCCTGGACTCTGACCTGGGCCGACGGTGGTCTGGTGGAATCGGGGATCACCACGCAGTTGTGGACCCGGGTGGTGAGTCCGGCGGTTACCACGTCCTACCAGGTAACGGCGGTCTCGGACGCTCATTGCAACGGCACGGTTTCCGGCGTCGCTGACATCACGGTGAATGCCAACCCCGTGTGTGTGCTCCTGGGAGCCACCACGGTTTGCCCGGATTCAACTGGTAACACGTATTCCGGACCTGGCGGAATGGATTCCTACGTGTGGTCGATCTCGGGTGCGACCATTAGTGGTTCCACTTCGGGCCAGTCGATTTCGGTGACTGTTGGAGCCAGCGGATCCTTCACCGTGAGCCTTACGGCCATCAAATCCGGCTGCAGCAGCACGTGCGAATTGACGGCTCAGATTCAGGACGTGACACCCCCGGTGGCAACGACCGTGGCCGGAAGTCTGGATCAGACCTTGGAATGCAGCGACGCAACAGGAATCGCGGCGGCGCTGCTGCTTGTTCCGGCCGCGACCGATAATTGCTCGCCGTCCGTCACACTGAATGTGGTGAGCGACAGCACCACGGCGGATCCGCTGTGTGCCAATGGCTATGTGCGCGTGCGGACGTGGAATTTCACGGACGCCCACAACAATACGAGCGCCGACTTTGTCCAGACGATTACCGTGCAGGACACGACGCCCCCAGTGGTTACGACGGTGGCGGGCGCCTTGGATCGGACCTTGGAGTGCAGCGATGCCTCCGGAATTGCCGCGGCATTGGCTCTGATTCCGGCCGGTGCGGACAACTGCACCACGAGCCCGACCCGGCAGTTGCTCAGTGACGTGACGTCGCCGACGAGCGGCTGCGCCAACGGGTACACCCGGGTACGTCGATGGAATTTTGTGGACGGTTGCGGGCTGGACAGTCCGACCTTTGTACAGACGATTCTGGTCCGTGATACCACGGCGCCCACGGTCACGACGGCGGCTGCCAGTCTGGATCGGACCGTGGAGTGCAGCGATGCTGCGGGTCTGACGGCGGCATTAGCCCTGGCACCTGCGGCCACGGACAACTGCACGCTGAACCCGACCCGGAATTTGATCGGGGACGTCACGACCCCCGACGGAACGTGCGCGAATGCCTCTGTTCGGGTCCGTACCTGGAGCTTCAATGACGGCTGTAACAATGTCAGCTCCAGCTTTGTGCAGACAATTACGGTGCGTGATACGACGGCACCGTTGGTCACCACGGCAACCGGCAATCTCAATCGGACCCTGGAATGCAATGACGTTGCGGGCCTTGCTGCGGCGCTGTTGCTGGCGCCGGCCGCCACGGACAATTGCACCGCGGTTCCGACGCTGAATCTCAAGAGTGATGCCACCACGCCGGACGGCAGCTGCGCCAATGCGTATGTCCGGGTACGGACCTGGAATTTCTCGGACGGCTGCCAGAACACCAGTGTGGACTACGTGCAGACCATTGTGGTCCAAGACACGACTGCGCCGGTGGTGAGTACGTTGGCAGGCAGTTTTGATCGAATATTGGAGTGCAGTGATTCCGCGGGCATTGCGTCGGCTCTGGCGCTCGCACCAGCCGCTTCGGATAATTGCACGACCACCCCGACGTTGCACTTGGTATCGGATGCGACGACGCCCGCCCCGGCGTGTGCGAATGCCTACGTGCGGGTGCGGATCTGGAATTTCACGGATGGTTGTAATAATACGAGTTTGCCCTTCGTTCAGACGCTGACCGTACAGGATACGACGGCGCCGGTGGTGACGACGCTGGCGGGAACGCTGGACGTTACGCTGGAATGCAGCAACGCGGCGGGCTTGGCGGCCGCTCTGGCTCAGCAACCGGCCGCGTCGGACAATTGCACGGCGGTTCCCACGCTCAATCTGGTGAGCGACGCAACGACGCCCGATCCGGTTTGCGCCAATGCCTATGTGCGGGTGCGGACCTGGGATTTCAGCGATGGCTGCGGCCGGACCAGCGCGCTGTTTACCCAACAAATCACGGTCCGGGATACCACCGCGCCGACGGTGACGTCGGTGGCGGGCAGTTTGGATCGCACGCTGGACTGCAGCAATGCCGCTGGAATCACTGCGGCGCTGGCCTTGCGCCCGGCGGCGCTGGATAATTGCACCGTCACTCCGGTGCTGAATTTGCTCACGGACCTAATCACTCCGGACCCGGCCTGCGCCAATGCTTATATACGGGTGCGCACGTGGAACTTCACCGACGGCTGCGGTAACACGAGTGGGAACTTCGTTCAAACTCTGACCATTCAGGATCGCATTGCGCCCGTGATTTCCACGCTGACCGGTGCGCTGGATCGGACGCTGGAATGCGATGATTCCGCCGGGATCAGTGCCGCCCTGGGATTGGTGCCGCTGGCGTCGGACAACTGCACCGATGTGCCGACACGCAATCTCGTGTCGGACGTCACCGTGCCCACGCCCGGATGTCCCAATGCGTACACCCGCACCCGCCGCTGGAATTTCTCGGACGGCTGCGGCAACACCAGCGGGGACTTTGTGCAGATCCTGACGGTGCATGATACGACGGCGCCGGTGATTGATACCGTTGCCGGCAGTTTGGATCAGGCTCTCGAGTGCAGCGATGCGGCGGGGATCGCGGGGGCCCTGGCCTTGGTGCCGACGGCGACGGACAACTGTACGGTCAATCCGACCCGGAATCTTGTGGGCGATGTGACCACCCCGACTCCGGGATGTCCGCAAGGGTACGTCCGGGTGCGGTCCTGGAATTTCAGCGATGGTTGCGGCCACACCAGTTCAACCTTTGTGCAGACGATCACGGTGCGCGATACGACGCCTCCCGTGGTTCAGACGGGCGCCGGATCGCTGGATCGGCTTTTGGAATGTAGTGATGCGTCCGGAATCGCAGCGGCGCTGGCGTTGATTCCCTCCGCGGTGGACAATTGCACAGCGGCGCCCCTCATCAGTTTGGTAAGTGATGTGACGACGCCGAATCCCGCGTGTGCGCACAGGTATGTGAGGGATCGGACCTGGCATTTTGCTGACGCGTGCGGGAATATAAGTGAGGACTTTGTCCAGACGATCACCGTGGCGGATACGACGGCGCCGGTGGTGAGCACCGGAGTCGGAAGTCTGGATCGACTCTTGGAGTGCAGCGATGCTTCCGGTATTGCGGCGGCGGTGGCGCTGGTCCCGGCGGCGACGGACAATTGCGGCGCGCCCCCGGCGGCGACCCTGCTCACGGATGCAACCACTCCGGACGGGACCTGTGCCAATGCCTATGTGCGAGTGCGCACCTGGAACTTCCGTGACGATTGCGGGAACCTCAGCCCAACCTTTACTCAAACGATTCGGGTCCAGGACACCACGGCGCCGGTGATCAGCACCATCGCCGCCACGCTGGATCGGGATTTGGAATGCAGCAACGCAGCCGGTATCGCGGCGGCGTTGGCCTTGCGGCCGGCGGCCACGGACAACTGCACCCTGACGCCGACGCTGAATTTGTTGTCGGATGTGACGACTCCGGACGGGACTTGCGCCAATGCCTACGTGCGGGTGCGCGCCTGGAATTTCAGCGACGGTTGCAATAATGCGAGTTCGAGTTTCGTTCAGACTATTACCGTCAGGGACACGACGACGCCCAACGTTACCACGGTGGCCGCGGCGTTGGATCGAACCCTGAGTTGCGAAGATGCCGCCGGATTGGCGGCCGCACTGACCTTGGTGCCCGCCGCGACGGACAATTGCACGGTGACGCCGACGCGGAATTTGGTGAACGACGTCACCACCCCGAGCGGCGTTTGCGGCAACGGTTACGTCCGGGTTCGGACCTGGAACTTCCAGGATGGTTGCGCCAATACGAGCGCTAATTTTGTTCAGACGATCACGGTTCGGGACACGACCCCGCCCACCCTTGGCACATTGGCCGGCGCGTTGGATCGCACGGTGGAATGTAGCGACGCTGCCGGCCTGGCTGCGGCGCTATTGCTGACTCCGACGGCGACGGACAACTGCACAGTGACCCCGGTGCTGAACCTGGTGAACGACATAACTTCACCCGATGTGGCGTGCGAAAATGCGTATGTGCGCGTACGCACTTGGAACTTTGGGGATGGGTGCGGCAATTTGAGTCCCAATTTCTCCCAGACGATTACTGTGCGGGATACGGTGCCGCCGACGATTACCGGGACAATTCCGGCCAGTACGGTTGAAGGCTGCGATGTCAGCGCGGCGCCGGCGGTGACGACGGTGGCGGCGCTGGAAGGCATGGGTCTGGCGATCAGCGATGCCTGTACGCCGGATGCGAGTTTGGTGGTGACCTCGGTGGACGTGCCGAGCGGCAGTTGCCCGCTGATCATCACGCGGACGTACACGGTAAAGGACGCGTGTAATAACAGTGCGACGGCGGTGCACACGATCACCATTCGGGATACGACCGCTCCGGCGGTGACGACAGCGCAAGGAGCCGATGCGACGATTGAGTGCCCGGCGAGCCCGGTGTTTGGCGCGCCGGTGTTTACGGATCTGTGCGACGGCGTGCTGACGCCGACGGTGAGCACGGTGACCAACGTAGTGGGTTGCGCGAAGGCAATCCTGCGTACGTGGAGTGTGGTGGATGCCTGCGG
>CANIZL010000095.1 GCA_947471985.1 Verrucomicrobiota bacterium | reverse complement strand
CAAATACCGTCGTGGCATCATTCCCACGCACTTCCGGTGAATCTACGGACCTATTTGCAACTGCTCCCACGGACCATTGCGACATCACTCCCACTTTCACCACGAACAAATTTGGGAATCACTCCTCGAATTACCGCGAAGCGCTACATAAAACCACCATCACCTGCACCAGCGGCGTCCGCCCCGCGACGCGTTCCGGCTGCAGTTCCTGCACCAGCCGCTCAAAGGGAAGATCCGCATGGGAATACGCTTCCAGCGTCACTTCCCGCACCTGCCGCAGTACCGCTTGAAACGTGGGATTGCCCCCCAGTTGCACCCGCAGCGGCAGGGTATTGACGAAGAATCCGATCAATCCCTCCAGCTCGGTTTGGGATCGGCCCGCCACCGCCGCCCCCACCACCAGATCCTCCTGCCCGCTCTGACGCAGCAGCAGCACCTGCCAGGCGCCCAGCAGCGTCATGAAGAGCGTCACCCCCTCCTGACGGCTCAAAACCCGCAGCCGTTGCGTCAATTCGGGGTCCACACTCCAAGTCTCCCGGGCGCCCCGTCGCTCCGGAGTCGGCCGCCGGGGATAATCCGTCGGCAAATCCAGCAGCCGCGGGGCCCCCGCCAGGCGCCTCTGCCAGTACGCCAATTGCTGATTCAACCGCTCTCCCGACAGCCATTCCCGCTGCCACACCGCATGGTCCGCGTATTGAATCGGCAGTTCCGCCAGCGGCGACGCTTGGCCTCGGGCATACGCCCGATACAGCGCGTCCAATTCCCGCCACAAAACCCCCAGCGACCAGCCATCCGCCGCAATGTGATGCAGCGTCAACACCAACTCGTGTTCCTGTTCCGACCAGCGTAATAACCGCGCCCGCAGCGGATAATCCCGCGCCAGATCAAAGGGTTCCGCAATCGCCTTCCGGGCCCAACGCGCTGCCTCCGCCTCGCGTTGGCCCGCCGGCAGGTTCCATTGATCCAGCCGCACCAGCCGCCATTCGGTCTCACTTTCCACGCGCTGTTCCGGCGTACCAGCGGGCGCGATATACCGCGTCCGCAACACTTCATGCCGGCGCACCAGTTCCCGCAGGCTCCGTTCCAGCGCCACCTCGTTGAGCGCCCCACGCAAACGGACCCGCAGTGGGATATGATACGCCGCCCCGCCCGGTTCCAATCGATCCAAAAACCACAGTCGCTCCTGAGCGAAGGAAAGCGGTGTCCGTTCCGTCGTTGGCCGCCGCCGCACGGGCGAAAGCGACGCGGTGGCCCCATCCCGGGCCGTCTCGATCCACCCAGCCAGCCGACGTATCGTCGAGTTTTCAAACAACACCCGCACGGGCACGTCCACCCGCAAGGCATCGCGCACCCGCGCCACCACCCGCATCGCCATCAGCGAATGCCCCCCGAGCACCAGGAAGCTCTCGTCCAACCCCACCGCTTCCGCCCCGAGAACCTCCGACCAAATAGCCGCGAGAAGTTCCTCCACCGCGGTCCGCGGGGCGCTGCCCGTCTCCGCTTTTTCGCCGCGCTCCAGATCCGGAGAGGGCAGCGCCTTCCGGTCCACTTTTCCGTTGAGGGTGAGCGGCCAGGCGGACAGCGCCATCCAGGCAGCCGGCACCATGTACTCCGGCAACCACTGCTGGAGATGTCCCCGTAATTCCTGCAACGACGGTGGATTCAAGACGTCCCGCGGCACGAAATACGCCACCAGACGCTGCTCCTCGATCACCGAATCCCGCGCCAGTACCAACGCCTCCCCTACTCCGGAATGTCGCGCCAATGCGGCCTCAATTTCGCCCAGCTCAATCCGAAACCCCCGTATCTTCACCTGTTGATCCACCCGCCCCAGATACTCCAGGTCGCCATTCGGCCGATGCCGTGCCAAATCTCCTGTCCGATAAAGGCGCGCCCCCGCCGCTCCAGCGAAGGGGTCCGCCACAAAACGCTCCGCCGTCAACTCCGGCCGCTTCCAGTACCCACGTGCCAATCCGGCCCCACCGATATACACCTCCCCGGCCTCTCCCGGCGGTACCGGGTTCATCTGCCCGTCCAGCAGGTGGATCTGCGTTCCAGTAATCGGTCGGCCGATCGTGGCCGGTTCCCCCGGCCGCCGCACCGCGACGGTCGAATAGGTGGTGGTCTCGGTTGGACCGTAAAGATCCACCACCCGTTTTACGCCGGTCCGGCAATAAAGTTCGTCGACCAGAGCCGCCTTCAAGGGTTCCCCGGCCAGATTGATCGTCTGCACGGAGTTCGGAATGCCGTTGCACCGCAGCAATTCCGCCATCGCCGACGGCACCGTGTTCACCAACGTCACCCCCACAGCGACGCCTTCCGACAGCAGCTCCAGAACATTCTCCACCAGGCAGGCGCGCCCTCCCCGGATCAGCGGCGCAAAGAGTTCGAAGATGGAAAGGTCGAAACAGACCGAAGTGCCAAATAGGGTCACCGCCAATTCCGCGTACGTGAACGCCTTGGTCGTCCACTGAAGGAAGGCCATCGCGCTCCGATGTTCGATCATTACACCCTTGGGAGTGCCGGTGGATCCTGACGTGTAGATGACGTAGGCCAGGCAATTCGAAGTGACGCCGGCCACGGGATCCTGGATGGGCTGGTTTCTGATCAGGGGGCCATCACCCTCCACACAAAGAATTCGCCCCGCACCCCACGGCACTCGCACCTGCAGGGATTTACGGGTGACCAGCACCGACACGCGAGTGTCCTCCAACAAAAACTCCAACCGCTTCTCGGGATACGCCGGATCCAGGGGCACGTAGGCACCGCCGGCTTTCAGAATTCCCAGGATGCCGACGATCAGCTCGATGGATCGATCCAGGCAGATTCCCACGAGGACTTCCGGTCCCACGCCGAGGGTCCGGAGGTGGTGAGCCAGTTGATTGGCCCGGGCGTTGAGGTTCGCGAAACTCAGTTCCGTCGTTCCGAACACCACGGCCACGGCGTCGGGCGTCCGCCGTACTTGCGCTTCAAAAAGGGAATGCAGCCCCCCGGGCGCCCCGCTGTCGGGACATCGCGCCGGGAATTCCCCGTCGCCCACCGCTTGTGAGATGCGGTCCGTCATCGGTGGCCCGCTCGCGGGGCGTCATACGGCGAAGCAACACTCCATCGACCCTTGACCGGCATCGCCAGCCGTTTGGCCATCGAAAAACCAGCGGATTCAAAGTCACTCAACCCACTCATAGTTTTTTCTTCGCCCATGCCCGGTCCGGGGACCCGGAATTTTTCCGCCACCGCGCCCCCCTACCCACTTGGGTAACCTGGAGACGCGGCCGTGAGGCGGTGAATAAGTGCCGATTGGTCGGATCGAAAGCGTCTTTTCCGCTCAACGGGTTCCCAAAACTCCCATTTTGCCGCACGCTTCACTTCGTTGTCACATTTCGACCACCGCCACGATTGCCCTTTGCGCACATCGGCCTTCTTCACGTAGGATGCGCGGCAACTTTTTGCCGGACCTGGGTTTAGGTCTGGCTGTATCGCGCATGGTTCACATTGGACTTAGTACTCGCTTGAACGGCCCGGGTCTTCCTGACTTCGGCCGGCTCCGTGAACTCAATGCACTCTGGACCCAGCAGTCCGCCATCGGCGCCATCACGGATTCCCGGACCGCGTTCATGGCCAAGGAGGCCGGTCAGTCGGAGGAAGTCTTTCTCGGACACCTCGGTCAGGTCTTGGGCTATCCCCTCGTCGAACTTTCCAAGGAGGAAGTTGCGTCGGAGGTGCGAAACCGCATTTCCACCAAGGTCGCCTTTCAACACACCATCCTTCCCTTCGCCGAAACGGAGGGCGTCCTGAAGGTGGCCGTCAGCGATCCCTTCGACATCGGCATGCTGGCGGCGGTGCAGTTCGAGGCCAAGTCCCCGGTCGAATTCGTCCTCGCCCCGCGGCAGGAAATCGACAAGGCGCTCAAGAAATACTACGGCGTCGGCGCCGAAACCCTCGATCAGATGTCGGAGGACGAGCCGATGGAGCTGGAGTTGGGTGATTCCCGCGAAATCACCGGCGACGATCAGGAAGCCAGTGTCATCAAGTTCGTCAACCAGGTCATCTGGGAAGCGTACAAGGACCGCGCCACGGACATTCATTTCGAGCCGTCCGAGGATGAGTTGCGCATCCGGTACCGCATCGACGGCATCCTGAACCAGACGCCCCTGCCTCCGCAGATCAAGCGCTACCAGGCCGCGCTGATTTCCCGCATCAAGGTGATGTCGGGAATGAACATCGCCGAAAAACGTCTTCCGCAGGACGGACGCATCAACGTCCGCATCAAGGGCGAGGAGATCGACATCCGCGTGTCCACCGTGCCGACGGTCTGGGGTGAATCCGTGTCCCTGCGGTTGCTCACCCGCGGCAAGACCTTCTTCGGATTGGATCGACTCGGCTTCGGCGAACACGAGGCCGCGCAAATCCGCGAACTCATCGTCAAACCGCACGGTATTTTCCTGGTCACCGGCCCCACCGGTTCCGGCAAATCCACCTCCCTCTACGCGTTCCTTTCGGAAATCAATTCCGTGACCAAACGCATCATTACCATCGAGGAACCGGTGGAATACGAGCTGAAGGGCATCAACCAGATCCCGGTCCGCTCGGACATCGGCCTGACCTTTGCCGTGGGTTTGCGACACATCCTACGGCAGGATCCCAACGTGGTGATGGTCGGTGAAATTCGCGATCTGGAGACCGCCGAGATCGCGATCCGCGCGTCCCTGACGGGTCATTTGGTTTTCAGCACCCTTCACACCAACGACGCCCCCAGCGCGTTCACGCGTTTGATCGACATGGGGATCGAGCCCTTCCTCGTGGCCTCCTCGGTGGAAGCCATCATGGCGCAACGACTGGTCCGGACCATCTGTCCGCATTGCAAGGCACCGCAGCGGGTGGATCGGGAATACCTGGTGAAGTGCGGTTTCCCGGAAGCG
The DNA here is from genome assembly GCA_947471985.1 of Verrucomicrobiota bacterium. GTDB lineage: Bacteria > Verrucomicrobiota > Verrucomicrobiia > Limisphaerales > UBA9464 > CANIZL01. Next base: position 22,716 of record CANIZL010000095.1, on the reverse strand, counting down.
GAGATCGCCGCCACGACCTTTTACAAGGGTGTGGGGTGCGACAAATGCCGCATGCTGGGCTACCAGGGACGAACCGGCATCCATGAATTGATGGTGGTGAATGAGGCGGTGCGGCCGCTGGTGATGAACCGGGCGTCCGCCACCACCCTGGCGGCGACAGCGCGGGCTCAGGGGATGCGCACCCTCCGGGAGGACGGCTGGCGCAAAGTGAAGCTGGGCGTCACGACGCTTGAGGAAGTACTGCGCGTCACCCAGACCGAAGAGCACGTGAAGGGCCTGTTGGACGACAAAGGAGGAGCGAAATGAGCGGAACCGCCTTGGAGACAGCGCTCCCCCCGGGAAGCCCGACCGCACCGACCCCGGCCCCCGTCGCCGCCGCGGTGATACCCAAAACCGCCCGCGGCACCAATTGGCGCCAGGCCACGGTCCTGTCGGCCACGGGCGACACCCGGCGGCTCTGGCGCTTCAAAGTTCAGAAGGATTCCGTCGGCACGCCGGAGGAACTCAAACTGATTCCCGGCAAACCCCTGCCCGATTCGGTGGTGGGCAAGGGTTGGAATACCCTGATGGCGCCCTCGCTGAATGTCGCGTGGTTGCCCGCCGATCAGGTCTTTCTCCAAATCCTGCAACTCCCCAGCGGCCCGTTGGAAGAGGTTACCGGCGTGGTGGAGCTGCAGCTCGACAAAATTTCCCCCCACCCTTCCGCTCACACGGTCTGGTCGGTGGAAATTCTGCCCAATCCGGATCCCACCCAACAAACCGTCCTCGTGGTCATTGTTCCGCGCGAACGGGTCCAGGAGCATCTCGGAGAATTGGAGAAAGCGGGTTTTGTCCCGGATCGTCTCGCGGTGCCGTTTGCCGGACAGCTGCGGGAGTTACCCGCCGGTGATGGACTGTGGGTTTTGACCGAGGATGGTGGAACAGCCTTGCACTTTCTGCTGGCCTGGCGCGTAAATGGCATTTGGCGCGAAGTCTCCGTCGTGACCATCCCGCAGGGCCCGGGTGTGACCGGAGCCTTGATCTCGCACCTGACCCGCCTTTCCTGGGCCGGGGAATTGGCTGGCTGGCTGCCCACCGTCACCGAAGCCCACCTGGTTGCCCCCGCCTCCCGCCGCGGCGAATTGGAATCCGCCCTCAGCGCGTGGCGCGGTGGCTCGATTCAATACCACGAGCCGGTCGCCATTAATCTTCGGGCCGCCAGCAGCGCCACCGCCCAGTTGCGCAATCAAGCCGCCACCCTGGTGCCCGCCGAAACCCAGGCCCGGCACCGGCAGCAATTCGTCGATCGCCTCTGGTTGCAGGGACTCGGCGCCGTCGGCATGGCCTACCTGCTGGGCGTCGTGGTCTACCTCGGGCTGCTGAACTGGCAGAAATGGGATCTGGAGAACCTGCAATCCGACAACGTCGGTCTCGCCCTGCAGTATACCAACACCCTGGCGACCAAGGCGCAGAAGGAGATCCTCGAAGAACAGGTCGCCCTGCGCTACGCGGCGTTGGAAAGCTGGCAACAGTCCATTGAGAAACTCCCCGCCAGCCTGAACCTCAGCACCATCAATTTCGTCAAAGGCCGCACGCTGCGACTGGACGGCACCACCAGCACCGAGTCCCAGGCCGAGGTGGTCGGGTACGGCAACGAACTGCGGAAACTCACCCTAACCAACGGCGTCACCCTGTTTTCCGGGGTCAAACCCGGACCCATCACCGTCCGAGGCAGCCTCGCCACGTGGTCTCTCGAGGCGGAACTCAATCGATCGGAGCTCCCATGACGAAATGGTTTGACCGGCTGAATCTGCCCCCGACCGAACGACGCCTCGTGCTGCTGGGCCTCGTGCTCCTGGTGATCCTCATCAACTACTTTCTCGTCTGGCCGTATTTCAGCGAATGGGATAAGACCGCGAAAACGCTGGTCGATGAAACCGCCAAGAAGGCGAAGTTCATGACCGAGATCAGCCAGCGGAAGAAGTACGAAACGCAGCTGACCGAACTTAAGCTCAAGGGTGTGCCCGGTCTGCTGGACGCGGATCGTGTGCCCATGATGCAGCAGACCATCTACGCGCAGGGCGGGCTCAGCGGTGTCACGATCACCCGCGTCACGGTGCCACCGCCGATCCGATCGATCGGTGCCACCAATCAGTTTTTCGACGAACGCCTGATCACCGTCGACGTCAACGGCGGCGAAGCCGAGCTGGTGGATTTCCTCTATCAGCTGGGCTCGGGCGATTCCATGATGCGAGTGCGGGACATTACCAATCTCCGGCCCGATCCGTCGAAGACCAAGCTGCAGGCGAGCCTGACGCTGGTGGCCAGTTTCCAGAAGGAAAACAAGCCCCCGCCGAAGGCGAAATCCGCCACTCCCGCCACTCCGGCGAAAACTTCCACCAATGCCGGAGTTCAACCCAAAGGCCCGCCACCGGTCACCGGGGTGAAGACCAATCTCAAAAAATAGCTTTCCCGTGAATACGATTCGTCCGTCCACTCCGTCCAGCGCCCGTCCCGTGGTGGCCTCCGTGCTCGCCGGACTGGCGCTAGCCGTTGCCGCGCAGGGCCAGGTTCCGCCAAATTCCCCGGCGGCGCCGGCGACGACGGGCAGCCCGGCCCCGGGCTCGCTGCCTGCACCAGCGGCGGATGCCACCCGCCCGCCCACGTCCTTCACGGGCACGATTCCCGTCCCGCGGCCCGTGCCCGCCGCGGCTACGCCGCCGGCTCTGGCGCTTCCCGGCGGCAACCCGACGGCCGCCAATCCGATTCCCAATCCGGGCACCACGGCCGCTGCCGCCCTGCCCATTCCCAGCACAGCTGCCGGCCCCACCGCTGCGGTTCCGGCCGCGCCAACCAATCCGCCCACCGCACGTCCCCTGGCGCTCCCCGGCAATTTCCCCAAGCCCGCCACCAACGCCACGGCGGCCGTCCGCCCCGGATCGCCGATCGCGGCACCCAACGCGAATCGGCCCGGTGCCATCCCGCCGGTGCGCCCCGGCACACCGCCGCCCGTGGCCGGTGCCCCCACGCCGGCCGGCGCCGCGAGCGCGGCCGACAACGAGGAAAACAACGCCCTCGTGGAGCGGATCAAGAATCTCGGCGACCTCGATGACTATTCCGAATCGATCAAGATCAAGAACATGGCTCTGGAGCAGTTCTTGGATATTTACGCCAAGGCCTCCAAACGGATCGTGCTGCGGGGACAGGGGCTGAACCTCGCTCTGCAACTCACCTTCGCGGCCGACAAAAAGCTGCCGCGGGAAGTCCTGCTGCAGGCCTTCGACACGGTGCTGGCGCTGAACCTGATCGCCACGGTGCCCCAGGGTGATGAATTCGTGCTCGTGGTGCCGTCGCAGGCGGCTTCCAACATGGGCAAGCCTTTCACGACCAATGGAGTGTCGGGATACAACGAAGCCTTCCAGTACGTCACTCACATCGTACAGGTGAAGCACGTCGAAGTGAAAGAGGCCGTGGAAATCATGGCCAAGTTTGCCAGCGCCCAGAACGCCCAGGGAATCGTCGCGCTGGAAAGCACCAAGACGATCGTGCTGCGCGACTACCAGGCCAACGTGAAACGGATGCTGGAAGTGCTGCAGAAGATCGACGTGCACGTCGAGGACGATTTCACCCTCGAAGTCATCCCGATCAAGTACGGCAAGGTCGAGGAGATCTACGCCACGCTGAGCAGCGTCATCGGCGGCGGGGGCGGCGGCGCCGGACAGGGTCGGCAGTCCCCCAACTCCAATCGACGCCAAACCACCCGTAGCTCCTCCACCCGTTCCAGTGCCAGCTACGGAAACTCCGGCGGCGGCATCGGGGGTGGGGGTGGGGGTGGGTACGGCGGATACAACTACAATTCCTTCGAGCCCCAGCCGGTCGGTAGCGTGGGCAACGGCGGCGGACCGGGCGCTCTCAATTACGGTTCCTTTGAACCCCAGCAAAGCAGCATCACGCCCGTCGGGGGTGCCGCCGGCCGCACCGGTGCCGGTTTCCAACAACGACTCAATGGCGTGAATCGCGCCAGTGGAGCCGCGGGCGCCGGTGGAGCCTTCGCCCAATTGCTCGAAACCACCACGATCACCCCGGACGAACGCTCCAATTCCCTGATCGTTTACGGCACCAAGAAGGACATCGCCAAACTCAAGGAAGTCATCGCCAAGGTCGATACGCTCCAGGCCCAGGTGATGATCGAAGGCATCATCATGGAGGTCTCGCTGACCGACGGCCTCAACTACGGCCTCTCGGCCGGGCAGCAGCCCAAGTCCTTTGGCGGCAATCCCGCCGTCAGCGGCGGCGGTTCTGTCAACGGCAACTCCTCCCTCAATAACGTAGGAAATTTCCTCGGCGGTTCCGGCACCACCAACGGCTTGTTCAGCACCGGCGGCGGCCTGAGTTACCTCACCCGCATCGGTTCGCGCTGGGACGTCACCCTGAACGCCATCGCGAGCGATTCCCGGGTGAACATCATCCAGCAACCGCGCATTCAAACCACCCACGCCACCGAGGCCCGGTTCTTCGTCGGCTCCACCGTTCCCTTCCAACAGGGCAGCTATTTCGGCGGCGGTCTCGGGAGCGTCGGAAATTCCTACTACCAACGGCAGGACGTCGGCATCGACCTCACCGTCACGCCTTACATCACGCCGGATGGGTTGGTGACCATGGAAGTGCAGCAGGTCATCGAGGAAATCGCGCCGGGCAGCGACACCGCCGCAGGCACCGTGCCCACCACCAACAAGCGCGAAGCCAATTCCACCGTGTCGGTGATGACCGGGGAATCCATCCTGCTCGGCGGCTACATCCGCAATTCCCGGAGCGACGGCAAATCCGGCGTACCGATCCTCAAGGACATTCCCTTCCTGGGTCGCGCCTTTTCCAGCAACAGCCGCAACGGCGCCCGCACCGAATTGCTGGTGCTGATGCATCCGACGGTGCTGTTGACGCCGAAGGAGGCTTCAGAGATGGCCGCTTCCTCCCGCGCGGACTCCGCCCCGCTGCGCCAGCTGGATTACGAAATCAAGACGTCCGAGGAAACCCGCAAGAAGGGCATCGAGAAGATGGAGAAGCGGCGGAAGTCGTCCTGGTGGCGCTAAGGCTGCCCCGGACCGATTCCTGCCCCGGCTCTTTCGCCCACGTCCATGAAGACCGTCATCGCCAACGGCCTCGCGACCGCAGTGACCCTGCCCTGCTCGCTGCAGGAGTTTTTGGTGCAGCAGGGACTGCCCCCGCGCAGCGTGGTGGTGGAGCTGAACGGGGAAGCCGTGGCGCCTTCGGAGTTTGCCGAGCGGCCCCTGCACCCCGGAGACCGGTTGGAGATCGTCCGAATTGTCGCCGGCGGCTGAGCCGCTGAGCGCCTGAGAGCGGCGGCAATTCCGATTGCCCGCCGGGGGTCTGTCGATAAGCTTGGCCCGCTTTTCTAATCATGAGCGCATCTCCAATTCGCGTGGCGATCACCGGCGCGGCCGGCCAGATCGGTTATTCCCTGCTCTTCCGCATCGCGTCCGGCGCAATGTTCGGGCCGCATCAGCCCGTCATCCTGCACCTCATCGAAATCGAGCCCGGCCTGAAGCCGCTCGGAGGCGTGGTGATGGAACTGGAAGACTGCGCTTTCCCGCTCCTGAAGGGCGTCGTACCCACGGCCGATCTCAACGAGGGCTTCCGGGGCGTCAACTGGGCGCTGCTTGTGGGCAGTGTTCCCCGCAAGCAGGGTATGGAGCGTAAGGATCTGCTCGGCATCAACGGCAAAATCTTCACCGGTCAGGGCCAGGCGATCCAACGCAATGCCGCCCAGGACATCCGCACGCTCGTGGTCGGCAATCCCTGCAACACCAACTGTCTGATCGCCATGAACAGCGCCCCCGAGGTCCCGCGCGATCGCTGGTTCGCCATGACCATGCTCGATCAGAACCGCGCCACGACCCAGCTGGCCAAGAAGGCCGGCGTCGGCGTCGATCAGGTCTCCCGCCTCGCCATCTGGGGCAATCACAGCTCCACGATGTATCCCGATTTCGACAACGCCCGCATCGGTGGCCGGCCCGCGGCGGAAGTCATTTCCGATGGTCCGTGGTTCCGCGACACGTTCATCCCGACCGTGCAGAAGCGCGGTGCGGCGATCATCGAAGCCCGTGGTTTGAGCTCCGCTGCCAGCGCCGCGAACGCGGTGGTGGATACGGTGCGCAACCTCAACCAGGTGACGCACCCGGACGATTGCTTCAGCGTCGCGGTTTGCAGCGATGGCAGCTACGGAATCGAGAAGGGGCTGATCTACAGCTTCCCCATGCGCAGCAATGGCAGCCAGTGGTCGATCATCCAGGGCGCCCCGCTCAACGACTTCAGCCGCTCGAAGATCGTGGCCACGGAAAACGAGCTGAAGGAAGAAAAGGCGTTGGTCAGCGATCTGCTGCCCAAGTAACCCGACGTCCGCGCCCGGCCGGGCGCACCGCAAAAAGGGGGCACCGCACCAGCGGATGCCCCCTTTTTTCTGCTCGGACTGGCCGGAAGTTCAGGCCGCCGGGTCCAAGCCCAGCCCGCGGGCCAGGTCCGCAATCGTGGCCGCACCGGTGGTGCCCAATTGATGCACCACGGTGTGTGCCGCCGACATGGCCAACTGCAGGGCCTCGGTGGGAGTCGCGCCAGCGGCGAGAGCGGACATCAAATTGGCCGTCACCGCGTCGCCCGCACCCACCACATCGATCGGACCTCGCACCGGCAGCGCAGGCACATGAATGGGCGTCTCCCCCGGGGCAGCGGAAACAATCCCGCGCTCGGCCAAGGTAATAAAAACCCGCCGCCCGTTGGTCGCCGCCAACTGCGCCGCGGCCGCCTGCACTTCCGGGATGGATCCCGCCGGCGCCCCCGTAAGATGCCCCAGCTCGGCGGCGTTCATCTTGAACATCACCGCCGGCCAGCCCCGTAGACCGATCCGGCTGTCAGCAAAGACCCGCTGCGCTTCCAAGGCCGCTCGCACCGGCGAATTCGCCGCAAACCACGTGCGCGAAATCGCTCCGGTATCGGGCAGATCCACCTGCTCCAGCAGCATCGCTGCATCCGCGCCCACCAGCGACTCCACCACCGCCTGCCCCACGCGAGCGGCCAGATCTGCCGGCGTCACCGTCCAGTTCTTTTGGTCCAACCGGTTCAACTCTTCCGGCGGCTGCCCCGGATGCATCACCAGGGGTTTGCTATAGGTGAAGGTCTGGCGCGAGCCGGCGGTCAGAAATTGTTCCAATCGGACGCCCGGCAGTTTACCCAACGCGCGCCGCAACTCCCAGCCCTCTCCGTCGTCACCCGCCACACCCACGCACCGAATCTCGCCCACCCCGAGGGCCACGAGATTATTGGTGATGGTGCCCGCAGCGCCGGCCTGGCACCGGACCCGCGTGACATTGTGTACGGGCCGGCCGGTCTCAATGGAGGTCTCCGGACGGGCCGGATCGATTTCAAAATAGCGATCCAGACAAAAATCCCCGGCGACCACGAGCCGCAGGGAGGGATATCGGGAGGTGATTTCGCGAAAGCGTGAAGGAGTCATGACGGCAAAAAAGCGGATGAAAAAGTAAAGGTTCCCGAACCGGTCCCCGGCTGTCCCCAGGTCCGGCCCGGCAATTCCAGCGTCAGTCTTTCAACGCGCGGTGGAGGTGCTGCACAAAGGCTGCGTTGTCGCTCTGCACATAGCGCATTTCCCCGCCCATCCGGGAGAAGCTCTTGCAAAAACGGAGATAATAGGCCGGATGATTCTTCGGCGGCTCGCCCTGGGTCCAATCCCAACCGCCGCCATCCTGAAGATCCACCACGTAGATGGTGTGCCCGGAAACCGCCGGCCGGCCGTCCTGAAAGCGCAGGTTGTGCACACAGCTCAACGATTTCTCAAACACCTGGGGCGCCATGATCGCCGAACCCACACACATCAGCACCCCGTTATCCAAATCCTCGACCGCCCCGGCGAACTGTCGAAAATCCTCCCCCGCCGCCCGCCCGAGCACCGCGCCATTGAACATCGGATGGCAGGCCACAATGTCGTACCCGATCCCCGGATGCACACTGAAGCCGCGTCCGAGCCGCCACGCCGCAGCGAGCATGCTCGTGGCTTTCCAATCATGACGAATCTCGTGCCGACCCGGCTCGAGTTCAAATCGCACCATGGCACTGAGCAACTCCGCGCCCGCCGCCGACAGGGGGTCCGTGGGAAACTGCGCCAGCATCTGGGCGAGCGTCTCGGGCTCCGGCAGCGTGCAACCATCCTCGTGGATGTACCGTCCCAGCGACGCGCCGTAGCCCAGGCCGGACAACGCGCCGGACATCAACGCCAATTGGGTATTGCGGCCGGTTTCAGTCCAGGCGCCAAACGTGCCGGCCGCCACGTTTTCCTCCACCCCCTCCAGCGAACCGCCAAACCACGCGTATTCCCAATCGTGGATGGTTCCCGCCCCGTTGGTCGCCAAGTGGGTGATGAGCCCGCGCTCCAACAAATCGATGAGAAAGTGCTGGGTCCCGTTCCGGATGAGGTGCGCTCCGTACATGAGGATCACCGCCGCTCCCCGCGCCCGGGCGGCCCGAATGCGCGCCGCCGCCTCTTCCGCCGCACGCGCCACCAGATCCGCCACCGGCGGCAAGGGCGCCGTCAGTGGGAGCAGTTTGTCTTCCAGACGGGTCAACGTCCGACGCTCCGCGAGCGGCCGGACACGCAGACGACTCAAATCCAAGGCAGGCACCCGCGTAGGAAAGCGCCTCGAAGCCGCCCGGTCGAGTCCGCTTTATGCCCTTGCCGGCCGTCCATCGGCATGGATTGTCGACGCGTGTTACGTGCCCTCCCAGCCATCCTGACCCTGCTCGTCGGGCTGTGCGGCTTCGTCCAGGCCAATCCCCTGGCCCAATTCCGCACCACCTTCGGCACCATCGAGGTCGAATTGCTCCGCGATCAGCGTCCGGAAACCGTCGCCAATTTCGTGCACTATGTGGAATCCGGGCGGTATCAGGGAACATTCTTCCACCGTCTGCAGCCCAATTTCCTCCTCGCCGGCGGCTGCTACATCGGTGCGGATCGCCGCTCCACCAACGCCGCGTACCTCCCGGTGACCCAGTACAAAAGCATCACCAATGAAACCAAGCGGGGCGGCGTCCTGACCAATTACTTCGGCACCCTCGCCTTGGGTCAGGTCAGCAATGGATCCAATCGGCTCGGCTCGGAATTTTTCTTCAGCCTGAGTGACGCCTCGGCCCCCTTCTTCACCCAAAATCAGGGCGGTTATCCCGTTTTCGGTCGCATCCGCAGCGGGCTGGAAATTATCCAAAAGCTGAACACCTTCCAAGCCCTGCGGCAGGTGCGCCTCGCCACCAACGTGCTGATCAGCATCTTCGATCCCAATCTTCCCGAATACCTCTACGGCACCTCCCAGTTCCCCGTCCTCCGCTTCGATCCCACCTTCGATATCCCCGATCAGTTGGAAAACCTGGTCTATCTCGACATCACCCTGCTCAACGTCTCCGTCGCGCGACTCCCGACTGGCACGCAAATCGGGTGGGACAGCGTGGCCGGGCGGACCAATGTGGTGGAGTTCACGCGCACCTTCCCGCCGGTGTGGGAAACGCTCAGCCGAGTGAAGGGCACTGGAGCCCGCATGGCCGTGAACGATCCTTCGGTCGAAAGTCGTCGTTTTCACCGGGTCCGGGTGGAGTACTAGTCGGAGCATGGCTGGTTACATTTTGGGAATCGAAGGCGGCGGCACGCGCACCGTGGCGTTGCTCGTCGACGCCGGAAACCGCGTCGTCCGGCGGGTGGAGAGTGGTCCTGGCAATCTGCGATTGCTGTCCGACCCCCAGCTGGAGCGCCATTTCCAGGAATTGGCGGCGCAATTTCCCCAAGTCGAGGCGATCGGCGTGGGCCTGGCTGGATGCCGGGACCCGGCGGATCGCGCCCGGGTGTCCGCTGTGCTCGATCGGCTCTGGCCCGGTACCCCCCACCAGGTGGATCACGATTTGGAAACCGCCTGGCAGGCGGCCTTCGCCACCGATGCCGAACCCACAGCCGCCGCGGCACGGATCAGTGTCATCGCCGGGACCGGCTCGTGTTGTTACGGCAGAAATCGCGCGGGCCGGGTCGTCAAAGTAGGCGGCTGGGGGCATCTGCTGGGGGATCGCGGCAGCGCCTACGATCTCGCTTTTACGGCGCTGCGCGACGTCGTGGCGGCCAACGAGAAAACCGGCCGTTGGCCCCGTTTGGGCGCCCGATTTCTCCGGCGATTGCAGCTGGTGACGCCCGCCGACCTGATTCCCTGGATTCAAGCCGCCGACAAAACCGCGGTGGCGGACCTGGCTCCCGAGGTGTTTGCCGCGGCCCTGGCGGGCGATGCCCTGGCAAAGTCGGTCGTGCAACGCGGACAGGCAGCGCTGGCGGAACAAGCGATCGAGGCGGCGGATCGGCTGGTGCGCCGGGCCGCGCGGGAACCGGGGGTGGAGTTTGTCCTGTGCGGATCGGTTTTCACCCGACAACCGGCCGCCGCCCGGGCGTTCGGTGGCCTCCTTCAACGCGCCCGGCCGCAGGCGAAGGTCCGCGTGCTCGCCGAAGAATCCGCGTGGGGTGCGGTCGCTTTGGCGCGACAAGCCAGAGCATCGGTGACCGTCGCTGCCGCGCCCCCGCCGCCGCCCGCTCCGCTGGGGCCCACCCCGTTCTTCATTCCGCGCACCCGCGAGCTGTCGCCCACCGAACAGCGCAATCCGAAATCCGCCCAGTTGGATCGGCTGCCCGTGCGGGCCGCGCTGGAACTGATGCTCCAGGAGGATGCGACCCTACCCGGCATCATCCTCGCCCAAGCGCCTACCTTGGAGCGATTGATCCACCGCACCGCCCGGGCCTTCCGTCAGGGAGGTCGCCTGATTTATGCGGGGGCGGGAACCAGCGGCCGGCTGGGCGTTCTTGATGCCAGCGAGTGCCCGCCGACCTTCCGCAGCCCTCCCGAACAGGTGCAGGGCATCATGGCGGGCGGCGAACGCGCGTTGCATTCGGCGGTGGAAGGGGCGGAGGACAACGCCGCGGCGGGCGCCGCCGCCATCGAAGCTCGGCAGGTGAATCGTCATGACGTGGTGCTGGGCATTGCCGCCAGTGGCCGCACCCCCTTCGTCTGGGGCGCCCTCGCCGCCGCCCGTCAGGTCCACGCCACCACCGCGTTGCTCTGCTTCAATCCGCATTTGGAACTGCCGCGCGCTCAGCGGCCTGATTTCGTGCTGGCTCTGGATGTGGGGCCGGAAATCCTGACGGGATCGACGCGCCTGAAAGCCGGCACCGCCACCAAACTGGTGCTCAACCTCCTGACCACACTGGCCATGGTGCGAACCGGGAAAGTCATCGGCAATCTGATGGTGGACCTGAATCCCTCGAACGAAAAACTCCGGGACCGCGCTGCCCGCATTGTGGTGGAGTTGACCGGCCTGAGTTACGCCGACGCCTGGACCGCCTGCGCCAAAGCCCACTGGAATGTCGGTGCGGCCGTGCGATCCGTTTAGGACTTGGCGCCATCGCCCCGCCGCCGGACTGGACAACCCGTCCTCCGCGCTGAAAGTGACCGCCAGCTCCGCCCCGCCCGTGGGTCATGAACTATTTCCTGCGCCGACATTCCCATACCGTTGACGGCCCGTTTCCACCGACGCGGATTCGAGCCTGGCGCCGGGACGGTCAGGTGAACGAAGCCACGCCCGTCCGCGGTGAAACGGAACCCGAATGGTGCGCCCTCGGGAGCGTGATGGAACTGCTCTTGGATCCGCCGGAGGAAACCGTGGGACGCACCTTGATCGGCGGGCTGCCCGCCTGGCGCCGGGGTGGCCTCCAGCCCCCCGGCGCACCGAGCCCCGAAGTCGACGCGGAGGAAGTGGAGGAGCTTACGGGATTTCAGTGGCGGATCCAGATCCGCGCCTTGCTCTCACTGCTGGCGTTTCCGATCAGCCTTGGGGGTGAATTTTTGCCCCTGCCCGGCGGGAGCGTGTTCACCTCCTTGGGTGCATTCCTGCTCTCCGCCGGCCCTTACTACGTGGCCGGCCCCCAAGCCTGGCCCTTGGATCTCCAGCCTTACCATCATTGGATCCCCGTCTACCTCGTCCTCGGATTGTGTTTTTGGCCGCTGCTCGGCGTCCTGCAAAAACGCTTCGAGGAGCGCCGGGCGATTTGGGCCTCCGCGGCACTCGGGTTTCTGCTTTTGGATTTGGCGATGCAGGTCGTCGCGGGCGGACTCACCAGCATTCCCGCGATGGCGGGGCCGCTCCACCTGGTCGTAGGCATCCCCCTGCTCATCGGAGCCATCCTCATGGATTTCGAGGCGCTGGGGTATTTTTATCGGTACCAGCGAAACTCCCGGCGGCGCACCCTGGAGGCCGCCGCCGGGCGGTGGAAATTGTCCCGACCCAAACCAGCAACTCCGCCCGATACCGCATCGGCCGTGGCCGCAACCCCTACTCAATCCCCAGTAGACGGCGACCGTCCGCGGTGATCATGCTCTGGTGCCACGGCGGATCCCACACGATCTCCACGCTGGCATCTTCCACGCCCGGCAGTGCCAGCAACTTCTGCTGCGCGTCGCCCGCAATGGTCGCCCCCATGCCACAGCCCGGGGCCGTGAGCGTCATTTTCACAAACACCTTCTTGTTCTTGTTCGGCAGGTCTTCCAGGCCCATGTCGTACACCAGCCCGAGATCGACGATGTTGACCGGAATCTCCGGATCGTAACAGGTGCGCAAGGCCTCCCAGACCATCTTCTCATCCGCCAATTCGCCCCCGGCAAAGGTCTGGCCCACCTGCTCATTGGGCTTCAGTCCGAGTGCATCGGCATCCTTGGAATTGATGCGAAACAAGCCACCCAACGCGTGCACGGTGTAGGAGCCGCCCAGCGTCTGGGTGATGTCGACATCGGTGCCCGCGGGCAGGCTGACGACATTGCCCACGGGGATCTGCACGCCGTCGCAATCACGGGATAGAGTCACGGTCTGGACCGAATTCATGGGGCGCACCCTACCCCGGGAACCCGTCCGGGGCAATGCGCCACCCGCGGAATGAACGGGGGCACATCGTTCACCGGGTTGACTGGGAAAAATCGTTTCCCGGTGTACGTTTCGCCGGTGACGATGGAATTGATCAACACCGGCTCCGAACTGCTGCTGGGGCGGGTGCTGAATACCCACCTGCAATGGCTGGGACGGCAGCTGACGGATCGCGGCTACACCTTGAAGCGCCAGGTGGCGGTACCGGACGGCGGTCGGGATATTCAGGCAGCCGTGCGGGAGGCGCTGGGGCGGGCAGATTTCATCATTACCACGGGCGGACTCGGTCCGACCAGCGACGACCTGACCCGGGAATTGATTGCCGGCCTGCTCGGGCGCGCCCTGCACCACGATGCGACCGTCGAGCACGCGATTCGCCACTACTTTGAATCCCGCGGCCGTCCCGTCCCGGCGCGAACTAAAGTGGAGGCCCAAGTACCCGAGGGCGCCCGCGTGCTGCCCAACCGTCAGGGCACGGCCCCCGGTTTGGTCCTGGTGGTGGATCCCAACCCCTTCCGCCCGGACGGACGCCGCAGCGTCCTGGTGATGCTCCCCGGACCGCCCCGGGAGTTGCGCCCGATGTTCACGCAGGAAGTCGTGCCGGTGCTGACGGAATATTTCCCGCCCGCCGAACCCTTTGCCTGCCGGACGCTCCGCACCACCGGGCTGGGCGAATCCTTCATCGAGGAACGCATTGACGGCCCGCTGGCTCCCTTGGTCCAAAGCGGCATGGATCTGGGCTATTGCGCCAAGGTCGGCGAAGTGGAGGTCCGTTTCGTGGCGCGCGGTCCGCAGGCCGTCACCACTGTGGCGACGGCGGAAGCCATCACCCGGGGATTGATCGGGGAGTTCATTTTTGGGACGGACGACGACACCCTGGAAGGCGCGGTCCTCCAGCGGTTCACGCAACAAAAGCAAACCCTGGCCCTCGCCGAATCCTGCACCGGCGGACACATCGCCAATCGCCTGACCAACGTACCGGGGGCTTCCGCAGTATTGCTGGCCGGTTATGTAACCTACGCCAACGAAGCCAAAATCCGCACATTGGGAGTGCGGCCGGAAACGCTGCGGGACCACGGCGCGGTCAGCGAAGCCACCGCCCGGGAAATGGCCGAGGGCGCCCGGCGGATCAGTGGCGCCGACTGGGCCGTGGCGGTGACCGGCATTGCCGGGCCCGACGGCGGCACCCCGGAAAAACCGGTCGGCACGGTCTTCCTTGCCTGGGCCGGTCCCCACGGCACCACGTCCGCCCGACAATTGAATCCCTTTGATCGCGAAACCTTCAAATTCCTTACGGCGCAACAGGGGCTGCATGGACTCCTGACCGCACCAACTGCAAGGCCATGATTCGCTGCGTCCCAAGCTTTCCACCTTTCTCATGTCGGATCCCGAACTGACCGCTCTCGCGTGCGCCAACGGCGTGTCCACCGTTCGCCGCCATATCCTGCTCTGCACGGATGCCAGCAAGGACAAATGTTGTCCCCGGGCCGATTCCCTGGCTTCGTGGAACTACCTCAAGCAACGCCTCAAGGAATTGGGACTCGTCGGGCCCGACGCGGTGGTGGCGCGGACCAAGGCCAATTGCCTGAATATTTGCCTCCGCGGACCGATCGCCGTGGTGTATCCCGAAGGGGTGTGGTATCACTCCTGCACGCCGGAAGTGCTGGAGCGCATCCTGCAGGAACACTTGATCAATGGTCGGCCCGTGTTGGACTTCGCCTTTGCCACGCATCCGCTGGGAGCCTGATGCCGTGATGCCTGCGCCCCAGCTGGACCTGTTCCAACAATTGCAACCAGTGGCGCTGCCCCCGGCCGCTCCCGGCCACCCTACCCCGGAAACATCGGTCGACGGGCCATCCGTGGTGCCACCGGCCGAGATTCGGATGCCCGCGGGCGCGATCGCCGCTGACGATGTACTGGTGGATACGGGCCGGGTGCGCGTCTGGTACGTGCCCCACGACCGGGCGCGTCGCTATCGCCTGATGTTGCGGGCCGACGGCACAGCGCGCTGCACCGTGCCCCGTCGGGGATCCCTGCGGGACGCGCGCCGGTTTGTCGACGGCGCGCGGGACTGGTTATGCCAGCAGTGGCGGCGTCGCGCCGCCCAGCCCAAGGCGGATCGCCACTGGGTGTCCGGTTCAAAGATCTGGTTTTGGGGCAACCCGGTGCCGCTGGAACTGGAATACGCCCCCGATGGCCGCCCCACCCACGTGCGGATCGACCAACTCAAGCTGCTGATCCGCACCGCCGGCACGACGGGCCCTGCCGCCACCCCCACGCCCGAAACCGACCTGCGACCGGCGGTGGAACGGGCGTTGCGTCGTCTGGCCGAGCGGGAACTGCCGCCCCGCGTACAGGCCCTGGCTGCCGCCGCCGGGATCTCCCTCACCCGCGTGACCGTGCGAAATCAACGCACCCGCTGGGGCAGTTGTTCCCGCCACGGAGTCATTTCCCTCAATTGGCGGCTGATCCAAACCCCGGAGTTCGTGTGTGACTACATTATCCTGCACGAATTGGCCCACCGCCGGCACCTGAATCATTCCACCCGCTTCTGGGACGAGGTGGCGCGCCTGTGTCCGGGTTGGGAAAACGCCGAGGCCTGGATCAAGCAGCACGGCCGCGAGTTACTGTAAGGCGCGCCGAAATTAGCTGCGGCGCCAGGGCAGACGGGCCGTTCCCGCTCAAATCGACGGCTTCGCGGGCACCACCGCAGCGGCCGCGCGCTCCTTGGATTTCTCCGTGTAAGCGATCACCATCGCGCCGGCGACGATCAAGCACACCCCAAACCAGCGCAGTGGGACGACCTGTTCCTGCAGCAGCACGCGCGCCGCCACCGTGGTGAACAAAAAACTCAACCCGCTCAAGGGCCACACGAAGCTCACATCGGCCCGCGACAACAGGAAGAGCAGGCAGAAAAAGAACGCCGCCTCCAGCGCCACCCCGCCCATCAGGGTTCCATTCGTAGCCGACTCGCGCACCAGGCGCAGTACGGAGGCCGGGGTCACCCGCCCCATCGCCGTGAGTTGTTTCTGCCCCTTGGCAATGAGCACCACTCCCAGCGCCTCACAGGCGAGCCCGAAAAGAAGGACCAACAGCAGCCGTGTCATGGATCCTCAACGTGTCCGTCGACGGCGCCGCCCGCCAGAGCCATCACCCCGCTGCGATTCCGGAATCGGCGGGGGAATCGGCGCATCCAAATCCGAATAGGTGATGAGTTCAATGCCCCGCTCCTGAATCTTATCCCGCACCCGCGGACTGCACAACGCCGCGGTCTCGTGGGCGTGTTCCTCCTCGTCAGGGTGGCAGTAGAGCTCAAAGTCACCGGGCCACAGATTGTCGAGCAGTCGCAGAATGTAGCTCTCCGTAATCCGGTCGTTCTGCAGCATGCCGAAGACCGCATCGGTGTACCGGATGCCCCGTCGATCCAGGGACGGCTGGGCCCGGGCGCACAGCCGATTGAAAATGAAGGCATGACTGGACCGGTACAGGTACCGCCCCCAAGCCAGCCGGCAGTTCATCATGAACGGATCCCGCGTCAGACGCATCGCCGTGATCCCCCAGTCGTAATAGTGACGGCGGAAGATGTCGAACACCGTCGGGTGCAGATGAAAATTCAGGTGCCCGTTAACGTGATCCAACTGCAGGCCCAGCGTGCGAAACTCCCGCAATTGCGCATCGATCTCATGCTGCAGGTGCTTCCGCATCTCCGGATTGAAGAAGTACTTCAAGCCGGCCCGCACGGCACTGGTCTCGAATTCGAAACGTTGATCGACCACGCCGATGATCTCACTGGGCTTGAGCGCCGACCGGCCGCACACCAGCACCACATGCAGCCCCACCGCCAGATTGGGATTCCGCTTGGCGATTTCCGCGGCGGTTTCCGCCCCGCGTTCATTCACCATCAGGCTGGCACTGGTCAGAATGCCCTCGCGGTACGCCCGCTCGATGGCTCGATTCGCACTGCTCGATCGACCGAAATCATCCGCATTGACGATCAAGCGGATCTTGGTCTTCCGGCGCTCCGCCCCGGCCCCCGTCGGCGTCGCCCCCACCGCGGGCGAGGATTGCGGGCCCGCTCCGGTGACTTCCCGGTTAAACTCTGGGGTGGATGAATTCATCGTCAGGAAAAATACTCAGGAACCGTAGGTGGCGACGGGCAATCCGGTTTTCACCCGGCACCAGGCCAGCAGGACCAGGCTGATCTTGCGGGCCTTCGTCAATCGCAGGGGCTCGTCCGCCAACACGTCGTAATTCGTCCGCTCAATGCGGCGAAGCAATTGCCAATACACCGCCCCCATCAACTCAGCCGCCACCATCGCCGAGCGGTGGTCGGCCGGCAGCAGGGATCGCGCCCGCTGAAAAAAACCGCGCGCCCGTTGGGCCATCTCCGCCGCCAATCGGCGGAATCCGTCGGAGCTGCGCCGTTGCAGAATGTCCTCCGGCGCCACTCCGTACCGCGCCAGGTCCGCCAGCGGGAGATAGATGCGGCCACGGGCGGCGTCATTGCCCACATCGCGGAGAATGTTGGTCAATTGCAGGGCCTTGCCCAGGGCATCCGCATACTCCCGGCAGCGGGGATTGTTGTACCCGAAGATTTCAATGCTCAACAACCCCACTACGGATGCCACGTGGTAGCAGTACCGCTCCAAGGCCGCCTCGTCGGGATACCGGAGCGTATCGAGATCCATCTCGACGCCGGTGATCAACTCATCAAAGTGCTGGAAGGGCAACCGATGCTTCCGGATGTAGGGCTGCAATTCGCCCAGTACCGGCAGCGTGGGCACCCCGCCATCACACGCCCGACGAGTTTCGGCGCGCCAACGGGCCAGTTCGGTGCGACGGAATTCCAAGGTCAACCCGTCATCATCCGCAATGTCATCCACCTGACGGCAGAACGCGTAGAGCGCAATCATGGCCTCCCGCTTCTCCCGGGGCAGGAGCAGAAAACCCAGCGCCAGATTGGAGGCGCTCTTCTTCGTGATCTGGCCACTGACCTCCGTACTCACGCTTCGTCGTCCCGATCGGGAGCGTTTTTGACCGGCGGCAGGCCCCCCGTTTCCGCCAGGGTGGGATTCGAAGGCCGGTGCTCGCGGCGCTTGTGGCGGCGGCGGCGGTGGCCGGAACGGGGCGGATCGCCCGACAAAACCCGTGCCCGGGGATTCCGCGGCCCGCGTCGCAGGAAAACGGCCCAGATCATCAGAGCCGCCAAAACGGCCAGCACCACCAGCACCACGGGCATCATTCCGGACAAGGCCTGGCGGTCCAAGCTGTCGACCGGGGTCGGCAGCTTGGGCACTTCGGCCAACATTCCAGGAACGCTCATGGCGAGGTTCATCGCGGCCGGGAAGCTGGCGAAGCTTCCCCTTCTTCGTCAACCGTACCGTCAGGCAAAAGACCCAGGCGGCTCATCCGGTACCGGAGGGCATGCCGGGTGACCCCCAGCTCTCCGGCGGCTTTCGTGATGCTGTTGTCCGACCGCCGGAGGGCGCCCTCGATCAATTCCTGTTCAAATCGCAGCAGGGCGTCCCCGAGGGTCTCGCCCGGCCCCAGGAAGACCCGGGCGGATCCCGCGACCGCCCCGCCAACCCGGGCCGGCGCACCCACCCGGAGACGCGATTCCACTTCGAAGTCCGGCAGGCTGGCCGGGCGGATCTCCTCGCCGGTTTCCAAAATGACCGCCCGCTCGATCACATTGCGCAATTCCCGTACGTTGCCCGGCCAAGAATGCGCCTCCAACGCCTGCAAGGCCATCGGCGTCACCCCCCGGATCGGTTTCGCCAGGCGCAGCGAGAAACTGCGGAGGAAATGCCGGGCCAGGAGCCCTACGTCCCCCGCCCGCTCCCGCAAGGGCGGCGGACGGAACTGCATCACGTTGAGACGGTGGAACAGATCCTCCCGAAACTCGTTCCGCTGAATCGCGTCGACGATGTTGCGGTTCGTCGCCGCAATCAACCGGACATTGACCCGGAGTTCCTGCGTCCCACCCACACGGGTAAACGAGCCGTCCTCCAGAAAGCGCAGCAGCTTCGCCTGCAAGGGCCGGCTCATATCGCCAATCTCATCCAGGAAGATGGTCCCATTGTCCGCTTCTTCCACGTACCCGCGCTTGGTCCGGTGCGCCCCGGTGAAGGCGCCCTTTTCGTAGCCGAACAATTCCGATTCTAGGAGCGTCTCCGGAATCGCCGCACAATTGAGCCGGACGTAACTCTGGGCCGCCCGTCGGCTGAGGCTGTGGATGGCCCCGGCGATGAGTTCCTTGCCGGTGCCGCTTTCGCCCAAAATCAGCACGGTGGCGTCCGTGGGTGCCACGGTCTCGATGAGCTGTCGGAGTTCCCGCACCTTGGGCGCGTCGCCGATGATGTGCTCCAGACGGTACGCCTCGCCGGCCCGGACTTTGAGGGCGGCATTCTCCGCGATGAGCTGATGCCGTTCGGCGCACCGGGCCACCGCGTGGAGGAGTTCATCGGGCTCGAAGGGTTTACCCAGATACTCAATCGCCCCCGCCTTGATCGCTTCCACCGCCAGCTTGGGGGTCGCGTAGGCCGTCATCATCAGGACCGGCAGACCGGGTTTGCGCCGGGCCATCTCCCGCAACAGCTCGTAACCGCTCATGCCGCCCAGACGCCCATCCGTCAGCACCATGAACACCTCCTCGGCCGCCAGCAGTTTCAACGCCGCCTCCGCGGAATCCGCCAGCCGCACCTCATAGCCTTCGCCGGATAACACCGTCTCCAACGACAGCCGCATGTTTTTCTCGTCGTCGACGACGAGCAGGGGGGGAAGTTTCATAAGCGCAGACGCATCGCGGTTCGGGCGGGCAACGTCACGACAAAACAGGCCCCGCTTCCGGGACCGTTCTCGACGTGCACCGACCCACCATACAGTTCACAGTTGTGTTTCACGATGCCCAGGCCCAGACCGGTTCCCCGGTCCTTGGTCGTGAAATAGGATTCAAAAATTCGCTGGTGCAGTTCCGCTGGAATACCCGGTCCGGTGTCCCGCACCCGGAGCACCACCGAGTAATCATCCCCGGCATGCACCGAAAGAAACACCTCGCCCTGGCCGTTCATGGCTTCGGTGGCGTTGGTGAGGAGGTTGGCGCAGATCTCGGCGTAATGTCCGCGATGTCCCAGCAGCGGCGGGATCGCCGGTCCGTAATCCCGATGCACCCGGACCGCGAATTCCACCCCGGGGGGCCAGACTTCCGCCACACAATGGTCCAGCACCTCGGTGAGTTGCACCCGCTCCACCCGTCCTTCGGCCAGCTGGGCATACCCCATCAGTTCGGTGAGAATACGATCCGAACGCATGACCTCTTCCCGGATGATCCCCGTCTGTTCCACGATCCGGGCATCCGTCTTGTGACTGCGCTGCAGCGTGTAGGCGACGTTGTTGATGATGCCGAGCGGGTTCTTCAGTTGGTGGGCGATTTCCGCCGCCAAGCGCCCCGCGGCGCGCAACTGCTCCTCCTTGACGCCAAATTCCCGGGCTTCGATTTCCTCCAGGCGACGACGATCCAGCATCACCCGGACGCCTGCACAGCACGCCGCCACCGCGAGCAACAACAGGACCCGGAGCAGGACGGCCTCGGCAGATTCGCCGGCGGCGTCCGGCGTCTCAATCAGTCGCGTGCTCACCCGGGTGATGTTCACGCTGTCGATCTGGTTCCGTTCCTCCAGCCCGATTCCCCGCTCGATCAGGCCGGCCGTGACGTACGCCCCAACCACGATGACATTGATCGTGGCCTGAACATCCACATGCGGCACCACCAGTGCCGCCCGGACCATCAATGCGGGGAAGAGCCAAAAAAGGGAACTGTCAAACCCGAGAGTTACCAGGCACAACGCCGACATGACGATCCCGTCCAACAACACCTGGGTGTAGACCACCCGTTCCAGAACCCGCAGGGAGACGCTGCGCATACCCAGAATCACAAAGGCCGCCCCCAACCCGAGCACGCCGTACAGCACAATGAAACTGCGCACGACGTTCAGCAGATCCTCCCGGGGCTGCATCACCTTGTAGAACGAATCCGAGACGAACAGGAAGTAGCCGGAGATGAGCAGGAGGGCGGCCTTGACCCACAGCCCCAATCCGCGCTCCACGAAGCGGACGCGACGCCGGAACAGCTCCCCGTCGACCGGAGTCGGCCGCGTCCATCGCTGCCACGCCACCAAAAAACCCGCCCACGCCTGCCGGGCTTTTTCCAGATTCACCACGGCAGACATTGCAAGTTCCGTGCCGACCGTCAGGTCAGCAGCGCTTCCACCCGTTCGGCCAGCAGATCCACCGGCCAGAGTCGTCCCAAGCCCTCGTAACCACAGCTCAACATCCCCTCTTCGGGGCCGATGAACTCGGCGCCACGGGCCCTCAAGGTAGCAACGTTGGCCCGGGTGGCCGGGTGCAGCCACATCTTGCCATTCATGGCCGGGGCGATGAGCAACTTGGCCGCCGGATTCAGGGCCAGGGCGATGCAGGTGAGGGCATCATCGGCCATCCCATGCGCGAGCTTCGCCAGACAATTGGCCGTCGCCGGAGCGATCAGCAGCATCTGCGCCTCATCCGCCAGCCGGATGTGGGCAGGTCGCCAGCCCTCTTCCTCATCGTACAAGTCCGTCACCACGGGCTGCCGGGTCAGCGTCTTGAACGGCAACGGCAGCACAAATCGCTGGGCATCGGCCGTCAAAACCGCGTTCACCCGGAAGCCCGATTTGGTCAACCGACTCGCCAGATCAATGGCGCGATGGGCCGCAATACTCCCGGTGACGCCCAGTACGATGTTCCCCTTCATTCAGCTCAGGGGTTGGTGGCCGGGCCAGCGACAGCGGCATCCCAATGAAAATCCACTCGGGACTGCCGAAAACGTTCGGCGGAGAGGATGGCCCGCATGGCGGCCAGGTCTTCCGCGCGTGAACGACTGACCACCAGGTATTCGTAGCGCGGAGCCTCCGCCAATTCCGCCTCGGCCGTGGCCAGTCGTCGGGCGATGACCTCCGGCGTATCCTGCGCCCGACCGCGCAATCGGGCTTCCAATTCGGACCGCGTGGCCGGTGTGAGAAAAACGGTGACCAGCGCCTGTTGCAGTTCCGGATCCCGTGCGGCCAGGCGACGCACCGAGGCCGCGCCTTGGACGTCGATGGCCAGCAACACATCGTGGCCGGCCCGCAGCAGATCCAGCACGGAGGACTTCAAGGTGCCGTAGCGATTTCCATACACGTCCGCATGTTCCAGGAACTGGCCGGCCTCGACCCGCCGGGCGAAGTCCACCGGTTGCAGGAAGTGGTAATCAACGCCATCCCGCTCGCCGGCCCGGGGAGGCCGGGTGGTGCACGTCACGACCCGGCGCAAGCCGGCCTCGTTGTCGAGCAAACCTTGGCTCACGGTCGTCTTGCCCGCCCCCGAAGGTGCGGAGAGTAGAAAAAGCACAGCGCTCACGCCCCAGCACGGTGCGCCACCCCCTCCCCGCCGTCGAGTCGGATTACCAACCCGGCTAGGTCCCCAAGTCGACGCCGCCGCACGGATCCAGGTTCGGGATCCAGGTTCGGGATCCAGGTTCGGGGTGCCAAGAGGATTGGGTTGGGGGATTAAACAATGAAGCGGGAGACTGAATTGCTGGAAGCCTCCCCGTGATGGATCACCGGCGACGCGATTCCAACAACCAACAACCAACAACCAACCCTACGGGTTCAGCACGGCCCGGTAGGCCGCGCCTCCCGT